>NZ_JBIAZP010000003.1:187458-652304 GCF_042899165.1 Micromonospora sp. NPDC000121
GGGGGTCGGGGGGGGGGGCCCCCGGGGGCCCCCCCCCGCCCCGGGGGGGGGGGCCCCCCCCCCCCCCCCCCCCGGGGGGGGGGGCCCCGCCGCGCCGCCTCGGCCGGGCTCTGCCGGCGCCGACGACGTTCACCCGTTTCGGGTGACGACTGCTCACCTGCCGGTGTTCCAGGCTGTACGAACGGTGCGGCTCGCCCGGATGCCGGAAGGAGGTTCCGATGACGGACCCGACCGCCGACTTCCTCGGTCGGCTAGGCCGGCGCCCGGCCACGCCGATCACGATGAAGGCCCGGGGCATCATCCGGCTGGACGTCGAACGCGACGCGGGGACGGAAGTCTGGTTTGTCACGTTGCGCGACGGCACGACGCAGGTGTCGCGCCAGGATCGGCAGCCGGACCTGGTGATCCGCGGCCACCAGACGCTCTTCGACCGGCTGGTCCGGGGGCAGGCACAGCTCTACGCGGCGCTGATGCGCAACGAGATCACCGTCGAGGGCGACCTGGCGCTCCTGTCGTCGTTCGAGCGGCTGCTGCCCGGCCCCGAGGACGCCCACCACCCGCGCGACTTCGCCCGTGCAGGAGGACAGCGATCATGAGCGAGCGAGGCGTCAGCATCCTGGACGGCAACACGTTCGTCGTCAGCGACGAACGTGGCAACCTCCACCCGTCGCCGGTCTTTCCCACCGGGCTCTTCTCGTTCGACACCCGGTTCCTGTCGACCTGGGTGCTGACCGTCGACGGCGAACCGCTCAACGCCCTGTCCCGGGACGACCTGCAGTATTTCGAGACACGCTACTTCCTCGTGCCCGGCGAGCCGACCCACTACGTCGACGCGAAGGTCTCGGTCATCCGGCAGCAGCAGATCTGCCGCGAGTTCAGCGAACAGTTGACGGTACTCAACCACGACACCGAGGAACGCCACCTCACGCTGCGGGTGGAGATGGCCACCGACTTCGCCGACCTGTTCGAGATCAAGGACGTACGAGGCAAGACCGGCAAGGCTGTGACGAGCGTCGAGGACGGCCATCTGCGGTTCCGCTACGAACGGGGCACCTTCCTGCGTGAGACGATCATTTCGAGCACGGCGCCGGCGCGGGTCGACGAGAAGGGGATGACGTTCGACATCCGGATCGCGCCGCGCGGCAGGTGGAGCACCGAACTGCACGTCTACCCGATCGTGCGCGGCGCGCGGGGCCTCGACATCCGGGCCAGCCTGGACGCCCACCGAGGGCGGGCGAAGCCGCAGCTGCGGCAGGACCTCGACGACTTCCTCGTCCAGACACCACAGTTGGTGTGCGACCACCGGTCCCTGCAGACGGCGTACGAGCGCAGCCTCACCGACCTGGCCGCGATGCGGTACTCACCGCTGGCCTTCCCCCGGCGGTTGCCGGCCGCGGGGCTGCCCTGGTTCATGACCATCTTCGGCCGGGACAGCATCTTCATCAGTCTGCAGACGCTGCCGTTCGTGCCGGAACTCGCCTCGACGGTGCTCCGCGACCTCGCCTTCCAGCAGGGCAGCAAGCTGGACGACTTTCGCGACGAGGAACCCGGGAAGATCGCGCACGAGTTCCGCTACGGCGAGTCGGCGGCGTTCGAGGAGCAACCGCACAGCCCCTACTACGGGTCAGCGGACTCCACCCCGCTGTACGTGATCCTGCTCGACGAGTACGAGCGGTGGAGCGGGGACGCCGACCTGGTGCGACAGTTGGAGCTCGAAGCCCGCGCGGCGCTGCACTGGATCGACGAGTACGGCGACATCCTGGGCAACGGTTACATCTCGTACCAGCGGCGGAACACCGTGAACGGCCTGGAAAACCAGTGCTGGAAGGACTCCTGGGATGCGGTCTCCTACCGGGACGGCCGGCTGCCCGGACTGCCACGCGCGACCTGTGAGCTGCAGGGATACGCCTACGACGCGAAGCTGCGCGGCGCCCGCCTGGCCCGCCACTTCTGGAACGACCCCGCCTACGCCGACCGTCTCGAAGACGAGGCGGCCGACCTCAAGCGGCGCTTCAACCGCGACTTCTGGATCGAAGAGGGGGAGTACTACGCGCTTGCCCTCGACACCGACGGCAAGCCGGTCGACGCCATGTCGTCCAACATGGGTCACCTGCTCTGGAGTGGCATCGTCGACCAGGACCGGGCCCAGCCGGTCGCCCGGCACCTGCTCGGGCCGAGCATGTTCTCCGGGTGGGGCGTCCGCACCCTGGCCGACGGCGCGGCGCGGTACAACCCGGTCGGCTACCACGTCGGCACGGTCTGGCCGTTCGACAATTCGATCATCGCCTGGGGCCTGTGGCGCTACGGCTTCCGGCAGGAGGCCGGCCGGATCGCCGAGGCCGTCATCGACGCGTCGCAGTACTTCGGCGGGCGGTTGCCCGAGGCGTTCGCCGGCTACGAGCGGTCCCTGACCAAGTACCCCGTCGAGTACCCCACCGCCTGCAGCCCGCAGGGCTGGTCGGCCGGAGCGACCCTCCTGTTCCTCCGTACGATGCTCGGCCTCGACCCGCACGAGGACCACCTCGCGGTCGATCCCGCCCTGCCGGCCGCGATCGGCCGGATCGAACTGCTCGACATCCCGGGCCGTTGGGGGTACGCCGACGCGTTCGGCCGCAGCAGGGCCGACAGTCGGCGTCGCGCCAGGGCTCGGCGGTAGGGACTGAACGGGGCCTCCTCGGGCTGCCGTCGTCGCGCTCGGCCGGAATTTAGGAACGATCGTTCTTGACTGGTCGTTCCTAAACCCGCTACTGTCACTGCCATGGGGAGACCACGCGGGTTCGACGAGGATCAGGCCGTCCAGGCGGCGATAGGTGTGTTCGCCGAGCGGGGGTACGACGGCACGTCCGTCGACGACCTGGTGGCCAGCCTCGGCGTCCATCGCAACAGCCTGTACAAGACCTTTGGCAGCAAGGGTGGGCTCTACACGAGGGCGCTGCGCTGGCACGTGGAGCACCAGGTACGACCCCTCGTCGCGGCCGTCGCGGCGGCCGGCGACATCGCCGAGGCGATGCGACGCGTACTTGCCGCCGACGCGGCGGAACCCGGCTTCGACCTGCTCCTGAGGGCCGCAGTCGAGCGTGCGCCGGTCGATCCCGAGATCGCCGAAATGGTCAACGGGTGCCTGGGGGAGCTCGATGAGGCCCTCGGTCACGTCCTGATCGCCGAACAGCCCGGCGCCGAAAAAGCCGCTCGCGTCGCGGCACTGACCACCGCGCTGACCGCCACAGTGCTGGGCCTGCGCCTGCGGGCCAGGGCCGGCGCGTCCGACACGCAAACCACCGAAGCCGGCGGGGCAGTGGCCCACCAATTCAGCCGGCACGAGATCTGAGGAGTTAGAGACATGGCACGTGTTTACGTCGACGGCGAGGCTCTCGTCGTGGAGATCGAGGGCCTGGACAAGCTCTGGGCACTGAAGAGCCGGCTCACGATTCCGCTGGTCAACGTCAGGGGCGCGACGGCCGACCCGGGGATCGTCAAGGAGGCGAAGGGGGTGCGGGCGCCGGGAGCCCACCTCCCCGGGGTCATCGTCGCGGGCACCTTCCACCTCGACGGTGAGCGGGTGTTCTGGGACGTCCGCGACCCGGCCAAGGCCGTCGTCATCGAACTGACCGACGAACGCTACAACCGCCTCGTCGTCCAGGTCAGCGACCCCCGCGCCACGGTTCGGCTCGTCGAAGAGGCCACCCGGACGCCCTGACCGGTCCGTCCGTCGCTTCCCGGCCGGTGGCCACTCCGGCGGCCGCCGGTCCCTTTTTCACCCCACCTCGAATGGCGATGCCTCATGTCCATGATCCGAAGGCTGGCACCCGGTGCCCACGACAAACCGCCCACCAGCACCACGAAGACGTTCGACGGCGTGAGGGTGCAGGTGCGCAACCTCACCAAGCGGTTCGGTGCCGTCCCGGCGGTCACCGACCTGAGCTTCACCGTGGAGCCCGGGCGGGTGACCGGCTTCCTCGGCCCGAACGGCGCCGGCAAGTCGACCACCCTGCGAATGATCCTGGGGTTGATCCGGCCCACCTCCGGCGACGCGCTCATCGGTGGCCGACGGTACGTCGACCTGCCGCAGCCGGCTCGCACCGTCGGCGCGGCTCTGGATGCGTCAAGCTGTCATCCCGGAATCAGCGCCCGGGACCACCTGCGGATCTACTGCGACATGGCCGGGCTGCCGGTACGGCGCGCGGACGAGGTCATCGAGGCCCTGGACATGTCCGGGTTCGCGAGCCGGAAGACCGGCGCATTCTCCACGGGTATGCGCCAGCGACTCGCCCTCGCCACAGCCCTGCTCGGCAATGCTCCCGTGCTGCTTCTGGACGAGCCGACCAACGGTCTCGACCCCGGAGGTATCGCCTGGCTACGCCAGTTCCTGCGCGAGCTCGCCGACGAGGGGCGCACCGTCCTGGTCTCCAGCCACGTGCTCAGCGAGGTGGAACAGATGGTGGACAGCGTGGTCGTGATCAGCGGCGGGCGCCTGATGGCCGAAGGCACCCTCGACGAACTCGCTGCGGTGACCGTGCCCGCCGTCGTGGTCCAGTCTCCTGACGCCGACCTCCTCGCCGCGCGACTGGCCGATGCCGGGACGACCGACGGTCGCCCGCCCCGGATCGAGAACACCGGTCCCGGCATCCTCCGGGTCCATGGCCTCAGCGCCGAACGGGTGGCAGACACCGCGGCGGACGCGGGCCTGCGGGTGTATGGACTGACTCCCTGCCGCACCGACCTGGAGCAGGCATTTCTGCAGTTGACCGGGGAAAAGAGGACCACCAGATGAGCCACCTCGTCCGAGCCGAGTTCCGCCGGCTGTTCGCCACCCGCCTCTGGATCTGGGCGGTGGTCGCCGCGGTCGTCCTCGGGGGCGGTCTGGTCGGCCTGCTCACCGTCATCGGTCCGGAGAACGTCAATCCGCCACTACCCGGAATCGACACCGAGGCCGGCATCCGGGCGGTACTCGGCCTCGCCGGGCTCGGAGTGATCGTCCCTGCGCTGTTCGGCGCGACGGCGGTCACCTCCGAGTACCGGCACCGGACCATCTCGGCCACGTTTCTGTTCGCACCTCGACGCTGGAGCGTGCTGGCCGCGAAACTCTTCGCCTACCTCGTTGCCGGTGTGGCCTATGGGTTGATCACGGCGATCACGGCCGGCGTGGCGCTCTACGCCGGTCTGGCTGTCCGGGGCGTCCCCACCGACGCCACACTCGACGTCGTTGCCGGGTTGCTGCTGCGCCTGGTCGTGGCGATGGCCGCCTACACGGTACTGGGCGTGGGCATCGGCGCACTGGTCGGCAACCAGGTGATCGCGTTGGCCGGCTTGGGCGCGTACCTCTACATGGGCGAAAACCTGCTGCTCTTCGTGCCCGGGGTGAATACGGCTTACCCGTTCCTGCCCGGCGGCGCCACCGCCGCGCTGACCAACTTCACCGCGCTCACCCAGGTGGCGCATGACACGACCGGAGCCGCACCGCAGCTTCTGTCCCCGCCAGCCGGCGCCGGGCTGTTGATCGCCTACGCGATCGCCGCCGCGCTACTGGCTGTCGTCCTGCCCCTACGCAGGGACGTCACCTGACGGGGGTGGACTATCGGACGAGCACGAGGCGTGTGCCGGCTCGGCACCCCGGGGCTTCCCCGGTCAGGAGGGCCGGCGCACGCCGAGCTGGTCAAGCCAGCCGTCGACGTCGAACCCCTGCTCCTCGGCCCGGTCGAGCCAGCCGGCGGCGCGGGCCGGGTCGGCGGGCACGCCGGAGCCGAGCAGGCACATCACCCCGAGGGTGGCCGCAGCCCGTGGGTTCCCGGCGTTCGCCGCCCGCTCGTACCAGCCGGCGGCGACGGCCTCGTCCCGGGGGAACCCCTGACCGGTGGCGTACGCCGCCGCGATGTTGTACAGGGCCCGGGGGTGGTCCCGCTCGGCGGCGCGCATCAGCCACTGCCGCGCCACCACGTCGTCCTGCGGCACCGCGTCCCCGGTGCCGTACAGGACGTGCAGCTCGAACATCGCGTCGGCGTTGCCGGCCGCAGCGGCCCGCTGATGGTCCGCGACCGCGGCCTCGCCGTCGCCCATCAGGTAGCGCACGATGCCGGACCAGTAGGTCGCCTCCCCGGTCGGGTCGTCGGCCCGCAGCGGCTCCAGCAGCGTCAACGCATACCGCCCGACCCGGCCCACGGCCTGCCGGCCGACGGCGGCGAACAGGTACGCGCCCTGGCGGCTGCCGTGCCCGGCGGCCTCGACGAAGCAGCGCAGGGCCGAGTCCAGGGCCTCGTCGTCGCCCGCAGGGAACGGGTGTGGCGACGGCCACGCCAGCGGCCGTCCGGCCCGCGGGTCGAGCAGCCGCTGCCCCAGGGGCAACCACACGTCGGTCCGGCCGGCCAGCGCCGCGGCGGCGTAGCCCCGGACCAGCACCTCGTACGCCTGGACCGGCAGGATCCCGATCATCGCGTCGCCGCGCACGATCCGGCCGTCGATCTCCCGGCACAGCCCTTCGAGGTACGCGGCGTCGAGCGGATCGGCCGCCGTCACCCTTCGGGTCTCGGCGAGCAACGCCTCAGCATTGGCAGACGAGGCGGCGGCAGGGGTCAAGGTCACGCCATCACACTCTACTGTGTCGGTCATGCGCCCCGGATGTCGGCCGGCCATCGGCAGGTGCCGACCTTGTACCGTCTAGGTCTGACACCGTCAGCGCGGGCTGCGGTGTGGAGGACGTAGACGGCTGGCCGATCGTGTCTGTGGGTCCGGCGGCCTGGCCCCGTTCTCCTGACGGTCACTCGCTCACCCCGTAGGCCGCCAGGGGACGGCAGCCGAACCGATCAGAAGGGCATCATGAGCCGCTCCACACCACCGTCCACGACCGGTCTGATCGACGCCGTGAATGGCCTGCCGGTACGCCGCCACACGGACACCGGGGCCTACTACGTCCGCAAGGCCGGGTGGCCGCACTTCTGGGGCCGGACCCTGGACGCGCTCGTGGTGATGGTGGTGGCCGGGGTCCTGATGGGCGCCGTCAACGCGGCCAACCAGGACCTTGTGCTCGGCCAACTGTCCACGGCCATGTTCGCCAGCACCGGTGTGTATGTCGCCGTCATGGCCGCCATCTGGTTCGTGGTGGTCTTCGCGTACGGCATGGTCTGGGGCTCGGTCGGCAGCCTCGGGGACGCCGCCTCCGGCATGCAATCCGTCAGGACCTCCAACGGAGAAGGCTTCGGCGCCTGGCTGGGAGGCTGGCGGGCCTTCTGCTGGTCCTTCGCGCCCCTGTACCTGGTGGTGAGCGTCGCCGCTATCTTCAGCGGCAGCGGCGGGGACAGCTTCGAGACCGAGTTCACCGCCATCGACCTCCGGTCGGGCCTCGCGCAGGGCCAGGCGCCTGTTCCTGACGCGACTGCGCCGGCTGCGGAACAGTTCGCCGAGGCTGCGCGCCAGAAGCTCCCAACCCGTTGATGGTCCTGACGGAAGGACCGAGGTCAGTCGAGGAGGGGCAGTGCAGAGTTTCGCCCGTACGTTCGTCGGCAACCTCGTGCTCTTCACCGTCCTGGGGGTGGCGGGGCCGATCCTGCTCATCTGCGGCGCCCTGGGCGTCACCGGTGCCGGCGAGAGCGAACGGGGCGTCCCGCTGGTCTTCCTCCTTGCCGGTCTGGGGTTCACCCTCGCGATCCCCGTCAGCGCCTTTCGCTTCACTCGCAGGCACCATCCGGTCATCACCGACCGCGACCGGGTGTCCACGGCGTACCAGTGGGACGACGACACCTTCGCCATGTGGACCCCCCGCGCCCGGATCCCGATCCAGGGCGGCCGGTTGGCCACGGCCGAGGTGCGCGAGGCGACGCTCGAGTCGTACGGCGGCGACTGGGAGGCGACGTACCAGTCCTACGGCGGCGACCTCGACCCCGACGAGCCAAAGCCGCGCATCCGGCTCCGGCTGTGGGTCCACCCCGACGGCGGTGAGCCGTTCGAGTCGACGCACACGTGGCGTGTGCCGTCCCTGTGCCTGGCGGCCGTCACCGCGGGGCGCCTCGCCGCCGTCGTCCACCCCGACGTCCCCGAGGAACTCGGCATCGACTGGCCGCGCAGCGCCCTGCTGTCGGGTGTCAGGACGTGCAGGCTGTTCGGTCTCGACGGCCGGCGCGTCGAGCTGACCGGGCGCCCGGAACTCCTGCTGGAGCTGTGGCGGATCACCGGCAGCGGGGACACGGGCCGGATCACCATGGACGGCGACACGATCGACCTGCGACGCGTCGACCCCGCCGTGGCGACGCGGCTCCAGAGCCTGGTCGAACGGGCCGCCGGCGGGGGGCCGACGCCCGAGCCGGTGCCGGACGGGCAGACGAGGTGGGTGGTCGACCGACTGCCCGGGGAGGAAGGGGCGTTCGGCGGCGTGGACCGCCGGTGGGCCCGTCACGGCGGGCACCTCGTCCGTGGCCGGTTCCTGGAACTGCGGGGCACGACGACCTTCCAGTACGCCGGCCCGGTGCTGGAGACCGTCCTGCGCGTCTTCCCCGCCGACGGCGCCGTCCCGATCGACCTCGGCAAGAAACTGACGGTGCCGATGACCTACCTCGCGGTGCTGCACCGCACGAAGGAACTCGTGGTGCGGGTCGGCCCCGACCGCCGGTCGTACGAGATCGACTGGGAGCGCACCACCCTCGCGGCCGGGGTGAGTCCCGCCGTCGTCATCGGGCCCGACGGTCGCCGGTTCGATCTGACCGGCCGGTTCGACGCCCTGCTGGCGATCATGCGGCTGCTCGTGGCCAACCGGGTGAGCGTCTCCGGCAACGTCCTGGATCTGCGCGACCGCCGCCCCTCGGCCGTGGCGGCGCAGGTCATGGACGTGGTCCGTGCACACCCCGACCGGAATTCGCACCTGGGTCACCCGGTGCCGTAGACCGGAGCCACCTTCGCTGCCATCGGGAGTACTGGCGCCCGGTTCGTGTCGTCGACCGTGGATCCGTCGTGCCACGGTCGGTCGCCGGGTCGCGGCCCGGTGATTCGAACCAGTTCGAATCACTGGCTGGCGGGCGCCCACACCTGTTGACTGTGCCGGTCCTGCACCGCTCCGGACGTCGACGTACGCGGCCGAGCCGCCGCCCGCCGAGGCGCCGCGGGCTGTCAGGTGGCTGATCCCGCCGCTCGCCGCGGCGTGGCACGGAGGAAATGGAGACCCCTTTGACCATCTCACGATCGCGAATCCTGGCGATGCTCGCCGCGTTGGTCCTCGTCGCCACCGGGAGCGCGTTCCTCGCCAGCCCGGCGGCGCAGGCCGCGACCGGTACCTGTGCGGGTTCCAAGGTCGGTGGCTTCGACCTGTACGGCGACGTGCCCATCAACGGCTCGACGAGGTACGGGTACGTCGAGGTCTACTACAGCGGCGGCTACAACTGCGCCCGGACCGTGTCGAGTTCCAACACCTGGGGCGTCAGCAAGGTCATGTCCGTCGAGCTGTGGGTCTGTTCGTCCGGCACCAGCAGCTGCCGGCTGCTCTCGGCGGACGACCGGGACCACGGCACCTACCGGTACTACGCCGGACCGGTGACCGCCTGGGCCGCTGGGAAGTGCATCTGGGTCATCGGCAACATCTACTACCCGCCGACGGACTCCAACGCGGGGAACAACAAGGCGGGTTGGTGCGGCTGATGTCCACGTGGCGACGCTCGGCGTTGGCGTACGTCCCGACGGACCCACGCGTCAGGTCCCTTGCGATGTAACGGATTCCGGCGCCCGGGGGCTGTTGTGGTGAGGCCGGGCGTGCCGGCCTACGCAGATGGGCGGGACCTGTGCCCACCCCCCCCGGGCGTCCCTCCGTGGTTCCGTCCATCTGCGACCACCGCCGCCGTGGTCAGTGCGGCTGCTCGGCGAGGCTCCGGATGCCCTGCAAGGTGGCGGTCATGGCGTCCCGCAGGGCGGCCATCCGGTGTTCGACGATCTGCTCCTCGTGGTCGGGGGCCCGGTCGATGACCAGGCTCACCCCGCTGCGGCCGGGGCCGATCCGTACGGACTGGGCCAGCCGGCAGCCGTCACCCTCGGGGGCGAGTCGGAACTGCCAGGCGGCGGCCGGGCGTCGTAGGTCGGCGGGGCCGCCGCCGAAGCGGTTGTCCGGGTCGAGCACCACCCAGCCGAAGACCTGCGGCTCGTCGAACCGCACGATGTGCGAGATGGTTCGCCACTCGCCCAGCGCGGGATGGTGGTTGTGCCCCTCGAACCGGGCGCCGAGGGCCGGCGCCCGGTTGCCGTCCAGCCATTGCACCCGGCGCAGCTCCGTGCTGAACCGCGGGGGCAGCTCGATGTCCGTGACCAGCTGCCACACCCGGACCGGATCGGCCGCCAGGTGGAGGTCGCACTCCACCGTCGGGCCATCGACGTAGCGCACGGCACCCTCCCTCGTGTCCGTCGGCTCTCCGGATCCTCCCACTGGTCCGGGTCGGCGAGGGGGCCGTGCGCGCGGTCGTGCAGGGAGTCAGCACCGTGGCACGTTGGGGATGAAACCGTCGTGGCCGGTCAGGACGTAGGCGTCCGAGACGTACCTGTTGGTGCCGATCCGGTTCCAGACGTTGGTGGTGCCGTAGGTGCCGGTGACGGTCGTGCCGACGGCCTGGCAGTAGATGCTGACCGTCGTGCCGTCGGCGACGGATCCCACGATGCCGTAGCCGACGCCGGGCCCGGAGCGGACGTTGAGGTTGGCCCCTCCGGTGCCGATGGTGCCGGAGCCGATGCCGGTCTTCCCGTTCACCAGCTCCATGTAGTAGGTCCAGTTCCAGTGCGGGCCGGGGTCGGTGTGGGTGGCCCCCGGCACCTCGTTGTGGCCGATGATGTGCGCCCGGTCCTTGGGGATGCCGTACTTGTTGGCCAGGTTGCGGGTCAGGGCCGCGGACGCCCGGTACATCGCGTCCGTGAACCAGGCCGGGTTGTCGACGTAGCCCTCGTGCTCGATGCCGATCGACTGGGTGTTGTAGGTCCAGTTGCCGGCGTGCCAGGCGATGTCCTTCTCGCGCACGGACTGGGTGACCGCCCCGTCGGACGAGCGGAACGTGTAGTGCGCGCTGGCCCGGGCGGCCGGGTTCTGGAACCAGCTGATCGATCCGGCGTAGCTGCCCTGCGTGACGTGGATGACGACGTACCTGACGGGGTGACTGCCGGGCCGGCTGGCCACGGTGTAGTTGCTGGCGCTCGCCGGCGCCCACGCGGCCGGTCCGTAGTCGGTGCTGAGGGTTCCGAACCCGTCCGTCGCCCGGGCGAGCACGCCCCGCTGCGGCGCGACCGGGCGGCCGGGAACCGTCAACGCATCGGGCTGTCCCGTCTCGAAGCCCGTCGCCAACAGGTCGTAGACGGCGTCCGCGTAGAGCCGGGCGAGCGCCGGGGTGCTTGCCCCGCCGTAGCGCGCGACCGAGCCGTACCACGTGTTGACGTCCTGGCGTTCGACGGCGGTCAGGCCGGCCTGGTCGGCGTAGGAGCGCAGGACGGCGGCGGCCCCGGCGACGTTCGCGGTCGGGTCGGTGCGCAAAGTGTCCCGGTGGAGCCGGGTCAGCCGGGCCGCCTCGTCCAGGGTGCGCAGGCTCGGGTTGCTGACCAGGTGCATGAGGCCGTACCCGCCCACTGCGCTCGGTCTGCCGTCGTGCCCGTCGAGGCGCGTCTCCGCGTAGCCGAGGGCGAGGAGCAGATCGCGGGGAACGTCGTACCGTCGTGCGGCGGTGTCGAACGCGGCAGCCAGTCGGCCTGATGCCGCCGAGCCCCGGTCCGGGGCGGCTGACGCCGGCGACGCCGGCAGGAATGACTCGCCGGACAGGACCAGAGCCGCGGCGAGCATGGCGCTGAGCAGCCCGTGCGTACGCCGCGAGGTTTGTCGACCAGCCATCGTCCACTCCTATCGACAGAACTCGATGGATGGCCGTAACATACCCCGCTGCCGACGACGGTGTAAACGGTTTGCGAGACCGGGCTTTCCGGATGGTGGAATCCTTCATCGACGGCGCGCGCGGGCCAGCCCGCGCGCGCCGCCCTGCCGGGCGTGCCGGGTGGCGCCGGCGCGCGTCAGGACGGGTCCGGCGATGGGCGAACCGCCGACGCCACCACGGGCCTCGCACCGGAGCCGCCCGGCCCGCCCGTCGGCGCGGGAACGGTAGATCGGGTGCCGGCGCGGGACCGCTGGGTCACGACGACGCAGGCGAGCACCACGAACGCCGCCGCGACCGAGGCCGGGGTGACGGCCTCGTCGACCAGCAGCGCCGACCAGACCAGGGTGAGCACGGGCTGGGCGAGCTGGATCTGTCCGACCTGCGCGATGCCCCCGCGGGCGAGGCCCGCGTACCAGGCGAAGAAGCCCAGGAACATGGAGACCGTGGTGAGGTAGCCGAACGCCGCCCAGGCGGCGGTGCCGGGGTGCGGTGGGTGGACCGCGGTGGCCACGGCCGTGACGGGGAGGGTGACGGGCAGCGACAGCAGCAACGCCCAGCAGATCGTGCGGGCGCCGCCCAGCTCGCGGGCGAGCGCGCCGCCCTCGGCGTATCCCAGGCCGCACAGCACGACCGCCGCGAGCAGGTACAGATCCGCGAGGGACAGGGCGCCGCTCACCGTGCCGCTGGCCACGAGGAAGGCCAGCACCGCCACCAGCCCACCGATACTCGCGACCCAGAACAGCGGCGGCGGACGCTCTCCGGCGCGCAGCACCGCGAACACCGCGGTCATGGCCGGCAGCACGGCGATGACGACCGCGCCGTGCGCGGAGGTCTGCGTCGTCAGGGCCAGCGAGGTGAACAACGGAAAGCCGACGACGACACCGAGCGCGACGATCGACAGGCGCCACCACTGACCCCGGCCGGGCCGCGACGCGCCGGTGAACCTGAGGTACGCCCACGCCAGCAGCGCCGCGCCGACGGCCCGCCCGAAGGCGACGAACCAGGGGTCGAGCTCCTGCACGGCGACGCGGGTCATCGGCAGCGACATGCTGAAGGCCAGTACGCCCAGCGCTCCGAGGGCGAGCCCGACCGTGCGATCCGCTGTTACCGTGGTCTTGGCAGTAGCGCTACTCTTCTCCTTCATGGGCAACGGTAACGCAGCCGAGCGTGTCATCCAAGATCTGCGCGCGCTCGTCGCCAGGGCGGACCCGGGGGACCGACTGCCGTCGGTGCGCGAGCTGACCGCGCGGCACCAGGCGTCCCCGGTGACGGTCACCGAGGCCATCCGTCAGCTCGCCGCGCAGGGGCTGGTCGAGGCGCGATCCGGGCGGGGCACGTTCGTGGCCGCCGCGCCCCCGCGGCAGCCCGGGTCGGACCTGTCCTGGCAGACCGTGGCGCTCGGCCCTCGCCTACCCGGCGAGGAGGACATGCAGGCGTTACTGGCGTTACCACCCGCTGGCGCGATACCGCTGTCCGGTGGCTACCTGGACCCGGACCTCCAACCGGCCGCCGCGCTCGGTGCCGCGCTGGCCCGAGCCGCCCGGCAGCCCGCGTCGTGGCAACGCGGCCCGGCCGAGGGCCGCGAGGACCTGCGCGCCTGGTTCGCCCGCGAGGCCGGAGGCGGGCTGAGCGCCGGCGACGTCGTGATCTGCCCGGGCGGGCAGGCCGCGCTGTCCTCCGCGCTCCGCGCGCTCGCCGCTCCCGGCGACACCCTGCTCGTCGAGTCGCCCACCTACCTGGGCGCGCTGGCCGCGGCCCGCGCCGCCGGACTGCGGGTGGTGCCCGTCCCCGCCGACGCCGACGGCGTACGGCCCGACCAACTGGCCGCGGCCTTCGCCCGCACCCGCGCCCGGCTGTTCTACTGCCAGCCGCTGTACGCCAACCCCACCGGCGCGACCCTGGCAGCCCATCGGCGGGCCGAGGTCTCCGCCGCCGTACGCGACGCAGGGGCGTTCCTGATCGAGGACGACTACGCCCGGGATCTCGCCATCGACGGCGAAGCCGCGCCTCCACTGGCCGCCGACGACCCCGACGGACATGTCGTCTACCTGCGCTCCCTCACCAAGTCCGCAGCGCCCGGGCTCCGCGTCGCGGCGATCGGCGCGCGTGGCCCCGCCGGTGCCCGCCTGCGGGCAGGCCGGCTGCTCGACGACTTCTTCGTGGCCGGCCCCCTGCAACAGGCCGCGATCGAGTTCGTCACCTCCCCGGCGTGGGCGCGACACCGCCGCACCGTGCGCGCCGCGTTGCAGGCGCGGCGCGCGGCACTGCTGGCCGCGCTGCGGCGGCACCTGCCCCCACTCGCCCCGCAGGCGGTCCCGCGGGGCGGCCTGCACCTGTGGGCGCGCCTGCCGGACGGCACCGACGACGTCGCGCTGGCCGCCGCCGCGGCCGGCGAGGGCGTCGTGGTCTTCCCCGGGCGGCCGTGGTACGCCGCCGAGCCCCCGGCACCGCACCTGCGCCTCACCTACGCGGCCTCGCCACCCGACCTCATGGACGAGGCCGTCCGCAGGCTCTCCCGTGCGCTGGGGAGCGGAGCGGCAACTCCCTGACACGACCCGGCCGCCCCGACGGGTCGCGCGCTGTGCAGAACCGCGACATCGACATCGCCCTGGTCCACCGCGCCACAGGGGCGCGCCGGACCGCCGGCGGCTGGACGTCACGGCAGCCGCCGTCCTTGTCCGACCGTCAAGTAAGTGGCTGGCCGGTTCACCCAGGCGAGCAGCACTGGGCAGACTGGAGCGATGCCCGTCATCGCTCCCTCCGTTTCCCTCGCCCGCCGTCGTCGTACCCAGGCGCTCGTCGCGGTGGTCGCCGCGCTCGCCGTGGCGGTCGCGGCCGGCGCATGGTCGCTGCGGGGGCGGGGCCTCGGCGAGGGCGGCGGCGCAGCGGCGCCGGGCGGCGGCGTGCCCACCTTCGCCGCGACGCCCGGCACCGGCCCGGCGCACGGCACCCCGACCTGCGCCGGCCGGGCGGCCCGCGCGCCGCGCGAGTTGCGCGGCATGTGGATCACGACCGTGAACAACATCGACTGGCCGAGCCGGCGCGGGCTGCCGGCCGAGACGGTACGGGCGGAGTTCCGGGGCTGGCTGGACCTGGCCGTGCGGCGCAACCACAACGCGGTCTTCGTGCACGTGCGGCCGAGCGGGGACGCGCTCTGGCCGTCGGCGTACGCGCCGTGGTCGGAGTGGCTGACCGGGCGGCGCGACGGACGCGACCCGGGCTGGGACCCGATGGAGTTCATGGTCGCCGAGGCGCACGCCCGCAACCTGGAGTTCCACGCCTGGTTCAACCCGTACCGGGGCGGGCAGCCGGCCACGGTGGGCGGCCCCGGCCCCCGGCTGGACCAGCTCGCGCCGAGCCACCCGCTGCGCCGGCATCCGGACTGGGTGGTGACCTATCCCAGCGCCGACCGGCCCGGCAGCCGCCTCTACTTCAACCCGGGCATCCCCGAGGCGCGCACCTTCGTCGAGGACTCGATGCTGGAGGCGGTACGGCGGTACGACGTCGACGGTGTGCGCTTCGACGACTTCTTCTACCCGTATCCGGAGGCCGGGCAGGACTTTCCGGACGACGCGGCGTTCGCCCGGTACGGCGGGCGGTTCGCGGACAAGCGCGCCTGGCGCCGGGACAACGTGAACACCCTCGTGCGGGAGATGAGCGAGCGGATCAAGGCGATCAAGCCCTGGGTGAAGTTCGGCATCAGCCCGTTCGGCATCTGGCGCAACGAGCGCACCGACCCGGCCGGCTCCGCGACAGCCGGGTTGCAGAGCTACGACGACATCTCCGCCGACACCCGACTCTGGGTGCGGAAGCAGTGGCTGGACTACGTCGTACCGCAGCTCTACTGGCACATCGGGTTCGACAAGGCCGACTACGCCACACTGCTGCCGTGGTGGGCGGCCACCGTGCGGGGCACCCGCGTACAGCTCTACATCGGCCAGGCCGACTACCGGGTGGGCGAGCGCGGCGCCTGGCGCGACCCGGCCGAGCTGGACCGCCAGCTCGCCCTCAACCGGCGGTACGGTGTGAGCGGGAGCGTGCACTTCAGCGCCCGGCAGGTGCGCGCCGACAAGCTCGGGGCGGTCAGCCGGTACAGCGGGGCGCACTACGCCGGCCCGGCACTCGTGCCCCCGATGGCGCACCTACCAGCGGCGCCGCCGGCCGCCCCCGCGGTCACCGGCGCGCGCCGTCAGGGCGCCGGCGAGGTGGCGCTGACCTGGCGCGGGGACGGCGCCACGAGCTTCGCCGTCTACCGGGTGGACGGCGACACGGTCCGGCTCGCCGGCACCGCCCGGGGCACGGGCTGGGTCGACCGCACCGCCCCGACCGACCGCTCGCTCTCCTACTGCGTGTCCGGGCTGGACCGCAGCGGAAACGAGGGCCGCCTCAGCGCGCCGGTGTCCGTCGCCGCGCCGTAGGGATCGTCCTGCGGTGCGGTGCCGGACAGTCCGCTCCTGCCGAGGCGACGGGAGGCCGGCTCGGGCGCCGGCTCGGCAGGGACGGCCGGTCTCCGGACGGCACCCGCACCGGGCGAGGGCATTCGTGGCGCTGACGGCCCAGCCCTGACGGGCCTCACCCGACTGGTGCGCCCCTGAGCGGCGACCGGGATGCCGAGGCCGGGAGTACGCGGGCTGTCCGCGTACCCCCGGCCTCGCTGTCAGTGCGGACGGACCGCGACCACGGTGTACGGGGTGGTCGGGGTCGGGGCGGTGGTCGGAGCGGTGGCGAACTGGTAGCGGGCCAGGACGTCGCCTGTTCGGGTGTCGACGATCCGGGCGTCGCCGGCGGTGCCGCCGGCGACGAAGAGCCGGCCGCGCGGGTCGACCTTGAGCCCGAGCGACGGGGTGCCGGTGGCCGGGCTGAGCAGCGCGCCGTCACCGTCGATCAGATCGGCGCGGTAGATGGCACCGGTGGCTCGGGAGCCGAGGTAGGCGTACCTGCCGGCGGTGGCGATGCCCTCCGGCTGGAAGCCGTCGGGCAGGGAAACGACGGTGGGGGTGGTGTGCCCGTGGGCCTGCGCCGGCGCGGCGGCGAGGGTGGTCATCAGGGCGGCGGCCAGGGCTGCGGCGAAAGCGGTCCGGACGCGTCGGTTCACTGTGCTCCTTCCGGTCGGCAGACCGGTGCCCGGACGCGATCCGGCCCGGGGCCTGCCGAGGGTCAGTGGGCCAGGATCGTGCCCACTGTACGACCGTCCACTCTGCGGCGCCCGTCGTCGCGAGCCGGCGGCCACCACGTCGGTGGCACGCCGACGCGCTGTCCTGGTCGTCGGGGGAGTGGGATGGGCTGCGCAGCAGTCGCCGGGTCGGCGACCAGTGTCGCCTCAGTGGATGGCGGTCACGGGCGGGTCGCGGTCACCACGGTGTCCAGGGCGTCGACCGTCTCGTCCCGCGTCCGGACCGGGCGCCGGGCCGTCTCGGCCCGGTGGATCCGCATGCCGGGCAGTTCGGCGACGACCAGCTCCGGCGTCTGCAGCACCGCGGGATCCCGCGGGCCGCCCGTGCCTGCGGTGAGGTTGGCCAGGTCGTGGCCGACGAGGACGAACGACCCGCCGGGGCGTACGGCGGTGGTCGCGTGCCGTAGGACGGTGGCCAGGTCGGGTCGGGGCAGGTGCAGGTAGGCGATGAGGACCAGATCGTAGGCGCCGTCGTCGGGCCGGTACGTGGTGACGTCGGCGACCTGCCAGTCGACGTCGACGCCCCGCTCGCGGGCAAGGTCCTGGCCGCGCCGCACGGCCACGGCGGAGAAGTCGACGGCGGAGACCCGCCAGCCGCGTTCGGCCAGCCAGACCGCGTTACGACCTTCGCCCGCGGCCAGGTCGAGCGCCCGGCCCGGTGGCAGGTCGGCGGTCTCCTCGACGACGAACCGGTTCGGCTCGGCGGTCCAGACAAGCTCGGGGGCTTCGGCGTAGCGGGCATCCCAGTCGGCGCTGTCCACTGTCGGCTTCCCTTCGGTTGGTGGCGGCGTCCTCCGCCTCCCAGCATCGGCCGGCATGGAGGTGTGAGCGGGTCTTTCCCAGGCTCAGCCGCGGGCGGAGGTGTGTGAATGCGAGCAGGTGGCCCCGTGCACGCCGATCGCAGCGGCTGTCGCGGTCGTGACCAGGGGGAACATCAGGAGCAGGGCGACGGCGGCGGCACCGAGCAGACCCCGTGCCGTCGACCTGGGTGGGGCGGGAGTGAGCAGTCGGCGCACCCGGTCCACTGCGGTGCCCCCGGCGCCGAGGGCGTGACCGGGGGTGGTGTCGGCGAGTCGGACGATGGCGGCGGCCACGGTGTGGCGGCCGTGCTGTGCGCCGGCCCGGTCGTCGGCGAGGTGCTCGACGAGGCGGCGGATCTCATCCTCGGCGGTGCGGGCCAGGGGCAACCCGGGCAGGGCCCGGTGGAAGGCTGCCGCGACGGCCACGAGCAGGTGGTGACGACCGCGTAGATGGGCGTGTTCGTGCCGTAGTACCGCCTCGAGCTGCTGCGGGGTCAGCGCGTCGAGCGCGCCGCGGGTGACGACGACGTGCCCGGGTCTGCCGGGCAGGCAGTAGACCATCGGTGTGGCGTGCTCCACCACGGTGCAGCCGCCGGCAGGTCCTGGCCGCGCCACAGGGGACAGCGCCGCCAGGTGGCGCCGCCGCCACCGTCGGGCCGCGCGGAGGGTGGCGACCGCGCTGGTCGCGAGGCGGGCGGCGAGTACGGCGGTGGCGGTCAGGGCGAGCGCGGCCAGAGTCTCGTTGGGAGCGCCGAGGCGGGCCAGCGCGCGGGCGCAGGCCTCGACGACACCGTCGAGGCCTGCGGCGAGCGCGGCTGGCGGCACGGCGACGAGCAGCCCGGCGCTCAGGACGGCTCCGGTCGCCGAAGCCAGGGCGCCGAGCCACAGGCCGACCGCGACCCGAGGGGCGGCCCGACTCCAGGACCTGGCGGCGATGGCACGTGGCGCAGCCACGGCGACGGTAGCTGCCCAGGCGAGCAGGAGGAGACTGATCACGCCGGCTCCTGCCGCTCGTGCAGGATGGCGCGCAGCAGGGCTGCCTCCTCGGGGCTCATGGCGTCGACGAACCTGGCGAGGGCGGCGTGCTGGTCGCTGGCGGAGGAGAGCGCGTCGGCCATCACCTGGCTGACGTGTTCCTCCCGGCCGATGCGGGGCCGGTAGCGGTAGGCGCGACCGACGAGGTCCCGCTCCGCCCAGCCCTTGCGGTGAAGATTGTCCAGGACCGTCATCACCGTCGTGTAGGCCAGGCCCTTGTCGGCGAGCGAGTCGACCATCTGCCGGACCGTGAGCGGAGCATCCGCCGCCCAGAGCCGGTTCATCACCTCGGACTCCAAGGGGCCGAGGGGGAGTTCCGCGCCGCGGTCACGGCGCCCGGGCCTGATCACCGCTCGACCCTAGCGCTCGGCGCGGGCACGGGGCACTGCCGTTCACCGAGCAGCCGCCGTCGCAGCGCCCAGCCGAGCAGGACGATCGAGGCGGCGGCCAGGAGCGGTTGGGCCGGCGCGAACCAGGTCATCGCGCCGCTGGCGCCGAGCGCGAGCAGCACCAGCTTGTTGCAGACCGGGCAGCCCACCGCCAGTAGCGACAACACACCGCCCACCGCGCCCACCCGCTGCTCCGTTCGAGGGGAGCGGGTGGCGTCCGCAGGCCGGACGTAGGTGGCCAGCAGCAGGCCCGACAGTGCCGCCGTGACGGCCAGGACCGGCCAGGCCCACCAGGTCACCGGAACGCTGCGGCCGAACAGGGGCGTGTCGAGCAGGTCGGTCGGCACGGCGATCACCGCCGCGGTGACGGCGGCACCGACCACCGCGACGACCAGCCGGCGCGGTGTCCAGCTCCGCATGGCGACCCTCCTCACCTTCCTACGAACCATGATAGTACTAGGGTAGATAGTACTAAGCCGCATAGTAGATCCTCCAGGGAGCTGCCATGAAACCCTCCGCCCGTACCGCTCCGCGTCGGCCCGTACGTCGCGCGGGCGGGCCGCACGCCATCCGGCGTACCGCCGGATGGCTCGGCCCGGTGCTGGTCATCGCCGTGGTCGCGGTGCTGATCGTGCTCGGCCGGCCATCGTCCGACACGACGCCGGCCGCCCCCGCCGGACAGGCGGCCGGCTCGGGGGAGGAACGGGTGAACCCGTTCGCCGGTCTGGCCCGACGGACACCCGGGGACCCGGTGGCACTGGGTGGGCCGGACGCGCCCGTCGTGATGCTGGAGTACTCCGACTTCCAGTGCCCGTTCTGCCGACGGCACGCCCGGCAGGTCGAACCCCGGCTGATCCGCGAGTACGTCGACAAGGGACTGGTCCGCATCGAGTGGCGGGACCTGCCGTACCTCGGGCCGGAGTCCCGCGACGCCGCGGCCGCCGCCCGCGCCGCCGGCGCGCAGGGCAGGTTCTGGGAGTACCACGACGCGCTGTACGCCGAGGAACGGCGGGTCAACAGCGGGGCACTGGGCGACGATGCGCTGCGCGCCGCCGCTCGCGAGCTCGGGCTGGACCTGGCGCGCTTCGACGCCGACCGTGCCTCCGCGGTCACCGCGGCCGCGATCGACCGGGACGAGCAGGAGGCCACGTCTATGGGGATCACCGGCACGCCGGCGTTCATCGTCGGCGGCACGCCGATCATCGGCGCCCAGCCGTTCGAGGCGTTCAAGCAGGCCATCGACAAGGAGCTGGAGCTGGCACGATGAGCGACGTCGGCTACCTGGCCGCGCTGCTCGGCGGGACGCTCGCCCTGCTGAGCCCGTGCAGCGCGATGCTGCTGCCGTCGTTCTTCGCGTACGCGTTCGGCAGCCCCGGCCGCCTCGTGGCTCGCACCGGCGTGTTCTACCTCGGGCTCGCCGCGGTCCTGGTGCCCCTCGGCGTCGGCTCCTCCGCCATCGCGGGCGTGTTCTTCCGCCACCGCGACACCCTGATCCTGGTCGCCGGTTGGGCGATCATCGCGTTGGGAGTCGTGCAGTTGGCCGGACGCGGGTTCGCGCTCGGGCCCGCACAGCGCTGGCTGGGCCGGCTGACCGGGGACTCCCCGGCCTCGGTGTTCGCCCTCGGCGCGGTCTCCGGGCTCGCCGGTTTCTGCTCCGGGCCGATCCTCGGGGCGATTCTCACGGTCGCCGCCACATCCGATCAGCCCGCTTCCGGTGGCGCTCTGCTCGCTGTCTACGCCCTCGGCATGACCGCGCCGTTGCTGCTGCTCGCCTTGGTGTGGGACCGGTGGCGCATGGGGCAGCGGCGGTGGCTGCGGGGTCGGGGCCTGACGGTGGGCAGGTTCCGGGTGCACAGCACCTCCTTCGCCTCCGGGCTGCTGTTCATCGCGCTCGGCGTGTTGTTCCTGGCCTTTGACGGCACCGCCGGGCTGGCCGGCGGTCTGGGCCTGACCGACGTCGAGGGTGCGGCACAGGAGTGGGTGACCGGCACCCTCGGGTCCGTGCCGGACGAGGCGATATTGCTGCTCGTCGCCGTCGCCGCGCTGGCCGTCCTGGTCCGTCGTCGACGGCGGGACGTCTCGGACCAGGACGCCCGGCAGGAGACCCCGACCACGCCCCGCACGTGACATGCGGGGCCAACCCGAACCCCTCGCACTGACTTTCCACCGGGTTCAGCGGCCTCGGGCCCCCAGGACCTCACCGGCGTGGCGATCCCGCCGTCGGTCCCGCCGAACGGCGACGATGATCGCCGCCACAGCGGCCAGGCCGAGCGCGACCCACAGCAACGGGGCGGTCGGCACCTCGTCGGGCACCTGCTGGGCGAGGACGAAGACGCCCATCACCACGACGAACCAACCGAACGCCCTACGCAGCACGTCCTCCGGGATCCGGCCGGCGAGCCGGCCACCGAGCAGGCTGCCGGCCACGGCCGCGGCGGTCACCGCGACGGCCAACCCCCAGTCGATCCTGACGCTGGACAGGTAGCCGGCCAGGCCGGCGAAGGACTTCATCGCGATGACCACCAGCGAGGTGCCCACGGCGACCGGCATCGGCAGACCACCGAGCAGGGCCAGGGCCGGCACCACCAGGAAACCGCCGCCCGCGCCGACCAGGCCGGTGACGAGGCCGACCACGACACCGTCGAGGACCACCCGGAGCACGGGAAGCTCGTGCGGCACGCTCCGGCCCTCGGCGCCGCGCCCGCCTCGGATCATCGCGGCGGCGGTGGCGAGCATCATCAGCGCGAAGCCGGTCAGCAGCACCCCGGCCGGAATGAGCTCGGCGAGCCGGCCGCCAGCGTACGCGCCGGTCATGCCGGACAGGCCGAAGACCAGCCCGGTGCGCCACCGGATGCGCCCGGCCCGGGCGTGTGGCAGCACACCGAACGCGCTGGTGACGCCGACGACCAGCAGCGAGGTGGCGATGGCCTCCTTCGCCGGCAGGTCGGCGGAGTAGACCAGCAGCGGCACCGCCAGGATCGAGCCGCCACCGCCGAGCAGGCCGAGGCTGATCCCGATCAGCACGGCCAGCCCGACGGTCAGCGCGAGGCCGCCGGTCATGCCCGCCGCCCGGGCCGCCCTGCCCTCAGTTGGCCGACGACGGTGTCCAGGTCGCAGCTCGCGCCCCGGTTGTAGGGGAGCTTGCCGAGCAGCATGCCCATCGCGCAGGTGTTGGTGACCGCGGCGAACGTGAGCCCGGCGCCGATGAAGCCGGCGACCCACTTCACCTGGGGGACGAACACGGATCCGAGCACGCTGACCAGCACGATGGAACCGGCGACCAGGCGGACCTGGCGCTCCAGGTCCCATCGGGGCTTGCCCTGCGCGATCGGGGCGTGGGCTGCCTGCCAGGCCATGACCCCACCGGTGAGGACCTTGAGATTGGGCAGGCCGGCGCCGGCGAGCGCCTGTTCGGCCTGGGCCGCGCGGGCGCCGGAGCGGCAGATGAGCACCACGTCCTCGTCGAGGTGACGGCGCAGTTCCTCGCGGTGCTCCCTGAGCAGGTCCAGCGGCACGTTGTAGGAGCCGGGGATGTGGAAGGCCTCGAATTCGCCGGGCGTGCGGACGTCGAGCAGGCGCGGCGTGCGGCCGGAGTCGACCAGCTCGCGCAGCGTCGCGGCGTCGATCGTCCGAGGGGCGGTCGGGGTCGTGGTCATGTTCGTCCCTTTCATGGAGTCACTTCGGTACGGGCGCGGGCCGCTGATTGGGCCCCGCACGGTGGTAGGCGCCGTCGTGCCGGTGCCGTACGGCAGCGGCACGTGAGCGGGCCAGTCAGGCGGCGGCAGCCATCCGGACGCCGGCCTGCTCGGCCCGGCCGAACATGTCGTCGATCAGGACGACGTCGCGGCCGGCGTTGGCCAGCAGGGACGCGGCGGCGGTGGCGCGGTACCCGGAGCCGCAGTGCACCCAGACCGTCCCGGTGGGCACCTCGTGGAGCCGCTGGGGCAGGTCGGGTAGCGGGATGTGCACGGCGCCGTCGATGCGGCCGGCCTTCCACTCGTTGGTCATCCGCACGTCGAGGACGACGTGCGGGTCGGGAAGCCTGGCCGGGGTGTTCCCGCCCTGCGCGGCGGCGAGGGCAGGGAAGTCGGCAACGGTCAGCTTTCGCAGGTCTGACGGGTCGGTGGCCCACTGCTCGGGTGCGCCGGTGGCCTGTGCGGCGGGCCGGTCGACGCCGATGCGGGCCAGTTCCCGCTGGGCGTCGGCCACCTGCTCCGCCGTCTCCGCCAGCAGGGTGATCGGCACTCCCCGGTCGATCAGCCAGCCGAGCCACGTGGACATCGGCCCGTCGAGCCCGAGGCTGACGGTGCCGGCCAGGTGCGAGGCGGCGTACGCCTTGCGGTGGCGCAGGTCGACCACCCACTCGCCGGCGGTGATCCGGCGGCGCAGTTCGGCGGCGTCGGCGCGGGTCACCGGGGTGAGGTCGACCGGTGCCGGGCCGGTGGTGTTGACCACGCCCATGTGGGCGTAGTACGCCGGATAGGCGTCCAACCCGGCCAGCGTCTCCCGGACGAAGTCGTCGGCGGCCAGCCGCAGGACCGCGTTGGCCTGCCTCTCCCGGCCAATGGTCGACTCGGGCGCGTCGGCCTGACTGGCCGAGCAGAAGCTGCCGAAGCCGTGGGTGGGCCACACCTGTGCGCCGTCGGGCAGCAGGTCGGCCAGCTTCCGCGCGGACGCGTACTGGTGGTGGGCCAGTTCGTGTGCGTGCTGCTGGCCGAGCAGGTCGGTACGGCCGGTCGTGCCGAACAGCAGGGACCCGCCGGTGAACACGCCGGCCGGGGACCAGCCGCCGTCGGTGGCCTCGTCGAGCACGTACGACAGGTGGTGGAAGGTGTGTCCGGGAGTGCCGACGACCCGCAGCCGCAGCCCCTCGGACACCGTCACCTCGTCACCGTCGGACACCGGCACCCGGTCGAAGCCCACCTCGTCGTGGCCCGAGACCAGGTACTCCGCGCCGGTCAACCGGGCCAGTTCCAGGCCGCCGGAAACGTAGTCGTTGTGGATGTGCGTCTCGACCACGTGAGTGATCCGCACGCCCTTCTCACCCGCGAGGTACATGACCCGGTCGATGTCGCGCTGCGGATCCACCACCACCGCCACCCGGCCGTCCGTCGCCAGGTAACTGCGGTCACCCAGAGACGAGGTCGCGATGACCGACACCTGCACCGCCATCCGTCTGCTCCTTCCGCTATTTCATACCCCGGGGGGTATGTAGGGGACAGTCGTCACCCTTGATCGAAATCAAACACGCGCACGTCCCGGCGGCGTGTCCGCCGCCGGGATGTTTAGCGTCAGCCCCGGCGGATCACGCCAGAGCCAGGAACAACTTCTCCAGTTCCTCTTCGGTCATCTCCGGCTCCTCGCCCCGGTCGCGGGCGCCGGAGCAGTGCCGCATGCCAGAGGCGATGATCTTGAAGCCCGCGCGGTCGATCGCCTTCGACACCGCAGCAAGCTGGGTCAGGGCCTCACGGCAGTCCTGGCCGCTCTCCATCATCTCGATGACCGCGTTGAGCTGCCCCCGCGCTCGCTTCAGGCGGGTCAGTGCCTCCCCGGTCATTTCCGGACGCAACTTCACTCCATCCACCTCCGCATCCCACCGTAGCATGTACCCCCGGGGGTATGCCGGGATGGCCGCTGGCGCAGGTTGTGGGACTGGCTGGAACGGCGCCCGCGTGTGGCAACGCCGGCACGAGGTGCTGCTGGGCAAGCTGAGGGCAGCCGGCCAGTTGGACATGTCCGGCGGTGATCGGCGGCTCCGTCGCCGTCGTGGCGGATCCCGTCTCCGCCCGGTTGTCCGGACGGTGGGTCAGCGCACGTGTTCGGGGCGTACGCCGATGCCGACCAGCCGGGCGGGGAGGGCCTGTAGCGCCGGGAACCGTCTCGCCAGGCGCATCGGCGCCGGGGCGTCGATGCGGCCGGTGGCGTGCAGCAGCGGGTCGACGATGCGCCGCTGCGCGGCGCGCTGGATGTTCTGCGTCAGCACCGTCGGCACGTGCCGACGCTTCTGCACCGCGGCGAGATCGGCTTCGGTGACCGGCTGCCCGGCGGCGAGGTTCGGACCCAGCATCCGGGCGGTGGCCGCGGCGTCCTGCACCGCCAGGTTGATGCCGACGCCGCCGATCGGGGACATGGCGTGTGCGGCGTCGCCGATGAGCAGCGCGCCGGGCGCGTGCCAGCGCTGCAGCCGGTTGACCTTCACCGTCAGCAGCTTGACGTCGTCCCAGGTGGCGAGCTCGCCGACCCGGTCGGCGAGGACGGGATGCCGCCGGGTCACCTGTTCCCGCAGCGCCTCCAGCCCGGCCGCGCGGATCGTCTCGTAACCGCCCTTGGCGATGACGTAGGCGCACTGGTAGTAGTCGCCGCGGTCGATGGCGAGCATCAGCCCGCCGGCGCCGACCCGCATCGCCAGGCCGTCGCCGTCGTCTGCCCGGCGCGAGATCCGGAACCACAGCACGTCCATGGGCGCGCTGTAGTCGACCGGCCGCAGGCCGAGCTCCCGGCGTACCACCGAATCACGGCCGTCGCAGGCGACGGTGAGCGACGCCTCGATCTCCAGTTCGCCCTCCGGGCTGACGGCGCGTACGCCGGTGACGGTGCCGGATGGGTCGCGGAGCAGGCCCGTCACGGTGGTGGAGCGAAGCAGCGTGAAGGTGGGGAACCTCGCCGCCTCGGTCGCGAGCATCTCCAGGAAGTCCCACTGGGGAACGAAGTACAGGTAGTTGTGTGGCGTCGGCAGGCGCGTGAAGTCCGCGACGGTGTAGGTGCCGTCGTCGAAGGTGACGCGCAACGCGTCGGCCTTGCGCCCGGGCAGCCCCGCCATCCGTTCGCCGAGCCCGATCTCGTCGAGCATGTTCAGTGTGGAGGGGTGCACCGTGTCGCCGCGGAAGTCCCGGAGGAAGTCGGCGTGCTTCTCCAGCACGGTGACCTCCACTCCCTGCCGGGCGAGCAGCAGCCCCAGGACGAGCCCCGCGGGCCCGCCGCCGACGACGCAGACGGTGGTCTTCATGGATCCTCCCTAATCGCAACTCGTGTTGCTTTCTGAGTCTGTCATGATGGGACGATGTAACGCAACAGCCGGTGCGTTAAAGGAGGTGTCCGATGTCTGCCAGCCAGCGACCGGGCGGGCGCAGCGCCCGCGTCCGGGCCGCGGTCCTCACGGCCGCCCGTGGCCTCCTCGCCGACGGGTACGCCGAGCTGACCGTCGAACGGATCGCCCAGGCGGCCGGCGTCAACAAGACGTCGGTCTACCGCCGGTGGACCGACCTGGAGGGCGTCCTCGGCGATCTGCTCAGCGAGTACGCCAGCGAGGTCGTCCCGATCCCGGACACCGGCGACCTCGACACCGACCTCGAGGAACTGGCGTTGCTGATCCGGCGCGGCATGACCGGCGAACCCGGCGAGCTGATCACGGCCCTGGCCGCGGCCGCGCCCCGCAACCCGCGCGCCGCGCAGGTTGTCCGCGGCTTCTTCGCCGAACGGTTCGGCCTGGCCGAGGCCGTCGTCGACCACGCCGTCGCCCGCGGCGAACTGGCTGAGGGCACCGATGCCCGGGCCGCGATCGAGGTCCTGGGCGCGCCCTTCTTCCTGCGGCTGCTCGTCGTCGACGAACCCATCGACGAGGAGTTCGCCCGACGTGCCGCCGCCGCGACCGCCGCGGCCCTGCGCGCCGGCGTCTTCAGCCCGGCGCGAGAACCTCGTCCCGCCGTGGGCGCCCGTGCAGCGGCTTCCGCCAGCCGTCCCGGCCGGGCGCCCGACCCCGGGCGGTGACATCGATACGCGCGTCGAACCGCGACGCGGAAGCCCCGGTCATGAGTGCGGGCGCATCCCGCGCGCGACTGGTTCGGCCGACTACAACACGGTCTTCATCGGATGACCCTCCCGGTCGACGGGAGTCAAGGCAGGATCTCGACGTACCCTTCGGTTCCGTGCACGCGAATCCGCTGCCCATCCCGGATGAGCTTGGTCGCATGCTCCACACCGACGACGGCGGGCAGGCCGTACTCCCGAGCGACCACCGCCCCGTGGGTCATGAGGCCGCCCGCCTCGGTCACCAACCCCTCAACCACGACGAACAGGGGTGACCAGCTCGGGTCGGTGTAGGCGGTGACCAGGATGTCGCCTGGTGCGAGATCGGCCTCGGACATGTCCGAGATGACGCGAGCTCGCCCCTCGACGATTCCACCGGAAACCGGGAGGCCGACCAGCGCGCCGTGCGGCACATCGTCTCGTCGGTGCGTTCCGGAGATACCTTCCCCTTCCGACGTGAGCACCCGGGGCGGTGTGAGCGCTTGATACGACCTGAACGCGTCCTTGCGCTGCCGGATGAGCTGGTCATCCGCCTGGTTCGTGCGCGCGACGTCGTGCAGCTCCTGGAACGTCAGGTAGAAGCTGTCTTCCTTCTCCCGGAGCACGTTGGCCTGCACGAGGCGTTCGGCCTCTTTCAGCAGGGCCTGCTTGTAGACGAAGTAGCGGCTGACGATGTCGTACTTCGGATACTCGCGGTACCCGATGAAGGTCCGGACCCGGTCGATCATCCGCTTGGTTTCTTCGGCTTTCCGCTCCCCGTCGGGCAGGGCCCGCAGGCGCTCCAGGACCTCCCGTTCCTTCTTCTCCGCCTCCTGGCGTCCTCGCTCGAAGCGCCGCTCGCGAGCGCCCGGCTCGAAGTTCCTGATGTTGTCGAGGATGACGGGCACGAGCGTGGTGGGGCGTTCGCTCCAGCGCGGCCTCGTGATGTCGATTTCCCCGACGCAGCGCATGCCGTACCTGTCGAGGTAGGTCCGGATGGCGTCTCGCGCTTCCTGGCCGCCCGGGAGCTCGGCCAGGTCATCCAGGAAGCCTTCGTCCTCGACCGCCCGCAGGAAGGTCACCACCTCCGGATGCGGGCGGATGGCGTCGGCGACGTCCAGGAGCGCCAGCCCCATCTCCGACGTGACGTTGTGCGGCGCGGACAACGTGAGCGTGTCGGCCGCGTTCTTTTCGCCCAGCCACGCCTGCAGCTGCTCGTTGAGCCACCACGACGCTTCCATCCCCGCCATGATCGCCTGCATGCTGCGCGGATCGCCGATGGCCCGCTTGTGCTCCTCGAAGGACGCCAGGAGGAACTCGAACAGCGCCGGCCCCGATTTCGTCGCGATGTCGCGCTGCAAGGTGGCGATGGAGGCTTGGCTGCGTTCGATCAGGTCGGTGACGATGGCCGGGTCGGTCTCGACCGGTTCGGGGGCGCCGCGACCACCAGGCGGCCCTGCCGGACCCTGATCGGGCAGCGACGGGATGAAGCCGCGGCCGATGACGGTCTCCAGCGCTTTCCTGGTCAGTGGATCGGACCTCCCCGCCATCTCCAGCAGGCCGGCGCGGCTCGCCGGCGTTGCCAGGGCTCGGGTGACGTCGACGAACAGCCTTCCACCGGCGTCGCACATCGGCGCGAGGGCCGTCAGCTTCCACACGGAAAGCCCCAGGGGCTTCATGGGGTCCGTCATCATCTGCTGGTGACCGACGGATACGTAGACGTGGTTGGCTCCGTCGCCGGCCTCGGGGACGGGGAACAGCGTGGTGATCGGCCGGCTCTGGACGATCTGGAAGTCACCGTCGACCAGGCACCATTCGATGTCCTGAGGGTGGCCGAAGTGGGCCTCGATCCGCCGGCCCAGCTGCACCAGCCGCACGACCTGTGCATCGGTCAGCGCCGGCTGCTCCTGCCGCTGCGAGTCGACCGCCTGTTCCTCCGTCCCGCCGGCCGGCAGGGCGTGGATGGCAAGCCGCTTGGTGGCGATCGCCTTGTCGATGATCTGACCGTCGCGCACCCTGTAGGCGTCCGCGTTCACCAGCCCGGAGACCAGAGCCTCGCCGAGGCCGAAGCTGGCCTCCACAGAGGCGACCTTCCGGTTGGACGTGACGGGGTCGGCCGTGAACAGGACGCCGGCCGCCTGCGGGAACACCATCTTCTGCACGACGACGGCCATGTGGACCGCGCGGTGGTCGATGCCGTTGCGCTGACGGTAGGTCACGGCCCGCTCGGTGAACAGCGAGGCCCAGCACCGGCTGACGTGTTGGAGGATCGCCGCCGGCCCCACGATGTTCAGGTACGTGTCCTGCTGCCCCGCGAAGGAGGCCGTCGGCAGGTCTTCTGCCGTCGCGCTGGACCGGACGGCGTAGGCAGCTCGCTCACCCAGCGGGGTGAGAGCCCGGGTGATGGCTGCCGCCACGTCGTCGGGGAGGACGATCGCTTCGATGGTCCGGCGGATCTCCGCACTGAGCGCACGGATCGTCTCCCGGTCGTCCGGCTTGAGGCGCGACAGCTGATCGAGCCTGCCGTCGATCGACGGCGCTTCGGCCATGATCCGCCGGAAGGCGTCCGTCGTCACGCAAAAGCCAGCCGGCACCCGGATGCCGTCGATCCGCGATAACGCCCCCAGGTGCGCGCCCTTGCCGCCAACGATCGCGACCTGTGTCTCGTTGACCTCTTGGAGACCCAACACGTACTGCTCGATCATCGCGATACCTCCGAGGCAGCCGTCCTGCGCCGCACGTCACCGAGCGGGCGGATCACCCGCGTCTCGAACTCGGTCCCACCTTCTGGGGTTGTCCTCATCTCTCCCTGCCTTCCCCCTGTGATGGTCGGCTGGCCGCTCCGCCCATTCAGACGGCGCGCACGCCCACATCTCCACGTCGATCCGTCGCAATCGCACCCCGAACGCGACCAGCGGTTCGGCGTCATCGCACCTCCCACGGGTCGTCAACAACGCACGCGCGTCGTGCCCATTTCCTCGTCCGTTTTTTGGGCCCGGCCGACGATTCTGCGGTAAGCCCCGGGTCTTGCGGCAAGCCCCCCGGTGCGATATACGTTAAAGTGGGATCGTTGACTTCGTTGTTGTCCGCTGCGGCCTGAAGCCCTTGTGGAAGCGGTGGCATGGCGCGAACAGCGGTACACATCGTCGGCCCAGCAGGATGTCGAATCGGTTTACGGATAAGCCGCGGGCGAGACGTCTTCCCTTTCTTCGGCAAAACCCGAACGTGAGCGCGCCCCCATTCTCCTCACGACTTGTATGCGATGCGGCATCGCCTGGATCACGCTGGAGCAAGCTGGCCAGCTCCGCCAAGTCGTTGTCGCTCGGCCCACAGTCGATGCCCACCTTCGACCGCTGCCTTCTCGAACCCCGCGCGCAGGGCGACCTTCCAGTAGTAGCGACGGCGGTAGCTGCTATCAATGCCGCCATGACCGGCGATGGGATCATCCAGCGGATCCGCGAGCAGACACCTGCCGGTGAGCTGCCACCACCCGCACCGCCTGAAGCCGTGGCCGAGCTGGAAGACGCGGTCGGGCATTCGATGCCTGCGCTGCTCAAACGGATCTACCTCGACGTCGCCGACGGCGGTTTCGGCCGCGGGGGTGAGGCCTTGTCCCTCACCGACACGACCTACAGCTTCAGCGACAGCGGTCGGCTGTTGGAGGAGTACCTGAGCTGGTGCGAGCGCCCAAATCACCCCGCCTCGGTTGTTCCCCTGCTGGCCTGGGGCTGCGCGATCTGGTCCCTGGTCGACTTCGGCACGCCCGAGGGCCGCATGTGGGGCTGGGATCCGAACGTCCGCTGCCTTGAACATGCCCTGTTTCCCGAGGACCTCACCCTGGCTGAACGGCTCTCCGGCTGGCTGGAGGGACGCGAGGACTTCCCAGAGGCGCCGACGCCACTCGACTGCCCGAACTGTTGATCATCCTGATCGTGGTCACGGCGATCGCCGCAGTCCGCTCGGCCGGAAACCCGTAGACGCCGGTGACGGTCGGCGACGGAGCGACCAGCAGCCGGTCGCCACGCTGGCGGCGGAGGGTCTCAGCGGACGGGCCCGGCGGCTCCACTCAGGTCGCCGGCCTCGGTGTGGTCGCCGTCGGCGCGGCTCGCCGGCAGTACCGTGGGGACGGGCCCCGACGAGTCGCGTACCACCAGGAGGTGGCCGGTCGACCGGCGGCGGGGGCGGGTCGACCGGGGCTTGAGCGCGAGCGACAGCGCCATCCGGCCCATGTCCGTCATCGGCAGCCGGATGGTGGTGAGGCTGGGGGCGAGGTCGGCGGCGACGGAGACGTCGTCGAACCCGACGACCGACATCCGCTCGGGCACGGGGATGCGGTGCGCCCGCAGCGTCGACAGCACGCCGATGGCCATCGCGTCGTTGAGCGCGATGATCGCGGTGGTGCGGGGATGGTCGCGCAGGATCCGTTCGGCGGCGACCCGGCCGCCGTCGCGGGTGAAGTCGCAGTGCACGACGGGAAGGCCGTCGAGGGAGAGCCCGCGCTGCCGCAGGGCGGTCGCCACGCCGGCGAGCCGGTCGGCGACGGTGGTGAGCCCGGCCGTGCCGGCTGCGACGGCGATGTGGCGGTGCCCGAGGTCCAGCAGGTGCTCGGCGAGGGCGCGGCCGCCGGCCTCGTTGTCGGGCAGGACCGCGTCGACGCCGAGGGCGTGCCGGCCGATGACGGCGACCCGGCCGCCCTGGCTCTGGAACTCCGCGAGCTCCGCGCGGGCCTCGGCCTCGATCCGGGCGTCGTCATAGCCCGATCCGGCGATCAGGATGATCCCGACCCGCTGCGCGATGAGGTGGCGCAGCTGCCGTAGCTCCGCGTCCGGGTCCCGGCCGGAGTGGCAGATCTGCACCAGCAGCCCCTCCTCGGCGGCCACCTGGATGACCCCGCCGGCGATCTCCGAGAAGTAGGGGTCGTCGACCTGGTGCACGACCAGCCCGACCGTCGAGCTCGCGCCGCCGGCGAGGGTGCGGGCGTACGGGTTGGCGACGTACCCCAGCTCCTGGGCGACCTGCCGGACGCGCCCCGCGACCTCCTCGCTGACCCCTTCCCGTCCGGCGAGGGCGCGGGACGCGGTCGCCAGAGAGACGCCCGCGCGCTCCGCCACGTCGATCAGACGCAGTCTCGGGCCTGGCCTGGGCATCGGCAACTCCCTGGAAACATCGATGTCATCTGAGCTATTGCCAGTGACGCAAGACACAGCCTAGTCTACGAAAGCGCTTTCGCAAGCGCTTCCGTCCCGGCAAAGGAGCGTCTCGGGATGACAACCCGTTTGAAGCGAATCCAGTGGATGACAGCACTCGGCGCGAGCCTCACCCTCGCGCTCACGGCCTGTGGCGGCGGCGGTGGCGGGGGCTCCTCCGACGCCGACGATCCGATCGTCGTGGGGATCTCCCTTCCCCTGACCGGGGACTTCTCCGAACCGGGCAAGGGTGTCCAGCGCGGCTACGAGGCCTGGGCCAAGATCACCAATGACAAGGGCGGTCTCCTGGGCCGCAAGGTCGAGCTGAAGATCCTCGACGACCAGTCGAACGCGGACCGTGTGGTCGCCGACTACGAGCAGCTGATCGGCAAGGACAACGTGGACCTCGTGGTGGGCCCGTTCTCGACCCGCCTCGTCGTGCCCGCGGCCCGGGTCGCCGAGGAGTACGGCATGCTCTTCGTCGAACCGGCGGGCGCGGCGAAGGAGGTCTTCGAGCAGGGCTTCAAGAACCTGTTCTACGCCGCCCCGGCGGTGGCGAACGACCACTACAACCACCTGGCCGAGTACATCCTGGCACTGCCGCCCGACCAGCGGCCGAAGACCGCGGCATATGCCGCCATGGACGACCCGTTCGCGCAGGGCACGGCGTACGGACTGAAGGAGAAGCTCGAAGCGGGTGGCGTCCGCACCGTCGTCGACGAGGTCTACCCGCCGAACACCACCGACTTCGGCAGCATCGCCGCGAAGATCGCGTCGTCCAAGGCCGACATCGTGGTGGGCGGCTCGCAGTACCAGGACGGCGTGAACCTGATCGTCGCCCTCCAGCAGCTCAGGTACCAGCCGAAGCTGGCCGCCTTCTCCACCGCCCCGACGAACCCCGAGTTCGCCGCGGCGATCGGCAACAAGACCGAGGGGATCCTCTCGCCGACCGGGTACACGCAGGACGCGCCGTACCCGAGCAACAAGGAGTTCGTCGAGAAGTACACCGCGCAGTTCGGCTCGCCGCCGGAGGAGGACGAGGCCAACGCGTACACGACCGGGCAGGTCGTCGCGGCGGCGGTCACCGCGGCCGGCTGCGCCGAGCAGGGTGAGTGTCAGAAGAAGTTGGTCGAGTGGGTTCGCGGCAACACCGTGGAGACGGTGGTCGGCCCGCTCTCCTGGGACGAGACGGGCAAGCCCAAGGGCGCCCACATGATCCAGCAGTGGGTGGGCGGCAAGATCCAGATCGTGCTGCCGGCCGACGCCAAGGAGACCGGCCTCGTCTACCCGAAGCCGGCCTGGTAGGACGACATGCCCTCCGGTGCCTTGCTCTTCCAGAGCATCATCCTGGGTCTGCTGCTGGGAGGGCTCTACGCCCTCCTGGCAGCGGGACTCACCCTCTACTTCGGAATCATGCGGGTCGTGATGATCGCCCACTCGGCGTTCCTCATCCTCGCCGCGTACCTCGCCTGGTGGTCCCACACCCGGCTGGGTATCGATCCGCTGCTGTCGATGATCGCCACCGTGCCGCTCTTCTTCGCCAGCGGCGTCCTGCTGCAGCGGCTGCTCCTGGCCCGGCTGCGCCCGGTCACGCTGACCATGATGTCGGTGCTGCTGACCTTCGCGATCGCGGTCGTCATCGAGGGTCTGCTCGGCTACGCGTTCAGCGGCACCCAGCGGCGGATCCAGCTCGGCTACGGCTCGGCGAGCTTCGGGATCTTCGGTGCCCGGGTCGCGGTGGTCAAGCTGATCGCGTTCGGCCTCGCCGCCGTCGCCCTGCTCACCCTCTACCTGCTGATGAAGAAGACCACCTTCGGCTGGGCCCTGCGGGCCACCATCCAGCACCGCGACGCGGCGCGGCTGGTGGGCATCGAGACCGAGCGGGTGGCCGGGTACGGCTTCGGCCTCGGCCTCGCCACCGCGGCCGTCGGCGGCACGGCCCTGGCCCTCGACACGACCATCTACCCGTCGCTGCACTGGCACTGGATCGGCCCGCTGATGGCCATCATCGTGGTGGGCGGGCTGGGCAGCGTACCCGGTGCCGCGATGGCCGCGATGGTGCTCGGCATGCTGCAGAGCCTGCTACAGATCCCGCTCGGCACGACCTGGGCGCAGACCATCTTCTACCTGGCCCTGTTCGCGACGCTGGCGTTCCGGCCACAAGGTTTCTTCGGAGGTCGCCTTGCCCAGCGCTTCTGACCCGACGACGGTGGCCGTCGCGCCGGCCGGGGCGGTGACCGCGCGGCGCAGCCTCGACCGGGTCCTCCAGGTGGCGGCGATCGTGCTGCTCGCCGCGGCGGTGCTGGCCTTCCCGGCCCTGGCACCCAACCCGTACATCCTCTCGGCGGGCGTCGTGGTGCTCAACTACGCGGTGCTCTCGACGTCGTGGAACTTCGTCGGTGGGTTCACCGGGTACATCTCCCTCGGCCACGGCGCCCTCGCCGGGCTCGGCGGCTACGGGACCGCCCTGCTGGTCACGAAGGCCGGCCTGCCGAGCTTCGTGGCCCTCGTGGTGGCGGCCCTGCTGGCGGCCGCTCTCGCCGTACCGATCGGCTTCGCCGCGCTGCGGGTCCGTGGCGCGTCGTTCGTCATCGTCTCGATCGCGCTGGTGCTGATCCTGCTGCTGGTCTTCCAGAGCTGGGCGTCGCTCACCGGAGGGTCGCGTGGTCTGGTCGTGCCGCGCCCGTTCCCGGACCTGCTCCGTCCGGAGCACCACCGGGCGTTCTACTACCTGTTCACCGGCCTGCTCGCGCTGGCCCTGCTGGCCTGGTGGGTCATCGACCGCTCCCGGTTCGGCCTCGGGCTGAAGGCCATCCGGGAGGACGAGGACAAGGCGGAGGCGCTGGGCACCCCGACCTTCGCGTACAAGCTGGTGGTGTTCGTGGTCTCGGCGGGGTTCACCGCCCTGGGCGGCGGGCTCTACGCGCTCTGGTTCGGTGACCTCGACCCGGTGTTCCAGTTCTCCATCCTCACCGGCTCGTACCTGGTGCTGATGGCGCTGCTCGGCGGCGTCCGGAACCTGTTCGGCCCGCTGATCGGCGCGCTGGTGGTCGGCATCGGGCTGGAGTACTTCAAGGTGGAGTTCGGCGACACCCAGCTGCACCTGGTCGCGACGGGTCTGCTGCTCGCGCTGGTCGTGCTCTTCATGCCCGACGGCGTGCTGCCGGCGATCGGCTCCCTGCTCGGCCGGATGCGGCCGGCGCAGAACTCGATCCGCGAAATCACGGCCGCGCAGCTGCGCGAGCAGCGCGCCTCGGCCACCGGCCCGCCGCCCGCCCGGGAACCGGTGGACGCCGCCGCCGGCACCGCCGGTGCGCGGGCCCAGTCGACGGAGGAGCGGGCATGAGCGGCATGCGCGGGGTACGAGGTCTGGCCACCGCCGGGCTCACCAAGGCGTTCGGTGGCGTGGTGGCGCTCGACGGGGCGACCGTCGAGTTCCAGCACGGCAAGGTCAACGCGCTGATCGGGCCGAACGGGTCGGGCAAGACGACCTTCTTCAACTGCGTCACCGGGATGATCCGGCCGGACGGCGGGCAGGTCACCTACGGCGGGCGGAACATCACCGGCGCGGCCCCGCACCGCATCGTCCACGCCGGCGTCGGCCGTACGTTCCAGCTGTGCCGCGTCTTTCCCCGGATGACGGCGCTGGACAACGTCCTCGCGGCGGTGCGCCCGACCGGCCTGACCGGCCTGCTGCGCGGCGCCCGCGCCCACGCGGAGGTCGACCGTGCCCGGGGCTGGCTCACCCGCCTCGGCATCGAGCACCTGGCCGACGTGGAGGCGCGCAACATGTCCTGGGGCCAGCAGAAGCTGCTGGAACTCGCCGGTGTGCTGATGAGCGACCCGGAAACCGTCCTGCTCGACGAGCCGGCCGGCGGCGTCAACCCGGCGCTGCTGGACCGGATCGGCACCCTGGTCCGCGAACTCAACGCCGAGGGGCGCACGTTCGTGATCGTCGAGCACAACATGGACCTCGTGATGAGCGTCAGCGACCACATCGTGGTGTTCGACCGCGGCCGCCCGATCGCCGAGGGCCCGCCGTCGCTCATCCGCTCCGACGAACGCGTCCTGGGGGCCTACCTTGGCGTCTGAAATCGAACTCGTCGACATCCAGGCCGGCTACGGGCGCGCCGCGCCGGTGCTGCGCGGCCTGACCGTCTCGGTGCCCGCGGGCCAGATCGTCTGCCTGGTCGGCCCCAACGGCGCCGGGAAGTCCACCGTCCTGAAGGTCGCCAGCGGGCTGCTCAGGCCCCGCTCCGGGAGGATCCTCGTCGGCGGCGTGGACGTGACCGGCCAGGGGCCGCAGCGGATGCTCGCCTCCGGCGTCGCGCACGTCCTGCAGGGGCACAGCGTCTTCCGCGAGATGACCGTGGCGGAGAACGTGCTGCTGGGCGGCTACACGTTGAAGGACAAGGCGCTGATCGCCGAACGGACGGCCTTCGTCAAGGAGGTCTTCCCGGTCGTCGCGCAGCGCTGGAACTCGCTGGCCGGACTGCTCTCCGGCGGCCAGCAGAAGCAGGTGGAGTTCGCCCGGTCGCTCATGGTCAACCCCAAGGTCGTGCTCCTCGACGAGCCGTCCATGGGGCTGGACCCGAAGGCGACGACCACCGTGTTCGAACAGGTCGTGCGAATGCGCGACGCCGGTACGGCGGTGCTGCTCGTGGAGCAGAACGCCCGGCGGGCGCTGGAGACGGCCGACCTCGGCTGCGTGCTCGACCTCGGGCGCGTGCACATCTCCGGGCCGGCGCCGCAACTGTTGGCCGACCCGCAGCTCGGCGAGCTGTACCTCGGCGGACGGCCCGCCGAGCCGACGGCACCGCCGAAGCGGTAACAGACCCCGACGTGACAGCGGCACACAGAGTTGGAGCGTGAGCACGTAAGCGCTTTCGAAAGCGGTTGCGTGCTCCCGCCGGAGCGGAAACGAGGTGTATCGCGATGACCAGAACGAGACGGCTCGTCGTCGCCACCGCCGCCGTGCTGGCGACCGGTGTGCTGGCGGGCGCCGGGGCACCACCGGCCCAGGCGGATCGGAGCAACCCGCGCGACGTCCATCCCCACCTGCGATCGAGCCTGGTCGCCCTCTACGACTTCGACCACCCGGCGGAGGGCGACGCGGCGCTCGAGCGGGACCTGGGCCGCTCCGGCACCGAGATCGAACTCGTCAACGGCGGCGCCGACATGCGCGTGCCCGAGCGCGCCTACCCGGGCAGCGGCAACGCCCTGCACACCCGGCAGGTGAACCCCGCCCAGGCCGGCAACGACGACTGGAAGGCCGGCACCTGGTCCGCCAGCGGCGTACGCACCCTGCGCCCCTTCGCCGGCACCCAGGGCACCACCGTGATGGGCTGGTTCAAAATGGAGATGGACGCCCCGGCGCTCAACTCCACCACCACCAACCCGGCCGACCGGTTCAACGCGATCGGGCTGGCCGGCGTGCTGACCGGCGACTCGGACGGCCACGGCGTCCGGGCGCTGCTGGAACTCATCGACGTCAACGGCGAACTGCGGCTGGTCGCGCTCGGCCGGCGCCTCGACGGGGGCAACTCGCAGACCTTCGCGGCGAGCGAGGACTGGCGGACGCTGCTGCCGAAGGGGGAGTGGGTCCACCTCGCGGCCACCTTCGACTTCAACACCGGCACCCTGGCGCTCTACCGCAACGGCCAGCCGGTGGACGGCTTCTACACCCGCACCGACGACCCGTGGCGCGTGTCCGGCCCCGGCCCGCACGTCACCACCGCCTCGGACCCGCGAGGCATCAAGATCGGCGGGAGCTTCCCGCAGGACACGCTGGAGCGGAACCCGTGCGACTGCCGCATGGACGCCCTGATGTTCCTCGACACCGTCGTCTCGGCGTCCGACGTCGAGAAGCAGTACCGCTACATGGCCCGCTGACCACCCTCCGCACCGCCTCACCGGAAGGGAGACCCGCGTGCGCAGCATCCGCAAGACCCGCAGATCCGCGCTGACGGCCGGGCTGACCGCCGCCACCCTCGTCCTGTCCACCCTGGTCGGCGGCCCCGCCCGCGCCGCCGACCCCGTCCACGATCCGGTCGTCGAGATGCCCAGCCAGTCCCGGCTCGGACTGGTCCTGACCGAGTACGCCAGCTTCCCGCAGTCGTTCCCCACCCCGGCGCCGACCGACCAGCGGCTCATGCGTACCGCCCGCATCAACACCATCATGGAGCTGCCCGACGGCTCCGGCCGGCGTGCCGTGCCGGACCTCAACGGCCACCTCTACCTGGTCAGGGACGGCGTGCCGCACGTCTACCTGGACGTCGCCGACACGTTCGCGCCGCAGTTCTTCTCCGGCCGCGGGCTCGGCCAGGGCTTCGGCTACGTCGCGTTCCACCCAGAGTTCGGCACCAACGGCCGCTTCTACACCATCCACACCGAACAGGCGTCGCTGGCCACCAAGACGCCGGACTACGCCCAGGCCAACGCCATCTTCCACGGGGTGATCACCGAGTGGACGGCCACCGACCCGGCCGCCGACACGTTCGCCGGCAGCCGGCGCGAGGTGCTGCGGATCGGCTTCGCCGGCCAGGTCCACGGCGTCCAGGAGATCAACTTCAACCCGACGGCGAAGCGCGGCCAGAGTGACTACGGGCTGCTGTACCTGGCCGTCGGCGACGGCGGCACCGGCGTACGTAACACCGAGCCGCAGAACCTGGGCATGGTGCACGGCAAGCTGCTGCGCATCGACCCGCAGGGCACCGACTCGGCCAACGGGCAGTACGGCATCCCGACGGACAACCCGTTCGTCGGCCGGGCCGGCGCCCTGGGGGAGGTCTACGCGGTCGGCTTCCGGGACCCGCACCGGTTCAGCTGGGACCCGGCCACCGGACGGATGTTCCTCGGCCACATCGGCGAGCACGCCATCGAGGCGATCTACGAGGTGCGCGCCGGTGACAACTTCGGCTGGAGCGAACGGGAGGGCGCGTTCGTCTTCAACAAGGCGGGCAGCGCCTGCGACAAGCTCCTGCCGCTGCCGCCGAACGACGCCGACTTCGGCTACACGTACCCGGTCGCGGCGTACGACCACAACCCGGCACCCGGCTGGAACTGCACCTCCGACGTCGGTGTCGCGGTGGCCGGCGGGTTCGTCTACCGCGGCAACGAGCTGCCCGCGCTGAAGGGCAAGTACGTCTTCGGTGATCTGGTCGACGGGCAGGTTCTCTACACCGAGGCGCACGAGATGCGGCGCGGCCACGACCTGGCCACCATCCACCGCCTCGCGCTCTTCAACGCCGCCGGCGAGCCGGTGCGCATGCAGGACCTCTCCGGCCCCGGCGCCCCGGGCAACCGGGAGCGGGTCGACCTGCGTTTCGGCACCGACGCCGCCGGCGGGCTCTACCTCCTCGCCAAGGCCAACGGGAGGATCTGGAAGGTGACCGGAACCCGGGAGTTCGCCGGTGGCGACGTCGGCGGCACCAAGCTGCACAAGCCCTCGGGCCCGGACGGTTGGGCGCCGGTGACCCCGTCGAAGTGGCAGTTCGACGGTGACGAGGTGATCCTCGCCGAGGCGGGCGTGAGCCGGCCCGGCCCGCGCCGTCCGTTCGAGTACGCGGTGGTGACCGACGGGCCGCAGTGGTCGTCCGTGGAGATCGAGGCCGACGTCCGGCTCGACACGCCGGTCGAGGTGAGCAACCGCGACGTGATCATCGTCTTCGGCTGGCGCTCGGACACCGAGTTCTACTACGCCCACCTGTCGACCGACAACACGATCCTGCCGCACAACGGCATCTTCAAGGTCAACAACGCCGACCGGCAGCGCATCGACTACCAGTGGAACGGCCGGTCGCGCGGCGCGAACCCGGCGATCGTCGACGCCGACTGGCACAAGGTGCGCGTCGTGCACCTGCCGGCCACCGGCGAGATCGCGGTCTACGTGGACGGCAAGAAGGACCCGCTGATGACCGCGAAGGACACCACGTTCGGCTCCGGGCGGGTCGGCTTCGGCTCGTTCGACAACATCGGCCGGCTGCGTCACCTGACGGTGACCGGAACCCCGGCCTGAACCGGTCCGGCGGGGACGACGGCCGGGCCCGTCGTCCCCGCCGGGGACGGGCAGTGTGCGGCACCCGGCCGGCCCGGGTGCCGGAGATGACCCCTGAGGAGGGTGCGACGATGACGGCACGTGTCCCGATCGGCATCGTGATGAACGGCGTGACCGGGCGGATGGGCTATCGGCAGCACCTGGTCCGGTCGCTGCTGGCCATCCGCGAGCAGGGCGGCGTACCGCTGCGCGACGGGAGCCGGCTCTGGCCGGAACCCGTCCTGGTCGGGCGGAACGAGGCCAAGCTGCGCGACGTCGCGGCCCGGCACGGGTTGACCGACTGGACGACCGACCTGGACGCCGCGCTGGCGCGACCGGACGTCTCGATCTACTTCGACGCGCAGGTCACCAGCGAACGGGAGAAGGCGATCGGGCTCGCCGTCGCGGCGGGCAAGCACATCTACACCGAGAAGCCCGTCGCCACCACCCTGCACGGCGCGGTCGAGTTGGCGCGCGCCGCCGACGCGGCCGGGGTACGGCACGGCGTCGTGCAGGACAAGCTCTTCCTGCCCGGCCTGCGCAAGCTCGACCGGCTCGTGCGGGGCGGGTTCTTCGGCCGGATCCTGTCGGTGCGCGGCGAGTTCGGCTACTGGGTCTTCGAGGGCGACTGGCAGGAGGCGCAGCGGCCGAGCTGGAACTACCGGGCCGCCGACGGCGGCGGCATCGTCGTCGACATGTTCCCGCACTGGCACTACGTCCTGGAGCAGATCTTCGCGCCGGTCCGGGCGGTCACGGCGCACGTCACCACCCACATCCCGCGCCGGTGGGCCGAGGACGGTCAGCCCTACGAAGCGACCGCCGACGACGCCGCGTACGCGATCTTCGAGCTGGACGGTGGCGTCGTCGCCCAGATCAACTCCTCCTGGGCCGTCCGGGTGAACCGCGACGAGCTGGTCGAGTTCCAGGTCGACGGCACCGAGGGCAGCGCAGTCGCCGGCCTGCGTCGCTGCCGCGTCCAGCACCGGGCCGCCACCCCGAAGCCGGTCTGGAACCCGGACCTGCCGTCCACCGACGACTTCCGCGCGCAGTGGCAGGAGGTGCCGGACAACGAGGTGTTCGACAACGGCTTCAAGGCGCAGTGGGAGATGTTCCTGCGGCACGTCGCCGAGGACGCCCCGTACACCTGGGATCTGTGGGCCGGCGCGCGAGGTGTGCAGCTGGCCGAGCTGGGCCTGCGGTCGGCGCGGGAGGGCCGGCGTGTCGAGGTGACGGAGCTGCGGTCATGACGCGGACCGTCAACCTGCCCGACGGGCCGCTCACCCTCTCCGGGGCCGGGCGCGAGCACGTCACGCCCGGCGCCCGCTTCACCAGCCGGGTCGCGTACGCCGCCGCGCACGTCGTCGCCGATCCCCGCGCGGAGAACGTGCCGGGCGCGCCCGCCGCGGTCGACTGGGACGCGACCCTGGCGTTCCGCCGGCATCTGTGGTCGTACGGGTTCGGCGTCGCCGAGGCGATGGACACCGCCCAGCGTGGCATGGGCCTGGACTACCCGGCCGCGCGCGAGCTGGTGCGGCGCTCGGCGGCGGCCGCCCGGGCCGAGGGCGGCACGATCTGCGCGGGCGTCGCCACCGACCAGCTGCCGGCCGGCCCGGCCACGCTCGACGAGATCCGCAAGGCGTACGCCGAGCAGCTCGCCGACGTGCAGGACGCCGGCGCCCGGCCGGTGCTCATGTGCAGCCGCCACCTGGCCGCCGCGGCCCGGTCCGCCGCCGACTACCTCGACGTCTACGGCCGGCTGCTGGCCGACGCCGACGGGCCGGTGGTGCTGCACTGGCTCGGCCCGGCGTTCGACCCGGCCCTTGCCGGCTACTGGGGCGACGTCGATCCGGTGCGCGCCGCGGACACCGTGGTCGCGCTGATCGGCGCGCACGCGAGCCGGGTCGACGGCGTCAAGCTGTCGCTGCTCGACGAGGACTTCGAGGTCGCGCTGCGCCGGCGCCTGCCCGCGGGGGTACGGCTCTACACCGGCGACGACTTCAACTACCCGACCCTGATCCGGGGTGACGGCGAGGGCCACTCCGACGCGCTGCTCGGCGTCCTCGCCGCGATCGCGCCCCCGGCCGCCGCCGGGCTGCGCGCGCTGGACGCCGGTGACCTGGCGACGTACGACCGGATCCTGGCGTCCACGCTGCCGCTCGCCCGGCACCTGTTCGACGCCCCGACCTTCTACTACAAGACCGGCATCGTGTTCCTGGCCTGGCTCGCCGGTCACCAGGATCACTTCACGATGGTCGGTGGTCTGCAAGCGGGACGGTCGCCGGTGCACCTGGGCCGGCTGCTGCGGCTGGCCGACGCGGCCGGGCTGCTGCCCGACGCCGAGCTGGCCGCGCACCGCGCGCGAGCGTTCATGACCACGGCGGGGGTGGCGCAGTGAAGCGGTTCGCGCTCAACTCGGCGACGACGAAGCGGTGGCCACTGCCGGAGCTCGTCGCCGGGTGCGTCGACGCCGGGGTGTTCAGGGTGGGGCTGTGGCGGGAGGATCTGGCCGCTTACGGGGTCGAGCCGGCCGCGGCGCTGGTGCGGGACGCGGGCCTGACCGTCACGTCGCTGTGCCGCGGCGGGTTCTTCAGTGCTCCCGGCTGGCTCGACGAGAACCGGCGCGCCATCGACGAGGCGGCGGCGGTGGGCGCGCCGGTGCTGGTGCTGGTCTCCGGTGGCCTGCCCGACGGCAGCCGGGACATCGACGGCGCCCGGGCGCACGTGCGGGACGCGATCGGCGAGCTGGTGCCGTACGCCAGGGCCGCGGGGGTCCGGCTCGCCGTGGAGCCGCTGCACCCCATGTTCTGCTCCGACCGGTGCGTGGTCGCCAGCCTCGGTCAGGCCCTGGACCTCGTCGCGCCGTATCCGGCGGAGACGGTGGGCGTCGTCGTCGACACGTACCACCTCTGGTGGGACGACCAGGTGTGGGCGCAGATCGCGCGGGCCGGCCGGGAGAGACGCATCGCCTGCTTCCAGATCGCCGACTGGGTGACGCCGCTGCCGGCGGGGGTGCTGCTCGGCCGGGGGCTGCCCGGCACGGGCTGCGTCGAGCTGCGCCGCTTCCGGGAGGCCGTGGACGCGGCCGGCTACGCCGGACCGGTGGAGGTGGAGGTCTTCGCCGATCAGGTATGGGCACGGCCCGGCCGGGAGGTGCTCGACGAGGCCGTCGCCGGCTACCTCACGCACGTTGCCTGAGCGGACGCGCTACCGCCCGATCACACCGGCGGGCGGCGGTGAGGTCCAGGATGCCGCCCGGCGGTGGAGACGGGGTTCGCCTCCACCGCCGGGCGGCCACAAGGTCAGTGCGCCGACAGGGTTCCGCTGATCTCGTTGGGGGTCGCGTCGAGCGTCACCGACCTGACGAGCTTGCCGGTGGTGAGATCGAGCCGGTGCACGGTCTTGGTGGCCGGTTCGGTGATGTAGGCGTCGTCACCGCGGACGAACAGGGCCGGGCGGGGCTCCTGCCAATCCATCGGCTCCTTCCAGGCAGCGACCGCCGGCCACGAGTTGGTCGGCTTTCCGGAGTCCGGATCGACGACGTGGAGTTTGCCGTCGGTGCCGAGGATCAGACCTTCTCCCTGCGGGCCGCGGGCCAGTGAGCGGAAGCTGTAGCTGACGCCCTCGGGCATCGGCACGACCTGGATCTTCTGGGCCGCCGTGTCGACGAGCGCGAACTGTTCGGGGAACTCCCGTTCGGCGTCGGGGTCGATCTTGTAGTCGCCGAGGAGGACGGGCGACTTGTCGGTGCCGACCTGAGTGGCGATGGCGCCGTACGCCCGATCGCTCTTGATCTTGACGAATGCGCCGTTCTTGAACAGCAGCACGCCGTCCTGGCAGCCGAAGGCCACGATCTCACCCTGCGCGACCGCCTCGCCGTGCACGCCGGGGCATTCCTCGCTGCGGGCGATCTCCTTGCCGTCCTTGTCGACCGCGATCGCGCCCGGGCGCGACTCCTCGGTGCCGAGGGTCACCACGAGGGTGCCGTCGGCGAGTTCGACGGCCACGCCGTGGTGCGGCTGCGCGGTCTTGTACTGGCGTCCCTGGGGCTTGCCGTTCGCGAGTTCCTTCGGGTCGAAGCTGGTCACCTCCCCGGTGCCGTCGGTGAACAGGATGGTGCGGTCGTTGTGCAGCACCACGTGGCCCGGCTTGGCGCCCGCGTAGGTGATGTCGGTCATCCTGCCGGCGACCGCGTCGAGCATCTGGAACCCGGACTCGGTGGAGACGACGACGTTGGTGTCGTTGCCGGCCGGGTTCACCCGGTTGAAGCCGGGCAGAGCAACGTTGTGCGCCACCTTCAGCGCCTCGCCGTCGAGTACGTAGATGCCGCCCTCGTAGGTGATCGTCAGCGGCTCCTTCACCGAGGCCACGACGGACGGTTCGGTCGTCGATCCGTCACTGTCCGGGCCGGACGCGCACGCGGTGAGCGCCAGGGAGGCGGTCACCAGGGCGGCCATGCCGCGGGTTCTGCGGTGGGTCACTAGTCCTCCTAAATGAAGTGACAATCATTTTCGTTAACCGTACAGGAGGGTTCCCGGGCACGGATCCGGGGTGGTTCAGCCGGAGAGGCCGCCGATGATCGCCTCGGTGTTGAAGCGCATCATCTCCAGGTAACTCGGGGCGTCGCCGTCGGCTTCACTGAGCGACTCGGAGTACAAAGCGATCACGCGTACCTTGATTCCGGCCTCCGCGGCGAGCACCTCGGCCAGCCGTGCCGGCTGCGAGGTGTCGGCGAAGATCGCAGGCACCCGATGGGTCCTGATGGCGCTGACCAGCGAGGCGAGATCGGAGGCGCTCGGCGACGCGAGCGTCGTGCCGCTCGGGACGATCGCGCCGATGACCTTGAGGTCGTAACGTTCGGCCAGATAGCCGAACACGTGGTGGTTGGTGACCAGGACCCGGCGTTCCGCCGGGATGCCGGCGAAGCGCTGCGCCAGGCTCGTCCCCAGCTCGCTGACCTTGCGTGCGTACGCGTCGGCGCGCTTCCGCACCACGTCGGCGTCCACCCCGTCGACGTGCCCGATGATCTCGTCGGTGAGCAGCCGCACCGCCGTGACCACCCGCGTCGGATCCGTCCAGAAGTGCGGGTCCGGAAGCCCGGCGGCGTCGCCGTCCTGGTACTCCATCGGTTCGATCCTCGCCCCCACCTCGACGGTGTTGACGCCTTCGGCTTTCGCCGCCTCGACGTGCTGCAGGACGCCTTCCTCGAGCCCCAGGCCGTTGCAGACGACCAGATCGGCCGTCTGCATGGTGTGCGCCTCCTGGGCCGAGATGGCGAACGAGTGCGGGTCGGCGTTCGGCTTCATGAGCACGCGGACCTCGGCCTGGTCGCCGACGATCTCGGTGACGACGTCGCCGAGGATGTTCGTGGTCACCACGATGTGCGAGCGATCCGGTGAGGTGCACGCGGCGCCGGCGGCCAGCAGGCCGGCCGCGACGGCGAGCGCCGTCATCAGCCTGCGTGCCCTCATCGGCCGACCTCCACAACGAGATCCGGTTGTTCGGCGACCTGCAGCGTGCGGGCGGTGCGCAGCCCGTCGCGATAGTCGATCTCGTGAATGACCCGGGCCTCCGGATCGGCCAGGTAGGCGCGGTTGACGTCCAGCGTCAGGCTGGAGGCGCCCAGCGGTTTCTCGGCGAGGACCTTGCCGGTCCCAAGGTCGTAACTGACCAGATTGCCGGACGCGTCGAGGGCGAGCACCGTGCTGCCGTCCGCCGGTGACGCGACGGCCATCAGTTCGCGGCCGCCGGCCGGTACGTACCGCAGGGTGGCCTTGGCCGCGTTCACCGACCAGATGCCGGTGCGGTCGGCCACCGCGGCCTCGTTACTGCGCGGTCGGTACCCGAACTCGTCCGGCGACACCGGCGTACGCGGGGAGGTCGGCACCTTGGCGGTGAGCTTGTCGCCTTCCAGCTTGACGCGTACGAGTTCGTCCTCACACGCGAGGACCGCGCCGCCGCGCAGGACCGCCCAGCCGCGTGGCGCCGCGCAGGGTGTCTGCAAGGCACCGGTCGGCCGGCCGTGTGCATCCATGGCGATGATCCGGTTGGCCGGCTGTTGCGGATCGTCGCCGACGGCGACGAGGAGTTGGTCCGCGTAGGGTACGGCCAGCGGCGTGGAGCTGGTCGAGTCGATCGTGGCCAGCTTGACCACCTTGCCGGCCTCGAGTTCCCGGCGGTCGAGGATCGTCACCCGCCCGTCGGCGGTGCCGATCGTGGTGTGGGCCGCGAAGCCGGTGATCGTCCTGATCGGGGCGTCGAGCGACAGCGTGCCGACGGACCGGGCCGCTGCCCGGTAGTAGTGGACGTGGTCGGTGTGATCGACGGTCCAGACTCCCGCGTCGACGATCTCCAGGGTGCGGTCGCCGTCATCGACGTAGACGAAGCGGCCGTCCTCGGTGAGCCGTTCGGCGCCGACCGACAGCCCGATCTCCTTCTCCGACGCGGTGCCCAGGTCGAACAGGCGCAACCGCTGAGCGCCGCGGGGCGCGTACGCGATGGCCGATTGCGCCTCGGAGAGTTCCGCGGCGCCTTCGACGTAGCCGTGCGGCGTCTCCTCCGCATCCTGTGGTCGGGTCGTCGAGCCGCACGCGGACATCGCGAGGGTGAGGCTCAGGGCGGCCGCGCCGAGGAGCCGCCTGGTACTGCTGGTGATCACACACTTCCTTCCGGTGTGGGGATGGAGGTTGGCGCGGGCGCCGGCGACCGGTGGCGTTGCGCCGCGGTCGTGATCCGGCGTGCGCCGAGAATCGCGAAGAACATCAGTACGGCGACGGCGGCGATGGTGGCGCCGGCGGCGGTCGCCGCGTACCAGGAGATCCACAGGCCGGTCACGGTCGCGGCCGAGCCGATGCCGAAGCTGGCGAGCATCACCGCCGGGAGCCTGCGCGCGACGAGCATCGCCGCCGCCGACGGCGCGATCAGCATGCCGAAGGCGAGCAGTGTGCCGACGACGCTGAAGGCGACCGCCATCGTGATGGTGAGCAGGGCCAGCATCGCGGCGTTGGCGATGTCGGGGCGCAGGCCGAGGGTTCGGGCCTTGCGCGGGTCGAAGGTGAGCGCCAGGAACGGCCGGTAGCAGACGGCGGAGGCCACCGCGACCACGACGAGCGCGGCGGCGAGCAGCAGCAGGTCGGGCCACCGGATCGCCAGTACGTCGCCGAACAGGAACGCGGTCAGGTCGGTCGCGAACGACCGCGAGTGCGAGACGACGATCACCCCGACCGAGAGCATCCCCACGAACAGCAGCCCGATGCTCGTGTCGCGCCCGAACTCGCGGCTGTGCCGCAGGGCGTTGACGCCGACCGCCATGGCGAACGCGCTCGCGGCGGCCCCGATGACGAGGTTGCCGCCGAGGATCGACGCGATGGCGACCCCGGGCAGCATGCCGTGGCTCATCGCCTCGCCGAGGAAGGTCATGCCCCGGGCGATCACCCACGCCCCGGCCAGGGCGCACACCGCGGCCAGCAGTACTCCACCGACCAGTGAGCGGACGACAAAGGACACGGTGAACGGTTCGAGCAGTGACGCCATCACCCGGCCGACTATAATGCAACTGATAATCGATTTCGTTAAGGGGTGGCGTTGAGCGTCGAGGTCCTGGCCGCCGAGCACGTGGCCTTTCGGTACGCCGGTGTCCCTGTCCTGTGCGACGTGAGCCTGCGCGTGGAAGCCGCGTCCACGGTCGCGGTGACCGGCCCGAACGGCTCCGGCAAGAGCACTCTGTTGCACCTGCTCGCAGGTGTCGAACAACCGGCCGAGGGCAGCATCCGGCGCCGAGTCGGCTGCCGGGTGTCCTTGCTTCCGCAGCGCACCAGCGGCATCGACGCGCTCCCGCTGACCGTCGCCGAATGCGTCCAGATCGGACGCTTCACTCCGCGCCAGCGCCTGAACCGTGGCGACCGCGCAGAGGCAACCAAGATCATGGAGCGGTTGGGCCTCGCCCACCTCGCCCGCCGACGGCTCCGCGAGCTGTCCGGCGGCCAACGCCAACGCCAACGCACCCTCGTCGCGCAGGCGCTCGTCCAGGTCGCCGACCTCTACGTGCTGGACGAACCCACGGTCGCCCTCGACGCGGCGAGCCGACTACACGTCCACGACCTGCTCGCCGAACGGGTCCGCGCCGGCGCGGCGGTGATCTTCGCCAGTCATGAGGCCGATGACGCCGCACTCGCCGACCACACGGTGCGACTCGGCGCCGGCGGACGTGTGCCGCCATGCCCGACGCCCGGCCACGATCTCTCCGATCCACATGGCGCCGATCGCTAGGAGCCGGGCGCCCGTTGGATCGCCCACCGCGCAGCCGCCGCATAAGGCGCTCCGTGGACGTGATCGTCCGTGTCCGTCCTGGGGGACGCGCCAGCGCTCCGCCACGCCGGAGGGTGGTGAGGTCGGGAGGTCCGCGCATCGGTACCAGTTCCCGCTTGCTGGACCGCCGTCTCCGCGCCGAATCCCGGTCCGTGCGGAGTTACGCGTGGGTGTGGTGACCCGCCTTGACGACCTGGTCGTACTCACTGCGCCGGGCGTCGTAGGCGGCCTCCAGGAACGCCTCCGAGTCCGGTCCCACCGGCAGCCGCAGCGGCGGCGACTCCATCTGACCGAGCCGCCAGACCACGTCCGCGAAGAGCTCGGGGGAGTTCACCTCGACCTTGGTGTTCATGCTGCGCAGCGCGCCGAGCAGCCCGTCGCTGACCGGTGTGTAGTCCGCGATCCGATGCTCCGGCATGACGAGGTTGGCGCTGTACCCGGTGGCGAAGCCACCCGGCTGCAGGATGGTCACCTTCACCCCGAGGTGCCCCGCCTCGGCGGCCAGCGACTCAGCCGCTCCCTCCACCGCGAACTTGCTCGCCGTGTACGCGGCCAGCCCGGGGAAGGGAACCATGCCGGCGACCGAGCTGACGAAGATCGCGTGCCCGCAGCGCTGCGCCCGCCACAGCGGCAGCACCGCCCGGGTGAGCCGCCACGGCCCGAACACGTTGGTGTCGAACTGTGCGGCGAGGTCCGCGTCGGAGACCTCCTCGAAGGTGCCGAACTGGCCGTAGGCCGCGTTGTTGACCAGAACGTCGACGCCGCCGAAGGCGTCCACCGCCCGCCTGACCGACTCCGCGCACTGCGCCGGATCCCGTACGTCCAGGGCGGCGGCCACCACGTTGCCCGGATGCTGGGCCACCAACCCGTCGAGGGTTTCCGGCCGTCGGGCCGTCGCCACCACCTGTTCCCCCTCGGCGGCGAGCCGGGCCGCGAGGGCCCGACCGAGTCCGCTCGAACACCCCGTGATCAACCAACGCTTCGCCATCGCTCCGACCCGCCCAATCCAGAGGGTTACCTGCCGACAGCAGACTGTCAGAGCCGGTGGCGGCGGTGAAGAGACAACGGCTGTCGCCAACCGGATTCGTCGGGTACCCGGCGCAGCGCCGGCCGCTGGCTGAGGGGCAACGGCACGAGCGGGCGCGGCCTGCTCGCTTGCACGTTGCGGCCAGCGGGTGGACATCGACGCCGTTGCGCGTTGGCCCGCCGGTGGAACCGAAGTTACGGCCCGACAACGACGTTCGCGAGCGGCTCGCCCGCCGCGTACCGCCGAACCTGGTCGACCAGCAGTCGGCGGGCCCGGGGTGTCAACGCGGCGGTCAGGCCGCCGACGTGCGGGCTGATCAGGACGTTCGGTGCGGCCCACAGCGGGTGGTCGGCGGGCAGCGGCTCGGGTTCGGTGACGTCCAGGGCGGCGTGCAGCCGGCCCGTGCTGAGCTCGGCGAGCAGCGCCTCGGTGTCCACCACCCGCCCCCGTGACACGTTCACCAGCAGGGCACCGTCGGCCATCCTGGCGAGGAAATCCTTGTCCACCAGGCCCTCGGTGTCCGGGGTCAGCGGCGTGGCCAGGATGACAACATCCGCTCCTGGCAACAGCTCCGAGATTTCGGAAACCGGCCGTACGCCAGGGCGGGCGCTGCGTGCCACCCGGCTGATCTCCACCTCGAACCCCACCAGCCGGCGCTCGATCGCAGCGCCGATCGAGCCGTACCCGACGATCAGCACCCGGGCGTCGGCCAGCCCGGTCGACCAACCCGAGGCCCAGCGGCCCTCGCCCCCCGCCCGGACGAAGTCCGGCAGCCGGCGCCGGGCGGCGAGAGTGAGCGCCACGGCCAGTTCGGCGGTGGCCGCGTCATGCACGCCCCGGCCGTTGGCCAGGATCAGGCCGGGCCGCAGGAACGGCAGGACATGGTCGTAGCCGGCGGTCACGGTCTGCACCACTGTGAGCCGGGGCATCCGGGCGATCGGCTCGCAGAAGCGAGGATCAATGATCCCGTACGGAACCGCATAGAACTCGACATCGTCCAGGTTCTCGGGCATGGGTTGAGTACCGTCGTACAGCGCGACGTCAAGATCGCCAAGCTCGGCCACGGCGTCGGGGTGAGAGATCAGGTAGCGCACGGCGACATCATGCCTGTCGGGTCCTGGCACAGCGGCGGTGGTGATGTCGCCGAGGGCGTCCTGCCCTCTCGTCACGTACGGGTTCGCCCTGGTGGTGGACCGAGCCGAGCGCGACTACGCCCGGCCCGGGCGCGTGTGGGTCGCAGACCTCGAACCACCCGACACCCGGCCACGACGGTGTCGCATCGCAGCGGTGGGACCGGATCCACGGAACCGGCTTGACCCTCCCGCAGCGTGAGGCCGGAGGGTGGGGTCCATGAGCGACTACTACAACGCTTTCGAGATGAGTCCCGTGCCCGCTCCCGGCCCGGATGCGGTTGCGCCGGAGCCGTTCCGGGGCATCTATGGAATGCCCGCGTTCGCGACGATTCCCACGAGCGACTTGGCGGCGTCGGTGGACTTCTGGGTTCGCGGGCTCGGCTTCTTCGAGCTGTTCAGCATCCCCGGCAGGCTTGTGCATCTGCGCCGATGGGCGTTCCAGGACGTACTCCTCTCCTCGGCGACGAGCGTTCCGGCGCAGACACCAGCGATAAGCTTCAGTTTCGCGTGCGTGCTCAACCAAATCGATTCCCTTGTCGAGGCCTGTCGTGCGTTGGACCCGAACTCGGTCGATGGCCCACGGGACACTCCCTGGAACACCCGCGATGTGGAGGTGATCACCCCCGAGAACGCGCGGATCGTTTTCACCGCGGCGAAGCCCTTTGATCCGGCCAGTCAGGAGGCGCGTGACCTTGAAGCCATCGGGATCACCCCACCGGGCGTCGGTCGCGGCGACAATGAGGAGCATGCCTGATGCCACCGACGCCGATGGCCTGACCGTCGGTCAGGTCTCGACGCGTCTGGGCGTGACAGTCCGCGCGCTGCACCACTGGGACGACATTGGTTTGGCGCGGCCGTCGCTGCGCACGACTGGCGGATACCGGCTCTACACCGCTGGCGATCTGGAACGCCTACACCGCATCGTCGTCTACCGGGAGATCGGCCTCGGCCTGGACAGGATCCGGGCCATCTTGGACGACTCGACCGCAGACGTGCCCGACGCACTACGCGCGCAGCGCACCCAGATTGCCGAACGGATCGACCGCCTCCAGCAGCTCAGCGCCGGCCTGGATCGGATGATCGCCGCCCACGAGCGCGGCCTGCTGCTGACCGTCGAGCAGCAGGCCGCGATCTTCGGCCCCCGGTGGAACCCGGACTGGCCCGCCCAGGCCCGTCAGCGCTACGGAGACACGACGCAATGGCAGCAGTACGCCGAACGCTCAGCGTCTCGCAGTCCGGAGGAATGGCAGGCCATTGCCGGCGCCGTTGCTGACCTCGACCGTGCCCTCGGGGACGCGATGGACGCCGGTGTCACCCCTGGCAGCCCAGAAGCGAATCAACTCGTCGAGCGGCACCGTGAGGTGTTCACTTCGTACTTTCCCCTCACCAGGCAGATGCAGGTCTGTCTCGGCCGCATGTTCGAGGCCGATCCGGCATATGCTGCCCACTACGACGGCATCCGCGCCGGCCTTGCCACGTGGTTCCGTCAAAGCATCGACGCCAGCGCACGCGCCCACAACATCGATCCCGGCACCGCCACCTGGCAGTAGAGCGCGGGTCCGGAACCTTCACTCGTGGGGGCGTCTGACGCCTTCACGAACCCGGACGTTCTCATGACTCACGCAAACGCCCGCCTGACCCCGTGCGGAAGACGGCTGATCATCGAGCGGTCTACAGCTAACGGGCCTGGTTCGCCTCGCGAACGATTGCCCAAGCGTCGGCGACCGGGCCCAGGTGTCCGAGCTTGTCGGGGTTGATCACCGCACGGATCGTGTGGATCTGCCCGTCGAGGATGTCGAGCGCCAAGGTGTTGACGACCTTGCCGTCCCGGTCGCGGAAGATCGCGCCCGGCTGACCGTTGACCTCATGCGGTTCCACGCTGCCGCCGATGCGGATGAACGGCGCGACGATCGCGGCCAGCACTCGAGCCACGTTCTCAGCGCCGAACACTCCCGCGCCCCAGAGCGGGGCCTTGCCGCCGCCGTCGCCGACCATTCGCACGTCGGCGGCGAGCAGGTTGCGCAGCCCGTCGAGGTCGCCTTCCCGGAAGGCGTCGAAGAATCGCCCGGCGAGTTCCTTCCGCTCCCCGCGGTCGGCCGCGAACCGGGCGCGTCCGGCGTCCATGTGGCGGCGGGCCCGCACCGCCAGCTGGCGGCACGCCGCCTCGGAGCGTCCCACCGCCGAGGCGACCTCACCGAAGCCGAACCCGAACACCTCCCGTAGCACGAAGACCGCCCGTTCCAGCGGGCTGAGCCGCTCCAGCAGCAACAGGGCCGCCACGGACACCGAGTCGGCCAGCTCGGCGGACCGCTGCGGGTCCTCATACGGGTCGTCCAGCAGCGGCTCGGGGAACCACGGCCCGACGTACTTCTCGCGCCGCACGCGCGCCGAGCGCAGCACGTCGATCGCGATCCGGGACACCGTCGCCGACAGGAACGCCTTGGCCGACGCGGGTTGGGTCGGGGAGGCGTCGTAGCGCAGCCAGGTCTCCTGGACGGCGTCCTCGGCCTCGCTCACGCTGCCCAGAATCCGGTAGGCGATGGAGAACAGCAGCGGCCGCAACTGTTCGAACTCCTCAACCCTGCTCACGCCAGCTCATCCTTGAAACCCTGCCGCCACGACGGGTAGCGCAGCTGCCAGCCGAGTTCCCGCTTGGCCTTGGCGTTGGAGAAACCACGCCCCTCTGTCATCATCGTCACCGCGACTTCTCCGGCGAGCACCCGAGCCAGCCAGACCGGGACCCGCATCGGCCTCTTGGCTCCCGCACACGCCGCCAGATAGGGCAGCCACTGATTGGCCGGGGCCGGCTCATCGTCGACGATGTTGAACACACCCCTCACCTTGCGCTCGACGGCCAGGACGGTCGCGCTGGCCGCGTCGTCGAGATGCACCCACGAGCTGTGGCCCTCGCCGTTTCCGACGATCGGGTACTGCCGCTTGCGCACGAGTTCGACCTGATCGTCGGTGGCACCCGGCCCGTAGAACGCGCCGTACCGCAGGACCGCGCCACCACCTTTGACGACCACCTCCTCCAGGTGGCGGAGCGCCTGCGCTCCCTTGCCCGTGCTGGTCGGATCCAGCGGGTCTTCTTCGGTCTTCACCCATCCGCCCTCACGGATGCCGTTCCACGAGGCATAGCTCTGCGCGACGAAATGCGACACGCCGGTTGCTTCGGCGGCGGCCAGCAGGTGGTCGGTGCCCTCGGTGCGTAGCCGGTTGGTGGTGGCGAACCAGCGGTCGAAGTGCTTCATGTCGGGCTTGCCGGAGATAGCGGTCATCTGGTGCACGATCGTGTCCGGTCGGGCCCGGGCCACCGCCTCGCCGACCGACATCACGTCCAGTCCGTCCATCACGACCGCCTCAGCACCCAGCCGCTCCAACAGAGGCAGCTTGGCCGCGCTCGTCGTCGTCGCTATCACCTCGTGGCCACGCGCCACCAGCTGCGGCACCAGCCGCCGCCCCAACGCCCCGGCCCCGCCGGCCACGAACACCCGCATGATCATCACCTTCGACGTGAGTGTCTGTCTCCGCCACCCAAGACGAGACAGCCTGGACCGGCTGTGACATGGAAGGCACGACAGCCGGCAAGTGATCGTTAGCAGTCGCCTGCCGGCCGACACCCCCAGTCTTCCTTCGGCAGTGAGGTGGCAGGCGACGGTTGGGAGATTCGGACGCAGGCGGGCTTCGGGGCCTCGGGTCGCAGCGGGAATCCCGCGTCCGATGTGACGTGGCACCGCTCTCCGACCCTCAACCTCGATGCTCTTCGCAGGTGGAGTGCCATGAGACAGGCGGTCGGATAGTCGTCGACGGGCTCAGCCGGTGCCTCACACGTCACAGAACGGCCCGACTGTCTCGTCTCGGGGCAGGAAGGCTCGGGCCTCGCCGCGTGGGGGGCACGTAACCGTACGCCAGCCGCCGTTCTCCACCGCCGCGAGCCCGCAGTTCCTGACCAACCCGGGACACTCAAGAACAACCAGGAGGGCCAGTGGTCATGCGTATCGCCGTCTTCGGAGCCAATGGACCCACCGGCCGCCTGCTCGCCGGCCAGGCGCTGGCTGCAGGGCATCAGGTCACCGCGGTCACTCGGCAGCCGGACTCGTTTCCACTGCGCCATGATCGGCTCGAGGTGGTCGGTGCCGACGTGCTCGATCCAGCGGCCGTCGACGCCGCAGTGGCGCGGCGGGATGCTGTGCTGTCGACGCTCGGGGTGCCGTCTGGGAAGCACCCGATCTTCACCTACTCGCGTGGTGTAGCCAATATTGTCGCTGCGATGAACCGGCATCGGGTGCGTCGGCTCGCCGTCGTAAGCTCAAGCGGCGTCGACCCCCACCCGTACTCCGACGGCGGATTCCTGTTCAACCGAATGCTGATGCCATACGTGACGCGGGTGCTGGGAAAGACGATGTACGACGACATGCGCCGGATGGAAGCGTTGGTCCGCGCCAGCGATCTTGACTGGACGATCTTACGTCCGAGCGGGCTCTACCACCTGCCGTCGGTCACCGACTACACCCTCGTCGAGGGCCACGCCGATGGCAGGTTTACCGCCCGCGTGGACCTGGCCGCGAGCATGCTGGCCATGCTGGACGACGACCGCTACGTCCGCGCCACCGTCAGCCTCATCACCACCGCCAGCAACCCCACCCTGCTCCAGTGGATCAGACGCGAAGCACTCGCGAAGCGCTGAGCCCACCGGTGACCACGGTGACCGCTCTACGCTCGACGTCGGGTATCAGGCGGTCTGCCCCGTGGCGGTGCCGTCGATGGCCTTGTCGCGCACGAGTCCGCCGTTGATGGCGGACTGCTGTATGGCGGTGTTCTTCAGCAGACCGACGTAGGCGGCCACGGCGATGCCGAAGTTCACCACTACCGCGTAGCCGACCTCGACCACGTTGAAGGCGACACCTGCCTCCGTGGCGCCCAACCACGCCTCGAGGAACGCCTTCAGGGCGGCCAGCGCGAGCAGCACCAGGCCCTTCGGGCCGGCCGACCATGACTGCCGCATGAACAGCGCCGCTGCGAGCGGCAGCAGGATGGTGAGTGCCAGCGACAGCACGCCGGCCAGGTTGGGGGCGAACAGGTAGGTGGGCAGCTCGGGTAGGACGATGGAGTCCATGGCCCCTCCTCTGGGTGGTTGAGGTGGTGATTGATGGTCGTCGTGGTGACGTCTCGGCAGCGTCACTGGCGGCGAAGACGGTGGGGAACACGGCTGTCGTGGTCGGCGTGGAGCAGGCGTGGGCGGCGTGCGAGAGTGTGGGCCCGGCGGCGGTCAACGACCTGACTGCACCGCCCTTGAGCAGGGAAGGCAGCCCGGATGTTCAACACCGCACGCCTGCAGGTCGTCCTCGAGATCGCCCGCCACGGCACCATCGTCGCCGCCGCGGAGCAGCTTCGGCTGAGCCCGTCCGCGGTCTCCCACCAGCTCGCCACGCTGGAACAGGAGGCCGGGGTGGCGCTGGTGGAGCGGGGGCCGCGCAGCCTGCGGCTGACCGCCGCGGGTCAGCGCCTGGCGGACTACGCGCAGCAGATCGTCGATCTGATGTCGGCCGCCCGGGGAGAACTGGCCGCGCACGGCAAGGGCCGTCAGGGACTGCTACGAATCGGATTCTTCGCCACCGCCGGCACCGAGCTGCTGCCGCGCGCCCTGTCGAGCTTCACCCACGACCATCCGCAGGTGGAGCTGGCGCTGATCCTGGGGCAGCCGCACGAACTGCTGCCCCGGCTGCACCAGGGCGAGCTGGACCTGGTGATGGTCTTCGACCATCCGTTGAGCCCGGCGCAGAAGTCGCCGTACACGAAGGTCCAGCCGCTGATGGTGGACCCGCAACTAGTGGTGCTGCCCACCGGCCACCCGCTCGCCGGGCGACGGCGGCTGCGGCTCGCGGACCTTGCCGCCGAACCGTGGATCACCACCCTTGGCGTGCAGGGTGAAGTCTCGGTGCTGGAGCTGGCGGCGCGGGCCGAGGGCTTCCCGCCGCGGATCCGCTGCCGCAGCGACCACTACGAGGTGGTGCTGGGTCTGGTGCGGGCCGGTGTCGGGGTGGCGCTCGTGCCGTCGCTCGGCCTGGGTGATCCCGGCGGGGTGGCGGTGCGGCAGCTCGCCCACGCGAATCTGCACCGGGAGATCGGCGTGGCGCTGCGCCCCGGCAACCCCAATCCGGTGGTCGGCAGCTTCGTCGAGCGGCTGGCCGGCGCGGCGGCGACGCTCAGTCAGGAGCTGTCCGAGCGGTGGGCTCCGGCGAGCCGGTCGACCGCCGTGCCCCAGCGCCGCAGCTCGGCCACGGCGGCCCGCTCGGCCCCGGGCTCGAACGCGGCGATCACGGCGTAGACGACGGTGTGCCGGCCGGACACGATCCCGGTGTCGGCGCGTACCCCGGTGTCGGTGCCGGTCTTGTTCTCCACCCGGACGCCGTCGCTGGACCACGGGTCGTGGCCGACGGAGTCGGCGACCATCGTGCGGTCGGTGTTGCCGGCGAGCCAGCCGCGCAGCAGCCGGCACGCCTGCGGGCTCTGCCAGGTCCCCGTGGCCACGTCCGCGAGGAAGGCACAGAGCTCGTGGGCGGTGCCGGTGGCGAAGGTCTGCGGCACGTCGGGGCCGCGCTCGGCCCGGATCCGGTCGTGCACGGTGGAGTTCCGCATCCCAGCGCGGCGGGCCAGCTCCTGCACGGCATCGAGGGTCACAAGCCGCAGCAGGGCGTTGGTGGCGGCGTTGTCGCTGACCGCGGCGACCGCCGTGGCCAGGTCGGCGACCGTCCACCGCCGAGGGGACAGCTGGCCGAGCAGTCGGGTGCCGCCGACCTGCCGGTCGGTGTCGAGCAGCTCCAGCGGCTGGTCCGGCGCGAGCGTGGCGTCGGCGAGCCGCCGGGCCACCTCGGCGAGGAGCAGCACCTTGCCGACGCTGGCCAGCGGCAGGGCAAGGTCGGGGTCGGCTGAGACGGTGCGCCCGTCGTCCAGCCGGCGCACCATTGCCCCGACCCGCACCGCCGGGCTCATCGCCGCCCCGGCAGGGCGGGCTGCCGGTCCGGCACGGCCAGCACCCGGCCCGGCCGCGCGTCGGTGACCTCACCGCCGTCCACGACGATCCGGCCACCGACCACGACCAACCGCACGCCCTGCGGAGGCGCGAGCGGATCGTCGTACGTGGCGCCGTCGGCGACCCGCTGCGGGTCGAGGACCACCAGGTCCGCGTGGTACCCGTCGGCGAGCAGCCCGCGGTCTGGTAGGCCGAAGCGGCGGGCGGGCATCGCCGTCATCTTGTGCACCGCCTCCGCCAGCTCCAGCAGTCCCACGTCACGAACGTAGTGGCCGAGGACCCGGGCGAAGCTGCCCGCCCACCGCGGGTGAGGGCGGCCTCCCTTCGGTACGCCGTCGGAGCAGAGCATGGTCAGCCGGCTGGCCAGCACCCGGCGTACGTCGTCCTCGTGCATCGAGTGGCTGAGGATGGTGACGTCGCCGTGTTCGGCGGCCAGCAGGTCGCAGGCGTAGTCGACCGGGTCGACGCCACGCGCGGCGGCCAGCTCGGCGATCGTGTGCCCCTGGGCGTCCGGGGTGCGCGCGGCCGACGCGACCCGGATCAGGTCCCAGCCGCCGTTGCCCACGGTGTTCTCCCAGCCCGGCACCCCGGCGACCAGGTCGGTGCGGATCCGGTCGCGGACCGTCGGATCGGCGACGGCGGCCAGCATCGCGGGCACCCCGTCGGCGATCAGCCACGGCGGCAGCATCGCGTGCAGGGCTGTGCTGCCCGCCGTGTACGGGTAGACGTCGCAGGTGACGTCGAGTCCCTCGGCACGCGCCCGTTCGAGTCGGGCGAGGGTGCGGACGGTGGCGCCCCAGGCGCGCCGCCCGGCCGTCTTGTGGTGTGAGACCTGCAGCGCGGCCCCAGCCGCGACAGCGATCTCGATGGCCTCTTCGAGGGCCGACTCGACCTGGGACATCTCGTCCCGCAGGTGCGTCACGTACGGCTTGCCGTGCGCGGCCGCGATCCGGGCCAGCGCGATGACCTCGTCGGTGCCGGCGTTGACGCCGGGGGAGTAGATCAGGCCGGTCGACAGGCCGGCCGCGCCCGCGGCGAGCGCCTCGTCGAGCAGCCGGCACATCCGCCGGGTCTCCTCGGGCGTGGCCTGCCGTTGGGCGAAGCCGACGACCGCGGCCCGCAACGTTCCGTGTCCGACGAGGGCGGCGAGGTGGTTGCGTCGCGCCACGCCCTGCGCGTCGGCGAACTCGGCGAACGACGCGTACGCCGACGCGGGCGGACCGAAGGTCGCGGCGATCAGCTCCCGCACCGGCCCGACGCGTTCGGACGGGACCGGGAAGGGGCTGATGCCGCAGTTACCGCAGATCTCCGTGGTGACGCCCTGGAGCAGCGGCGCCCGGCGCAGCGCCTCCCGCCGCGCGTCGTCGCCGGCGAGCAGGTCGGAGTGGGTGTGCACGTCGATGAAGCCCGGCGTGACGGCCAGCCCGGTCGCGTCGACCACCTCGCTGGCGGGCGCGCGACTGCCCGGCGGTAGTAGCACGAGCCGCCCGTCCCGGACGCCCACGTCGGCGGGGCGGGCCGGCGAGCCGCTGCCGTCGATCACGTCCCCGCCGGTGACCAGCAGGTCCAACCGTGCCATCAGAGCACCTTGGACAGGAAGGCGCGGGTGCGGTCGTGCTGCGCCGCGGCGAGCACCTCGCGGGGTGGCCCCTGCTCGACGATCAGGCCCTCGTCCATGAAGACGAGATGGTCGCCGACCTCCCGGGCGAAGCCCATCTCGTGGGTCACCACGATCATGGTCATCCCGCTCGCCGCGAGGTCCTTCATCACCTCCAGCACCTCGCCGACCAGTTCCGGGTCGAGCGCCGAGGTCGGCTCGTCGAAGAGCATCAGCTTGGGTGACATGGCCAGGGACCGTGCGATGGCCACCCGCTGCTGCTGGCCGCCGGAGAGCTGTGCCGGGTAGTGGTGGGCGCGGTCGGCCAGACCGACCCGGTCGAGCAGGTCAGCAGCGCGTTGCCGCGCGTCGGCCGCCCGGACGCCCTTCACCGCGACGAGGCCCTCCATCACGTTCTCCAGGGCCGTGCGGTGCGGGAACAGGTGGAAGCGCTGGAAGACCATGCCGATCGACTCGCGTTGCCGGCGCAGTCGCGCGTCCGGCAGCGGTCGCAGCCGGCCGCCGCGCTCCTCGTACCCGATCAGCTCACCGTCGACGTAGACCCGACCCGCCTGCGGCTCCTCGAGGTGGTTGAGGCAGCGCAGCAGGGTGGATTTGCCGGATCCGGACGGGCCGACCACGCAGACCACGCGGCCGCGTTCGATGGTCAGGTCGATGCCGCGCAGCACCTCGAGGCGGCCGAAGCTCTTGCGCAGGGACCGGCACTCCACCATCGGCGGGGTCATCGCGCGCTCCCCGTGACGCGCAGGTTGCGGGTGATCCGCCCGCGCAGGGTCGCCGGAGCGGTGGCGCCGAAGCCGCGGCTGAATCGGCGTTCCAGGTAGTACTGGCCGATGCTGGCGACGGTGGTCAGGACCAGGTACCAGATGGACGCGACGATCAGCAGGGCGATCACCTCGAAGTTGGTCAGGTAGAGCCGCTGGGCGACGGTGAGCAGGTCGGCGCCGGCGATCACCGAGACGAGCGAGGTGGTCTTCAGCATGGAGATGAACTGGTTGCCGGTCGGCGGGACGATGATCCGCATGGCCTGGGGCAGCACCACCCGCTTCATGATCTTCGTGCGCGACATGCCCAACGCCGCCGCGGCCTCCTGCTGGCCGGGGTCGACCGAGCGCAGGCCGGCCCGGACGATCTCGCTCATGTAGGCGCCCTCGTTGATGCTCAGCCCGAGCAGCGCCGCGACGAATCCGGTGACCAGGGTGTTCGTCTCCCAGGTCACCAACTTCGGGCCGCCGAACGGCACGCCCAGCCCGATCTCGGGGAAGATCAGCGCGATGTTGAACCAGAAGATCAGCTGCACCAGCAGCGGCGTGCCGCGGAAGAACCAGACGTACGCGATGGCACCGGAGCGCAGGATACGGCTGTCGGAGACCTGCATCAGCGCCACGATGACGCCGAGCACCACGCCGATCACCATGGAGGCGACCGTGAGCTGGACGGTGACCCAGAGCCCTTCCAGGATGACCCGGTCGAACTGGTACTTGACGACGATGTCCCAGTGCAGGTTCGGGTTGATCGCGATGGTCCAGGCCAGCCAGGCCAGGACCAGGGCGGTCGCGCCGGCGGCCAGCCAGCGCCCCGGTCGCAGCGGGTGGCTGATCCGGTTCACCTCCGGGCCGGCGGGCCCGGCCTTGACCGGGCCCGTGACGGTCGCATCCACCGGTGTGCTCATTTCTGGTCGTTGACGGTCGCGGTCTTCACACCGCTGCCCTGCACGCCCCACTTCTCGAGGATCTTGGCGTACTCGCCCGAATCGATCAGCTCCTGGAGTGCGCGCTGGACGGCGTCACGCAGCTGGCTGTCCTTCTTGTCGATCGCGATGCCCCACGGGCCGGCCTCGTACTGGGCCTCCAGTACCTCGTACTTGCCGCTCTGCTGGGCGAGCATCTTGGCCACCGGGTAGTCGACGATGGTGGCCACCGCACGCCCGGCGTCGATCTGCAGCAGGCCGGTCGGGGCGTCCTCGCTCTGCGAGATGGTCATCTTCTTGGCGCACGAGGCGTTCTGCTTCTCGCCGATGGCGAGGTTGGAGCTGCCCTTGGCGAGCACCACGGCCCGGCCGCACAGGTCCGCCAGGTCCTTGACCCCGGCCGGGTTGCCCTTCGCCACCATGATCGCGCCACCGGCCTGGAAGTAGTCGACGAAGTCGACGGCCTGGCGGCGCTCCGCGGTGTCGCTCATCGAGGACATCGCCAGGTCCCAGCGGTCGGCCTGCAGGCCCGGGATCAGGCCGGGGAAGCTGGCGTTGGTCATCTCCAGCTTGAGGCCGAGCCGGCCGGCGATCGCCGCCGCCAGATCCGGGTCGACGCCGATCAGCTCCTGGGTCCCCTCCTTGTACATCTCCATCGGCGGGTAGCCCTCGGCGGTGGCGACCCGGAGCACGCCCTTCTCCTTCAGGGCGGCCGGGACCAGGTCGGCGGCCTTGGCGTCGGCGGCGACCGAGGCGGAACCACCGGCCTGCGGCGTCTGACCGCTGGTCGAACGTCCGCAGCCGGTGACGGCGAGTGAGAGTGCGGCGAGACCGACGACAATGCGAAGCGCGCGCTTCCTGACCACCGGAAACCTCCTGCGTAAGACGATGGCGGGGACCCTATCCGGGATCGGCCAGCATGAACAGCCCGAATGCTTTGCGGGGTGAGCATCGAATCCTTCGATGCTCGCTCGGGTTCGCTGTGGTGCCAGGCTCGGCAGCTCAGAACGTGCCGTCGGGCGACCGGGCTCAAGGCGACGGCGCGGCCGGTGGTGCCTGCCGTGTCATGGTCCGGCTCAGGCTGTCAGAGGTTCGTGTGAAGATCGCCGCCGTGACTGGATGGATCTACAACGATCGCCCGGAGGGGGTCAGGTTCCTGGCCGAGCGGATTGCGGAGCCGGGTCGTGGGGAGATCGAGGCCGAGATCTGGGACTGGGTCGTGCGCGGCGAGGACGACGCCGGCGAGTTCGTGGATTTCTTCGACGAGGACGAGCAGCGCCACGGCGCCACCGACGAGGAGCTCGGGGCGGCGTACGAAAAGGCATTGGCTGCTCGGCGGGAGCAGCAGCGTGAATGGGGTGGGGTGCGGAGCAACCTCACCCGCGCCTTCGTCGATCTCAACGAGCTCGGCGTGTTGGCCAGGGAGAACTTCAGCTGCTGTGGCACCTGCGCGGCCGCTGAGATCCACGACGAGCGGGACGACTCCCGGCACTGGCACGGATACCTCTGGTACCACCAGCAGGACACGGAGTCGTTGCTCGCGAGCGAGGACGGCGAGGTCTACCTCGGCTACGGCGCCTATCCGCCGGCGGACTTCGACGAGGTCGCCTATGCCGCCCTGCCGGAGGCCGAACAGCAGGCCCGCTACCAGGCCGACCTGGAACGGCTCCTGGACGAGGTCGCCTTTCCGGTGCTCCGCAAGTACGGCATGCGGGTGGAGTGGAACCGCAAGCAGTCCAGGCGGATACGGGTGACCGGCGCCCAGTGGTACGCGCCATTGGTCTGAGACCCACCCTCTCGCGTTCTCGGCTGGGCGCTGGTCGAACTCGCGGTGGTGATCGCCGATGGCGCGCCGGCGACGGCGCCGCGCCAGAACAGCAGCTATCAGCGAAGACTCCGACGTCACAGGTCAGGCGCGGGTTGAGCCGTCCGCACCGGGGATGGCTGACCAGGCGAGCCTGCCGCCGATGATCGTGGCGGCAACTCGCGTCGAGAACCGATGACCGGAGAACGGTGTGTTCCGGGCTCGGCTGGCCAGCCGGTCCGCGTCGACCGTCCAGTCGGCGTCGGTGGCGACCAGGCACAGCGTCGCGGGCATGCCTACCTGGAGCGGATCCCCGTCGCCGACAGCCGTTCCGCCGATCGCTGCGGGTCGGATCGCCATCGCCTCGGCCAGGCGGCGCCATGACATGAGGCCCGTGCGCACCATGGTCTCCGCGACGACCGGCAGCGCGGTCTCCAGCCCGAGCATGCCGGGTGGCGCCTCGCACCAGGGACGGTTCTTGGCGGCGGCGGGGTGTGGCGCGTGGTCGGTGGCGACCACGTCGATGACCCCCTCGGCGAGCGCTTCCCGCAGGGCCGTCACGTCCTGGGCGCTCCGCAGGGGCGGGTTGACCTTGTAGCGGGTGTCGCCGGTGCGTACCAGTTCGTCGGTGAGCAGGAGATGGTGCGGGGTTACCTCCGCGGTGACTGGCCAGCCCCGCGATTTGGCCCAGCGGACTATCTCCACGCTGCCTCGCGTCGAGACATGGCAGATGTGCAGCGGGGTGTCGTCCGCGCCCGCCAGCACGCAGTCCCGGGCGATGATCGCCTCTTCGGCGACGGCGGGCCAGCCGGGCAGGCCCAACTCGCGGGCGACCGCCCCGTCGTTGGCCTGGGCGTTCGGGCTCAGCGGCGAGGATTGGGCGTGCTGGGCGATGAACCCGCCGACGTCGGCCGCCCGGCGCAGCGCCTGTCGCATCAACGCGGGGTCCTCCACACACCGGCCGTCGTCGGAGAACATCCGGGTGCGGGCGGCCGAGGCGGCCATTGCCTCAATCGGTGCCAGCACCGTGCCGTCGAGGCCGACGGTGACCGCGCCCACGGGCCGTACCTGGCAGTGTGCGGTGCGTTCGGCCACCTCGGCGACGTACTCCACGCGTCGCGGATCATCCGCCACCGGCTGGGTGTTCGCCATGGCGAACACCGTCGCGTAGCCGCCCATGGCCGCCGCGAGCGTGCCGGTGGCGATCGTCTCCGCCTCCTCCGCACCGGGTTGACGCAGGTGGGTGTGCAGGTCGGTGAGCGCAGGCAGAGCGATCAGGCCGTGGCAGTCGATGCCGTGGACGGCGGGCCCCTGCCCGGCGGGATCGAGCGCGGCGATCCGGCCGTTGTCGATCAGCAGGTCCACCGGTTCCTCGCCGTAGGGTCGTACGCCCCGCAGCACGGTGGGTGGCAGGAGCGGTTGCCGGGACAGCGGGCGCAGGTTCCAGCCGGGCTCAGTCATCCGCGGATCCCCACTTGAAGACCGGTCCGTCCAGACATACCAGAGGAGCTTCGGTCCCCATGCTCCGTTGTCCGGAGGAGCAGCCGTGGCAGTATCCGAGGCCGCACGCCATGTGCGCCTCGACGGACACCTGCACCTGCGCATCCCACCGTTTTCCGAGGTCGGCGGCGAGATCGGTCAGCCGTTGCGAGCCACAGGTGAGGATGAGCTGCGGAGGATCGGTGTCCAGCGTCGAGGTGAGCAGGGTGGACAGGACGTCCGGCTCACTGGTCCCGTCCGCGTCGGTGACCTGGTGCAGGCGCTCGACACCGCCCCGGCGCAGGACGTCGGCGCCGATCAGCACCCCAGGATGGCGGGCGCTGATGACGGCGACGGTCGTACCGCCGCGGCGGGCGTTGACCGCGGCGACCATGGTCAGCGAACAGGTGCCGATGCCGCGGCCGAGCAGCAGTACCCGGCTGGTTGCGGGGGAGAGGTGGAACCCCTGCCCGAGCGGGCCGGTCGCGAGCATGGTCTCGCCGACGGCGAAGGTGGCGAGCCGGCGCGTACCGCCGCCGACGACGCCGTAGATCACGTCGAACGTGCCGTGTTCGGGTGCGGTGTCGTAGATCGCCATCGGCCGCGGCAGGACGGGGGCGGTTTCGTCGGCGCGTGCCGCCGTGAGCATCACGAACTGGCCGGGTTGAGCCCGGGTGGCGATGGTCGGGGCGTGCAGGCGGAGGGACCGGTACCGGTCGCCGACCGGTTCGTGGCGCAGGACCGGCGCGTGATGCCAGGTGGGTGGGGGCCGGTGCGCCGGCGGCAGGTCGAGCGGGACGAGTCGCCCGCTGCTGGTGTTCAGCACGGCCCCTCCGCCGGGGATGTCGTGGTCAGTTCGCGATCGAGGGCGAGCAGGCTTCGGGCGAGCAGGTCGGTTCCGGCGGCGAGATCCGCGCTGCTCGTCCACTCCTCGGGAACGTGACTCAGCCCGGCCCGGCTCGGCACGAAGATCATTCCCGCGGGCACCACTTTGTTGATCATCTGGCTGTCGTGGCTGGCGCCGCTGGGCAGCACCCGGTACGCCGCCCCCGTGGCGGTGCAGGTCTCGGCGATCCGGCGGCGCAGCCAGATCGGCAGCACCACCGGGGAGGCGTCGCCGAGCAACTCGACGTCCAGGCTCACCCCGCGTCGCTCGCAGATGGCGCGGGCGCCGTGGATCAGCTCGGTCGCTGTCGACCGCTGCCGGTCGCTGTCCACGTCGCGGATGTCCACGTAGAGCCGAGCCTCGCCGGGGATCGTGGTGATCGAGCCCGGTTCGAGTTCCAGCCGGCCGACCGTGGCCCGGGTGCCGTGGTGCCGGGGGTCGGTGGCGATGCTCTCGGCGAGGAGCGTGATCTCCGCCGCGGCTGTCATGGCGTCGGCCCGCTGGTGCATCGGCGTCCCGCCGGTGTGCGAGGCGCGGCCGTGCAGGTCGAGGCGGAACCGGGTGCTGCCGGAGATGAGGTCGACGATGCCGATGGGCACGCCCTGGGCTTCGAGCACGCCACCCTGCTCGATGTGCAGCTCCACGAACGCCGCCCAGTCGTCCGCGCGCCACCGCGCTTCCTCGACGCGGCTCGGATCGAGACCGACAGCCCGCATGGCCTCGGCGAGACTCACTCCGTGGACGTCCCGCCGGGCGGCCAGATCGGACGGGCTCAGCAGGCCCGCCGCGATCCGGCTACCGGTGCACGCCTGACCGAACCGGGCACCCTCCTCACCGGCGAACGCCACGAATCTGATCGGGTGGCTGTGCCGTACGTCCGCCTCGACGAGAAGCCGGGCGACCTCCATGGCGGCCACCACTCCGGCTATGCCGTCGAACCGTCCGGCCCGCGGCACGCTGTCCAGGTGGGAGCCGGTGCCGATGGCGGGGGCGGGTCCGGCATCGCCGGGCCGCTCGGCGTAGCTGTTGCCCGCCGCGTCGGTCCAGGTGCGCAGTCCCAGCGCGGAGAGCCGGTCGGTGAACATCCGGTGCGCCGCGCGTTCCAACGGGGTGTACGCGAGTCGCGTCACGCCGTCGGTGCTCTCGCTGATCTCGGCGAACTTCGCCAGCAGGTCGGCCAACCGGCTGGCGTCGGCCAGGGGCAGGGCGACGTCGACGGTGTCCAGGCTCATCGCGGTGTCCGCGAGGAGGCTGCGGCGGTGACGACCGGGGTGCCGTCAACCGCTGCCAGGACCGCGTCGGTGACGGGTAGCGCCGCCGCGACCGCCACCACCTCGGCTTGGGCGTGGGCGAGCAGGAGCCGGAGCGCCGGCAGCGCCGACATGTCGTGCCAGGAGGCGGCGAGAAGCGCGACGCGTGCTCCGGGGTCCGGGGGCGGGCTCAGCGAGAGCAGCCCGGAGTCTTCGTAGATGCGTACGGTGGGGAGGTCCAGCTCCCGGGAGACGACGTGGGCCAGCACGCCGTCGTCGAGGTTGTCCCGCACGACCACCACCGTCGGGGTGTACGGCCGCAGCGCGTCGGCGATCGCCCCGCTGACGAGTTCGACGGCCGCCGCGGCACCGGCACGGTCGGCTGTGACCGCCCGGTGGAGTTCGTCGACAGCTGCGGCGAGCTGGCTCGCCGGTGTTGGGTGAGTGTTCATGGCGTTCGTGGCGCGGTGCCCTCGGCGTTGGCCATGGGAAGGAGCGCCGTCCCCCTTTCAGGAATCAGTGGACCGACAGCCGTCGGAGCCTGGGTGAAGCGGTGGAAACTGGGTCACGCTGGTGGTACGTCGGCTGTGCCCTGGCGGTCCCGGACTCGCGGCTGATCGGGGAGGTGCAGGTCCGCTGGGGTGAACAGGGCCCAGACGGGGCAGCGGGCCGCAGCCTCGCCCTGGCCGCCGCTGCGGTCGACGGCCGCCAGTACGGCGGGCACCACCGCGCCGTGGTCGCGAAGCGCGCGGACGGCGGTGGTGGCGCGTGAGCCGGACATGATCACGTCCTCGACGAGGACGACGCGTTCGCCCGCGTGTAGTTCCCCCTCGATCTGCGTCGGGTGTCCGCCGGCAGCAGGGGTGGAGACCACCGCGAAGGGCAGACCGGTCTCCAGGGACAGGGCGGTGACGAGGGGTGCCACCTCCGCCCGGCCGGCCAGCCGGTCCGTTGTGGCGTCCAGCAGGTCGGCCATCAGGGCGGCCATCCGCCGTAGGATCGTCGGGCGGGTTTCGAACAGAAAGACATCTATGTAGACGTCGACCGGGCCGGCCGGTGCGAGGGTGAACGCGCCGGGCAGACACGCCGCGGCACGCAGATCGCGGGCAAGCTCCAGCCAACGTTGGTGGCGGTTCTGGAAGGCGGTCGTGTCGCCAGTGCCGATGCTGGATGCGGTTCTGTTCATGGGGTCCCTCGAAAGGTCGCGGTGCTGTCGGTCTGGTCGGCTTCGGCGATCAGCGGTGGCGGGTTGAACTCGCTGATGTAGCCGAGTTCGGCGCTGAGTCGGGCCGCCGTGGCGAGCACCAGATGGGTCGCCCGGGCCCGGGCGACTGGATCACGCATCCGGTCGGCTGCCGCGGCGAGGGTGATGCTCGCGCAGGTCGTGCCGGTGGAAGAGCGAACGGGCGCGGCCACTGCCCACACGCCCCGGTCCAGTTCGTCGTCGCAGACGTCGTAACCCCGGGCCCGGATGACCGCGAGGTGTTCGATCACGGCCGCCGGGGTGTCCGGGGTGTCCGGGGTGAACGTGGTCAGTGGCTGCTCCGCGAGCAGTGCGCGGACGATGTCGGTGTCCATCTCGGCGAGGAGGGTTCGGGCGGACGCCGCCGCGTGCAGCGGCATCTCCTGGCCGATCCGGACGAACAGGCGCAGCGGGTGCACGCTCTCGACGAGGGCGATGCAAACCACCCGGTTGCCGACCAGTTCGGCGAGGAACACCGTCTCCCCGGACTCGGCCGCCGCGGCGACCACCGCAGGGTGCGGGGCTACCAGTGTGGCGGTGCGCCGGCTGTTCTGCTCGGCCAGTTGACGCGCGGCGGGGCCGAGGAAGTAACGCCGGTTGACCGGGGAGCGGGTGACGAACTCCTGCTCGGCCAGGACCGCCAGCAGCCGATGCGCGCTGCCGAGCGGGATGCCGAGCGTCTCGTGCAGATCCTTCATGCTCATTCCGTCGCCGTGACGGGCGAGGATCCGCAGTATCTCCAGCGCTCTGACGACCGGTTGCACGCTGTCTCCTTCGAACTGGCTCGGCGGGCTTCAGACCCGTAGCGAGCCGACGACTTCCGAGACGGACATGGTGCCCGATGCGGCCAGCAGCGGCCCGAGCTCCCGCACGATCTCCGCCATGGCGTACGGGCGGGCGAAGTTGGCCGTCCCGACCTGGACCGCGCTCGCTCCGGCCAGGAGGAATTCCAGGACGTCCCGCGCCGAGCTGATGCCGCCGCAGCCGATGACCGGGATGTCGACCGCGCGGGCGGCCTGCCAGACGAGGCGCAGGGCGATCGGTTTCACCGCAGGCCCGGACAGTCCGCCGACGCCATTACCGAGTACGGCCGTACGGCGGGTGGCGTCCACGCTCATTGCCGGGAAGGTGTTGGCCACCGTGATGGCCGTGGCGCCGGCGTGCTCCGCTGCGCGGGCGATGTCCACGATCGACGTCACGTTCGGGGTGAGTTTGACGAACACCGGCACGTGCGAGCGGGCCACCACACCGGACACGACCCGTTCGACCGTGGCCGCGTCGGTGCCGATGGCCAGTCCGCCGTGTTCGAGGTTGGGGCAGGAGACGTTCACCTCGAGCGCTGCGGCGTCGTGGCCGGCCAGTTGCTCCGTCGCCGTCCAGTACTCCGCCACGGTCAGCCCGCCGACGCTGATGATGGTCGGCACGTTGGTGGCGAGGTAACGGGGGAGTACGCGGGAGCGGAATTCGTCGATACCCGGACTGGGGATGCCGACGCTGTTGAGCATCCCGTCGGGGGTCTCGGTGATGCGGTGTGCGGGATTGCCGGAGCGCACCGCGGCGAAGACGGTCTTCGTGACCAGCGCGCCCAGTTCGTCCAGCGGCACCAGCGTGCCGAGCTCCGGGCCGAAACAGCCGGACGCGGGCATGACCGGGTTGCTCAGCCGGATATCACCGAGAGTGACGGACAAGTCGATCCTGGTTCGTTGTGTCTGGGTCCAGAATTCAGCTCTCGAGTCGCTCTCGTCGCCGTGCATGGCGACCGAAATACCCGAGTTATCGGTTGAGACGTGCAGCTCCGTTTCCACCACGCGGATGTACCTCTTCCGTTTGGGAAGAGACGACTATGCGTCACCCGCTGTGGTTCGTCAAGGGGGGAATCCTCCGCCCCGAGCCGGGCCGAGCGTTCACGCCGCCCTGGGAGCCGCCGCGTTTCAGCATGTGGAAAGCGGGGTGGCGAAGAGCGGCTTGCTGGCCGCGATGCGGGCTGCCCGTCGGAGAGCTCCTCCTCCCGGCTACTCAACGCAGTTTCCTGGACCGCTGGCTCGGTCTGCAGGCTCGCTGGCGAAGCGCTGTCAGTGCCCAGGCGGCCGGGATGCTTCCGTCTCACCGAAGTTAGGTTTCTGTTTCGCCGGACGGCAGTCACGCATGCCGGTGACGCCACCAAGCGTCTGATGGGGTCGGGGTTATCAACACGTATTGACTACCCGGTGTGATGGACGTATCTTCGGCACTTCCTTCCCCCGGAGGTGTCCATGAAGGTGACCCGAGCCGATGTGGCCAGGCGGGCGCAGACCTCGCCGTCGGTGGTCAGCTATGTGCTCAACGGCGGTCCACGCCCGGTCGCACCGGCCACCCGGGCCCGGGTCGAGGCAGCCATCCGGGACCTCGGATACCGCCCGAACCGCGTGGCCCAGGCGCTCCGCCGTACCCGCAGCGGCTTTCTCGGCCTGTTGATGCCGGATGGGGGCAACCCCTTCTTCGCCGAGCTGGCCAACGCCATCGAGACCGAGGCGGCACGCCGCGGAAAGCTGCTGTTCCTGCTGCACTCCGACGGCGGCGAGGAGGGCGAGCGGCTCGCCGCCATGGGGGATGTCCGGGCCGAGGGGGTGCTGTGGGTGCCGCACCACGAAAGCCCGTCGACCGCATCCGCCCTGGCCAACTCGCCCTGCCCGGTGGTGGTCCTCGACCGGGTGCCGGCCGATGCGGCGACCGGGCACGACTCGGTCGCGGTGGATCACCATCAAGGCGCCTGGCTGGCCACCAGCCATCTGGTCGAGCACGGCTTCCGGCAGGTGTCGTGCCTGTCCGGGCCGAGCGAGACCATCGTCGGGCGCGACCGGACGGCCGGTTGGCGGCAGGCGCTGGCCGACCACGGCATCACCGAAGGCGTGTGGGAGATACCGGCGGAATTCACACCGGAGGGCGGATGGGCGGCCGGGAACGAACTGCTCGACCGGTTGACCTTCCCGGCCGCCGTCTTCGTCGCCTCGGACCGGCAGGCGCTCGGCCTGCTGCGCGCCGTACGCGAACGGGGACTCGACGTACCGCGAGACATCGCCATCGTGTCCTTCGACGGTACGGACGTCAGCGCCTACACCACGCCGCCGCTGTCCACCATGCGGCAGCCCCTGCCGGCGCTCGCGGCCGGCGCTCTGACGCTTCTCGAGGAGCGAATACGCGACCCGTACCGACCGGCGCGGCACATCGCCCTGCCCGCCGAGCCCCTGTTCCGAACAAGTTGTGGATGTGGACAGCTATGAGTGTGCCAACCGGAAACCCCATCGCCGAACGCCGTTCCCCACAGGCCGAGCAGGGAACTCTGTTGCGGCTGTCGCAGATCACCAAGGAGTACCGGTCCGACCGGGGCAAGGTGGTGCGCGCGCTGCACGAGGTGTCGCTCGACGTGCGGCAGGGCGAGATCCTCGCCATCATCGGCGCGTCCGGCTGCGGCAAGTCCACCCTGCTGCGGATCATGGCGGGCCTCGACACCATCACCTCCGGGCAGACGGAGTGGTCACGCCGGCCGACACCCGGCCGGGACATCGGATACGTCTTCCAGGAGCCGGTCCTGCTGCCCTGGCGCAGCGTCTTGCGTAACGCCTGCATCGCCCCCGAGACGTTGAAGGAGCCGCGGCAGCGGTACGAGCCTCGGGTACGCGAACTGCTGGGCCTGGTCGGACTGACCGACTTCGCCGACGCGCTGCCGCGCGAACTCTCCGGCGGGATGCGGCAGCGGACCTCGATCGTGCGGGCGCTGGCCCACGATCCGATGCTGCTGCTGATGGACGAGCCCTTCGGCGCACTCGACCAGATCACTCGGGAGAAGCTGCACGACGATCTGCTCAACATCTGGACCGCGACCGGCAAGACCATCGTGTTCGTGACGCACAGCGTCGACGAGGCCACCTACCTCGCCGACCGGGTGGTCGTGCTGTCGCCCCGCCCCGGTCGGGTACGCGCGGTCCACGACGTGCCCCTGCCCCGGCCCCGGGACGCGCGGACGAAGCTCGATCCGCGGTTCGCGGAGTTCCAGGCCATGCTGCGGGGGGAACTGTGACGGTTCAGACCTCGACGCCCGAGCCGGCGGCACCGGCCGTCGCGCCGCCGCCGGCACCGGTTGGTACGTCGCGACGGGACCGCCTGCGATTCGTGGCCAAGCCCTTCGTGGCGCTGCTGTACGTCCTCGTGATCGTCGGTGCCTGGGGCGCGTACCAGGCGGTGGCAGACGTCCCGCGGTATCTGCTCGCCAGCCCGGCCGAGGTCGGATCGCAACTGCTGGAGTTCGTGCAGACCGGAACGCTGTGGACCCACCTGGTGTACACGGTCCGCAACATCGGCGTCGGCTTCGCGATTGGGGCGGTGATCGGCGCCGCGCTGGGAGTGGCCGTCTCCCGGTCGCAGATCGTCGACGCGATGCTCTCCCCGTTCCTGATCGTGTTCCAGGCGATGCCGAAGATCGCGCTCGCGCCCATGTTCGTGCTCTGGTTCGGCCTCGGCCTGACCAGCCAGTTCGTGCTCATCGTGAGCCTGTCCTTCTTCCCGATCCTGGTCGGTACCGCCACTGGTCTGCGGCAGGTGAACCCGGGCTACCGGGATCTCGCCACCGTCGTCGGGCTGAACCCGGTAGCCCGACTGTTCCGCATCGACATCCGGGCGGCGTCACCGTCGATCTTCGCCGCCGCCCGGGTAGCCGCCGTCGACGCCATGACCGGAGCGGTCCTCGCCGAGTGGATCTCCTCCAGCCAGGGACTCGGCTACCTCCTGGTCGAGGCCAACTCCTCCTACCAGGTCCCCATGCTGATGGCCTCGATCGTGGTGATCGTGGCTGTCGGACTCGCCCTCTACCAACTGGTCTCCTTCGTGGAGGCCCGCGCCCTGCGGTGGCGCGATCCCGTCACGGCCTGATCACACGACCTGTCCGTCGTGACTCGACCCCCCCATCGAACTGGAATACGAGGTACACCCATGCGCTCCATGACCCGTAGATCCCTTCTCGCCGGTATCGCCGCCAGCACCGTCATCGCCCTCACCGCCGGCTGCGGCGGCGTCGAGGCAACCAGCGGCGGCACGGACGGCGGCACGACCAAGGTCAGCATCCAGATCGACGGCGCCGCCGCCCCCTACTACGCGCCGCTGTACTGGGCCAAGGAACAGGGCTACTTCACCAAGCAGAACCTCGACGTCGAATTCCTGTACGCCGACGCCGCAACCATCACCAAGAACGTGGCCGCCAACAACGTCCAGTTCGGCTTCCCGAACGCCGACAGTGTGATCCAGGCGGTGGCCAACGGCGTGCCGGACCTCGTCGTGCACACCACGTACCAGCAGGGCATCGGCGCACTGCTCACCCTCGCCGACTCAGGCATCACCGGCCCGGCCGACCTGAAGGGCAAGACGGTCGCGGTGACCAGCCTCGGCTCCCCGAACTACGTCCAACTGACGGCGATTGCCGCCTCGGCGGGCCTGGACGTGAAGAAGGACCTGACAGTCAAGGTCGTCGGTACCGGCGCCATCGTCTCCGCACTGCAGAACAAGCAGGTGGACGCGATCGTCTTCTCGCGGCTGCGCTACTACACCCTGCAGGCCGCCGGGGTGCAGGTCACCCAGATCCTGTCCAACCAGTACCTCCCGTCGTTCGGCAACGTCGTGATCACCGGCCAGCAGTTCGCCAAGGAGAACCCCAAGGCCGTCACCGGATTCACCACCGCGCTGAACGCCGCGCTGCAGGACCTCATCGACGGCAAGCTGCCGCAGGCGGTCGAGATGTCCATCCAGAAGTACGCCACCAGCTTCGCCGGCCAGGAGAAGTCGGTGACCCAGGTGATGCAGGAGGTCTTCGTCAAGGACCTGTGGCAGAGCGACGCCACCAAGGCGCACGGGCTCGGCTACGGTGACCCGACGGCCTGGCAGAACGCCGTGGACGCGCAGAAGAAGTACGGCCTGATCCAGGGTGACGTGCGGGCGTCCGACTTCGTGAAGGCTTCCTCGTGACCGAGCAGCGACTCGGCAAGCTACCGCGCGCCGTGCTCGGCACGGCGTCGGTAGCGGCCTTCCTGCTGGCCTGGCAGGGCTATGTCCACCTCGCGCAGGTGCCCACGTACACCCTTCCCGGCCCGATCGAGATCGTGACGCACACCTGGCGGATGCTCACCGGCGAGCAGTTGCTCGTCCACCTCCGGGTGACCGCTGCCGAACTGCTGCAGGGGGTGGCGATCGGATTGGCGGTCGGCGTGCTCGCCGGGGTGGCGATGTCCCGATGGCGCTGGCTGGAACGAGCGGCCATGCCGCTGCTGGTATTCATCCAGATCACCCCGAAGATCGCGATCGCCCCGCTTCTGGTGCTGTGGCTCGGGCTCGGCGTGACCAGCAAGATCACCCTGGTTGCGCTGGTCACGTTCTTCCCGGTGCTGATCAACACGCTGGCCGGGCTGCGCGGCATCGGTACGAACTACCGCCACCTGTGTCAGGTGCTCGCGCTCTCCGGCCCACGGCGGTTCTTCCGGCTCGAACTGCCGATGACCCTGCCGCACATTGTGGTCGGGCTCCGCCTCGGTGCGCTGGCCGGGGTCACCGCCGCAGTGATCGGCGAGTTGATCGGCGCCCAGGGTGGGCTCGGATACCTGGTCGCGCAGAGCCAGGAGACCGACAACATCCCGCAGGCAATGGTCGGGCTGCTGCTGCTGAGCATGCTCGGGCTGGCCTCCTGGTCCGGTATCGGTGCCGTCGCCGGCTGGCTCCGCTCCCGGTTCGGTGTGACCGATGGCTGAACCTCCGCGGAGCCGCTGTCGTCGGCGGAGGCCGGGACGATGACCAGGACACCCCGGCGCATCGTGGTCGACACCGACGGAGGCGTGGACGACCTGGTGGCACTCGCCTGGTTGCTGCGCCTGCCGGATGTGGAGATACCGGCGATCATCGCCACCGGCGGGGCACGGCCTGCCGATGTCGTCGGGGCGGCGGTCACCCACGCGCTTCGCGCGCTCGCTCCGGCCCGGCGGCCGTTGCTGCTGCGAGGCGCCGAGATCGACCCCGCGGCGCGGGTTGCGGTCCCGTCGGGCGCGCGGCTGCACGGCGAGTACGGCCTCGGGCCGCTCGTCCCCACCCACGGCGCCGAGTTCGGCGGCGACGTACTCGTCGACCGGTCACTGCCGGCGCACACCGACTACCTGGTGCTCGGCCCGTTGACCACCGCCGAGCGCCTCGCCGGGCAGGTGAGCCACTGGCCGGCGCATGTCCGGTTGACCATGATGGGTGGGGCGTTCTCCCTGCCCGGCGTGGTGCGGGGAGCCGAGCCGAACTTCGCCCGCGATCCCCGGGCCGCTCGGCACCTGTTCGCCGAGCCGCCCGGCCGCGGGGTGCGGGTCGTGCCGACGGACGCGACCACCCTGGCGAGCTGCCCACCGGAGGCCGTCCGGCGGGTGCTCGCCGGCGGCACCGGCTGGCCAGGGGTGCGCGCGCAACTGCTGGCGCACTACTGGTCCGGCACGGCCAGCCGATACTGCCACGACCTGGTGGCCGCAGCTGTCGTGGCGCGCCCGGAGGTGGTGGCGGTCGAGACGCCCGCCACGGTGGCCGTCGACGCGTACGGCCGGTCGGACATGACCCCGCAGGGGAACGTGGCCGTGACGGTGGTGAGCCGCCTCGACGAGACGGCGTGGCGCGAGATCGTCCTGGCATGGGCGACCGACAGAGAGGCGACGGTGCGTTGAACGGCCCGAAGATCGCGGTGGTGGGCAGCGCCAACCTTGACCGCATGGTGGTGACCGACCGGCTCCCCGGGCCGGGGGAGACCCTGACCGCCAGGGAGTATCGGGAAGGTGTCGGCGGTAAGGGCGCGAACCAGGCGATGACCATCGCCACCCTCGGTACGCCCGTCGGCTTCGTCGGATGCGTCGGCGCCGACGCCGCTGGTGAGCAGGTGCGACAGCGGCTCGCCGGCCGGGGCGTGGACGTGTCGGGGCTGACGGTCGTCCATGACGTCCCCACGGGGACCGCGCTGATCACGGTGGACAGCGCCGGCGAGAACGTGATCGTGGTGCACCCCGGGTCGAACGGCGCACTGGACGCGGCCCGCGTCGACCGGCACCGGGACATGATCGCGACGGCAGCGCTCACCCTGATGCAGTGCGAGGTCGGCACGCCCGCCCTGGAGCGGGCCGCAGCGCTGGCCGAGGGCCTCCTGGTGCTGAATCCCGCGCCCGCAACTCCGCTTTCCGACGCCCTCGTACGCCGGGTGGACGTGCTGGTGCCCAACCGGGCCGAGTTGGCGGTCCTGGCCGGCACGTCCCTGCCAGAGAGCCTGGACGACGTGGCGAGCGCCGTCGGCAAGCTCGGGCTCGCGGCGACCGTCGTGGTGACGCTCGGGTCGCAGGGCGCGGCCGTAGTGGAGCCGGACGGCCGGGTTGATCACGTTCCGGCGCTTCGTACCGAGGCCGTGGACACGACCGGCGCCGGCGACTGCTTCTGCGGAGCCCTCGCGACCGCGCTGGTGGCGCGGCCGGGCCGGGCCGTGGCGGAGGCCGCCCGCTGGGCGGCCGTCGCGGCGGCGCTGTCGACACGCGGCCGGGGCGCGCAAGGCGCGCTGCCGACCATGGACGAGGTGTCCAGGGCAATGCTGGTTGCGTCTCCAGGGGCATGACATCAGCAACTGCGCCGTAACCGCCAGCACTTCGGAGCTGGCGGCTACGGCGCACACAGCCGAAGCGCCGGGACACGTCTCCGGGAGTGGTATAGGAGCTGACCCGCTACGGCGCAAAGGCTGATCAGCCACACGACCTCTCGGGTATGGGTTGGACCGCCGGTAGAGGGAGGACCAACACCGCTTCCGTTGGCGATGCCGGGCACACCACCAACAGCAGCTGCGCCGGGATGGCGGTCATCGCGCCGAGGTTAGGAACTTGGCCTGGGCTTGCCGCAGGCTGCTGAGGTCGGCGGGTACGGGCACGACGCCGTAGCGGTCGCATGCGTCGACGCTCGCTCCGAGCGATGGTGGCCACCGCCGCTGCCACTCGACCAGGGGCACGCTTGGGCCCGCGGCGCGCAGTGGCGCGGCGAGACGGTCGAACTCCGCCTGTTGCCACTCACGCAGCGCGTTCCAGCGCCGGGTTGCGGCCATCAGCGAGCCGGCGACCTCGGTGGCTGTGGCCGCTGGCGGCTGGACCACGTCGCCGTTCATGAGTGAGTGCCGTCCCAGTGGCAGTGCGCTGCGGTGGCCGTACCGTTCGCCGACGACCTGCGAGACGTGTCGGCAGGTTTCGCAGCCCAGCCACGACCACCGGGTCCGGGTGGTCACCGTGTCGCGGACGCACAACACGCACAGGTCGAGGTCACTGGAGATGTCCTGCCCCTGCCACTGCTGCGCCCACTCCGGCGTACGTGGCTGGCAGCCGCATCGCTGCTCGCGCGGGACACCACCGCGGAGATCCCCGCAGGTCAGGCAGACCGCGAAAGAGGTTAGGCCCAGCTCTTCGAATGGCACGGTGAACTCGCTTTCCGATGCCCCGAGGCACCCGCTCTTGCCGGGCCGCAGTTCGCGGTCGGCCTGGTCTTCTCCCGGGGGCACCGTGCGCGGGTAGCGCGGTTGCCGGGTCAGCAAGCCGGGAGGCTTGACGCTGACCACTCGTGACGACAGGCAGCATAGAGATCATCGACGCAGGGAGCAACCCCGGGATCAGGCTGGCGGAGGCGGCGTCGGCGGGGTCGTAGAGCGAGTCGGCGGTCGGCTCGCAGGTCCTCTACGCTTCGACGGCCTGCTGGGCGGTGCCGGTGCGTTAGACGAGGAGCACCAACACCTGCTTGATGTTGTCGAGGGCCTGCAGGAGCGGGCCGGGTTGCCCGCCGTGCAGGACCGCGCTGACGAGGTGGCGGCTCCCAGGCAAAGCCCGGGAGCCGCCGCGGTGAGAAACTACGTCAGCCCGCAGTCGGGCCGCACTGCCAGCGTCAGCAGTAGGCCTGGTACAAGGCGAGGTTCTGCTGGTAATACGTGAAGTAGCGGCGCGCCAGGCTGCCGTAAAGGAGGCGGGCTGCCGGATCCGTGCTGCTGAACTGCAACATGTTGTACTTGAGGTACATGTTGAGGTCGCTGGTGTACTGCGCCTTCAGGTCAGCGCAATAGGTACTGGTCGTGGGCGTGGCCGTATCGGTCGCGTGGGCCGGTCCGGCGAGGCCTGCCGTTGCGGTGGCTGTGATGGCGGTGACGAGTGCGATGCGGGAAAGGAAAATGCGCACGCCGATCCTCCTTGAGTTGAGTCTCGCGAGTCCGCCGGAATCGGTTTGCCAGGCGGACCAACCTTCCGCAACAACGGACGCGAATCGGAATCCTTGTAGTGGTCTCGACCGTGGGCGATTGCGATCGCTTGTTGCTGACATGGATGTTAAGAACGGCGTACCTGCTTGATCGTCGGCCGCAGGGTTGATCAACGGGTGGACGACACCCGGTTCTCACTCCACCCCTGGGTGGACCCACGGTGGCCGCCCGGGCTCGGCGACGAGCAACCACAGGGCTGGTCTACCGGCACGCGAACCGACAGGCTGACCTTTAAGCTTGCGGTTCGTGACGACACCCCTTACCCCGGTCGAGGTGGCCTTCGCGCTGTTGCGGGAGGGCCGTCTGGGCGACGCCGAGAACATCATGACGCGCGAGCTGCAGGCCGTCGCGGACAAACACGGTCACGGCAGCCCGGAGTGGGCCTCGGCCCAGTGCGACCTCGGCAATGTGCTGCTGGACGCCGATCAACTCGACCGCGCGATCGAGTGCTACCGCCGCGCCGTCTCCGCGACGCCGCGCGATCACGAGTCCCGCAAGGACCAGTTGACCTACCGACTCAATCTGGGCTTGGCGCTGCGCATGGCCGGACGACTCGACGAGGCCGAGACGGAGCTACGCCAGGGCGTTCAGGAGCGGCTTGCCTTCTACGGTCGCGAGCATGCCGGGTACGCGTTCGGCCTCGAACCGCTGGCGGACCTGCTGCGGCAGCGTGGCGACGTGGCAGGTGCCCGGCAGGTCGTTGAGGAGGTGGTGGCCAACCTGTGGCGCAACGGGCACGAGCGGGTGGCCTCCGCGTTGGCGCTGCGAGCAGCGATTGTGCACGCTGGCGGCACCCGCGAGCCGCTGTTCGTGGGCTTGCACCAACTGCCGGACGAGGTCGTCGAGCAGGTCGGGCGAGTCGTCACCCAGATGCTGGACCACGACGATGCGGCGTCCAAGCCCCTGCTCACCTCCCTGGTCGCTGCGTTGGAGGAGCGGCTCGGCGTTGACCATCAGGCGACGCTCAACGCTTTGTCCGCGCTGGCGAACCTCGGCCGTGATCTCGGTGACCAGGCGGGGCGGGTTGATGCGATCGAGCGCGTGCTCGCTTCGTACGATCGCCAGGGCCGGCAGGAGGAGGCGCTGATGGCAGCGCTCGGCTTGGCAATGGCCCAGGACGACGCCGGCGATGCCGAGGCGGCGCTGCGCACGTACGCGTCGGCGCACGCGAGGGCGGAGCGCATCGGTCGTCCGGAGCTGCGAAGCCAGGTGCTGCGCAACTGGGGTCTCGCGTTGAAGGAGGCCGGCCAGGTCGGCCCCGCGGAGCAACGGTTGACCGAGGCCGTGAACCAGGCGCGCCGCGGCATCGACCATGAGATGGTCGGGCGGGCCTGCATCGCCCTCGGGCTGTTCCTTCAGCATGAGGGTCGGCTGCTGGAGGCCCGGACGGTCCTGGAGGAGGGCCTGGCCGTCATGAATCCCGTACACCCGGACGCGATCACCGGCCGCAGCCACCTCGGTGCGGTCCTGGATGGCCGCACCTGCGGGTGCGGCGACATGGCGGGCACGATAGCGGACGCGTTCCGCGAGTTCGTCATTACCAGGCTTCCCGCGGACCTGCTCGACCGCCTCGATGTGGCGATCGTGGACGGCGACTTCAAGATCGAGGTTGGGCTGCGGCGAGAACCGGCCGAGTCCGAGCTCGAGCGGCTCAACGACGTTTTCCAGACCGCTCACGCGGAATTCCGTCGCCGGCTCAGCGAGCCCCGCTACGCCGGCTGACCGCCCGACTGCCGTTGCAGTGCCAGGCCATCGGCGTGCGAGGCCAAGCGCCGATCTTGCCAGGATCGCACGCACTGTTCTCGGCGTTACCGGAAGCTTGGATGAGCCAGTTGGCGGGATCAAATCGATTGTCATCTTGACGGGAGGGGCGGGATGTGACGTAGTGGATCGAGCGGTCCGGATCGATATCGGTCGGGCCGCTACGGTCTGTGATGTCTAGGAGGCTTGTCCGTGTCTTTGTCCCGCCGCCAGTTCCTGTCCCGCTCGGTCGGGGCCGGTCTTGCCGTGGCCGTGGCCGGTTCGGTCGAGGCCCTGTTCACCGCGGCACCCGCGCTGGGGGTGTCCGGCCCGGAGGTCGGGTACGGTCCGCTCGTGCCTGATCCGGCCGGCATGCTCGACCTGCCGGCGGGCTTCCGCTACACGGTGCTGTCGCGCGAAGGCGCCGTCCGGCCGGACGGTGGTGTCGTGCCGAGCCGGTTCGACGGTATGGGTTCCTTCGCCGACGCGGCGCGCGGCACCCGCCTGGTCCGTAACCATGAGTGCTCGCCGACCGCGAAGATCACGGTCGTGGCTCCGCCGGAACGTACGTACGACCCGGCCGCTGGCGGCGGGACCAGTACGCTCGCCGTCGACGCGTCGAACCGCGCCGTCTCCGAGCACGTGAGCCTGGGCGGCACGGCCATCAACTGTTCCGGCGGCCGGACGCCGTGGCACACCTGGCTGACCTGTGAGGAGACCGAAGACAAGGCGGGCGCCCGCGGGTACACGAAGGACCACGGGTTCATCTTCGAGGTCGACCCGTACGACGATGCTCACAACACCGATCCGACACCGCTGACCGCGATGGGCCGGTTCCAGCACGAAGCGGTCGCGGTCGACCCGTACACCGGCATCGTCTACGAGACCGAGGACGCGTTCGTGGCGCCGCTGGGCAGCTTCTATCGCTTCCTGCCGAACCGGCCGCTCGGCGGTCACGGGAGCCTGCGGGCGGGCGGCGTGCTGCAGGCTCTGCACGTCCCGGACCTGCCGGACCTGTCGGTGGTGACCGAGGCGGGCACCTCCTTCTCCGGCGTCGAGTGGCTTGACGTGCCGGACCCGCTGGCGACGACGGAGTCGGTGCGTGCCCAGGACTACGGCAAGCCGATCACCGGTGGGTACAAGATCGAGGGTGCCTGGTGGGGGGAGAAGGACGCCTGCGCCTACTTCGTCTCGTCGTTTGCCCGGCGTGAGTTGGGCTCGGCCCGCGACCACGACGGCCAGGTCTGGCGATACGACCCCCGAGCCAACACGTTGCGCCTGGAGACCATCTTCACCCGTCCCACGCCGGCGCCGGAGAGCCCGGAGTTCGACGCTCCGGACAACATCTGCATGTCCCCGTACGGGGGCCTGATGATGTGCGAGGACGGGATCGGGGACCAGCACATCCTTGGTACGACCGCCGACGGCGAGGTGTTCGTCTTCGCCCGTAACCGGGTCAACGTCGGCACCGCCGATGACCCGGAGTACGGCGAGCTGGCCGGCGCCACGTTCTCCGCCGACGGCCGGACCATGTTCTTCAACGTCTACAACCCGGGCATCACGTACGCCGTCACCGGCCCCTGGAACCGCCGTCAGGGCTGACTGTGGGCATGGCGAGGTCGGCTCAGCGGTGGTGAGCCGAAGCTGGCAGCGGCGGGCGTGACTCTGGGTCTGATCGGCTTTGTGTCTCCGAGGGGACTTGTCCGCCTGCTGCTGCCCGCACCGGCCCGGCGGGAGACGTTGGCCTGATCAGGGAGCTGACCCGTCAGGCGTGTCTCATCACAGGGCCGACGAGGTGGAGGCCGTTGCGCGGCGGCGTACCCGCTCTGCGGCCAGCGCGTGGGTTGCTCCTGCCTACGCCGCCGCCACACGCAAACGGCCGGCCCGCGACGGGTGGTGATCACCGACACGTTCCGCCGGGGGCAACTCTCCTCTCACCGGAGGGTAGGGTCAGGGCGCGTCGGAGCGCGGCTGATGCCTTCGCCCTCGACGGCAGTGCGCTGAGGTGAGCGACGACGCCCACCCGCCGGATCGACAGAGGTCTCGACCGGCGACGAGTCTTCCGGTGTTCCTGGTGGGGCGCCTGCGCGTGCCCTGGTGGCGTGCGTACCGATCGGAAATGAGCTGTATGTCTTCGCTGTTGTCGGCGGTTCGCCGTCCGGGTCTGTCTCGTCCGTCGTGGCTGTCGCCGCGGGTGCTGCGTACCGAGGTCCTCGCCGGCCTCGTCGTCGCGCTCGCGCTGATCCCGGAGGCGATCTCGTTCTCGATCCTGGCCGGGGTGGACCCGCGGGTGGGGCTGTTCGCGTCGTTCACGATGGCGGTCACCATCGCGTTCTGCGGTGGACGCCCGGCGATGATCTCCGCCGCGACGGGGGCGATCGCGCTGGTCGTCGCGCCGCTGGCCAAGGAGCACGGTCTCGAGTACCTCATCGCGGCGGTCATCCTGGGCGGGCTGATCCAGGTGCTGCTGGCCGTGCTCGGGGTGGCGAAGCTGATGCGGTTCGTCCCGCGCAGCGTGATGGTCGGATTCGTCAACGCCCTGGCCATCCTGATCTTCGTGGCGCAGGTCCCGCAGTTGATCGGCGTGCCGTGGCTGGTGTATCCGATGGTCGCCGTGGCCCTGACCATCATGGTGTTCCTTCCCCGGGTGACCACCGTCGTGCCCGCCCCGCTGGTGGCGATCGTGGCGCTGACGGTGTTCACCGTCGTCGCGCACGTCACCGTGCCGAACGTGGGCGGCGAGGGCAGCCTGCCGGACAGCCTGCCCACCTTCGGCCTGCCCGACATCCCCTACACCCTGGACACCCTGCGGCTCATCGCCCCGTACGCGCTGGGCATCGCCCTGGTCGGGCTGATGGAGTCGCTGATGACCGCCAAGCTCGTCGACGACATCACCGACACCCGCTCCAACAAGACCCGCGAGTCCTGGGGACAGGGCGTGGCCAACATCGTCACCGGATTCTTCGGCGGCATGGGCGGCTGCGCCATGATCGGCCAGACGATGATCAACGTGAAGGCGTCCGGCGCACGCACCCGCCTGTCGACGTTCCTGGCCGGCGTGTTCCTGCTCGTGCTGGTCGTCGCCCTCGGTGACGTCGTCGCCGTCATCCCGATGGCGGCCCTGGTCGCCGTGATGATCATCGTGTCGGTGTCGACGTTCGACTGGCACAGCATCGCCCCCGCGACCCTCAAGCGGATGCCATGGGGCGAGACCATCGTCATGGTCTCCACCGTCGCCGCCACGCTGATCAGCCACAACCTCGCGATCGGCGTGATCATCGGCGTGCTCGCCGCCATGGTGATCTTCGCCCGCCGGGTGGCGCGCCTCGCCGAGGTCACCAGCGTCCTCGACCCCGACGGCGGCACCCGCATCTACTCGGTGCACGGCGAGCTGTTCTTCGCCTCCAGCAACGACCTGGTCTACCAGTTCGACTACGCGAACGACCCCGACCGCGTCGTGATCGACCTGTCGGCCGCGCACATCTGGGACGCCTCCTCGGTGGCCGCCCTGGACGCGATCACCACGAAGTACACCGCCCGGGGCAAGACCGTGGACATCGTCGGGCTGAACGCACGCAGCGCGGCCATGCACGACGCCCTGGCCGGGCAGCTCAAGGCTGGCCACTGATGACCGGGCACACTGATGCGATGACAGGACGGCACATGCAGATCGGCGAGGCCGCCGACCGCGTCGGGCTGAGTATCCGCACCATTCGCCACTACGAGGACGCCGGCCTGGTCACACCGTCGGCCCGCAGCGACGGCGGGTTCCGCCTCTACACCGAACCCGACCTCGACCGGCTGCGCGTGGTGAAACGGATGAAGCCGTTGGGCTTCACCCTGGAGGAGATGCGCGACCTGCTGCAGATCCTCGACGCACTCACCGACAACGCCACCACCAGCGACGAACGCGTCCTCCTGCGCGACCGGCTGGCCATGTTCCACGCCGCCGCCCAGGCCCGCGTGCAGGCGCTACGCGACCAACTCGCCACTGCCGAGGGCTTCGCCGCCCAGATCCAGGAACAGATCGACCGACACAATCCCTGACACCGCGTCCGCCCCGAGGGACACCGGGACGGACATACAACTAACGACCTGTGCACCGACCGGGTCGAGCACCGCGACGGCGGTGACGCGGGGTATTTCAAACAAGGTGGCCCGTGCAACAAGGAACACCAGAATCAGCACGTCGGAGACCTACGTCCAGGCCTCGGTGCAGCCAGGTGAACAGTGTTCGTCCGAGCGCATTGGTGCCGAGAAGGTCGCTGCGGCGGTTCATGATGAGCGCGGGGCGCCGGTGATGGCGTGGATCTCCACCAGGACTACCGCCGCGCGTGACGGCGCGCGCTGGGTCACTGTTCAGCCGGCTGGGTTGGGATGCTCGGGGGGTCGTTGCCTGGCGTGACGTTTGTCGAGTGCGGCGACGAGGAGGAGGGCGAGGGCGGCGAGGCTGGCGGCCGTCAGCGGTGGAGTGTGGGACAGCAGCGGGGTGGGGATTAGCAGCAGCGTGATCCCGATGATCCGGCGGCGGGACACGCGGGTGAAGACGAGGTATTCCAGGCGGGCTCGGCCGGCCAGGAAGATGACCGGCCCGCCCGTGATCATCGTCAACCAGGGCGGGTAGGTGTAGCTGGTGTGCTGGTGCTGCACCAGGTCAAAACCGATCGCGGTGGCCACGATGCCTAGCACCATGAGAGCGTGGGAGAAGCCGACGTGCCGTCCCCAACTGGCAGGGTGGTGGCATTTGTCGAGGGCCTCGCCGAGTAGTGCTCCGGCGCGGAAGAAGTAGATGCGCCAGAGCAGTACCGTCGTGGCGAACGCCACCAGTAGTCCGAGCGTCTCGTAGAGGGCGCGTGGGCCGGAGGTGTAGACGCTCCCGACGGCGAGGATGCTCTCCCCGAGGGCGATGAGCAGGAACTGGGGATACCGGTCCGCGAGGTGATGGCCGCCGGCCTGCCACACGGTGGCCCGCCCCTGTCCCAGGCCGGGCACCGGCCACCCCAGCCGAGCGGCACCCAGGTCGAGCACCACCGCCGCCGTCCACAGCGCCACCCGAGCCCCGCTGTCGGTGAGCGCGCCGGCGATCCAGCCCACGGCGGCGATACAAAACCAGACCAGGATTCGCGAGTACAGGCGTCGCAGGCTGTGCGAGCCGAGACCGAACGCTATGACAGCCACCCGGGTGACCTGCACCACTACGAACGGCAGCGCGAAGGCCAACCCGTCGCGTCCGAACGCCTGCGGGATCGCCGTGCCCATGATCAGCAGCCCGAGGGCGCTGCCCAGCACCACCAGCTGCGTGCCCGCGCGTCTCGGTTCGAAACGGCTGGTGATGTAGGCCGTCATGGTCCACAACCACAACAGCGGCGCGAACAGCAGCAGAGTGCGGCCGATGTTCGCCCACCGCTCGCTGAAGCTGTGACTGTCGAACCCAGGTACCGCCTGCTCGACCAGCCGGGTCAACGCGAACACCATCACGAGGTCGAAGAACAGCTCAACGAACGTGGCCTGCTGTCCGCTGCCCTCCTCCCGCAGCATCCCCGTAGCCCGACCGCCGCCACGTCCCCGCCAGCCATCCCGTCCCCACACACGAACATCACACCTCAGATGGGGGGTAGGAACCTATGGTTCCCCGGCTCGGCACGGGAACTCACCGGCCAGCCCGAAGCTCGGGTGTCTGGGCTGCGTCATCTCGTCCTCCTCGCCCTCGGACGACGGACAGGCGGCCTGATCTTCCTTATCGACGCCGGTCGGTGGCAGACCGGTGTGGTGGTCTGTCTCGCTGTGTCTTGCGCTCGGAATCGCCGGAGGCGGCGGAACGCTGGTCAGCCAGGTCGCCGGGGCTGCTGTCCGGCAGGGGTGGGAGGTCGGGTGAACGCCTTGTCGTGGGACGTCAGGCGGTCGCGTGGTCCGGCCGCGCGAAGCACCACGTCGAGGACGTGGTCGGGGTTGGCGGCGTAGCTTGTGCTGAACCAGGCCATGTTCGCCTCCACCACGGCCCAGTGTTCGTCGCCGCGGTCGGCGTTGCTGGCGAGACCGACGTCGACGACGACGGCGCTGGGCAGCCTGTCGGCGCAGGCGTCGAGCAGGCTGGCGGCGAACTCGAGCACGGCGGCACCGTGTGCGCAGGCGTCGAGGGGGGCCGGGTCGAGCCGGCCGTTGGTGGCGTAGCGGCTGGCGGCGTGCACCGTGGCGTCCAGGACGAACAACCGGTACTCCGCCAGGAACGTCACGATCTCGCTGACCAGCACTGGAGTGTCGGCCGGGTAACGCTCGTTACCGGGCAGGCGGGAGCCGTCGGCGTAGACGCCAGCCGTCAGGATCTTGTCCCGGGGCGGCTTGACGAACATGGGCGTACGGGACCAGCGGGCCTCGCCGAGGGTGGTGAGGGTGATGTCGCGGTGGGTGTACTCGTACGGCAGCTGCGCCAGCCAGCCGTCGGCCGGTTCGAGCAGGGCCAGGTCGAGGTCCGCAGCGAGCGCGCCAGCAAAGTTGGGCCCGCCGTAGAGGTGCCCGCCGACGGCACGCCGCAGCCGGGCCGGCACGACCGGGCCGGACAGTTGCTCCACTGCCAGGCCTCGTTGCCGGGCCGATTCGGCAAGCAGTTCGGCGGTGCGGTCGAGCCGTGGAGGCAACATCAGGAAGTCGGCGACCGGGGCGGCGATGGTCATGCCTCACGATTCTGACGATCCGCCACCCTACCGTCGCCTGGATTATCCTCGCGGCAGCAGACAGCGAGGTTCCCCCCGGCGAGCCGGCGCGACGGCGGGCTTCAGCCGCGCGACGCCCAGACCAGCGAGGCCCCAACCGGACTCGGACGGACTGCCTGGGTTGTGGCCGGACGCCGTCCGGGAAGGTAGGCCGGCGGCAGGGTCCAGCCGAGATCGATCCCGCACACGCGGGGGCCGTCCCCGACATGAGCGTCGCCTGCCTCTCCCCGGACATGACTTCGAGGGTTAGATCGCCGAGCGCACCAGGCGCTCGAATGATGTGACGTGGGCGCGGGCGCTGTCTGCTGCGGCCTGGGCGTCACCATCCATGATGTGAGTCAGCAGCGCGATGTGTTCGGTGATGTGCTCGCCCACGTTCGCCAGTCGGTCGGCCACCATGCACCAGATCCGTGTCGAGAGGTTCCCGTATCTGGTGAGCGCCTCAGCAAGATGGCCATTGCCGTTGGCGGCATAGATGCTCCGATGCACCTCGCGATCGTGCCGCAGTAATCCACTCACTGGTGTGCGGTCCAGATCGAGTGCCCTGAGCTCCTCGATCAGGCTTTTCATCTGCCCGCGCCCATCGGGTGTCACGAACTGTGCTGCCCTCGATGCTGCGAGCGGCTCAAGCTCCGCGCGGATCTCAGAGATCTCCGCCAAGTCGGTCAGGTTAACTGGCGCCGCAAACGTCCCTCTGCGTGGGAACACCGTGACCAGACGTTCCGTCTCTAGCCGCTTGATCGCCTCTCGCACGGGCGTTCGTCCAACACCGAGCTCCCGACCGACGAAATCGTCATCGATCGGAGCGCCTGGCGGGATCTCCAACATGACAAGACGATCACGCAACATCCTCGTCGCATAGTCAGCAAGCGACTCGCCAGCCCCACCAGCGTTCGGCTGACCAGGAGACGCGCCCCGCCCAGCTTGATCGCTCATCTTCGCTCCTCACCACCTGTCGGATGCTTCAGCATGGCGGAGCTGAGCGTCGACCACTCACGGAGGTGGACGTGGTCTGGGGTGAGCTGCCGTTCGCTGCGCAGGGCCCGCTACTGCTCCACTGGTTCCACTCCGCGCTCGTGCCTTGGGTCTCACATGCCCGGACCCGGCGCGTACCAGCCGTTGACATGCGATAGATATATCAGATGAGTGGCAGGGTGTGAGCTGCTCGGGAAGTGCCCTGTGTCGGTAGCGGGTTGTAGGGGAGCGATGGAAGTGACGGTCCGTGCGGCTGTGACTGAGCAGCCGGCGGCAACGCGGACGGCGACCCGTGGAGTGTTCGCCTCGGTCGCGGCGTCCGTGCTGTTCGGGGTCCTGTTCCTCCTTCCGCCGTTGCTTGAGTCTTTGAGTGGTAGCGAGGTGTTCGGCTGGCGAGTCGTCCTGACGCTCCCGGTCGTCGCCGCGATCTTCGCGGCCACCGCGCAGTGGCGTGATGTCGTCAACGTGACCTCGCGCATCCGACGCAGACCCCCGCTCGCCTTCGCGCTCTTGTTCGATGGGCTCCTGCTGGGGGTGCAGCTATGGCTGTTCGGTTGGGCGCCAAAGTCCGGACATGGGCTCGACGCCGCTCTCGGCTACCTGCTGCTGCCCCTGGTCATGGTCGTCCTCGGCATCCTCGTCCACCGCGAAAGACTTTCAGTCATGCGAGGTGCAGCGGTCGGGGCCGCCGTCATCGGAGTCCTCGCCGCGCTGATCCTCAAGGGTGGCCTCTCCTGGGTCACGCTCGTGGTGGCCCTCGGCTACCCTCTCTACTTCACACTCCGCAGGCGCTGGCGACTGGACAGCAGCGGCGCCTTGTGCCTCGAACTCGTAGTCCTCGTGCCTGTCGCGGCTTGGCTTCTGACGGCGGCGGATGCATTCGCAACGCTCATGCAAACCCCAGTTCTCCTTCTCGCTGTCGTGCTTTTGGGCCTCGTGAGCGGCGCCGCGCTCGTGCTTTATCTCGCAGCGAGCCGCGTCCTTCCATTCGGCCTGTTCGGCCTCCTCACCTACCTCGAGCCCGTCTTGCTCGTCGTGATCTCGATCAGCCTGCTCGGTGAACACGCCACACAATCGGACGCTTTCATTTACGGCCCGATCGCGCTCGCGCTCGCTCTGCTCGCCATCGAATCCACCCGAAAACGCCCTTTGGCGCGATCGAAACACCTCGCCTCGTGAGCGCTCGTCGAAGAAAACCCCTTCAACGGTCTGAGTGGCTGCCGGGGTGTGAGATTCGCAGGTTGTCCGTTCGTCAGTCGTACTCAACGCGAGTCTCTCGACGGAAGAGGCTGCGGCAGGCCCACCCGGAACGCCCTGAGTCACGCCCCAAGGCGGGAAGTGGGTCAGCAGGCTGTGGCGGGCTTTTTGGTGGGGTCGGCCGAGGTGGCGCCGTGAGTGGGGCGGCGGGTCAGGACCTGGGGGCCGGAGGCCGTGATGGCGACTGTGTGTTCGGAGTGGGCGGTGCGGGAGCCGTCGGCGGAGCGGATCGTCCAGCCGTCGTTGTCGAACTTGATTTTGTCGGTGGAGCGGCAGAACCAGGGCTCGATGGCGATGGTGAGGCCGGGGTCGAGTTTCAGGCCGCGGCGAGCGCGGCCGTTGTTGGGGACGTGTGGGGCCTCGTGCATGGTGCGGCCGATGCCGTGGCCGCCGAACTCGGCGTTGACGCCGTAGCCGTAGGAGTGGGCGACCTCGCCGATCGCGGCGGAGATGTCGCCGAGGCGGCCGCCGGGCTGGGCGGCGGCGATGCCGGCTTCCAGTGCGACCTCGGTGGCCTCGATCAGCTTCAGGTCGGCCGGGTCGGGAGTGCCGACGATGACGGAGAGCGCGGAGTCGGCGACCCAGCCGTCGATGCTGGCCGCCATGTCGATGCTGAGCAGGTCACCGTCGCGCAGAACATAGTCGTGCGGCAGGCCGTGCAGCACCGCGTCGTTGACCGACAGGCACAGCACGTTGCGGAACGGGCCGCGGCCGAACGATGGGGCGTAGTCCCAGTAGCAGGATTCGGCGCCGCGTTCCTTGATCCGGCGGCGGGCGTGGTGTTCGAGGTCTAGCAGGTTGACGCCGACGGCGGCGACACCGCTCAGCTCGGCGAGCAGCTCGCCGACGAACTGGCCGGTCACCGCCATCCGGCCGATCTCGTCGGTGGACTTGAGCTCGATCACGACAGTCTCCCTCCCCGGATGCGGTATTTCTATACCGGCATTTTTATACCACGTCAGGTTGGGATGCTCCGGAGGGATATCCTGCTCGCATGGTGCGCCAACCACTCACCGCCGAACAGATCGCAGCGGGCCAGCGCCTCGGAGCCGCCCTCCGGGCCGCGCGGGCCGGCCGTAGCCTCGTCGAGGTGGCCCTGGCAGCCGGCATCTCCCCCGAGACGCTGCGCAAGATCGAGGCGGGCCGCCTTCCCGCACCGGCGTTCGGCACTGTGGTCTGCCTCAGCCAGGCCCTCGACGTCCCCCTCAGCGACCTGGCCGACGTCTGGCTGGCCGACATGCCCATCCGCCAGGCGTCCTAAGACCAGCCGGCCTAGTACTCAGTAGGAGATCCGTTTCAGGCTTCGTGAGGGCCTGGCGGGTGTAATGGCTGGTCCAGGCGGCGGCTTGATGCCTGCGCCGGAAGAGGGACCAGGCGATGACGCCGGCGACGCCTTGGGTGATCCGTGTACGGACATCATCAGCACCAGGCAGCCTGCCAGGCGTGGTCAGCGCACCAGCCCAGGTGCCCTCACCTCGACGACTCCTGCGCCGCGTCAGCGGTGTGAGCCTGTCGTTCGCCCGTGGCAAGATCTGCCAGGTGCAGATCGGGATGCTCGGACCGTTCGAGGTCCGCACGGACGGCGGCGTACTGGCCGACGTGCCGGGCGCGCGGTTGCGCGGGCTGTTGGTCGCCCTCGCGCTCAGGCCAGGTCAGGTAGTCCCGAAGGCGACACTCGTCGACTGGATCTGGGGTGAACACCCGCCGGCTGACGCGGCGAACGCCCTGCAACGCCTGGTTTCTCGGCTGCGCAAAGTGCTGCCGGAGGGGCTGGTCGAGGGGCAGACGGACGGCTACCGGTTGACGGTGGAGACCGACGCCGTCGACGCCGTACGGTTCGAACGTCTCGTCGGCCAGGCCCGCGACGGCGAGGGCCCGCAGCGGGTACGGCGGCTGCGCGAGGCCCTCGCGTTGTGGCGCGGTGCGGCCATGCAGGACGTCGTTCTACCTGACAGTACGGCGTTCGACGCGGCGGTCACCCGGCTCGAGAGGCTACGCCTGACCGCCATGGAGGATCGGTTCGACGCGGAGGTCAGCCTCGGCCACGGCGCGGAGCTGGTCGCCGAGCTGACCGACCTGGTGGCCGCCCACCCGGTGCGAGAACGGCTCGTCATCGCGTTGATGCGTGCCCTTGCCGTGGCCGGCCGCGACACCGAGGCGCTGCTCGTCTACGACCGCACGAGGGAGGCGCTGGCCGACGCGCTGGGCGTCGACCCCTCACCAGAGCTCTCGGCATTGCACGTCGCGCTGCTGCGGGGCGAGTGGGGACGGCGTGAGGAGAACCGGAAGGCCAATCTGCGTGCCGAGCTGAGCAGCTTCATCGGCACGGACGAAGCTGTCGCCGCGGTCGGCGCACTCGTCGCCGAACACCGGCTCACCACCCTGATCGGGCCGGGCGGCTCGGGGAAGACCAGGCTGGCCACGGAAACCGCGCGCAGGCTGCTCGACGACCTGCCGGATGGCGCCTGGCTGGTGGAGTTCGCCGCCATCGGCGCCGACGGTGACGTGGTGCAGGCGACGCTCGCCGGGCTCGGCCTCCGGGACGCTCTGCTCGGCGAGGCACCGCACAGGGAGCTGATCGACCGGCTCATCGCCGCGGTCCGCGAGCGGGACGCGCTGTTGATCCTGGACAATTGCGAGCACGTGATCGAGCCGGCGGCGACGCTCGCCCATCGGCTGCTGGGGAAGTGCCGGCGGCTGCGGATCCTGGCGACGAGCAGGGAACCGCTCGGCATCACCGGTGAGGCGCTGTGGCCGGTCGCGCCGCTGGCCCTGCCGGACGGGGACGCCGGCCCTGGCGAGATCGAGTCCTCTCCCGCCGTCCGGTTGCTGCGGGACCGGGCGAGCGCGGTGCGCACGGATCTCGCGGTCGACGCCCACACGTTGTCGACGATGGCGCGCGTCTGCCGGGCGCTGGACGGGATGCCGCTGGCGATCGAACTGGCGGCGGCCAGGTTGCGCACCATGTCCATCGACCAGCTCGCCAACCGGCCCGACGACCGGTTCCGCCTGCTGACCGGTGGCAGCCGCACCGCGCTGCCCCGGCACAGAACCCTGCGCGCGGTGGTCGACTGGAGCTGGGAACTGCTGACCGACGCCGAACGGACGGTCCTGCGCAGGCTCTCGGTGTTCTCCGGCGGGGCGAGCCTGGAAGCGGCCGAGCGGGTCTGCGCCGACGACGCGGTCGAGCGGGAGGAGGTGCTCGAGCTGCTCACCGCGCTGGCCGAGAAATCGCTGCTGGTCGCCGAGGATGACGCCACCTTGCGCTACCGCATGCTCGGCACGATCAAGGAGTACGCCGCGCACCGGCTCGCCGAGGCGGGGGAGTCGGACCTGGCGCGCCACGCGCATCTCGCATACTTCACCGAACTCACCGAGACCGCCGAGCCGCAGCTTCGCCGTGCCGACCAGCCCTCTCAGTTCGGCGGGGTCCCTGGGGACCGTACGTCTCAAGGCCCATCCACAGGTCACACCCGCCCGGCCAGTCCGCATTCAGCCCGCAGGAGGCTGACGGGCGGCGGGGGAAGCGGTACGCCGGCCCACCGCGGCCTCGGCCGCGAGGCTGAAGGGCCTACGACTGTCCGACGAGGAGGGCGCGATGACGGCTCCACAGCCACTGTAGGTACTGCTGTGCCTCCGCCGGTGTGGCGAGCCAACCGTTGTTCATGTAGGTGAGGATGCGTTTGACCTCCCCGGGTACGAGGTCGTAGGCGGTCGCTCCGCTCTCCGGGACGGGTGTGTCCGGGGAAACGGCCACGGGGAGCGGGATGACGGGAAGGCGTACGCCACTCCTGGTGAAGGCCTTGAGGACCGTGAGGTAGACGCGGGCCAGGTGGTAGGGGGAGACGACGAGCGCGAGGCTGGTGATGCCGCGGGCTCGGGCCTGGTCGGCGATCCAAGCGGCCTGCAGGCCGGTGTTGGGAGCGGGCTCGGATTGGAGGCAGAGCCCGTTGACGCGACGGAGACCGAGGCTCCGCAGGTAGTCGAGCGTGATCCTGACATAGGTTCGTTCAGCCGGGTTCCCGTTCGCCACCAGGAGATGACGGATTCGCGGGTTCGCCTCCCAGCTACGTATCGCATGAGTGAGGCGCCACTCTTCGCCCTGACCGGTGGCTACGACGAGTGCGTCCACGCGGTCGGCGGCTGACTGAGGCAGGGTCAGGATCACCGTCAGGGCCTTCATCACCTCCACGAACTGGCCGGCTGCGAAGCCGGCGAGATCCTCTTCACCCACGACCCGAGGGGTCGCTCTGCCGGGATTCACCGCCCGGCCCGCGTCGCTGTCGGAGTCGGTGCTCACCACCAGGGGCGCCAGGTCGTCGGGTGGGGGGAGGGCGGCCATGCGGGCGATCTTTCCAGCCCCGTTCCACCCTCGGCCCGGTGAGACACGGCCTAGTTGTCAAAGGGCGCTCAGCGAAGCGGAGGATCCGTCGCGTCTGCGTCGCGTTGACGAGCGCGAAGATCAGCAGGATCAGCCCCGTGGTGGCCCCGACCTCGCCGAACCAGAGGTGCCCGGCCGACCGGTCCGGAGCCGACCGTGGCGGTGACCAGCAGGGCGGTGCCGACGAACTCGGCCAGCAGGTGCCGCCGAAGTGCGCTGGCCATCTCCACCGGACTGTCAAGCGCGTACGGCAGTTGTTGACGTCATCGCCGGGGAAGGGCAGCAGCGCTGGTGGCAGTGGCTCGTGCCGTGCTGCCAGACGTCGATGTCAGGGCGATGAGGGTTCGGGTGCGGGACGGCATTGTGGATACCGACCTGAGAGACTACTTTCGAAACATGTCTCTCACGAATCCGTACGGAGATGTGGAGCTGACCGCTCCGCAGGCGCTGCGGGCATTGGCTCATCCCGTACGACTGGCTTTGCTCGATCGGTTGCAGCGACACGGCCCGGCTACGGCCACCCAGCTCGCACCGTACGTCGGTGCCACGCCGTCGGTGGTGAGCTGGCACCTGCGGCACCTCGCTTCCTTCGGTCTCGTTACCGACTGGGATGGCGCGACGAGTAAGCGCGAGCGGTGGTGGCAGGCGGCAGGTAAGGGCTTTCGGTTCACCATGCCCGACGATGCAGAGGGCCAGGACGCGGCGCGGCAGTTGCGCGCCGAGATGTTCGCCCGATCCGCAGAGGCACCGTTGCAGTGGTCACTGCGGGACGAGCCTAGGCTGAGCCCGGAGTGGCGAGCCCTGGCGGGGATGGCCGACACCCAGTTCGTCGTCACCGAAGACGAGTTGCGGCAGCTCGAAGAGAAGATCGAAGCGCTGCTCGCGCCATACGTACGGCGCAAGGGCGGCCAGTCGCCGGACGGCGCGCGGGTCGTCAGGATGCTGCGCTATCTGCTGCCCGATCCCGGCGACGACCCGGCGCCGTCATGACGGCCACCAGCACGGCGCCCCTGCGCGGCAACCGACGGTTCCGGACGTTCTGGATCGGCGAAACCATCTCCAACTTCGGCGACCGGATCAGCGAACTTGCCCTGCCGCTGATCGCTGTCACCGCCCTCGCCGCGACGCCCGCACAGGTCAGCATCCTCACCGCGCTGATCTGGCTACCCAACCTGCTGGGCATGTTCGTCGGCGCGTGGGTAGATCAACGGACCCACAAGCGCCGTCTGCTGATCGTGGCCGACCTGATCCGCGCGGCGGTGTTGCTCAGCCTCCCGGTGGCCTACCTACTGGACGCGGTCACGCTGACCCAGCTCTATCTGGTGGCCCTGCTCACCGGGGCCGGTGCGGTCCTGTTCGGCATGGCACGCCAGGCGTTCTTCGTCGCCCTGGTCCCGCCGTCGGCCTATGTCGAGGCGAACAGCAGGCTGAGTCTGAGCCGTGCGGCCTCGTTCGTGGCTGGGCCGGCCCTCGGCGGCGGCCTGGTCCAAGCCCTCACCGCCCCGGTCGCCGTCCTCGTCGACGTGGTGTCCTTCCTCGGCTCCGCGCTGTTGATCGGCCGGATCCCGGTGACCGAGGCCCGGCCCGCCCCAACGCGGTCATCGACGCTGGGCCTGGTTCGCGACGGACTTGTCCTGGTGCTGCGTCATCCGGTGATGCGCGCCGCTCTCGGCTGCACCAGCACGGTCAACTTCTTCACCCTCATGGCCAACGCGCTGCTCGTACTGTATGCCAGCCGTGAGCTTGGTTTGTCGGCCGGCGCTATCGGCATCGCGTTCGGCGGCGGCGCGGTAGGTGGGCTGGCTGGTGCGGCATTGGCACCCCGGGTCTCGCGCGCCATCGGGCTGGGCCGCACCGCGATGATCGGAGTGGTTCTCTTTCCCGCTCCCTTGGCGCTGACAGCGTTCGTGTCCGGCCCGACCTGGGCCCGAATCGCTGCGCTCGCGGCTATCGGGACGGTCTCCAGCGTCGGTGTGATGCTGATGGACGTCAACCTCAACGCCCTGCTCACCTCGGTCACGCCCGACGACGCGCGGGGGCGCCGGGCGGGCGCGTACAGCGCCGTCAACTACGGGATCAGGCCGCTTGGAGCGCTGGTCGGCGGCTGGTTGGGCACCACCATCGGCCTGGGACCGACGCTCGTCGTCGCCGGCCTTGGCGGTGTCCTCGCCGTGCTGTGGCTCCTCGCCTCGCCGGTGCGTCACATCGCCACCATCGACGAGGCGGCGATTGGCACCCCGCCTGGCGAGGTGCGGCAGGGCGAGCCACCGCCCGGCCCGCACAATCGACCAGAACCTCCTCCTGCATCAGCTGGACCAGCTCACCGCGATGAGGGGGCGTCTTCCGAGGCAGGACCCCGTGCCGCTGCGCCGAATGGATCTGGAGCGGGAAACGTGAGGTAGATGCTGCTGCCATCGGGAACAGCAGGTGCAGCGCATCGCACCACGAGTGGCACTGTCTCGGCGCCGCTGATGGCGCGAGGTGGCAGGGTCAGCGGATTGTGGCGGTGAGGCGTTGCAGGGCGGCGTGAGCGGGTGGGCCCCAGGTGGGCTTGCCGCCGGGACGGCCGTGGACGCCGTCGTCGCCGATGAGGATGCCGCTGAGGGCGCGTACGATCGCCCAGCCGCGGGCGCGGCGCGTGGTGGCGGTGTCCGGGGCCGGCTGGTAGGCGGCGTAGAAGTGGTCGGTGGTGTCGTCCGGTAGCAGGAGCCACACGGCGGCGAGGTCATATGCAGGGTCGCCCGCGCAGAGGTCGCCGAAGTCGATCACGCCGCAGAAGGTGCCGTCGGCGGTGAGGACGTTGGCCGGGTGCAGGTCGGCGTGGAGCCATAGCGCCGGGCCCGTCCACTGAGGCGCGGTGACCGCGTCGTGCCAGACGGCGCGGACGGCGTCCGGGTCCTTGATCAGCCCTCGTGCGGTGGCGGAGGTGAGCGCCTTGGCGCATCCCTCGGCGTGGTCGGTCAGTGGCCCGCCGCGGTCCCGGCCTGCGGGCGCGCCGTTGGGGGCGGGTTGGTGGAGAGCCGTCAGGAAGGTGGCCATGGATTCGGCCGCGTCGGAGGCTCGCGTGACGGGGGTCCGGTCGGCGGGTGTGCCCGGAACCCAGGTGGTGATGAGCCAGGGCCGAGGGAACCGTTCGGAGGGCTCGCCGAATCGCTGCGGGACGGGGATCGGCAACGGAAGGCGCGGGGCAAGCGTGGGCAGCCAGGAGTACTCCTTGCGCAGCAGCGCGTCCGCTGACCCGGTCGCCCAGGGAAGCCGGACGGCCAGGTCGTCGCCGAGCCGCCACATCTGGTTGTCCCACCCACGCGCGCCCAGCCGAACCGGGCGATCGGCGAGGTCGGGGTGCTGGTCGCGTACCAGATCCCGGACCAGCTCCGCGGTGATCTCGATCTCGACGTGGGCCATGCGGAGCAACGGTAGTCCTGCAGCGCCGCCTGTTCACCCCGCAGCGGAAGGTGCCCTCCTCTTGCGGCATCGAGAGGGAGGTGAACCGGACCGATCAAGGCCAGGCGGGTACGAGCAGGTGAAACCCGACCCGCCGTTGCGCTGGCTCAACCGCCGGCCCCGTTCTGCGCCCGCCCATCATGCCGACGCTCGCCGCCGGCGTCGACGCCGTACCGGGGCCTGGCCTGCGACACCGAATTGTCACAGATGACCCTCCGCGCGTACGCCGAGAGGGTTGATGTGGGCCCCGCCACGCGCGACGGGTGTCAGTCGCGCGGGCGGGAAGGCGTGGCGCGGATCGCGCCTACGCGGCGTGCTGCGCGCCCGCCACGGCGGAGGTGGCGAGGTCGGACTTGGGCAGCGGCCGGCCGGCGGCAACGGCCTCGGACCAGGTCGCGGTGTCGGCGACGGCGGCGAAGTTCGAGTTGAGCAGTGCCAGCAGGGTGGTGTGGACCGTCTTCGCGTCGGCGAAGCCGGCCTCGTTTGCGATGTTGATCGCGCCGGTGGCGTCGGAGAGGACTTCGGCGGCCAGGCCGTGGGTCTCGGCCTCTGCGGCGGATGCCAGCACGCAGTTGTTGATCATGTAGCCAACGAGGGTGATGGTGTCGATGTCGCGTTCCCGCAGCCAGGCGAGGAGGTCGGTGCCGGCGAACACGGTGCTGTACTGCTTGACGACGGACTTCCACTCGTCCGTGCGGCGGCTTTCGACCTCAGGGTGCAGCTGGAAGCCGGGCTGGGTGGGGTTGAACACGGGTGCGTCCTCGCCCATGGTGTGCTGCACGGCGACGACGGGAACGCCCGCGGCGGTGGCCGCGTCGATCGCGTACGTGATCTGCGGCAGCGACTCGGCGTGGGGCGGGTACTGGATCTCCAGCGGGCCGCTGCCGAAGTAGTCCTGCTGCACGTCGATGAGGATGAGTGCGCGGCGATGGGTGGTCATGGCCTGTGCTCCTTGGTCTCGTTGCCGCCGACTTCGCGGGCGACGCATCGAGTCTGCGGGCTGTGAACCGCGCCGGCCATTGGCACGCGTGCAGCGTTACGATGGATTCGTGCCAACCTCCGAGAACGCGCTGCGGATCGCCGTCTACGCCTTCGACGGCGTCACCATGTTCCACCTTTCTGTGCCGCAGTTGGTCTTCGACGAGGTCGCGCGACAGGGCCTGGGCAACTGGGAGACGATGCTCTTCTCGGACCGCGCTGGGTCGATTCGTACCGCCGAGGGCTACACGCTCGGCGAGGTACGGGGCCCTGCGGCGGCCGAGGAGGCCGATGTCGTGGTCGTCCCTTCCTGGTTCGAGGACGGCCGTACTGCCGGGCCGGCGCTCCAGCGAGTTCTGACGAGGGCCCACAGCCGCGGCGCGACGGTCGCCGGGCTGTGCCTCGGGGCCTTCGCCGTCGCCGATACGGGCCTGCTGTCCCGACGCGCGGCCGTGACGCACTGGCAGGCCGTCGACATGCTCGCCGCCCGCCACCCCGATGTCGACATGGATGCCTCCGTTCTGTACATCGATCACGGGGACGTGCTGACGTCCGCCGGAACTGCCTCGGCGATCGACGCATGCCTGCACTTCGTTCGCAGCAGGCTCGGTGCGGCGGCGGCCAACCGGGTGGCGCGCAGTCTCGTGGTGGCCCCGCACCGTGAGGGCGGGCAGGCGCAGTACATCGAACGACCGCTACCTCCGCACTCCTCCGACGACCCGATCGCCGGAGCGCTCGAATGGGCGCTGCGGCACCTGGCAGAACCCCTCACGGTCGATCGGCTGGCCGCCGTCGCGCACATGAGCCGGCGCACCTTCATCCGAGCGTTCCAGGCTTCTACGGGCGTCACTCCGGCCGTCTGGGTCAAGCGTCAGCGTCTCGACGAGGCCCGTCGTCTGCTGGAGTCGACGGAACTGTCGGTCGACCAGGTCGCTGCCGCGTGCGGCTTCGGCAGCGGCGTCACGCTGCGGCAGAGCTTCGCCGCCGCCTTCGACACCTCGCCGTCGGAGTACCGCCGACGGTTCGACGCCCGTACCGCGGACAGCCCTGCGGGAGGCTCCCGCTCGTAGCGCCGAACGGCGTGGCCCGAATCCACGTGCTGGGTGCTCACGTCTGAAGGGGGCGAGACGGGCTCCCGGCGTACCCGTACCTACGTCGTCGCCGGATCGACCTCCGCCGTGCCGGTGATCCGGTCCCACGCCGGGATGGGCAGGGCGATCACCGCGGCCGGAAACAGCCCGTGCTCCTCGTTGTCGATGTGCCGGTGCAGCCGGTCCAGGGCGGCGAGCACGGCGGGCCAGTCCGGGGCCGTCCGGTCCACCGCACCGAGCACGCCGTGGATGTCGTCGTGTTCGGCGCAGAGCTTGTCGACGGCCTCGGCCAGGCTGCCCTCCTCGCGCAGTTCGACGAAGAGGCCGGTCTCCTCGGTCGTGGTGTGCGGCAACAGTAGGGAGAGCAAGGCGTCCAGGGCGGTCAGCCGGTCGTCGGCCTCGGTGAGGATGGCCCGGCGGAGCTCGCCGGCCGCGTTGGCGATCTCGTCGTGCTCGGCCGACAGCCGGCCGATCAGCGGGAAGTCGCGGCAGCCGCAGTAGTTGCACATGTTCTTCTCCCTGTCTCCTCCAGGTGCGGTTCGATCGTTCACCCGGTGCGGCATGGCCAGCCAGGCCGAAAGACCCGCCGGCGCCGGGACGCTGGTCACATCGCCCCGGCGTCCCGCAATCCGTCGTCGCGCCGGTCAGCGGGGTGCGGGCGGCCGGCTCAGCCGGATCTGCCACACCTGCGGGCCGTGCTGCAGCCACTCGGTCGTCACCGCGCCGCCGTAGCGCTGGTCGATCTCGGCGAGCAGCGGCCGGGGCGCGTGCGGCGCGACCAGGACCAGCGCGTTACCCGCCCGCAGCCCGTCCAGGGCGGCGAGCACGGTGGCGTGCCGCTGCCCGTGCGGCAGGTCCCGGACGTCCAGCCGGGGGTCGATGCTCAGCACCGGTGCCGCGCCCGCGCCGGCCGGGGCGTCCCCGCCGCAACCGCAGGAGCCGCCGCCGCATCCGCCCCCGGCGGCCGGCGTTGCCGTGCCCAGCAGGTCGTGCATGCCGGCGAGCAACCCCGCGAGCGAGACGTCCGCGGCTTCGACCAGTAGCGGTACGACCAGGTGGTTCTCCTTGTCGAGGTGTACGGCGAACAGCGCGGCGAGTGCGCGAGCGGCCGCTGCCGCGGGCACCGCGCGGGTGTGGACGGCCAGTTCGGAGACGAGCCCGACGATCGCCCTGTGCTCACCGAGCATGCCGTCGACGAGGAGCTTTCCCTCGGCGAGTGCCGCCGCGGCGGGGTAGAGGGCAGCCTCCTCAGCGTGCGCGTGCGGCAGCAGCTCGGCGTGCAGCCATCGGACGAGTTCGTCGCGAGCATGCATCGCCTCCGCGTCGTCGCCGCGGCCGGCTGCCTCCACCAGGTGGTTGGTCAGCGTTCCGAGGGTGGTGGCGAGTGCGGCGTGGTGTCGTACGACCGCCTCGGCCGCCTGGCGGTCCGCGGTCGCTTCCGACTGTGACATGGCGCCCTCCCGGGTTTTGATGCCGTTTGACGTTGTAACGTTAACTATCGTGAAAACCCGTCGAGAAGGGCCGGTTGGGAAGACAATCGACACTCCCCGCCGCCAGGCCCTCGGCATTCAGAGCCGGGTGGCGATTCCCAACCTCGCGCGGCTGTCCCTGCCACCGGCATCGTCCGGCTCGGACCGGTCATGACCACGCCCCGGTCGACGCCCGTCGCCTGGCGGCTGCCAGCCCTCGCCGCTGGCGGGGTCGCCCTGCTCACCGGTCTGTACGCGGCCCTGCTGCTGCTTGGCACCCGGGTACCCGCGCCCCCGGGGCAACTGGCGGAGGTGCACGGACCGCTGATGGTCCTCGGCTTCGTCGGGACCCTGATCGCCCTCGAGCGGGCGGTGGCCCTGGGCGACCGCTGGGCCCTGCTCGCGCCGGCCTGCTCCGGCGGCGGCGCCCTGCTGCTGGTGCTCACCGGGCCGAGCCTCGCCGCCCGCCTGTTGCTGATGGCCGCCTCGGTCCTCCTGCTCGGCGTCTACCGGCAGATCTGGCGGCGTCAGCTGGGCGTCGCGCTGCTCGCCCAGGCTGCCGGTGCGCTGGCCTGGTACGCCGCCACGCTGCTCTGGCTCGCCGGACTCACCGTGGCCGAGATCGTGCCGTGGCTAGCCACGTTCGTGGTGGCCACGATCGCGGGGGAACGCTTCGAACTGGCGCGTGTGGCGCTGCCCCCGCGCGCCGGTCGGTGGTTCCTCGGCGCGCTGTCGGCGTTGATGGCCGGCGTGACCGCCACCGCCGTCTGGCCCGGCGTCGGCCCGTACCTGTTCGGCGCGGGACTGCTCGCCGTGGTGGCCTGGCTCGCCGTCTTCGACGTCGCCCGCCGCACCGTCCGGAGCCGCGGTCTGCCTCGGTACGTGGCGCTGGGCCTGCTCGCCGGCTACGCCTGGCTGGGACTGGCCGGCCTGCTCTGGGCCGGGGCGGGCGCCAGCGCTGACGGCCCCCGCTACGACGCCACCCTGCACGCCGTCTTCCTGGGGTTCACCATGTCGATGATCTTCGTGCACGCCCCGGTGATCCTGCCGGCCGTGCTGCGCCGGCCCCTGCCGTACCGGCGCCTGCTGTACGCGCCGTTGGCGCTGCTGCACGCCTCCCTCCTGGTGCGGGTCGTCATCGGTGACGCCCTGCGGGTGCAGCCGGTGTGGCGTGGCGCCGGCGTGGTCAACGTCCTCGCGGTCCTCGCCTTCGTCGGCCTCGCGGCGGTGTCTTCGCTGCGACCGCCCAGGAACCGAGACACGTCGCCGACCCGACCCGTTCCGGTCGCGGTCAGGTGATGGCCGTGACGGACCGAGCGACCACGCCGTCGACGGGCACCGGCCGGGCCGGCTGGCACCGGCGGGTGACCGCCCTGCCGATGGCGTACCTGGCCGGACTGGTCGTCCTCGCCTTCAGTCATCCGTTCCTGCCCTCGTGGCGTTGGCTGGCGATCCACCTTCTCCTGCTCGGGGCGGTGACCAACGCGATCGTGGTGTGGAGCGCCCACTTCACCGTCGCCGTGCTGCGCGCCCCGGCGCCGCCGAACCGCCGCGGGGAGACGGCACGTCTCGCCGTACTCAATGTCGGCGTGGTGGCGGTGCTGGTCGGCGCCCTGGTTGGCCGGCCGTGGGTGGGAGTCGCCGGCGCGGCCCTCGTCTTCACCGCGATCGCCGCCCACGCCCACTGGCTGGCCGGCCGCCTGCGCGCCGCACTGCCCGGCCGCTTCATCGTCACCGTCCACTACTACCTCGCGGCGACCCTCGCCATCGGTATCGGCATCCCGGTCGGAGCCTGGATGCTGGTGGTGGACGACGCCACTCGTCCCCGGCTGACGCTCTTCCACGCCCACGTCAACCTGCTCGGCTGGGTCACCCTCACCGTCCTCGGCACGCTGCTGACGCTCTGGCCGACGGTGCTGCGCGCCCGGATGGCCGCCGGCGCCGCCCACGCCGCCACGCTCGCCCTGCCACTGCTGACCACCGGACTCGTCCTGCTCGGCGTCGGGCTGCTCGCCTGGTGGCGTACGGTCATCGGGGTCGGCCTGGTGATCTTCGTCCTCGGCGCGCTGACCGCGCTGCGCCCCGCCGTCACCGCCGCCCGCGCCCGGCCGCCCGCCTCCTTCGCCGCCTGGTCGATCGCGGCGGCCGCCGGCTGGCTGCTCGTCGCCCTCGCCGTCGACACCGCGACCCTGCTCACCAGCACCGGACCGGAGATGGCGGCGGACCGCTTCGGGATCGTGCTCGTCCCGTTGCTGGCCGGCTTCGTCGCGCAGGTCCTCATCGGGTCGTTGAGCTACCTGCTGCCGGTGGTCCTCGGTGGCGGGCCGGGGCCAGCGCGGCGCCGCATCGCCATCCTCGACCGCAACTGGCCGCAACGGGTGGCGATGGCGAACGGAGCCCTGGTGGTGTTCGCCCTGCCGAGTCCCCCCTTCGTTCGCATCACCACCTCACTGTTGATCCTCGCCGCGCTGGTGCAGTTCCTCGTGCCGGCCGTGCGGGTCCTACTCGCCGCGCGGAGGTAACCGTGTCCGGGCCCGACCCCACCACGCCGATCCGCCCCCTCGGTGGCGTCGCCGTCGGCCTCACCCTCGTCCTGATCGCCGTCCTGATCGGCGTCGCCGGCCAGCGGCTCTCCACCGCACCGGCCGGTGCCGCCACGACCGCGACCGGATCCGTGCCGGCCTCCGGGCGCACCACCACCGTCTCCGTGGTCGCGCAGGGAATGCGGTTCCAACCGGACCGGATCACCGTGCCGAGCGGCGACCGCCTCGTCATCGAGGTGACCAACCGTGACGACCGCCGCCACGACCTCGTCCTGGCCACCGGCCAACGGACCTCCGCCATCGGCCGCGGGGCGACCGCGCGCCTGGACGCCGGCGTCATCGGCGGACCGGTGGCGGGCTGGTGCTCCCTGCCCGGGCACCGCCAAGCCGGCATGACGCTGACGATCACGACCACCGACGCGCCGGCCGGCGCCGGGCACGACAGCGGGCACACCACGCCCGGCGCGGAGGCGCCGCGCGTCGACGCGATGGCTGCCCCCGCGGCGACCTTCACCGCCCGGGACGCCGCCGCGCCGACCGCCCCGCCCGGCCGCCTGCACAAGCGGGAACTGCGGGTGCGCGAGGTCGAGCGCGAGGTCGCCCCGGGCGTACGGCAGAAGCTCTGGACGTTCGACGGCATGGTCCCCGGGCCGGTGCTGCGAGGCAAGGTCGGCGACACCTTCGAGATCACCCTGATCAATGACGGCACCGTCGACCACGGGATCGACTTCCACGCCGGTGCGGTCGCCCCGGACGAGGTGATGCGCCCGATCGACCCCGGGCAGCGGTTGACCTACCGGTTCACCGCCACCCGGGCCGGCATCTGGATGTACCACTGCTCGACCATGCCGATGCTGCACCACATCGGCAACGGCATGTACGGCGCGGTGATCATCGACCCGCCCGACCTGCCCAAGGTCGACCGGGAGTACGTCCTCGTGCAGTCCGAGCTGTACCTCGGCGGCGACGGCGAGCCCGGCGATCTGGCGAAGATGCAGGCGGAGCGGCCCGACGCCGTCGTCTTCAACGGCTACGTCGCCCAGTACGCCCACCGGCCGCTACCCGCGCGGGCCGGCGAGCGCGTCCGCGTCTGGCTGCTCGACGCCGGCCCCAACCGGGACAGCTCCTTCCACGTCGTCGGCGCCCAGTTCGACACCGTCTACCGCGAGGGGCGGTGGGAGAGCCGGCCGGCCGACCCCGGCGGGGCTCAGGTGCTTTCGCTGACTCCGGCCGCCGGCGGCTTCGTCGAGATGGTCTTCCCCGAGCCCGGGCACTATCCGTTCGTCAGTCACGCCATGGTCGACGCCGAACGCGGTGCCCGGGGCATCTTCGAGGTGACGCCCTCCTGACAGTTACCGCTGCGGCGACGACGCCATCGGCCACGTCAGGCTCGTGCAGGCCCGTCCCGGCCGACCTCCCCGGCGGATGGACCGCCACTGTCGGCGGTCGGTACGCCGCCTGACAGCCGGGCCGGTCATGACGACGCTGCCATTGAGCCGACATGTGGTCCGACGGCTGACGTACGACGCAGCTCTGCCAGGTGATGTGCGACAGATCCAGCGACCCAGGGGCGACAGGAGGGCCGCCGACCCACCCTCCTGTCATGCCGTGATTGCGTGCATGTCTGAGGGTGGAGGTCCCGAAGCGGTGCGGCAGGCGTCCGTGACGGTTTTGGCCCACCTCAGGGCGGGTGAACCAGAAGTCATGCGGTACGCCAGGGACGGTTGAGAACCTCCCGCGCGGAACCAGCGCGGCAAGCTGTACCAGTGGCCATCGTTGCATCTGCCGCCGTCCGCACGCGCTGACCGATTTGATGGCGATCACGCTCGGTAGCGGTCCTCTGGGCCGAGCGGGTCGGTGGTGCTACGGTCGCCGGCGCTGATCTGGCACCCCGCCGAACTTCGGCCTTGACGCAACCCCACGGTCGTCCGGGCCCGTCGAGCTTGCGGAGGAGGGAGCCCCGATGGCGGATGCCGAGCGTGAGTTCGTGGAGTACGTTTCCGCGCGACTGCCGAGCCTGCACCGGACCGCGTACCTGATGTGCGGCGACGCCCACTTGGCCGACGATGTGGTGCAGCAGACGATCACGGCGCTGTACGTGAACTGGCGCCGGGTCAGCCGGGCTGACAACGTCGACGCGTACGTGCACCGGATGCTGGTCCACAAGCTCGTCGACGAGAAGCGGTTGAGTTGGGCGAAGGTCCGGCTGCTGGGGTCGATGCCGGAGCCAGAGCGCCCGCCGGTCACGCCGCACGACGGGCTGGCCGAGCGGGACAGCCTGGTCACCGCGCTCGCCCACCTTTCCCGCGGCCAGCGCACCGTACTGGTCCTGCGGTTCCTGTGTGACCTGTCGGTGGCCGACACGGCCGCCGCGATGGGCTGCTCTGACGGCAACGTGAAATCGCAGACGGCTCGGGCGCTGGTGGCGGTCCGCCAGGTGCTCGACGTCACCGAGATGTCCGGGAGGAATCCGAGATGACCACGTTGGACGACCAGCGGATGGCTGCACTGCTGCAAGCGGCGCCGGTTCCTGAGCCGCGGGTTGACGTAGGCCGCGCGGTCCGGGACGGCCGGCGTCGCCGCCAGCGCCGCCGCGTCGGCGGGATCGCTGCGGTGACGGTGATGGCCGGGCTCGGCGTCGTGGGCGCCGTCCAGCTCGGCGGGCCCGCCGGCCGGCCGGCTCCGGCCACCCCGGCCCTCGCGGCGTCAGCGGCCGGGACCGTGTCGGCCGGCCCGGTCTCGCCGGTCACCTGTGAGGCGTCGTGGCTGCCGCAGCCGATCGACGGTCCGGTCGCGGTGGCGAACGGCGTCGACCCCACCGGGCGGTACGTCGTCGGCGAGATCGGCACCGGGCAGGAGGACGGGCGGGTCGTGCTGTGGACCGACGGCAAGGCACGCGTCCTGCCGGCCGCCGCGCGGCACGCTGCCGCGGTCAACGCCGACGGCGTCGTGGTCGGCACCAACGGCGACGGCACCGGATGGGTCTACCGGAACGGGAAGCTGCGCTTCCTGGCCACCCCGCCCGGCTACCAGATGGTCCTCGTGCACGCCGTCAACGGCCGGGGCGACATCGCCGGCACCGCCACGGGAGCCGGCGACGCGCACCACGCCGTGCTGTGGTCGGCGGACCGCCCGCAGGAGTACCGGCTGGTCGGCCGGTCGGGATCCGCCGCGACCGGGATCACCGAGGACGGCACGGTCGTCGGCGTGATGGGCCAACTGCCCTACCGGTGGACGCCGCAGGGCGTCGGGGCGGCGCTGGCGGTGCCCGACGGCTACCCGCGCGCCTCGGTCGACTCGGCGCACGGCGAGTGGGCGATCGGCATGGTTCCCGGCGTCCAGCAGGGCGGTGCCGTGCAGATGTTGCCGGTACGTTGGAACCTCACGACCGGGGCGGTGAGCCTGCTGCCGTTCCCGGGGACGACCGGGATCGCCGGCAACGGCGACCTGCTGGTCGGCGACGGTGCGCCGCTGGTCGTCGCCCCGGACGGCACGTCTCGCCGGTTGCCGGGCCGGCCCGAGGTCCGAGCGACCGAGCCGGGCACGTACACGGCCAACGGGATCAGCGACGACGGTCTGACCGTGGTCGGTGCCGTCTACGAGAACCAGGTGCACCGGCCGCTGGTGTGGCACTGCCGCCGCTAAGGCGTCGACACCGCCCGTGCTGCCAAGAGTGAGCTGCAGCCGCATCGTTGCTCTTTCGCCCGAACGGCACGTCTTCGCTGCTGCGGGGAGTAGCGGGGAGCCCCGGGCCGCCACGCGGCCCGGGGCTCCCCGTCCAGGGTGCCGCGCGCTACCGCACGCCGTACGCCCGGATGATCGTCTGACGTACGCCGTTGCCGTGCTCGTCGCTGAGGTCAACGCGCAGGGAGACGTTCTTTCCGGCGGCCGCCGACTGATCCACAGTGGTGACGAACCCGGCGCCCTTTCGGGTGACAGTCACCTCCTGCCACGTCGTCCCGTCGTCGAAGGAGACCCACGCCTGGGCCGCCGTGATCTGCCCGGCGTCGTAGTCACGCTGACCGGCACCGCCGAAGCCGATCTCGAACCCGGCGGTCGCCGGGGTCAGGTTCCGCGTATCGACGGCGATGTCGTAGGACGGGACCAGGATCGGCAGGGCGTGGAGGCCGTTGTCGGACGGCCGCTGCGACCGGAACCGGAACTCCGTCTCCGTGCCGTAGAAGAGGCTCCAGTTCGGGTGGCTGGGCCCGGGGTTGAACCGCATGGTCGTCACCCGCAGCCGGTAGGCCGCGTCGGCGTCCGGCACGTCCCAGATCCCCTGCGGCCAAGCGCTGCGCCCGAGGCTGACGCCGTCGGCGAACAGTTCCGCGTTGCCGACGTCGCCGAAGCCGCCCAAGCCGTAATGGTCGGGTTCGGAGTCACCCCATACCAGCATCGCCGCGCCAATCTGGCCCTCCTGCCTCTCGGCGATGCGCTCCGCCGACAGGTCCGCCCGCCGGGTGCCGGTCGAGCGCATCGGGCCGCGGTACCAGTCCTCCGACCGGACGGACCCCGCCTCGGCGGTCCGCGGCGCCGCGAACATCGTCTCGTCCCGGACGCTCGCCCCGCCCATGAAGCGCTGGGTCCGCACACCGGCGGTCACGAACGAGGCCCGTTCGACCGGAACGACGAAAGCGTCGGAGACGAGCGACACGGTGCTGGGGTAGTTCGCCGGCAAGAATTGGATTCCGTCGACGATGACCCGGTCGGTGCGGGTGGAATGGATCCGCTCGTCGACCCGGGCCAGTTTCTCCGCTCTGACCTGCAGCGGCACGTCCGGCTGGGTCATCCGCTCGTCCGCGGACGCCAGGTTGTAGACGTAGGGGCTCGTGACGACGGCGTCCCAGGCCAGCGTCACCGGTCCGGCGGCCAGCGCAGCCCGCAGGGCGGACTCCTCCACAGCGGTGACCGTCAGACCCGGGATCGTCGACGCGGCGACCGCGGACCAACGGCCTGGCTCGTCCCGTCCAAAGAGGACGGCCCTGACGTCCGCGGCCGCGGCGGCGGTGAGGACCTTCGCGACATCGGTCGAGCGCACCAGCGCGATCTTCCCGGCCGCCGCGGCCAACTCCGCCTGACTGCCTGCTCCGGCGTCGACCAGCTCGGCGGTGCCGGATCCGTCGAACCGGGTCGGCACGCCGGCCTGGAGCCGGCTCGGCCCGACGTAGACGGGGTTGAGAGCGATCCCGCCGGTAGTGCGCAGAACCAGCTCGGGCGCGTACAGCCGGTAGTAGCTGCCCAGCTGGAACCCGCCGTCGGTGACCGGCGTGGTGCGGCCGACGTAGACCTCGTCGACGGACTTCCCGCCGCTGTAGCCGCCGCTGATGTACGCGGTGTCCCACCAGCGGCCGTACTCCAGCGCGACACTTTGCGCCTCGATCGGCCGCTCGGCGGTGACCTTCTGCCGGATCGCCGTCCGGGCGTCGTAGGTGATGGTCCGGTCGACGTCGTCGTTGTTGACCACCAACTCCGGGTCGCCCATGAACGTCACCGAGTGGACCAAGCCGTTCGCCCCGGTGGTGCCCGCGTCACGGCTGGCGATCACGGCGTTGATCGAGTAGCGGCCCTCGCGCAGCCGCAGCGTCGGCTCGGTCGTGAACGACGCGAACCGCAGGGCGGTCAGCCGGTCCGCGTCCACGACGTCCACGAACGACGGCGTGGCCGGCGCCTCGCCGCGGCGGTCGATCAGCTTCAGCTTCACGGTGACCGCGTGCGGCTCCAGGTATGCCGCGATCGCGGTGACGACGGTGCTGCCGTCGGCTGCGGTGGCGACGAGCCGGGCCCCGATCGCGCCGTACTCGGCGGCCCTCAGGTTGACGGCCGGGTCGAGGACGACGGGCACCTCGGCGGTGCCGTGCGCCGGGACGGTGACCGTGCCGATCCCGGGCGCGAACGTCCGCTTCGGCAGCGGCGCTCCGTTCTCGGCGGTGGCTCCGGCGATCGCGAGGTCGAACGCGACCGCCTTGTCACCGGTGTTGGTGAGGGTGACCGTCGTCGTGGTCTTCGGCTGGTGCAGGTGCGGCCAGGCGTACGAGCCCGCGTCGACGACACCGGGGCCGACGACCGTCGCGGTAAGCGGGCGCAGCGCGTCGACGACACCGGCGCCCACCTCGTGCACCCGGCCCGTGGTGCTCGGCGTCGCCGCCGAGATCAGCGCCGCCTTGCGCTGCTGCGCCGTCCAGCCGGGGTGCTTCTGCTTCAGCAACGCGGCAACCGCGGCGACGTGCGGGGTCGCCATCGACGTGCCCGACATCCGGGTGTACCGGCCGGTGCCGGACTCGGCCGCGAGGATCTCCACACCCGGAGCGGCGATCTCGGGCTTGACGGTGTGGGTGCCGGCGACCGGGCCACGGCTGGTGAACCGTGCGGTCTGACCCGCGGAGTCCACGGCGCCCACGGTGAGAACGTCCTTCGCGCACGCGGGCGCGCTGATCGTCTGGAGCGTGGGGCCCGAGTTTCCGGCGGCGACCACGAACAGCGAGGCGCTCTGCTGCGCGAGCGCCTGCGCGGCGACGCCGATCGGATCGGTGCAGTCGGTGCCGACGCTGCCGCCGAGGCTCATGCTGATCACGTCGGCCTTCTGGTCGACGGCCCACTGCATGCCGTTGATGATCCAGGACTCCTGGCCTTGGCCGTACCTGTTGAGCACCTTGCCGATGAGCAGCTTCGCGCCGGGCGCGACGCCCTTCTCGACGCCGCCGGAGGCAGCGCCGGTGCCCGCGACCGTCGACGCGACATGTGTGCCGTGCCCGTTCAGGTCCACGTCGGCGCCACCGAAGTCGGTGGTGAAGTTCTTCGCGCCGGCCACCTGCCCGGCGAGGTCCGGGTGCTTGCCGTCGTAGCCGGAATCGAGGACGGCCACCGTGGTGCCCGTCCCATCGAAACCCGCCGCCCACGCCTGCGGGGCGTGGATCTGCGCGGCACTCTCGGCCATCGCCACGCTGACCCGCTCGTCCAGCCACAGCTTCGCGATCCTCGGCCCGTCACCGTCGGTCAGATCGCGCCAGAACTCCGCGGCCTGCTCCTTGTCCGCCGACAGGGCGACGGCGTCCGCGACCGGCAGGGTCGCCTCGACGGTCGCGCCCTGCGGGGCCTGCGGCGCCTGACGGGTACGCGTCACCGCGCCCCCGTAGGTGGCGAGCAACGGCAGGGCCGCGGCAGAGCGGTCGTCGTAGCCCTGGCGTACCAGCGCGCTGACGTTGAACAGCTGCTCGTCGAGGGTGCCCTCGGAGATCATCGGGACCGCGCGGGCCGGGACGACGTAGACGTCACCGCGGAAGACGCGGGTGATGTAGCCGTCCGGGTCGGCGTTCGGGCCGGGGACGAGCGACGCCGACGGGCGGCCCGCGGCATCGACGGAGTACACGGCGAGGTCGCCGGTGATCAGTGTGACCGGTGTACCGGCCGGGGTCGCCGTGCCGGACGCCGAGCCGACGATGGGCCGCTGCGGTGCCGCCGCGGCGGCCGGCACCGCGGCGGCGGCAACGCCCACCGTCAAGGCGACGACACCCACGGCCCGGCCGAACCGGGCCCATCGGTGGTGGACAGACATGCGATTTCCTTCCGCGAATGCGTGGTCTGCACGGATCGTGGCAGCGCATCGTCTCGCGGAATACGGATGACGGCTGGCGGTTCTGCGCCTTGGCAGTACTTCGCCACTGTTCCGATCCATGCGCCGGCCACGTTGTGACCGCGGCGAGATGTCAGATGTGAACAACGCGTCGGGCGCAAATGATCAGGATGTGGCTCTCTGCTGGGAAGATCAAGTTCAGATGATGCCGTCGCCGTAGCGGCGGCCGTGGACTCGTTGTGCAGCTCCAGCACCAGGTCGGCTCCCGGACACCCAAGCTCCTTGACGAGCGTGGCATTACGCCGCACATCGACGAGACAAGCCGTACAGCGGCACAACGCCCTATCGGTCGTGCCGGGACGTTCGTCGCGGAAACTGACCCGGTGATCAGCTTGCCGCACCACCCCTCAGGACTGTCCAAGGCCACCTGGACCGACGCCGACTTCCCGAGCATGGGATGGCATGACTGCCGGGTCCATGCCGTGAGCATCGGCGAGTACGGTGATGACACCCTGCCGCCCGCCAGGATGCTGCTGGACGTCGATTACATCGTGCGGTGGGTGCAACCTGCAGGACGAGACCGGCATTTCACCTTCTGGGTCGCGCCAGCGACGCTCGTGTTCGAACGGGCGTTCAACATCGAGGGCACGCTCGGCCCGCTCCACGAGGTCATGGAGATCGCCGACGTTCACCGGATCGATCCCCCAGACGGCAACCCGGAACCGTTGTGGCACATTGAGGGTCAGAACTTCGAGCTTCGCCTCAGAGCTGGTGGCTACACCCAGTACCTCCGGATGCCGCCACAACACGTCCCCCGGCAGGCCCTCACCTCCACCGAGCGCGCCGGGATCAGCTTCGCCGAGCAGTCCTTCGCGTGACAACGGGCGATGGCCGGTTCGCCGGCTACCGACGCTGGGGCTGCCCGCGCCGGTGCTCACCACCGGCGCCCCGCCGGACGGCAGCGGCCAGGTCGAGGACTGCCGTGGCGGCGGGGCGAGCACGCCACGCCCGTCAGGCAGTCCTCGACCGTGGGATCTCACGCCGCCACTGGTTGCCGACCCGGCCTGTGGGCGAGGCCGCTCATCCGCACCGCGGTGAACACCGCTGCGGCCAGTGCCACGTCCGACAGCAGCATCAGCCCGATCGAGTACGAGCCCTGTGCGCCGTACACCCAGCCCATGACGAGGGGCGGCACGAATCCGCCGAGGCCGCCGGCCGCGCCGACCAGGCCGGTGACCGCGCCGACCTGCTCGGGCGGGGCGACCTTGCCGACCAGCGCGAAGACGGCTCCGCTGGCGGCGCCGAGCAGGATCGCCATGCCGAGGAGGGTCACCGTGGCCACCGGCATCAGCGGTGGTTCGAAGGCCTGGACGACGGCCAGAACGGCCACCAGGGCGAAGCACCACACCAGCACCGGCACGGGGTGCAGCCGGTCGGACAGCCAGCCGCCGATGGGGCGGGCGGCCACGGCCAGCACCACGAAACCGGCGGTGCGCAGCGCCCCGTCGGCGGCGCTCAGGTCGTACGTGGTGCCCAGATAGGCGGGTAGGTAGACGCTGAAGGCGACGAAGCCACCGAAGCCGACCGCGTACAGGAAGCACAGCTGCCAGGTCACGGTGAGCCGCCCGACGTCGGCCAGTCGCCGCCAGGGAGAGCCGGTGGGCCGGGTGCGGCCGGGGGCGTCGCGCAGCAGCAGGAACGCCAGCACCGCGTACCCGGCGAGGATCGCGGCCACGAGCAGGAACGGAGCCCGGTCGCCGTAGGCGTCGGCCAGCCGGACGGTGGTGAAGTTCGCGATCGCCGTGCCACCCATGCCCACGCCGAACAGCCCGATGGCGAAGCCCCGCCGCGCCGGCGGGTACCAGCCGGAGACGTGCGGGACGCCGACCGCGAACGCGGTGCCGCCGATGCCGAGGAAGAAGCCGGTCAGGATCAGCGCTGCGTAGGAGTCGACCACGGTGAGCGTCAGCACCGGGACGATCGTCGCCACGGTGACCAGGGGAAACACCAGGCGTGCGCCGTACCGGTCGGTAAGTGCCCCGACCGGGATGCGGCCGAGCGAACCGACGACCACCGGCACGGCGACGAGCAGTGACTGGGCGGCGAAGCTCAAGCCGAGCCGTTCCTTGATTCCCGGGCCCAGCGGTCCGAGCAGCGCCCACGCCCAGAAGTTGACCAGGAATCCGACGGTGGCGACGGCGAGTTGAAGGGACGCGCCGCTGGTCTTGGCCGGCTGCGTCCGGCTGCCCGCCGCTGGGTTTCGTTCTCCGGTCATGGTCATCGCATTCTCCGTCGAGATTGTCGAGGGGTGCCCCAAACCGAAAGAGGATCAGCATGATCCGCTTCCTGGTTCTGAGCCTGTTGCAGCGGAACGGGACGAGTCAGGGCCGGAAGTCCCCACTCCGCGGCGCTCGGTGTCGGGAGCGCGTGCGCCAGCGGGCGCGCCGCCGCCCAGTCGGTCGGCCGGGAGGTATGCGGATGCCGCGCAACGATGGTCACCGGATTACCGCCAGGATGCCCCGTCCGTCAGGGCGGGGAGGAATGGCGGACGCGTTGTCAGCCATGACTGTCCTTTCTGGTAAGACTGGTTCTGTGCGGACGGCGTACAGGTGTCGGGCGTACCCGACCCCGGAGCAGGCGGCGGTGCTGAACCGCACGTTCGGGTGTGTGCGTGTCGTCTGGAACCGCACTCTCGCCGCCCGTCACGCCCGCTGGCACACCGAACGGAAATCCACCTCCTACGCGGAGACGGATCGGGCGTTGACCGGAATGAAGAGGCAGCCCGACCTGGCGTTTCTGGGTGAGGTGTCGTCGGTGCCGTTGCAGCAGACCCTGCGGCATCAGCACGCCGCGATGACGGCGTTCTTTGCCAAGCGGGCCCGGTATCCGCGTTACAAGTCGCGGCACGGCCGCCAGTCCGCCAGTTTCACCCGGTCGGCGTTCCGGCTGCGCGGCGGGAACCTGTCGTTGGGGAAGACACCGGGTGTGCTGCGGTTCGTGTGGTCGTGGCCGAACGTGGACGTGACGGCACTGGATCCGACGATGGTGACGGTGTCGCGTGACCCGGACGGCCGCTGGTTCGTGACCTTCGCCGTCGACGTCGACACACCTACCGCACCCGAACCGACGGGCGGGGTGGTGGGTGTTGACCTCGGCCTGACCGATTTTGCGGTGTTGTCCACCGGCGGGCGCATCCCGCATCCGAGGCATATGGAACGGCGTGAACGCCGACTCAAGCGGTATCAGCGGATGATGGCCCGTCGGCAGAAGGGCTCCGCCAACCGTGCCAAGGCCAAACGGAAGGTGGCCCGGGCGCATTCTCGGGTCCGCGACGCGCGCCGGGACTTCCTCCACCAGCAGTCGACCGCCCTGGTGCGCCGGTTCGCTGCCATCGCGGTGGAGGATCTGGCGGTGGTGAACATGGTCCGCAACCGGTCCCTGGCCAAGGCGATCTGCCGTACGGGCTGGGCCGAGTTCCGTACTTTGCTGACCTACAAGGCGCACCGCGACGGCCGTACCCTCGCGGTGGTGGACCGCTGGTACCCGTCGTCGAAGACCTGCTCGGCGTGCGGGCATTTGCTCGCCGCCCTCTCTCTCGGCACACGTCACTGGGTGTGTCCGGGTTGCGGCACCCGGCACGACCGGGACGTCAACGCCGCCAAGAACATCGCCGTCGCGGCCGGGCTGGTCGAGACGCAAAACGCCTGCGGAGCGGACGTCAGACACGAAGGGCAACCTTCCGTGCGGTCTGCGGTGAACCAGGAAACCCAACCCGCGAGGGTGGGAATCCCCCGCCTGTAGGCGGGGGAGGATGTCAACGCCGTCTCCTCACTGTGTGCGGGAACTGGGCCGTCCGCGCCTTCCCGCCCCCCGTCCCGCCAAACCCGCGACCGGCGGATTTCCTCGTGCCGCTCCGACGGCCGACGCCGGGGCCGCCCCGACGATCTCCTCGTGCCGCTCAGGTGGCAACGCGACGGCCGGGGCCGGTCCGCTGCCAGGCGGACCGGCCCCGGCCGGGAGCGTGGGATCAGACCGGCTGCAGCCGCGGGGCGGCAGAGGGTTGGCGGACCCGTTCGTAGAGGCCCACGTACTGCTCCGCCATCACGGCGGGGGTGAAGCGCGCCGCGGCCTCGCGCCGGCACTCGTCGGGGTCGAGGAGGCTGGCGGCCAGCAGCAGGTCGGCCAGCTCGTCCTCGTCGGTGGTGAGCAGGCCGGTGCGGCCGTGCTCGATCAGCTCGGGCAGGCAGCCCCGCGCCGTCGCGACCACGGGCGTGCCCAGGGCCAGCGACTCGACCACCGCCGTGCCGCCCGGCTCCTCCCAGCGCAGCGGGAACAGCGAGGCGCGGGCGCCCGCCAGCAGGTCGTCGCGCTCCTGCCCGGCCACGGTGCCCACCCAGCGGACCAGGTCGCCGTCGACGTGCGGCGCCACCTCGTCGTAGAAGAACCGGACGTCCGGGTTCTGCCGCGCCTCGTCCCCGGCCGCGGCCAGGTCCTCCGGCCGGTGGTACGGCCCGACGGGCCCGGCGAGCACCAGCGGCACCCCCACCCGGTGGGCGAGGCGCGCGCCCAGGTCCTGCCCCTTGCCGGGGTTGATCCGGCCCAGGATGATCACGTAGTCGCCCTTGTCCGCCCGGGGCCGCCGGTCGGCGTCGACGGCGAGCGGGGTGGACAGGTGCACGTGCCCCACGGAGTGCTCCCGCAGCGCCCGGGGCGCGCGGGCCAGTTGCGAGGCGGACACCCCGTTGACCCGGACCCGGTCGCCGCCGTCCAGGTTGCCGTAGAGCGCCGGGTGCTTGGCCAGGTCCCAGTGCAGCGTGTGCAGCGCCGGCGGGGCGTCCGGGCCCATCGCGGCGAGGGTGGCCAGGCCGACCGCCTCCACGTGGTCGTGCACCAGGTCGATGTCGTCGCGGGAGTGCAGCGCGCGCACCACCCCGTTCAGGTGCGCCTGGGAGATGCCGCAGACCTGGTTGTACGGCCGTTGCAGCGCGTGGAACTGCCCGTCGGGAAAGACGGAGAGCTTCTCGTCGACCGGCAGCGTGCTGCTGTCGACCGACGCGAGCACCACCCGCACGCCGAGGCGGCGCAGCTCCGGCACCAGCGTCGCGATCACGTTCTCGATGCCGCCGTAGCCGGGCGGGGGCACGGACAGCCACGGACCGGCGTTCATCAGGACGGTGAGGCTCATCGTGCGGGGTTCCTTCCCTCGGCGGGGCCCTGGGCCGTCCGCGACCGGTCACCTGTGTGCTGATGCGGCCGGGCGGTCACGCCGCGGCCACCCGTCGGCGGGGGATCCGGTGCCGCAGCTCCGCCAGGGGCGGCCGTTCCTCGATGGACACGTCGCTGACGACGATCTCCCGGTCCAGGTTGGGCAGCGCGTCGGAGCCGCCGCGCCGGAACTGGGTCAGCAGGGCGGTGGGCATCGCGCCCGGTGCCGCCCAGCCGCGTCGCTGCAACCGCGACCAGGCGGTGAGCATGATCTGGGCCGACATCCGGCCCAGCGCGGCGGTGTCCTGGTGGCGGTGCTTGCGTTCGCCCAGGTCCACCTGGGCCAGCGCGTCGAGCCCGACGAGGTCGAGCAGGTCGATCAGCATCGCCGTCTCCACCCCGTAGCCGGAGACGAACGGCACCCGCTCCAGCACCTCCCGGCGGCCGGCGTACTCACCGGCGAGTGGCTGCACGAAGCCCGCCAACTCCGGCCAGAACAGGTTGAGCATCGGCCGGGCCATCAGTTCCGTCACCCGGCCCCCGCCGTCGGCCTCCACACCGGTCGTCCCGACCAGCGGGCGGTGGTAGAAGCCCTTGACGAAGTCGACCGACGGGTCGGTCAGCAGCGGGCCGATCAGCCCCGTCACGAAGTGGGGGCGGAACTCCCGCAGGTCGGCGTCGACGAACGCGACGATGTCGCCCTCGGCCGCGGCCAGCCCGGCCCAGAGCGCGTCGCCCTTGCCGGTCAGCCGGGGCAGCCCCCGGGTCATCGCGTCCTGGCCGACGACCTCCGCGCCGGCGGCGCGGGCCACCTGCGCCGTGCGGTCGGTGGAGCGCGAGTCCACCACGATGAGTTCGTCGACCAGGGCCACCCGCTCCATCAGGTGCTCCCGGATCGTCGACACGATCGCGCCGACCGTTGCCTCCTCGTTGCGGGCCGGCAGGACCACGCTGACCCTGCTGTCCCCCTTCGCGCGTATCAGCCGCCGCGCCGGCCAGTCGGCCGCGGACGTGGTGCGGTAGGTGGCCCAGGCCTCCACCACCGGTGAAACCATCGTCTCCGTATTCCGCACAGGCACCCCCTGATCGTGGCGGAAAAACCGATCCTGTTTTTCCCACTACTGCGCTCGCGCTAACCGCAGCATGCCTAACAGCTTGATCACGGAGGTCACGCGGCCCGGTTCCCCCCGGGTGAACGTTTGATTGCGCCCACGCGGGGGGAGTGCACTCGCCGGAACATGAAACCGTGGCGGAAGGGCTTTTACATGCGCACGTGCCGGGTGGGACTGGTAGGGGCCGGCGGGGTGGCGCAACGCCACGCCCGGGTGCTGGGCGGCTTCGCGGACGTGGAACTGCTCGGGGTGACCGACGTGGTCCCGGAGGCGGCGGCGGAACTGGCCGGCGCGCACGGCGCCCGGACGTTCGGCGACGTGGACGAACTGCTGGCCGCCGGGCCGGACGCGGTGTACGTCTGCGTGCCGCCGTTCGCGCACGGGCCGGCGGAGGAGGCGGTGATCGCGGCCGGCGTGCCGATGTTCGTGGAGAAGCCCGTCGCGGTCGACCTGGCCACGGCCGAGCGGATCGCCGACCTGGTCGCCCGGCGGGGGCTGCTCACCGGCGTCGGGCACCACTGGCGGTACCTGCCGGTGGTGCAACAGGCGCGGGAGCTGCTCGCCGGTCGTCCGGTGCGGATGGTCAGCGGGGCGTGGTGGGACAAGGTGCCGCCGGTCGCCTGGTGGTCCAGGCGGGACCGCTCCGGCGGCCCGGTGGTGGAGCAGGCCGCCCACGTGCTGGACCTGGTCCGGTCGCTGGTCGGGGAGGCGACCGAGGTCACCGCGTACGGCAACGGCACGCCGCCGTCGGTCGACGGCGCCGACATCGACTCGGTGACCACCGCGGCGCTGCGCTTCGCCGGCGGGGCGGTCGGCACGCTGACCGCCGCCTGCGTGCTCGGCTGGAAGCACCGCGCCGGGCTGGAGATCCTCGCCGACGGGCTGGCCCTGTCGCTCACCGAGGACAGCCTGGTGGTCTGCGACGCCGACGGCGAACGTCGCTTCGACGCCGACCCCGACGCCGCCCGGGTGGCCGTCGACCGGGCCTTCGTCGACGCGGTCCGCGGGATCGGCGACGACGTCCGTGTCCCGTACGCCGAGGCGCTCGGCACCCAGCGGCTCGCCTGCGCGGTGGCCGACTCCGCCCGCACCGGCCGGACCGTACGCCTGGACCGCCCGGCCGCCGCGCCGCTCGCCACGGGGGTGACCGTCGATGCGTGACAAGGTGGTGGTGGTCAGCGGCCCGGGCCGGGTGGAACTGGTCGAGCAGGACGCCGCCGAGCTGACCGAGGGCACGTTCCGGGTCGAGACGCTGTTCAGCGGCGTCTCCGCCGGCACCGAGCTGAGCTACGTCAAGGGCACCAACCCGTACCTGCACGTCACCTGGAACGCCGACCTCGGCCTGTTCCAGCCGGGCGGGGCGAGCACCCCCTACCCGGTGACCCGGCTGGGCTACATGCAGGTCGGCCGGGTGGTGGAGAGCCGCACCCCGGCCGTCGCCGTGGGCACCGTCGGCGCGATGACGTACGGCCACCGCACCGGCTGGGTCGCCGACCCGGTCGCCGAGCGGTTCGTGCCGCTGCCCGACGACGTCGATCCGCTGCTCGGCGTCTACGTGGCGCACATGGGGCCGATCTGCGCCAACGGGGTGTTGCACGCCGCCGCCGACCTGCACGGCACCGACGTGCGGTCGCTGGGCGACGGTGTCCGGGGCCGCCGCGTGGCAGTCGTCGGCAGCGGGGTGGTGGCCCTGCTCACCGCCCTGTTCGCCAGGCGGCACGGCGCCGCCTCGGTGGTGGTGCTCGACCCGACCCCGCAGCGGCGGGCCGTCGCCGAGGCGCTCGGCCTGGAGACCCTCGACCCGGAGGCCGACGACCCGGCCGTGGTCCTCAAGACCCGCTGGGCGCACGGCCCCGGCGACCGGGGCGCCGACGTGGTGTTCCAGTGCCGGGGGCAGGCATGGGCGTTGCAGCTCGCGCTGCGCCTGCTGCGCCCCCAGGGCACGGTCGTCGACCTGGCCTTCTACCAGGCCGGCGCGGACGCGGTGCGGTTCGGCGAGGAGTTCCACCACAACGGACTGTCGCTGCGCTGCGCGCAGATCGGACGGGTGCCGCGCGGGCTCGCCCCCACCTGGGACCGCGAGCGCCTCTCCGCCGAGACGATCGACCTGCTGCGGGCGTACGGGGACGTGGTCCGCAAGCACCTGGTGTCGGCGGTGGTGCCGTTCGAGGAGGCGCCGACGCTGCTGGCCGACCTGGCCGAGCGGCGCCGGCAGGAACTCCAGGTGGTGCTGGCCGTCTGAGCACCGCGTCCGGCCGGGGCGGGTGCGGGGGCCGGTTACCGTTGGCGGTCATGACCGCCAGGACCCCGTCGTGACCGCCGACGCCCCCGCAGCCGCCGAGGCTCCCGCCGCCGACGCCCCCGGGGAGCGTCGGGTCGGCGTCGCCGCCCTGCTGCCGTACCTGCGCGCCCACCGCGGCACCCTCGCCGTGGTGGGCGCGCTGTCGCTGGCCGGGGCGGCGGCGTCGCTGGCGCAGCCGCTGCTCACCCGCGCGGTGCTCGACGGCGTGTCGGCGGCCCGGCCGGTGGCCGGCCTGGTGGCGGCGCTGGTCGCCCTGGTGCTGGTCGCCGCGGCGCTCGGCGGCCTGCGGGACTACCTGCTGCAACGCACCGCCGAGGGCGTCGTGCTGGGCACCCGGCGGCGGCTGGCCGGGCACCTGCTGCGGCTGCCGATCGCCGAGTACGACCGCCGCCGCACAGGCGACCTGCTGTCCCGGGTCGGCTCGGACACCACGCTGCTGCGCGCGGTGGTCACCTCCGGGCTGTTCGAGGTGGTCACCGGCGCGGTGATGGTGCTGGGCGCGGCCGGCGCGATGGTGCTGCTCGACCCGGTGCTGTTCGGGGTGACCCTGCTCGGGGTGGCCGCCGGGGTCGGCTTCGCGGCCACCTTCGCGCACCGGATGCGCGGCCTGGCCCGGGCCGCCCAGGAGCGCATCGGGGAGATGACCTCGGCGGTGGAGCGGGCGATCTCCGCCGTCCGGACGATCCGCGCGGCCCGGGCCGAGCGACGCGAGGCCGACGCGGTCGGCGCCAGCGCGGCCCAGGCGTACGCGGCGGGGCTGCGGGTGGCCCGGGTGCAGGCGTTCGTCGGCCCGGTGAGCACGGTCACCATCCAGGGCGCGTTCCTGCTGGTCCTGGGTGTCGGCGGGGCGCGGGTGGCGGCCGGCGTGATCACCGTGGGCGACCTGGTCGCGTTCGTGATGCTGCTGTTCTTCCTGGTGCTGCCGCTCGGCCAGGCGGTGCACGCCTACGCCCAGTTGCAGACCGGGCTGGGCGCGTTGCAGCGGATCGAGGAGGTGCTCGCGGTGCCGGTGGAGGACGCGGCCGACCGCCCCGCGCCCGTCCGCCCCACCGCCACCCTGACCCGGCCGTCCGCCGCCGACGGGGCCCCGGCGGCCGTCGAGTTCGACCAGGTCGACTTCCACTACCCGGGCGGCCCGCCGGTGCTGCGCGAGGTCAGCTTCACCGTGCCGGCCGGCACCCGCACGGCCCTCGTCGGCCCGTCCGGCGCCGGCAAGTCGACGCTGCTGGCCCTGGTCGAGCGCTTCTACGACGTGACCGGAGGCACGCTGCGGCTGGACGGGGTGGACGTGCGCGACCTGCCCCGCGACGCGCTGCGCGCCCGCCTCGGCTACGTCGAGCAGTCCGCGCCGGTGCTCGCCGGCACGCTCCGGGAGAACCTGCTGATCAGCGCGCCCGGCGCCACCGACGACCGGCTGCGCGCGGTGCTCGACGAGGTCAACCTCGGCCACCTCGCCGAGCGGGCCCCCGAGGGGCTGGCCGTGCAGGTCGGCGAGGGCGGGGTGCTGCTCTCCGGCGGCGAGCGGCAGCGCCTGGCGATCGCCCGGGCCCTGCTGGCCGGGCCGCCGGTGCTGCTGCTCGACGAGCCGACCAGCAACCTCGACGCCCGCAACGAGGCCGCGCTGCGCCGGGCCATCGACGCGGTGGCCGCCCGGCGCACCCTGTTGATCGTGGCGCACCGGCTCTCCACGGTCGTCGACGCCGACCAGATCGTGGTGCTCGACGGCGGGCGGGTGGCCGCCACCGGCACCCACGACGAGCTGACCGTGACCAGTCCGCTCTACCGCGAGCTCGCCGCCCACCAACTCCTGGTGACCTGAGCGCCGGCGGCCCGACCCGCCCGGCGGCGACTCCCCGCGCGGCGGCGCGCCGGGCGGGCCGCCGCCACCCGGCCCCGTCGCGTACCGTTGCCGCTCATGGGTGTGTCGCAACGCTTGAAGAGCAGGTTCCGCCGGTTCCTCCAGCGCCCGGGGACGACGGTCGACCTGGGGCCGCTGGAGAAGCTGCTGCCGGCCATCGAGGCGCGCGAGGAGAAGCTGTCGGCCCTCGACGACGCCGAGCTGACCGAGGCCGCCGGCACGGCCACGGGCTACGAGGAACTCTGCGCGGTCGGCCGGGAGGCCGCCCGCCGCGGCATCGACCAGCGGCCGTACGACGTGCAGCTGCTCGGCGCCATGGCCCTGCTCTCGGGCAAGGTCGCCGAGATGGCCACCGGTGAGGGCAAGACGCTCACCGCCGCCATCGCCGCGTACGGGCACGTCCGGCTCGGCAACGGCCCGGTGCACGTGCTCACCGTCAACGACTACCTGGCCCGGCGCGACGCCCAGTGGATGGAGCCCGTCTACACCCTGCTCGGCCTGACCGTGGGCTGGGTCAACGAGGCGTCCACCCCACAGGAGCGGCGCGACGCGTACGCCTGCGACGTCACCTACGTCTCCGTCAGCGAGGCCGGCTTCGACTACCTGCGCGACCAGCTCGTGACCGACCTCGACGACCGGGTGCAGCCGCCGCTACGCACCGCGATCGTCGACGAGGCCGACTCGATCCTCATCGACGAGGCCCGGGTGCCGATGGTCCTGGCCGGCGCGGTCGCCGGCGAGCAGGACCCGGTGCACGCGGCCGCCGCCCTGGTGCGCGGCCTGCGCAAGGGCAAGCACTACACGGTCGCCGAGGACGGCCGCAGCGTGGCCTTCACCGCCGCCGGCCTGGCCGCCGTCGAGGGCAAGCTCGGCATCGACCTGTACGACGAGGAGCACGTCGCGCAGCTCTCGGCGGTGAACGTGGCGCTGCACGCGCACGCCCTGCTGCACCGCGACGTCGACTACATCGTCCGCGACGGCACCGTCGAGCTGATCGACGAGATGCGCGGCCGGGTGGCCCAGCGCCGCCGCTGGCCGGACGGGCTCCAGGCGGCGGTGGAGGCGAAGGAGGGCCTGGACGCGACCGCCGAGGGTGAGGTCCTGGGCACCATCGCCGTGCAGGCGTACATCGGGCTCTACCCGACGGTGTGCGGCATGACGGCGACCGCCGTGCTGGTGGGCGACCAGCTCCGGGAGTTCTTCGGCCTCGAGGTGGCGGTGATCCCGCCGAACACCCCGTGCGTCCGCGAGGACGAGCCGGACCGGATCTACGCCACCCGGGCCGAGAAGGAGGAGGCGCTGATCGACGAGATCACGCGCTGCCACTCGGCGGGGCGGCCGGTGCTGGTCGGCACGCTGGACGTGAAGGAGTCCGAGGGGCTGGCCGCCGGCCTGAACGCCGCCGGGGTGCCCTGCGTGGTGCTCAACGCCAAGAACGACGACGAGGAGGCGGCGATCATCGCCGAGGCCGGCGCGTACGGCGCGGTGACCGTCTCCACCCAGATGGCGGGCCGGGGCGTGGACATCCGGCTCGGCGGCAGCGACCAGGCCGACCGGGAGCGGGTCGCCGAGCTGGGCGGCCTCTACGTGATCGGCAGCGGCCGGCACGACAGCCGGCGGGTCGACGACCAGCTGCGCGGCCGGGCCGGCCGCCAGGGCGACCCGGGCGGCTCGGTCTTCTTCGTCAGCCTGGAGGACGACCTGGTCGTCCGGCACGCCGGCGACGCCGTCCCGCCGTCGCCCCGGATGAACGCCGACGGCCTGGTCACCGACGAGCAGGTCGACTACGCCGTCGAGCACGCCCAGCGGGTCGCCGAGGGCGTCAACCACGAGATCCACCGCAACACCTGGCGCTACAGCGTGGTCATCGAGCAGCAGCGCAAGGCCCTCGCCGAGCGGCGGGAGCGGCTGCTGACCAGCGACGTGGCGGCACTGATGCTGCTGGAGCGGGTGCCGGAGAAGGCCGAGGAGATGGACGAGGACCTGCTCGCCCGGGTCGCCCGGTCGATCGCCCTCTACCACCTCGACCGGCTCTGGGCGGAGCACCTCGCCGAGCTGTCCGAGGTGCGCGAGGGCGTGCATCTGCGCGCGCTCGGCCGGCTCGACCCGCTGGACGAGTTCCACCGGGCGGCGGTGCCGGCGTTCAACAACCTGATCCCCGAGATCGAGAAGCGGACCATCGCGACCTTCGAGGAGACGGAGTTCGGCGAGGACTGGGAGCCGGACGAGGCGAAGCTGGTGCGGCCGAGCGCCACCTGGACGTACCTGGTGCACGACAACCCGTTCGGCTCCGAGCTGGACCGGTTGATCGCTTCCGTGGGTCGACGGCTCAGCGCCGGCTCCCGCTGACGCGTCCGGGCCCCTTCCGCGCCACCCGGCGTCGGAAGGGGCCCCCTTTTGCGCCGTTTCGACCCGGGTTTGCGAGGGTAGTAGGGCGGGTCCGGAGAGTCGGGAGAGATCAGCAGATGGAACGGGTGACGACGCCGGTCGGGCGTGCGGAGGCACGCGCGGGGTCGGTGGAGGCTGTGCAGCGGTGAACCTGGAGATGCGGGACCCAGCGGTGGAACGGCTCGGCGTCCTGGAGACGGCCGCCCTGCTGCGGGAGCTGACGGCCGGACTGATCGCCGTCGACGACTTCGACGAGGCACTGGCGGCGCTGGTGCGTATCGCCCGGGACGCGGTGGACGGCGTGAGCTGGTGCGGCTTCACCGCGCTGCGGGCCGGTGAGCCCGCCGGCGTGGCCGCCTCCGACGCGCGGCTGGCGGGGCTGGACGACCTGCGGCACGGCCCGGACTCGCCGGCCATGGACGCGATCCGGCGGCGGGAGATGATCCTCTCCGAGCACCTGGGCCGCGAGCCGCGCTGGCCGGCCTGGACGCCGCACGCACGGGAGTTGGGCGTGCACGGGGTGATCTCCGCCCCCGTCGACGTCGACGAGCAGGTGATCGGGGCGATCAACCTCTACGCCGGCGCCGCCGACCTGCTCACCCCCGGGCACCAGCTCACCGCGATGCTGCTCGCCGAGCACGCCGGGCTGCTCCTCGCGGCGGTCCGCGACCGGGCGCGCCAGGCGGCCCGGGCCGGGGAGCTGGACTCGTCGCTGCTCGGCGACGGGGTGGTGGGGCAGGCGATCGGGGTCATCATGACCCAACGCGGCTGCCCGGCCGACGAGGCCCTCGACGTCCTGCGCAGCGCCGCGTCGTCGCTGGACATCCCGCTGCGCGAGGTGGCCGACCGGCTCGTCACCACCGTGTCGCGCCCCCGGGACACCTGACCCACGCCGCCGTCCCTGCCGGCCGTGACATGTGGGGCCGTTGGGGCGCGTGTCGTTTCGCCCTGGGAGCACGCGGGTAGCACTCTGGATTCGTGGGGTGAGCCGACCTGGGGGAGGAACGATGCAGAGCCGGCTGCGGGTGCAGGGGCACCCGATCCAACCGATGCTGGTGACGTTCCCGTTCGGGCTCTTCGTGAGCGCGACCGTGTTCGACCTGACCGACGTGCTGGGGGGACCGGCCTTCCTCGGCGAGGTGGGCTACTGGACCTCGGTGGCTGCCCTGTTCGCCGCCGCGCTGGCCGCCGTGGCCGGCATGATCGACCTGTGGGACGTGCCGGGCGGCCGGACCCGGCGCACGGCGGTGACCTTCAATCTGGTGAACGTGGCGATGGCCGCGCTGTTCCTGGTGTCCTGCCTCGTCCGCGCGGACGCGCCGCAGCGCGGCGCCAGCGTCGTGCTGCTGCTCACCGAGGTCGTGGCCCTCGCCGTCGGCGGGGTCGGCGTGCGGCTGGGCGCCCGGCTGGTGCGGCAGTTCGACGCCGGCCGCCGGGCCGAGGCCACCACCTTCGACGCGCTGGGCGGCGGCGTCTCCGGCTCCACCGTCGACCTGGCCCGCTCCCGTCCCTGACCCCCGTCCCGCCGTCTCCGCGATGTTGGGCTCAGTGCCCCGACGACGGTCGCGGTGCCGCCCGATCCGAGGGCCGAAGGCGCGAGGCGGAGCGGTGGCGGGAGGTCAGGAGGGCGGGTGGGATTCGGCGTGGTGGGCGGCCAGGACGTCCGCGCCGAAGTCGCTGACCGGCCGACGCAGCACGGTGTGCGCGTGGTTGCCGTCGTCGGTGGTGTTGTCGTATTCGATCAGCAGGTCGTCGCCCTGCACGCGGTAGTAGTGGCGCTGGCCGGGGCGGGTCGGGCCGGCCCAGGCGAAGTGCAGCTGCCCGCAGGCGAGCCGGCGTGCCTCCCGGATCGCCAGCTCGGGCGGTAGCCGGTCCAGGTAGAGCGCGACGAGCTGGTCCAGCAGGGCCCGTCCGGTGGGGCCGAGGCGGTCGGCGGGCACCCCGAGCGGCTCCAGCGGCGCGTCGACGCGGGCACGGGTGGCGCTGACGATGTCCCCGGGCGCCTCGTCGGCGACGATCGCGGCGGCCCGGCCGGCCGGGCCCATCGCGTCCAGCAGGGCACGGCCCAGGTCCTCCTCAACGCCCAGGGGCCGGGAGACCGGGCGGCCGGCGTACCGGACGGTGGCCGGGTTGGCGCCGAAGAAGATCGGCGCCGGGGAGACCTGGTCGGCCACCACGGTCATGCTCACCGAGAGGTGGTGCCCCTCCAGCCGCCACGCCCACGCGTCGTCGCGGGCCGGATCGCCGAAGACGGCCACCCAGTAGTCGCCGCTGTGCCGGCCCCGACGCCATCCCTCCGCCCGGTCCAGCACCTCCTCCAGCGCGACGATCGCCATCGCCTGGGCGTACGCAGGCGGGCTCAGCGCGGTGGCCAGCAGCCGGTGCGCGGCCTTGCGCCCGGCGCGGTCCAGGTCGGCCAGGCACACCCCGGGCCGGGGCCGCGGCCGGTACTCCAGCCAGCGCCGGGCCTGCTCGTCGTCGAACCGGTGGGCGGCACGGGCGCGGGCGGGCTCGTCCAGCGCGGCCAGCAGCGCGGTGCCGGCGGTGCGCATCTGCTCGGGCAGCGGATCTTCCACCGCCTCTGTATACCGGGCCGGGCGCGACCGCGCGGGGCGACGGCGTCAGCCGGCCGCCGGTTCCGTCAGCAGCGCGAGCATCTCGGGCAGGTCGAAGAAGCGGGCCGTCTCCACCGCCGACGGGTTGCCGTGGTGCGGGTCGGCCCCAGCCACGAGCAGCGCCCGGACCGCATCGGCGCTGCCGCGGAACGTCGCGGCGGCCAGCGCCGTCTGCCCCCGGTCGTTGGTCGGGGCGTGGTCGGCGCCCCGGGCGAGCAGCGCGGCGACGGTCTCCGGGCGGGCGTGGTACGCCGCCAGGATCAGCAGGGTGTCGCCCTTGTCGTTGGTCAGGTCGACCGGAAGCCCCGCGTCGACGTAGTCGGCCAGCTCGTCGGTCGCGCCGTCGCGCGCCAGGTCGAACATCCGGTGCGCGAACGCCAGCGTCTCGGCGTCGAGTTCCTCACTCACCGGTTCAGGTTAGTCGCGCGGCAGCCTGGTAGGTTCCTCGGCCGGCGCGCTGGGGGAGGGGTCGATGGACGACACGGTGTACGTGGGCAACGCGAGCGTCGACGGCGCGACGAACGCGGGCTGGCTGCTCGGCCACTTCATGCCGCCGGGCGACGCCCGGCACAGCGCCGACGTCGAGGTCAAGTGGGGCGTGCACCCGGCCGGCGAGGCGCGCTCCCGATGGGCGACGGGGGAGCGGCGGACCGCCCTGCTGGTGCTGGTCAGCGGGCGTTTCCGGGTCGAGTTGCCGGACCGGACGGTGGTGCTGCGCGAGCCCGGCGACTACGTGGTGTGGGGGCGCGGGGTGGACCACTCCTGGTACGCCGAGTGCGAGGCGGTCGTGCTGACCGTCCGCTGGCCGTCGGTGCCCGGCTACCGGGTGGAGCCGCCGGTCCGGCGCTGACCCGTGCCGATGCGTGGACACCTGTGTCCCGGCATGCGGAATTACCTACTAAACCCATAGGGTTTGCAGGCTAAGCTGAGGTTCCGCACGCCGCCCCGCCCCGAAGGACCGCCATGACCGACCGTCGCCAGCCCGACCTGCTCGCCGTCGCCGGGGAGTGGGCCGCCGATCCGTCCGCGTGGCCGGCGCCGCTGCGCTTCGACCCGGTCTCCCGGTGGTACGCCCGGCTCGCCCATGCCGCCGACCACGAGGTGTGGGCGCTGAGCTGGCTGCCCGGCCAGGGCACCGACCTGCACGACCACGGTGGCTCGGGCGGCGCGTTCCTCGTCGCGGCCGGCGCGCTCACCGAGGAGACCGTCAGCGGTGGCCGGCTGCGCCCGCACCATCTCGCCGCCGGCTCCGGCCGTCGCTTCGGGCCCCGGCACGTGCACCAGGTGACCAACCGGGGCGACGAGCCGGCCGTGAGCGTCCACGTCTACCGCCCCGCCCTGCGCCGGATGACCAGCTACCGCCTCGCCGACGGCCGGCTCCGCGCCGCCGAGGTGGCCGAGGCCGGGGTCGCCTGGTGACCGTCCCGCCGTCCCGCGTCACCGACCGTCAGCACCCACCGGAGGAAACGACCATGCCGCAGACCGACCCGCACGCCTGTCCGGCCCCGGCGCCGCCGGGATCCCGGGGCATCGACGAGATCCTGGCCGCCGCCCGCGCGCGGCTCGACCGGCTGGATCCCGAGCGGGCGCACCTGGCCTGTCGTGGCGGGGCGCTGCTGGTCGACATCCGCCCGGCCGCGCAGCGGGCCGCGCACGGCACCGTCCCGGGCTCGCTGGTGGTCGAACGCAACGTGCTGGAGTGGCGCTTCGACCCGCGCTGTCCGGCGCGGCTGTCGCAGGCAGGCAGCTACGACCTGTCGGTGGTGGTCATCTGCCAGGAGGGCTACACCTCCTCGCTGGCCGCCGCCGCCCTGCAGGACCTCGGGCTGCACCGCGCCACCGACGTGGTCGGTGGCTTCGTCGCCTGGCGGCTCGCCGGCCTGCCCGTCCTCGGGCCCACCCCGCCACCCCGTCCGTCCACTCCCGCGCCCCCGGTGACCGCCGGCCGGGCGCCGTCCTGACCGTTACGCCCCACCGGGCGTGGCGGCACCGCCGTCCCCAGGAGGCTCCATGTCCGTCGTCGCCCTCACCCCCCGATCCCAGCCGGCCGGCCGACCCGGGCCGGTCCGCCCGCGCCCCGCACCGACCGTCACCATCACCCTCGACGTCGCTCCCGGGCCGCTGAGCCCTCGCCTGGCCCGGCTGCTGGAGCTGATCGGCGAACTCGCCGAGTCGGGAGAGGGGCGCGTACGCCCGGACGCCGCCGAGGGCCCGCCGACGGCGCCCCGTCCCGTCCCGGGCGTCGCGGGCCCCGGCCCGGCCGCGGCTGTCGCGGACCCCGATCCCGCCCCGGACGCCGGGCGCTCCGACACGATCCGGATCCTCGCCGGGCCGCGGGTCGTCCACCACGGCTCCCGGGCGGTGGCGCTCACCCGCATCGAGTACGACCTGCTGCTGTTCCTGGCCGAGCGGCCCCGCCAGGTCTTCACCCGCCTCCAACTGCTCGCCAACGTCTGGGGCTACGAGCACGCGGTGGCCCGCACCGTCGACGTGCACGTCCGGCGGCTGCGCGCCAAGTTCGGCGCCGGCACGCCGCTGGTGACCACCGTCCACGGTGTCGGTTACCGCCTGGCCGACGAGGCCCGGATCGAGGTGGACCGGAGCATCTGACGGGCACCGGAACAGGCCCGGCTCGGCCCGTCCGTGCCGGTGCGAGGTCGGCGGCGGCTCCTGACGAGCCTGGCCGTTCGGCACCCCCGCGCGGCGCATCCGAATCTCCGGGTGCGCCGCGCCTTGTCACCGGTCACCGGTCACCGGTCACCGGTCACCGGTCACCGGTGCCGAGTTTCTCTTCTCGCTGGGTGAGGTGAGTCCGCAGGTCCTCATCCGTGGGCTCGATAAGGAAAGTGCCGTCCGGCCACAGCAGCGTGGGGATGCGTCGGCGCCCGTGCCGCAGCCGTCGGCGGTGCCGAGGCGGCGGCGGGGTGCGGCCGGTCGTGTCCGTCCGGGGGCGGGCACGACCGGCCAGGTGGTCAGCTGACGAGCTGGTAGCCGGCCTGTTCGACCGCACTGCGTACGTCGGCGGTCTTGAGGGCGGCGTCGCTGGTGATGGTGACCAGGCCGTCGGCCACATCGACCTCGACGCCCGTGACGCCGGCGACGACGCTGAGGTGCTCGCGCACGGAGTTGGCGCAGCCCCCGCAGGTCATCCCGGACACGGTGTAGGTGGTGCGGATGCCGTCCTGAGCGCCGGTGGCCGGCGGGGCGGTGTCAACGGCAGTGGCGCAGCCGCAACTGGATTCGCTGTTGCACATGAGCATCTCCTCCTTGTGGGGGGCCTGGCGGATCAGGAACTGCACCAGACGCCCGTCTGACCATCCGGCAACTCGCGGACACGTCCCTCATCCCGCGAGGTTGCGGTCGCGGTCGCCCTTTGCCTGGGCGCCGATGTGCCGTCACGATCCGCCCTTCCTGATGCGACGAACGCTACCCCAGGGGGGTATATGTCGCAAGGGTGCGCTGTCGCCGGGCGTCGTTGACGTGGATCGCTTGACGTTCCATACCCCTAGGGGGTAAACATTCTCCACTTACCCATACCCCCCAGGGGCATAGAGGAGTGGTTGTGATGTCACACAGGACCAAGCGGTGGTGGGCCCTCGGCCTCATCGCGCTCGCCCAGTTCATCGTCATCATGGACACCTCGATCATCGGCGTCGCTCTACCTCGGATGCAGGCGGACCTCGGCTTCTCGCCGGAGAATCTGTCCTGGGTGTTCAACGCCTACGTGGTCGCCTTCGGTGGCCTGCTGCTGCTCGGCGGCCGGTTGTCCGACCTGTTCGGTGCCCGCCGCGTGTTCACGGCCGGCTGGCTGATCCTGCTGGCCGGTTCGGCCGCCGCCGGCCTGGCCGACAGCGTCGCCGTCGAGTTGGCCGCCCGCGCCGTCCAGGGCGCCGGCGCCGCCCTGATCGCGCCGTCTGCGCTGACCCTGCTGATGATGCTCTTCGGCGCCGAGCCGCGGGAGCTCACCAGAGCCCTTGCTCTCTACGGAGCCGCGGCACCCGCCGGTGGCACCGCCGGCGTCTTCCTCGGCGGCGTCATCACCGAGTACGTCAGCTGGCCCTGGGTCTTCTACATCAACATCCCGATCGCGCTGGTCGCCGTTCTGGCCACCCCGGCGCTGATGCCGGCCGGCGGCGCCCGCAGGGGCTCCCTCGACGTCGCCGGGGCGCTCACCGTGACCGTCGGTCTCGGGGCCGCCGTCTACGCCATCGTCCGCGCCCCCGAGGTCGGCTGGTCCTCCGGGCAGACCTGGTTGGTCCTCGCCGGTGCCGTCGCCGCGCTGGCGGCGTTCCTCGCCATCCAGGCCGCCCGCCGGGAGCCGCTGATGCGGCTGTCCATCTTCCGCGCCCCGAACCTCGCCGCCGCGAACATCGCCCAACTGCTGCTCGGCGCGGCATGGATCCCGATGTGGTTCTACCTCAACCTGTACCTGCAGCAGGTCCTCGGCTACAGCGCCTTCCCCAGCGGCGCCGCGCTGCTGCCCATGACCGTCCTCATCATGGTCGGAATGATCGCCCTCGCGCCGCGGGCCATCAACCGGTTCGGCCCCAAGCCCATGGTGGTGACCGGCCTCGCGGTCCTCGCCGCCGGCCTCGGGTGGCTCGCCCTGATCCGCCCCGGCGGCAGCTTCGTCGCCGACGTCCTGCCCGCCTCACTCGTCGCCGCGCTGGGCATGTCGCTCGCCTTCATCCCGTCGCTCGGCACCGCGATCTCCAGCGCCCGCCCCGAGGAGGGCGGACTGGCCTCCGGCATCGTCAACACCAGCTACCAGGTCGGCTCCGCCCTCGGCCTGGCCGCCATGACCGCCGTCGCCGCCTCCTACGGCGCCGACCAGCTCGGCGACCTGCCGGCCCTGACCGACGGCTACTCCGCCGCCTTCATCGGCGCGGGGATCATCGCCGCCGCAGGAGCTGTCATCGCGGCGATCACCCTGCGCCGCCCCGCGCCCCGCCCAGAACAGATCGCCGACGCCGAGCCCGCCCAGGTCGGCTGACCCGGCTCCCTCCACCACGCACGTCGACCACCAGCAGCGTCCCTGACGCTCACCAGCCGCAGGTGACATCCGCCACCTGATGACATCTCCGGGGCGGTCGGCCGTGACGGCCGGCCGCCCCGAAGGCCGTGCATCGAGGGGTGGGCGGGCCGCCTCCGCGGGGTCGCGGCGCGACGCCGGTGACGCAGCCCGCGACCTCCACCTCGCGCGTGACCCGGATGGCGCACCATGAGCAGCGTCTTCCGGCGGATCCCACGATGCGAGCACCGGTTGTTACCTACCAAACCGATGGGATAACTTCCCATCCATGATCCGTAGCAGCCACTCACCGGCCGGGAAGCGCACCGTCGCTTCCCTGGTCGTGCGGCGCTACGTCGACCATCAGCGCACCTGCAGCGCCCTCTGTCCGCGCTGATCGAGTAAGCGAGGACGCGCTTCCGCGGCCGCGTGCGACTGCTCCCCGCGAGCGCGTGCGCGCTCGTCGCGGCGCATCCGGCCGCTGTCACCTCCCACTCTTCGCCGGCTCGGCCCGGCGGCCCTGACACCCGCGCGGAGCGGCTCCGGCACGAGCACTTGCCGTGCGCCTGAATCCCGTCGCCCCCTCCGCAAGTCCCTTGCCTGCACGAAAGGCCATCACGCATGTCACGATCCAGGTTCCGGTCCACCGCGCTGGCGGGGGCTGCCGCCCTCACCGTGGCGGGACTGCTCGCCTCCTGCTCGGGCGGCGGCTCGTCCGGTGCCGGGCAGGACGCCGGCGACCCCGTCTACGGTGGCACGCTCGTCTACCTCGAGCACCAGCCGCCGAGCTGCCTCTACCTGCCGGCGGCGGGCTTCTATCCGAACGGCGGGGTGCTCAACCAGCTCACCGACAAGCTCACCTGGCAGGACCCGAAGACACTCAAGGTCGAGCCGTGGGTCGCCAGGTCCTGGGAGATCAACGCCGACGCGACCGAGTACACCTTCCACCTGCGCGACGGGGTGACCTTCAGCGACGGCAGCCCGCTCGACGCGGAGACCGTCGCGGCGAACTTCGACGTGTACGGCCTCGGCAACAAGGACCTGAAGCTGCCGGTGGCCGAGTTCGTCAACAACTACGAGCGCAGCGAGGTCGTCGACGAGGACACGGTGAAGTTCCACTTCGACAAGCCGTCGCCCGGCTTCCTGCAGGGCACGTCGGTCATCGGGGCGGGCCTCGTGTCCAAGAAGACCATCTCGCTGCCGTACGAGGAGCAGTGCCAGCTCAAGAACGTCGTCGGGTCCGGCCCGTTCACCGTGGCGAACCAGATCATCGACAAGGAGATCGAACTGGTCGCCCGCGAGGACTACAACTGGGCCCCGCCGTCCTTCGCCCACCAGGGGCGCGCCTACCTCGACCGGATCAAGATCATCGTCACTCCGGAGGACAGCGTCCGGGTCGGCGCGCTGACGTCGGGACAGGCCGACTACGTGCGCTACGTGCAGGCGTACGACGAGGCGACCGTGACCTCCGCCGGCCACCGCATCTACGCCGAACCGACCCGCGGCGTCAACAACGGTCTCTATCTGCGCCCGGCGAACAGCATCCTCCAGGACATCAACGTCCGTAAGGCGCTGCAGGCGGGCACCAACGCCAAGGAGGTCGTCGAAACGCTCTTCACCGGCAGCTACCCGGTGGCGACCTCGGTGCTCAGCCGCCTGGCCGAGGGGTACACCGACCTGTCCGCGCAACTCGCCTACGACCCCGACAAGGCCAACGCCCTGCTCGACCAGGCCGGCTGGGCACGCGGCGCCGACGGCATCCGGGAGAAGGGCGGCCGCAAGCTCGAACTGAGCGTCTTTGTCTCCGGCCCGCAGCCGCTGTCGAAGCAGACCCTCGAACTGGTCGCCCAGCAGTGGACCCGGATCGGCGTACGGCTCGACGTCCGTCCCGCGGACTCCGGCACCCAGGCCGTGGACATCAAGAACGCCGAGCGGACCGCCATCACCCACTCGATGGTGGGACGGGCCGACCAGGACGTCATCAAGAGCCACTTCCACACCAAGAACCGGGACGTGCTGCTCTCCAACGACCCGAAGCTCGACCGCCTGCTGGAGGAGCAGTCCGCGCTCGTCGACGAGAACGCGCGCAACGCGAAGGTCGCCGAGATCCAGCGGTACGTGATCGAGCAGGGCTACGCGATCCCGCTGTTCGAGGAGCCACAGGTGTACGGCGCCGCGCCGTACGTGCACGGCGTCGGCTTCGAGGCCGTCGCGCGGCCCAGCTTCTACGACGTGTGGCTGTCCAAGAAGGACAAGTAGGCGGGCGGGCGGCTCATGACCAGGTATCTCGCGCTGCGCGTCGGGCAGGCCGTACTCGTGCTGTGGGCCGCCTTCACCGTCGGCTTCGTGCTGCTGCAACTGCTGCCGGGCGACTCCATCCTGATCAAGTTCCAGAACCCCGAACTCGGGCTCTCGCCCGAGCAGATCGCGGAGATCCGCCGGCTGTACGGCGGCGACGAGCCGGCCATCGTCCGGTACGTCCACACGCTGCTGGGCTTCCTGCGGGGTGACTTCGGCTATTCGATCGACACCGGCACGCCGGTGATCGAGCGGCTGGCCGAGGGCCTGCCGGCGACCGCCGAGCTCGCCGGCCTCGGCTTCGGGGTCGCCGTGCTGATCGCCGTGACCATCGCCTTCGTGTCGAGCCACAGCCGGTTCGCCTGGATCCGGGGTGCGCTGCTGGCGGTGCCGTCGCTGTTCATCTCGGTGCCCACCTTCTGGCTGGGCATCGTGCTGATCCAGGTGTTCTCGTTCCAGCTCGGACTGGTGCCCGTCATCGGCGGCACCCGGTTCGAGCAGCTCGTCCTGCCCGTGCTGACTCTCGCCGTACCGATCTCGGCGCCGCTGGCGCAGGTCCTGGCCCGCAGCCTCGACCGGGTCTACGCGCAGCCGTTCGTCGCGGTGGTGGCCGCCAAGGGCGCCTCGCGCCGCTGGATCCTCTGGCGGCACGTCGCCCGCAACGCGCTGCTCCCGACGCTGACGATCGCCGGGGTGACCTTCGGCGAACTCATCGCCGGGTCGGTCGTGACCGAGACGGTCTTCGGCCGCAACGGCATCGGCCGGCTGACCGAGCAGGCGGTCACCGCCCAGGACACCCCGGTGATGTTGGCCGTCGTCGTGCTCGCCGCAGCCGTGTTCGTGCTGGTCAACCTCGTGGTCGATCTGCTCTTCCCCGTCCTCGACCCCCGACTGACCGCGAAGGTTGGTGTTTCCGCATGACCGCCGAATCCGGGGTCGACGTCCTCCGGCCCACGCAGCCGGTTCGGGCCCGGCCGCCGCTGCGCCGGCCACCCGTCGCGCTCGTGCTCGCCTGGCTCGCGATCGCCGTCGTCGTGCTGTGGGCGGTCGCGCCGGGCCTGTTCACCGGCCACGACCCGATCAACGGCGTACCGGCGGAGAAGCTCCAGGCACCGGGCGCGGCGCACCTCTTCGGCACGGACGCCCTGGGCCGGGACCTCTTCGCCCGCGTCGTGCACGGCTCGGCCCGGTCCCTGTCCGGCGCGTTCGTCGCCGTGGCGGTCGGTCTCGTGCTCGGCACGCTGCTCGGGCTGCTCGCCGGATCGGTCGGGGGCCTGGTCGACGAGCTGGTGATGCGGGTGGTCGACGTGCTGCTGGCGGTCCCGGGACTGCTGCTCGCGCTGACGGCCATCATCCTGCTCGGCCCCGGCACCATCAACGTGGCGATCGCCGTCGGCATCGGCTCGGTGGCGGCCTTCGCCCGGCTGGCGCGATCCGAGGTGGCCCGGGTCCGACGCACCGACTACGTGGAGGCCGCGTTCGGCAGCGGGGGCCGGTTCGCCACCGTGCTCCGGAGGCACGTGCTGCCCAACTCGCTCGGTCCCGTCGTGGCGCTCGCCGCGGTGCAGTTCGGCGCCGCGATCCTGGCCATCTCCACGTTCAGCTTCCTCGGCTACGGCGCGAAGCCGCCCACCCCCGAGTGGGGGCTGCTCATCTCGGAGGGGCGCAACTACCTGGCCACCTCGTGGTGGCTGACCACCCTGCCGGGCGTGGTCGTGGTCCTCGTCGTGCTCGCCGCCAGCCGCATCAGCCGCTCGATCAGCAGGGAGGACGGATGAGCCTGCTCGAGGTACGCGACCTGACCGTCTCCTACCGGACCCGCAACCACGTCCAGCCCGCGGTCAGCGGCATCTCCTTCGCCGTCGAACGCGGCGAGGTCGCCGCGGTCGTCGGTGAGTCCGGCTCCGGCAAGTCGACCACCGCACACGCGATCATCGGCCTGCTGCCCGCCAACGGGTCCGTGGACTCCGGTCAGATCCTGCTCAACGGCACGGACGTCGCCGGCTGGTCGTCGAAGCGCCTGGAGTCGGTCCGCGGCGCCCAGATCGGCCTGATCCCGCAGGACCCGACGAGTTCGCTGAACCCGGTCAGGACGATCGGCGCCCAGATCGGCGAGACGCTGCGCATCCACCGGCGCGGCGACCGGCGAACCGTCCCGCGCCGGGTGATCGAGCTGCTCGACCGGGTCGGCCTGTCCGACCCCGAGCTGCGCGCCCGGCAGTATCCGCACGAGCTGTCCGGCGGGATGCGTCAGCGGGTCCTCATCGCCAGCGCGATCGCACTCGAACCACAGCTCGTCATCGCCGACGAGCCGACGAGCGCGCTCGACGTCACTGTGCAGCGGCGCATCCTCGACCTCATCGACGACCTCCGTGCGGAGTTCGGCACCGCCGTGATCCTCGTGACCCACGACCTCGGCGTGGCCGCCGACCGGTCGAACCGGCTCGTCGTGATGCGCGACGGGCGGGTCGAGGAGCAGGGGGCGACCGCGGCGGTGCTGGCCCGACCGGAAGCCGAGTACACCCGGCGCCTGCTGCGGGACGCGCCGTCGCTGACGCCACGACAGTTCCGCGACGTCCGCCCTCCGGCGCGGATTCCCGACGGCGAAGGCGCCGCAAGCGAGCAGCCGTACGCCGTCGTCGCCCGCGACCTGGTGAAGGAGTTCCGGGTCGGGCGCAAGGCGTTCCGGGCGGTCGACGGGGTCTCGTTCGACGTACGGCGGGGGACGACCCACGCCCTCGTCGGCGAGTCGGGGTCCGGCAAGACGACGACCGCGCGGATGGTCGTCCGTTTCGCCGCGCCGACCTCCGGTTCCGTGACGATCGGCGGCACCGACGTGGCGCGGCTGCGCGGCGAGGAACTGCGCCAACTGCGCCGCCGGGTGCAACTGGTCTACCAGAACCCGGCCGGCTCGCTCGATCCCCGGCAGTCCGTCGGCGACATCGTGGCCGAACCGCTGCGCAACTTCCGGCTCGGTGACCGGGCCGGACGCGGCAGGCGGGTGCGGGACCCGATCGACCGGGTGGCCCTGCCGCAGACGGTGCTCGACCGCAAACCGCGTGAGCTCTCCGGCGGTCAGCGACAGCGCGTCGCGATCGCCCGTGCGTTGGCCGTGGAGCCGGAGGTGCTCGTGCTCGACGAAGCGGTCTCCGCGCTCGACGTGACCGTGCAGGGGCAGATCCTCGACCTGTTCGACGGGCTGCAGCGCGAACTCGGGCTCACCTACCTGTTCATCTCGCACGACCTCTCGGTGGTGCGGCAGATCTCCGACACCGTGTCGGTCATGAGAAAGGGACGCATCGTGGAGACCGGAACCACGCGGCAGGTCTTCGAGACGCCGCAGCACGATTACACCCGGGAGTTGCTCGCCGCCGTACCCGGCGCCGTCGCGGAGTTGGCGGCGTGAGCGGTCCGCGACTCGGGTTCTTCACCCGGCTGCTCGACGACGGACCGGCGGAGGTGCGCTACCGGCTGGCCGCCGAGCAGATCCGGCACGCCGAGGCGTACGGGTTCGACTCCGCCTGGGTGGCCCAGCACCACTTCCACGCAGCCGAGGGCGGCCTGCCGGCACCACTGGTGTTCCTCGGTCACGTCGCCGCGCGGACCAGCCGCATCCGTCTCGGCACCGGCATCATCACGCTGCCGCTGGAGAACCCGGTACGCGTCGCCGAGGACGCCGCGGTGCTCGACCTGCTCAGCGGCGGCCGGCTCGAGGTCGGCGTCGGCAACGGCGGCACCCCCTCGTCGTTCAGCGCGTTCGGGCAGGACAGCGCGAACCGCTCGGCCGTCTACGCCCAGCATCTCGCGGTGCTCGTCGACGCCTGGTCGGGGCGGGCCCTCGGCGACGACGGCAACCACCTCTACCCGGCGGCGCCGCGCCTGCTCGATGCCCTCTGGGAGGCGACCTTCTCGGTGAGCGGGGGAGTCCGCGCAGGGAAGGCCGGCAACGGACTGATGCTCTCGCGCACCCAGCCGCGCACGGAGGACGCCCCGCGCGCGACGCTGGCGGAGATCCAGCGTCCGATCGTGGACGCCTACCACGACAACCTGCCGGAGGGCGTGCCGCCGCGGATCATGGCGTCGCGTACGGCGTTCGTCGCCGACAGCCGCGCCGAGGCGCTGCGCTTCGCCGAGGCAGGACTCGGCCGCGCCGCCCGGCAGTTCAAGGCGAAGGGCCACCCCGTGCCCGACGGCGGCATCGAGCAGCTCATCGCCGCGTTCGACGTGCACGTCGGAACCCCGGACGACGTCATCGCCAGCCTGCAGGCCGACCCGATCCTCCAGCGCTCGACCGACCTGGTCTTCCAGGTGCACTCGGTCGACCCCCCACACCCGTTCGTCCTCCGCTCGATCGAGCTGCTCGCGACCGAGGTCGCGCCCGCGCTCGGCTGGGCGCCGAATCCCACCGCCGACCCGTCGACCGAACTGAGCAGGGCATGAGCACATCCGTCACCGACGTCATCGACCACCTGGTCGGCATCGAGCCCGCCTCCCGCCTCGACCAGATCCGCCACCGGCGACCCGAGGCGAGGAGGAACGCACAGGCGAGCTACGAGGCGCTCTTCTCGCCGCGCCTCGCCGGGAGGGTCACCACGGCGGAGCGGCTCGCCGTCGCCGCGTTCGTGACCGCATTGCACCAGGACGGCGCGACCGCCGACTTCTACGCCGCCCGGCTGGCGGAGCACTCCCCGCGGCTGGCCGCGGTGGTCGCGAGAGAGGCCGAGGCCGGCAGGACCACCGGCCCCTACGGCGCCTACCCGGCGCCCGGTCCGCTCGCCGCGGAGAGCGAGGCGGGGCCGGCGTACCGGACGAACGACCGCGACGAGCTGGGCACGCGGCTCGCCGCCGCCCTGGAACACGCCCACCTCCTGGTGTTCCGTCCGCGCGAGTCGAGCCGCGAGGCGTTGCAGGCACTCCTCGACGCCGGCTGGAGCGCCACCGACGTGGTGACCCTGTCGCAACTCGTCGCCTTCCTCAGCTTCCAGGTGCGCCTCGTCGCGAGCCTGCGGCTCCTGGCCGTGCCGACCAGAAAGGGATCCCCGTCGTGACCGACACCGTGCTCGACCGACCCGCCACCGCGCGGCCGCTCGCCTTCACCCAGGACCAGCTCGGCTGGGAGCCCTGGCTCGCACCGCTGCGCGAGGCGGAACTCACCGACGTCCACTGGGAGGCGCTCGTCGACCGGGCCCGCGCCTCCTCTCCCTACTTCCTGCTGCTCGCCCGGGACCCGGAGATCCTGCGCGCGCGCACGAAGACCGACAAGGACATCTTCTACAACGCGGACGGGGGCCTGCCGCGGGCGGAGCGGGAACTCGCGGCGGCGGCAACCTCCCGCCGCAACGGCTGCGTCTTCTGCGCCTCCGTCCATGCCCGGTTCGCCTCGCACCACTCCAAGCGCCCCGACGACGTGCAGCGGCTGCTCGACGAGGGGGTCGACGCACCCCAGGACGAGCGCTGGCGGGCCGTCGTCGACGCCGCGGTGGCTCTCACGGCCACGCCGGCCGGGCTGACCGCCGAGCACATCCACGCGCTGCGCGCGGTCGGTCTCGACGACCTGGCGATCAGCGATCTGCTGCACGCGGCCGCCTTCTTCAACTGGGCCAACCGACTCATGCTCTCCCTGGGGGAGCCGACCCCACCAGCGGCCGCGTGAGCGCTGCCGGCCGCCAGCCCCCGTACGAAAGGACGTGACATGACCGAACCTCGACTCGACCATCTTGTCTACGCGGTGCCCGACCTCGCCGCAGGTGTCGCCGGCTTCGCGGCGCGCACCGGCGTCACCCCCGTTCCCGGGGGCCGACACCCTGGCGGCACCGCCAACTACCTGGTCGGGTTCGGCCCGACCTCGTACCTCGAGATCATCGGCCCGGATCCGGAGGCCGATCCCGCCGTCCGCCCGCGCACCTTCGGCCTGGACGTCCTGACCGAGCCTCGCCTCACCACCTGGGCGGTGCGCCCCGACGACATCGAGAAGACGGTCGGCCTCGCCCGCGTACGCGGGTACGACCCCGGCGAGATCCAGCCGTTGTCGCGCCGCCGACCCGACGGGGTGCTGCTGTCCTGGCGGCTGACCCGACGGGAGGAACCCGCGGCGGGTGGGCTGGTGCCTTTCCTCATCGACTGGGGCGGCACGGAACATCCCGCGCGCTCCGGCTTGCCGCAGTTGCGGCTCACCGCGTTCACCGTGACGCACCCGGACCCGTCGGTGGTCCGTCGCGACCTCGCCGCGCTCGACGTCGAACTCGACGTGACCGCCGGACCGCGGGCCGCACTGGAGGCGGTACTCGACACCCCGCGCGGCTCGGTGGCCCTGCGCTGAGCGGCCGGCCCGGTAACACCCAGAAGAGAGCGAATGCGATGAGCAACCTTCGTGAATACCTGTCCCAGAAGCGGGCGGCACTGACCGCGCGCCGTGCCGGCCCGGACCGCGGCCCCGTTCCGTTGCGCGCGCGGGTCACCGCCGAGGGACGCAGCGGCGTACGGCGCATCCGGATCCGTGACTTCCAGGTCGTCAGCGACAGCGGCGCCGACTTCGCCGGCTACGATCTCGGGCCCGGCTCCCCGGAGCTGCAGGCCGGCGTGCTCGGCAGTTGCGTGACGCACATCTTCCTGATCAAGGCGGCGGAGCTGGAGATCCCGCTCGACTCCCTTTCGGTGGACGTGCAGGCCGAGTACGACCCACGTGCCCAGGAGCCCGGGAACACCGACGTGCCCGTCCACCCGTACAACTTCCGTTACGAGGTGCAGGTCGCCTCGCCCGCCCCCGACGAGGACCTGGCACGACTGCACGCCGAGGTGCAACGGGTGTGCCCGATCCTCAACCTGCTGCGCAACCCCCAGGAGATCAGCGGCTCGCTGGCCCGGGTGACGGCGGCCGGAGGGGACGAGCAGGGCCGCGCCGATTGACTCCGGGAACGCGGCGCGCGACGGGGGATGCCAGGCCACGCGGACCGGGAACTGTCGGCCCGGTCTGGCAGGCTGACCCCCGTGGTGATGATCAGCATCGTCGACGAAACGACCATGGGCCGCGAGTCCGACGCGTGGCATCTGGAGATCTTCGAGGAGCGGCTGCCGCTGCGCGAGGTCATCCGTCGCCGTGTGTTCCAGGAGGTCGCGGAGCACAACGCCCGGCGCTCGGGGAAGTTCCGGGGGCTGGTGCAGCCGTCGGAGACCGAGCGTGAGCTCAACGGCGCCGGCAGGTACGAGCATCGCCAGGTCGACCCCCACCGCCAGTACGATCGCGCGGTGGAGGCGTTCGGCCGCAACGGTTTCATCGTGCTCGTCGACGACCGGCAGGTGGAGGACCTCGACGCGCAGGTCGACCTGCGGGCGGGCACCGAGATCACGTTTCTGCGGCTCGTCTCCCTGGTCGGTGGTTGATGACCGCGGTGCTTCCCGACTCGGCCTTGTCGCCGTACGCGGCCAGCCTGCTGCGGGTGCTGACCGTCCCCGGGGCGGCCGAGGACGCCCCGATCGCGGGTGAGCCGGTGGACGTGTCGCGGCTGAGCGACCGGGAGCTCGGCGCGCTGCTGCCCGTCGCCTATCGCCTGCCGGCCCAGCATCCCGCCCACCGGGTGCAGGGGGCCGTCGTGACGGCGGGCCGGTCGCGGCAGCCGGCGTTCACGCCGGAATCGTGTGCCGCGATGCTGTCCGTCCTGGCCGGGAAGCTCGAGCAGGGCGGCCATGGCGGCTATGCGGTGCTGGCCGTCAACGCGCTGGTCCGCTGCGAGGGGGCCGTGCCGAGAGAGGCGTCGCGACCGGCCAGGAAGCTTGCCACGTTCCTCGGCGTCCGATCCGGGCCTGACCATCGGTACACGCTGATGGCCCTTGCCGGGTTCGGCGGCGGGTTGACCGCGCGGATCGGAAGCAAGCTGTTCGCGTGGTCGCTGAACTCGGTCGCGCGGGACGAGGCCGCGGTGGTGTCCGCGCTCGGCCCCACCGCGCTGGCGCTGCTCGCGGAGGCGAGCGGTGAGCGCTCGTACGACTCGCCGCCGCAGCTGCCGGACCTGTGGCGACGACTGGCCGACATACCGGAGTACGCGTCGTTCGCGCACCGGGCGCTCGAGGCGGCGCAGGGGCGGGTCGCCGACATCCAGTCCGGCAGGATCCCGTACAAGGCGGACGCGGCGTTCCACAAGGACGAGGTGGCGGCGCTCGGCCGGGCGGTGCGGGTCGCCCTGCTGCGGGACGAGTCCTGGCTGACGGACCTGCTGCGGCCGCTCCTGCTGGGCGTCGCCGTGGCGCCGACCGCCGCCAGAACGACCCCCTCGCAGGCGCTGCTGTACGAGGTGGCCCGGGCCGTCGAGGAGTTCCCCACGCCGGAGGCGTTGGCCGCGCTGCGTGCCGCGCGAGCCGCAGCGCGGCACAAGGGCGTACACAAGCAGCTCGACCGCGCGTTGCGGCGGGTCGAACGGGCCCTGGGGGACCGGTCCGACGTGGCGTTCCGGCTACCCGACCTCGGCTTCGGGCCCGACGGCGTCCGGACGGTGACCGTCGGCGGACACGACGCGGTCATCACCCTGTCCCACGACGTCGACCTGGCCTGGCGGCGGGCGGACGGCAGGACGCTGGCGACCGTCCCGGCAGCCGTGCGGCGCGACCATGCCGACACGGTGAAGGAACTACGCGACCTGGTGAAGCAGGCCCGGGGACATCTCGCGACGGTGGCGCGGTCGCTGGAACTCGGCTTCACCGCCGACACCACGCTGCCCTACCGGCGCTGGCGTGACGAGTTGGCGGCGAACGGTCTCGGGTGGAGTGTGGTGCGGCGCCTGATCTGGGAGGTGCCGAGCGCGTCCGGCCAATGGCGGCCGGTGCTTCCCACGAGCGGTGGTTTCACGGATCTGAACGGGACGGCCGTTCCCGAGCCCGAGCCGGACGCCGAGATCCGGCTGTGGCACCCGCTGCGCACCTCAGCCGAGGAGATCCGGGGTTGGCGCGACGCGCTCAGCGATCGCGAGCTGCGGCAACCGTTCAAGCAGGCATTCCGCGAGGTCTACCTGCTGACGCCGGCGGAGCTGCAGACCGAGACCTACTCCCAACGGTTTGCCGCGCACATCGTGCACTACCAGCGGCTGTACGCGCTGATGAAGGGCCGGGGCTGGACGTGTTCGAGGCTCGGCCCGTGGGACGGCGGGCACACCGACGACGCGTACCGCGTCCTGCCCGGCGGGGCCTGGCGGGTCGGGTTCCGGCATGACTACCGCGACCAGCAAGCGGACGGCGCCGAGTACGCCGCCACCGACCGGGTGTGGTTCGACCGCCGGGTCGGCGGCGCCTGGCGGACGGCGCCGCTGGCCGAGGTTCCGGTCATCGTCCTCAGCGAGGCCATGCGCGACGTGGACCTGTTCGTGTCCGTGACCTCGATCGGCGCCGATCCCGATTGGACGGACCGCGAGGACGACCGCTACGTCGACTACTGGCGGGAGGCGAGCGTCGCCGAGCTGACGGCGACGGCACAGGCCCGGCGGAGCGCACTGGAGCGGATCGTCCCGCGGACGAAGCTCGCCGATCGGTGCGAGCTGACCGATCGCTACCTTGTCGTGCGGGGACAGTTGTCCACCTACAAGATCCACCTGGGCAGCGCGAACATCCTGATGGAGCCGGGAAACACGTACCTGTGCATCGTGCCGTCCCGGCGCGGGCCACGCGAGCCGGTCTTCCTGCCCTTCGAGGACGACCGGCTCGCGCTGATCCTCAGCAAGGCGTTCCTGCTCGCCGACGACGCCCGGATCACGGATCCGTCGATCGTGGCCCAGCTACGCGCACGCCGCTGAGCGCGCTGAGCTACCCCGGCGTGACCAGGACGCGCGTGTTGCCGCCGGGGAAAGCTCACGTCAGCCGGTCAGTCGGTCGTCGCCCGAGGCACGGGACGAGACCGCCAGGACGCCCAGGTCCGCTTTCCGGTCCCCCTCGGTCCGGTCAGCGGGGCGCGGGGCGCTCCGACCGGCGGTTCGCCACCTGGTGAGGGTCAGCGACAGGAACACGCCGGCGGTGGCGATCACCGTGCCGTGGAACAGGGCGACCACCGGCATCGGGGAGGTCCGCTCCAGCACGAGCCCGCTGGCCAGCATGCCGACTGCGAAGCCGAACGTCTCCGCCGTCGCGGAGATCCCGAACAGGTACCCACGTAGCTGCGCGGGCGCCGCCTGCAGGCGGGTGGAGTACGCCAGCTCGGTGCACCCGTCCGCGAACCCGGCGACCAGCGCCACCGCGATCAGCAGCGGCACGGGCGGTCCGGTGAACGCCGCCACGAACGCCAGCGACATCACGCAGGCGGCCACGGCGAACGTCCGCTCGTCCGGTGACCGGCCGGTGCGCTTCAGCCACATCGAGACCATCTGGTGTGTCAGCAGGGTGCCGACAGCCCAGGCGGCCCAGAACTGGCTGAGCAGCGCCGCCGGGTTGCCCGGGTTCGCGACGTGCGCGAAGACTGGCAGGGCCACGTTGTGCGACGCGGATCCCCAGGCGTCCACACCGCGTAGCGCCACCATGCCGGCGAGGACAGGCGACCCGGCGAGCAGCAGCCGGAGGGCGCCCAGCCCGACCGGCCCGGATCCGGACCCACGCGCCGTCGAGGCGGCACCGGCATGGCGGAACGGGAGCGGCAGGCAGGCCAGCACGACCGCGGAGACGAGAAAGCTCCCGGCGTTGACCGCGAAAGCGGGAAGGAACCCGAACTCGCCGATGATCGGGCCGGCCGAGGCGAAGCCGAGCACCGTCGCCGCTGACCGTCCCGTCAGCAGATAGCCGTTGCCCCGTAGCCGATCCTCGTCGCCCACCAGCTCCGGCACGCTTGTCCGCAGCGCCACGTTGAAGACCGTGTTGCCGCTGCCGAGGATCACGGCCACGACGTAGAGGAGCTGCGGGTGCCCGGCTGCCGGCACGGCCAGCAGCGCGATCATCGCGAGGGCCTGTGCGACGTCGGTGGCGATCATGACGGTTCTGCGGTCGACGCGGGTGACCAGGCCGCCAGCCACCGGCGACACGAGGAAACCGGCGGTGAGCCGGACCGCCATCAACAGCCCGGTCTGTAGCGCGCTGTCCGTCAGGTGGTACGCGTACAGGTTGAGGGCGACGAGGTTGAGGAAGTTGCCGAACGTCGAGACCGAGTAGCCGGCGACGAAGACGGTGAACAGCCGCATCGTCCGTGGTCCCGTCATCGGTGTCCGTGGCCGATCTCGCCCTGGGGAGCGGTCGCCACCCGCTCGAGCACCGAGAGGAAGTCCGCCGCCCAGCCCTCGATCGTCGACTCGTCGAACAGATCCGTGGAGTACTCGAAGGCCACCTCGATGCGGTGCTCCGTCGGCAGGAGTACGACGTACAGCTCGGTGCGCGCCACGCCCGTCACGGCGAGGCTCTCCACGGCGGCCGAGACACCGGGAAGCGTGAGGCCCGGCGGTGGGGTCGTCACGACCGCGAACAGCACCTGCGGTGTCGGTATGTCGGCTCCGACGGCGTCCGCCACCTGGCCCAGCGCGAGCGCGTGGTGGTCGAGCGCGACGAACGTCCGCTCGGTGACGGCATGGACGAGCTCGTCGAAACGCAGCCCGTCGGAGAGGGTCACCCTGACCAGCAGCGCCTCGCCGACGGGCCCGACCACGCCGGAGTGTTCCGGGCGGACGCGGCTCGCGCTGGACACCGGCACCACCATGTCCCGCTGTCCGCACAGTTCCGCCATCCACACCGCGAACGCCGCCGTGAGAACGGCGGCCGCCGTGGTGGCGATCCGCGTGGCGGCCGCGTGCAGGAGCCGGACGGTCCGCGCGGGTACGTCGAACCGGTGCAGCGCCCCCCGGCCGGAGAGTCGGCCGCGACGGCGCCGATCGTAGGGCAGGTCGAAGCGCAGCCGCGCGCCAGCCAGTTCCGTACGCCAGAACGAGACCAGCGCGTCGCGACGATCCGCCTCGAGCTGCGCCACCCGCCACCGGGCGTAGTCCGGGTACCCGACCACCGTCGGCAGGTCGGTGGTGGTGCCGTTCACCTCGTCGGCGCAGAGCGTCGACAGGTCCCGCCAGATGACACCCATCGACCATCCGTCGCAGATCATGTGGTGCAGCACCAGCACGAGCATCCACCGCCGCTCGCCGAGTCGGCCCAGCCGGGCCCGCCACAGCGGCGCCTCGTCGGGCGCGAGGACCGCGTTCGCGGTCGCCTCGCACCAGCGGTCCACGCCGTCCGGCTCCGCGGTCAGGTCGGTGACCGACAGCCGTACGGGCAGCTCGGCGAGGACCTCCTGGACCAGTTGGTCGTCTCGGGGAACCAGACGGGTCCGGAGCGCGGCGTGCCGACGGACGAGCGAGTCGAGGGCGCGCTCCAGCGCGCGTACGTCGAGGTCACCCTCCAGCCGAATCCGGTGCCCCACGTTGTAGACGGCCGGGCGCGGATTGGCGTGATGCATCCGCCACGCCCGCTGCTGGATGCTCGTCGCCGGGGCGGTGTCCGACACGGTGGCGGCGTGGACGCGCCTCGCCATGTCCCGGATGGTGGGGGCCTGGAACAGGTCAGCCACCCGCAACTCGACGGAGAGGGCGTCCCGTACCCGATTGACCAGCTCGACCGCCGTCAGCGAGTGCCCGCCGAGCGAGAAGAACGAGGCGTCGACCGGGACGCTCCTCAGCCCCAGTTGCTCCGCCCACAGTGTGTGCAGTCTCCGCTCCAGGTCGGAGGCCGGTGCGCTGCCGCGCCGGTGGCCCCGGTCCGGCTCGGGCAGCCGGCCGCGGTCCAGCTTGCCGCTGGCGTTGACCGGCAGTTCCTCGACCCGCACCCACTCGGTCGGGATCAGGTAGCTGGGCAGGCTGGTCGCCAGCTGTTCGGTGACGCGGCCGAGGTCGACCGCGGCGTCGGCGAGCACGACGTACCCGACGAGGCAGGTCTCCCCGCGGGAGTCCCGGCCGGTCAGCACCGCGGCGTCGCGCACCTCGTCCAGCGCGTGGAGCGCCCGCTGCGCCTCCTCCGGCTCCACCCGGTAGCCACGGATCTTCACCTGGTTGTCGAGGCGGCCGAGGTACTGCAGGGAGCCGTCGGGCAGCCATCGCGCCAGGTCGCGGGTCCGGTAGAGCCGCCTCGTGGGCGCGGCGGGATCGGGGATGAACGCGGTGGCGGTCTCCTCCGGTCGGCCCACGTACCCGCTGCCCAGGCAGGCGCCCCCCAGGTGGATCTCGCCCACGGCTCCGACCGGCACCGGCAGCTGCCGCTCGTCGAGCAGCCGGACGACGACGTTCTCGATCGGGCGGCCGATGGGAGGCTTGTCGCCCGCGTCCGGGTCGACGCGGTGGGTGAGGGTGATGATCGACGCCTCGGTGGGTCCGTACTCGTTGTAGAGCGCGCAGTCGGGATGCGCGGCGAGGAAGCGACGCAGCGCCGGGGTCAGGATCATCTCCTCGCCGGCCGACACGACCTCGCGCAGTGACGGCACCGCCGGGTCGGTGTCCATCAGGTACCTGAGCGGGGTGAACGGCATGAACAGCCGTTCCACCCCGTGCCGCCTGATCGCCGCGACCATCGCCTGGGGTTCGTAGCGCGCCTCGTCCGGGATCATCACGAGCGCGGCACCGGACGCCAACGTCGTGAAGATCTCCTGGACGCTCACGTCGAAGCCCACGGAGGTCCACTGCAGGGTGCGCAACGTCGGCCGGTGCCGCAGGTACCAGCCGACCAGGTTCGCCGGGCCGCGGTGCGGCACGGCGACCCCCTTGGGACGGCCGGTCGAGCCCGACGTGTAGATGCAGTAGGCCAGGCTGTCGGGGCCACCGACCCGTGGTGGAGCGGCGTCCGCCCTCGGGTCCGCGCCGTGCGGGGCGCACATCTGCATCCCGAGGCGGGCGGCGAGCTTCTCCTCGTCCGTCACGAGGAGAACCGCGCCGCTGTCGCTGGTCATGAAGGCCAGCCGGGACTCCGGCACGCCGCGGTCGAGCGGCAGGTAGGCGGCACCAGCCTTGTGCACCCCGAGCAGCGTGGCGACGAGATCCACGCCGCGCGGCAGGCACACCGCGACGACGTCGTCCGGCCGCACGCCCCGGTCGCGCAGCCGCCATGCGATCGCGTTGGCGCGCTGATCCAACTCGCGGTACGTCAGTCGGGTCTCGCCGACCACGAGCGCGTCCGCGTCCGGGGTCCGGGCGACCTGCTGCTCCACCAGCTCGTGCAGGCAGGCCGTCGGGCCGTCGTGGTGGTCGCCGCCCCATCGGCTCAGCGCTGCCCGGTCCGACTCGACCGGTGCCGTCAACGCCGACAACACCGGATCCCGCCCTGCGGCCGCCCGCCTGAGCAGCGCCTCGAGGTAGGCCAGAACCCGTCGCACGGACGCTTCGTCGAACAGGTCGGTGTTGTATTCGACGACGCACTGCACCCGGTCGACGTGGTGCGTCAGGTAGAGGGTCATGTCGAGCGGTGCCCGGTCGCTGGGCACGTCGAGCAGCGTGGCGTTGACCCGCGGCGGGTCGAAGTCGACGGTGACCGCGCTCTCGTACTCGACCAGGACCTGGAACACCGGGTTGCGGCTCGGGTCCCGCTCCGGGTTGACCGCCCCGACCAGCTCGTCGAACCCGACTCCCGCATGGTCGAACGCCTCGGTGCTGGCGTCCCGGATCCGCTCCACGACAGCGCCGAGGGTCGGGTCACCGGACAGGTCGACGCGCAGCGGCACCGAGTCGATGAACAGACCGATCAGGTCCTCCGTGCCGGCGGGCCGGTTGGTGAGCACGGTGCCGAGCACCACGTCGTCCTGGCCGCTGAGTCTCCCGAGCACGGCGGCGACTCCGCCGAGCAGGGTCATGAACGGCGTGACCCGGTGCTCCTGGCTGATCCGACGTACGGCCGCGGCGACGTCGGCGTCCAGGTCGTGCACGAGTGCGGCGCCGCGCGCCGTCATCACCGGCGGTCGGGGCCGGTCCGTGGGCAGCCGCAGCGGCGGCGCCCCGGCGAGAACGGACCGCCAGTAGTCCAGGTGCCGTCGCTTCTCCTCGCCGGTGACGAGGCGTGCGCGTACGTGGTCCGGATAGGTGATCGGCAGCGGGGTGAGGGGCGGTGGCTGGGTCGGTCCCGACCGGTAGAACGCGGCGAGATCCCGGACGAACACCGCGGTGGAGAACGAGTCGAAGACGATGTGGTGCGCGTAGAGCATCAGCAGGTGCGCAGCCTCGCCCAACCGGATCAGCCCGGTCCGCAGCAGCGGTCCCGTGGTCAGGTCGAACCCCTGCGCGCCGAACTCGGCCACCGCGTCCCGGATCGCTCGGTCGTCGGGGACGCCCGACCGGTCGACCAGCGGGCAGTCCAGGTCGACGGAGGGCAGGACCATCTGGTACGGCTCGCCGTCGACCTCGCGGAACACCGTACGCAGCGGTGCGTGGCGCTCCACCACGCTGCCCAACGCCCACCGCAGTGCGGTGACGTCCAGCGTGCCGTCCAGCCGGATCGCCTTCGGCTCGTGGTAGCTCGTCCGCCCCGGGTACATCTGCTCCAGGAACCACATTCCCCGCTGCGCCGCCGTCAGCGGCGCGTGCTGCGTGGCCTGCCGCGGATCGCAGACCCGGTCCTGCTGCCGCACGCGCACCCGGTCGACGAGCCGCAGGCTGCGCAGCATCTGCTCGGTGGAGACACCGAAGTCGACGAAACAGGCGATCTCGTCGACGCCCATCCCGGTGAGACGGTCGATGATCGGGGCGCAACTGTCGGGTGTCCCGATCAACGCCCGGTCCTCGCAGTACCGTGCGTAGGCCTGCTCGAGCAGGAAGTCGACGTCGCTCTCGGGAGTGGTGTCGTCGATGGTGACGCCGAGGCTGTTGGTGACGCCGCCGAGGAGCGACAGCGACGAGCGCAGGTAGCCGCAGAACGGGGCGAACGCCTCGGCGCGGGTGCGCTCGAGGTCGTCCCCGAGGTACGTGTGGACCAGGACGACCACGCGGCCACCATCCGGGTCGAGCCCGTGTTCGCTTCTGGTACGGCGATAGAGCGAGATGTTCTCGGCCAACTGGTCGACGGACTGGGTCATCAGATTCGTCACCACGCCGAGATCGGCGGCGGCGGCCGACCGGTACGAGTCCGGGTTCGACACGACGGCGACGAAGAACGGCGGCATCGTCTGCAACGGCCGTGGGAAGATCCGGACGTCGACCCGTTCACCGTTGCCGGCTGTGGCGGGCAGCGCCTCGCCCGACCACAACGTGCGAACGGTCGCCAGGTGCTCGTACGCGAGCTGCCGATGGTTGCCGAACGCGTCCGGGTTGAGCGCGAAGTCGTTCGGGTGCCAACCGCTGGCCACGCACAGCCCGACCCGGCCGCCGGAGAGGTTGTCGACCACCGACCACTCCTCGGCCACCCGGATCGGGTTGTGCAGCGGCAGCACCACGGATCCCGCGTTGATCCTGATCCGGGACGTCTCGCGGGCCACCGCGGCGGCCAGCACGACCGGGTTGGGAAACAGCCCGCCGAACGAGTGGAAGTGCCGCTCCGGCAACCACACACCGTGGAAGCCGTGCTGATCGCCGAACCGGACGGCTTCCATGATCGCGCCGTACTTGTCCTGCTGGTCCTGGTCCGGATAGTCACCGAAGAAGTAGAGGCTGAAATCGCAGGTTCTGGCCTGTGCCGGCGGCGCCGGCGGCGCGGGTCGGGGCTGCGGCGCCGGCGCCGGCGGCGGCGTGGGCACGGGTGCGGCAACCGGCGGCGTGGGCACGGGTGCGGTAATCGGCGTCGTCCTGCCGGGTGTGGTCGCGGCGGCCGCGGCGACGGCCGCGGCAGGTGCGGCGGACATCGAGGGTCCGGGTCGCGCGGGCGGCGCCGTCGGGCCGCCCTGTCCTCCGGCTGTCCCGCCCAACACGGCCAGCTGTTCGCGCATCACCGAGGTGACCTGCTCGACGAGCTGTTCGGTGAGTCGGAGCTGCTGGGCGATGACGTCGGCGACCTCCGCGGGCGGCGCGGCGACCTCCGCGGGCGGCGCGCCGGCGCCGGACGCGGTCGGTGCCGGCCTCCCGTCGGCCGCCACCGGATCGGTCGGCGTCTGAGTGGGGGCGTCCTCGGCGCCCATCCGGTCGGCGATCAACGCCGAGAGGCGCTCGGGGTTGTCCGCGATCGTGAACAACTCCCGGGCGGCCAGCTCGATCCCGAACGACTGCCGTACCTCCTGCACGACGCGCAGCATGGACAGCGAGTCGGCACCGAGGTCGAGGAACGCGCGCCGCGGCCGAACCTCGGCCAAGGAGGCGCCCAGGTGCCGGGCCGTCAGGTCACGGACGGCCGCCAGCACCTCCGCGCGCCGGGCTGCCGCAGCGGCCGGCACGACAGCCGGTTCGCAGGCCCGCGCTTCGCCACCGGCGGTGACCGGTTCGCGGGAACCGGTGGGGGCGCCGGGGGCGATCCAGTAGCGCTTGCGCCGGAACGGGTAGCTGGGCAGCGGTATCCGCCTTCCGCCACCGGCCACCTCCGCCCACTTGACCGAATCGCCGTGGCGATACAGCTCTGCGACGGCGTGCTCGACCGCCAGGACCGGGTGCGTGCTTCGCCGTTGCGTCGCCACCCAGGCAGTGGCGGGGTCGGCGCGCCGCCCCACTCCGCTCAGCACCGCGTCCGGGCCGATCTCGAGGAACCGGCGACAACCCTGCGCCACGAGGGTGCTCACCGCGTCGGCGAACAGCACCGGCCGGCGGATCTGCCGGGCGAGGTAGTCGGCAGGCAGCACCGTGCCCGCCGCCAGCAGCCCCCCGGTCAGGGTGCTGACCATCGGCGTGCTCAGCGGCGACATCCGTACGGTCGCCGCCTGCGCCGCGAAGGCGTCGACGATCGGATCCAGCAACCTGCTGTGGAAGGCCCGGTCGACCAGCAGCTTCCGCCACTCGATGGCGTGTCGGTCGAGCCACGCGGTCGCCTGCTCGACGGCGGCTTCCGGCCCGGCCAGGACGTACTCCTCGGAGCCGTTGACGGCGGCCACCTCGACGTGGATGTCGGCGAGCATCGGGGCGATGGCGGCGCGACCGGCCAGCACCGCGATCATCGAGCCCGGGGGAGTGCCCCGCTGCGTCAGCCTGCCGCGTGACGCCGTGAGCCGCATCCCGTCGGCGAGCGACATGCCCCCCGCGACACAGAGCGCCGCGTACTCGCCGACGCTGTGCCCCAGCACGAGGTCCGGCTCCACGCCGACGGTGCGCCAGAGCTCGACCAGGGCGACCTGGAACGCGAAGAGCGCGGGCTGCGCCGTGTCGGTGGGCCAGAGGCGCTGATCGTGGCGTCCGCACAGCAGCGCGAGCAGGCTGGCGCCGTGCTCCGCGGTGTACAGCCGCTCGCACTCGTCGAGCACCCGCCGGAAGGCAGGGAATGCCTGGTACAGCTCGTCGGCCATGCCCAAACTCGCGGCGCCCTGGCCGGTGAAGGCGAATGCCAACGGGCCGGGCCCGCCGGGCGGCACCTCGGCGGCCAGCGCCTCGTCGAGCGCGTCGGCCAGTTCGGCGGCGCTGCCGCCGACGACAGCGAGCCGGTGCCGGCGGTGGGCTCGGCCGAGCGCGGCGGTGGAGACCACGTCCGCGACCGGCAGGGCAGAATGGGCGCGCAGGTGAGCGCGCATCCGGCTGGTCAGCTCGGTGAGCGCCGCCGGGTCGGCCGCGGAGAGCGGCAGGACGCGGAGGGCGCCCGGCGCCGTGTCCCGCTCGGGTGTCGGTGGCGGCTCTTCCAGGATGACGTGTGCGTTGGTGCCGCCGACGCCCAGCGCGCTGACCCCGGCGCGGCGGGGCGCCCCGTCGGTTGGCCAGGCCCGCAGTTCGGTGCCGAGCACGAACGGGCTGCCGTCGAGTTCGAGTTCCGGGTTCGGTCTCCGCAGGTTCACCAGCGGTGGGAGCGTGCGGTGAGACAGCATGAGGACCGTCTTGATCAGGCCCGCCATGCCCGCGCAGCTGTCCAGGTGACCGATGTTGGGCTTGACGGAGCCGACGGTGCAGAAGCCGACCTTGTCCGTCCGGTTGCGCAACGCCCTGGCCGCCGCGCGAAGCTCCACCGGATCACCGAGCGGCGTCCCGGTGCCATGGGCCTCCAGATAGGTGATGGTCTCGGCCGGGACGTTCGCCTGGTCGAGCGCCCGCTCGATCACGTCCACCTGCCCCGCGACGCTGGGCGCCGTGAAGCCGACCTTGCCCGTCCCGTCGTTGTTCACCGCCGACCCGATGATCACCGCGTGGATCGTGTCGCCGTCCTCGATGGCCCGGTCCAGCCGTTTGAGCAGCACGGCTGCCACCCCGTTGCCGCCCACCGTGCCGTCGGCGTCGGCGTCGAACGCGCGACACCGCCCGGTGGGGGAGAGGATCGATCCGGGGTAGTGGCGGTATCCGGTGGCCTGCGGAACGTGGACCGCGGCGGCACCGGCCAGCACAAGGTCGGCATCGCCGCTACGCAGCGCCTGGCAGGCCAGGTGCACGGCGACCAGCGAGGTGGAACACGCGGTCTGCACGCCGACGGCGGGGCCGGTCAGGCCCAGCCGGTAGGCGACCCGGGTCGCCAGGAAGTCCGGTTGGGTGCCGATGGCCTTCTGCATCCCGCTGACCGGGTCGTCCTGACCGGTCAGCAGGTTGTTGAGCAGGTAGTTCTGATGCGTGTAGAGGTTCATGCCGCCACCGGCGAAGATCCCGATGCGTGCGTCGCCCGTCGCGCCGGCGTACCCGCCATGCTCCAGCGCGTGGTAGCAGCACTCGAGGAACAGCCGGTGCGCGGGATCGGTCAGCTCGGACTCCGCCGCGCTCATGCCGAAGAAATCGGCGTCGAAGGCGTCGATGTCGGCGAGCGCCCCGGTGACCGGAACGAAGTCGGCGTCGGCACGGTCGGCAGCGGGCACACCGGCCGCCGTCAGCTCCTCCGCGTCGAACCGCCGTACGCTCACCACGCCCCCTGTCAGGTTCGTCCAGAAGTCGTCCAGCGTGTCGGCCCCGGGGAACCGCGCGGCCATACCGACGACGGCGATCCGCTGTTCGGAGGCAGCCGCGACGCGCGGGTGCCGTCCGGGTGGCGGGCCGAGCGAGCCGAGGTGACTGGTGAGCGCGGCGATGGACGGGTGCTCGAACATCGCCACCTTGCTGAACTCGATCCCCAGCTCGCTCTGCAACCGCGCGTGCAGCCGGACCAGTGTCACCGAGTCGACGCCCATCTCGTAGAAGGGCGTGTTGTCGTCAACCTCGGCCTTGAGCACGGCGCGGAACGCATCCCGCATCGCGCCACGCAGTCCGGCGGGCGCGGCGACGGCGCCGGCGGTGGTGGGGCCGGCGTCGAACTCACCGTCGAGAAGCCGCCGACGCAGTGCCGACCGCTGGACCTTGCCGCTGGGCGTCTTCGGGAACGCGGCGCGTGGCACCGGCACCACCCGCGCGGTCATCCGCAGCCGGACGAAGAGCGCCTGCTGGATGGCCCGGACCGTGTCGGCCGGTTCGGCGTGGTCGGTGCCGAAGAACACCACCAGTGTCTCGGAGCCGCTCTCCGGACGCGGCACGCCGCAGGCCGCGACGAGCCCGGGGACGACGCCTGGTGCGTCAGCGACGACGCTCTCTATGTCATGGGCGTACCACGTCTGTCCGTTGAGGACGACGCGGTCGCCCGCACGCCCGGCGATGACGACCTGGCCGTCCCTGCCGAACGCCAGGTCACCGGTGTTCAGCCAGATCTCGTGCTCGGAGTCGCCCGTGACGAACGCGGCCCGGTCGGCGTCGGAGTTGCCGAAGTATCCCTTCGTGACCCGCGCCGAGCTGACCTGCAGTCGTCCGATGCGTCCCTCCGGCAGCACGACGTCGCGGTCGTCGACGACGCGAAGCGTCGCTCCCGGCGCCGGCGACCCGACCGCCACGAACGTGACGTGGCCGTCCGCCTCGGCCGCGTCGTCCGTCCACGTCAGATCGCCGCCGAGGCTCGACGCGCGGACGCGGTGCACGTTCGCGTCCAGACCCCCGCGCGCGAAGCTGATGCCGGTCACCGTCTCGGTCATCCCCCATGCGGGAACGAAGACCTCCGGTCGGATGCCGAAGGACGCGGTGGCGCGGAGGAACTCGGCCATGACCGGGACCGTGATCTGCTCGCCACCACTGACCAGCGTGACGATCGAGGACAGGTCCCAGTGTCCGTCCGTACGCCCCGAGAGAGCCTCGTTGACCAGCTGGTACCCGAAGTTCGGCGACCAGGCGTGGTTGACCTTGTGCTCGACGATCAGATCCAGCCAGCGCACCGGGTCGGCGAGGACCAGTTCGCTGGGCGCGTGCACGTTGGTGCAGCCGACGAAGACCTCGAGCAGGTGATAAAGGAGAAACGACGCGCTGTGGTCGAGTGGGAGCCAGTTCAGCGTGACCTCCCCGGGGCGGATCGGCAGCAGCGTCGGGGTGCCCGCGCCGAACTCCACCAGACCTCGCTGCGTGAGCTGGATGAGCTTGGCGCTCCCCATGCTCCCGGAGGACATCATCAGCAGCGCGACATCGTCCGGATCCGGTTGGTGCACGTCCACGGCGGGCGGATGCTCGGCGTACGCCCCGACGTCAAGGAGCCGAAGCCCTTCGGGCAGGCCGTCGCGGTCGTCCGCGGTGCAGAGGACGAGCGGCTCGCCGAGTAGCCGCACCGCGCGGCCCAACCGGTCGAGGCCGTCGGCGATCGCGGCGGGACCGGACGGGCGAGCGACCAGGAGCGGACGGATTCCACCGAGGGCGCAGGCCCAGAAGGTGGTGACGAAGTCCAGCGGTCGCCCGCCGTACAGGACGACGTGGTCACCGGCCCGCAACCCCCGGTCGCGCAGTCCGCTGAGGATCCGGCGGGCCCGGTGCAGCAGCGCCGGGAACGGGAGGGACGCCGACCGCCCCGGCTCGGAGACGACGACCACACCGGCGTCAGGAAACTGCTCCGCGGCGCGCAGAAGCGCCTCGGGCAGACACCGCGGACAGTCGTCCGCCAGTTCCAGCGGTGGGCCGCTGTAGAAGGCCGGTCGGTCCACGCTCTCCCCCATCGCGTCGTGCTCTCCGCTTGCCTGGCTGCGCCAGCAGAGCCGCGCCGCCGCCCGGTGGAGCGTACGCACGCTGAGCAACCTCGATGGCTCGTAACGCGCGTGTCGATTCACGAATGGGCGCGACCCGCACCGCGGCGGGCCGCGACCGGGGCCGGTCCGGGGACCCCGTTCAGCCACCTGCTCGCGCCGGCTCCCGCGGCCCCACCGTCCACGGCTGGAGCTTGTCGGGGTTGCGTACCGCCCAGATGCGCCTGATCCGGTCGCCTGCCACCTCGAACGCGTACACCGATACGGTGACGCCGTCCTGCCGAGCGATCAGGCCGGGTTGGCCGTTGACCGTACGCTCCAGGATCGTCAGGTCGCGCAGCCTGTCCTCGAGATGGACCAGGGAGCGCACGATCTGCTCGGCGCCCTCGACCGGGCGGAGCGCGGTGCGGACGACGCCGCCGCCGTCGGCGATCGCCGTGGCGTCGGGGTCGAGGAGGCCGATGAGGGCGTCGATGTCCCTGGCTTCCCAGGCCTGTTTGAAGTCCCTGACGATCCGGGCCTGCTGGGCTGTCGACGTCGCGGGAGCCTGCGACGCGCGAATACGACGGCGGGCCGAGGAGGCCAGCTGGCGGCATGCCGCCGGGGTACGGCCGACGATCTCGGCCACTTCGGCGAAGGAGTAGCGGAAGACGTCGTGCAGGACGAACGCGACGCGTTCGGCCGGGGTCATCGATTCGAGCACGACGAGGAAGGCCATGTTGACCGACTCGTCGAGAGTGACCCGGTCGGCTGGGTCGACGGTGAAGCCGCCCGACCGTCCGGTGATCCACTCCGTAGGCTCGGGTAGCGGCTCGGGGAGCCATGCGCCCACGTACGTCTCCCGCCGGGCCCGTGCCGAGGAGAGCACGTTGAGGCAGACACGGCTGGCGACCCTGGTCAACCAGGCGCCGGGGGATGCGATGACGTCCTGCTGCTGCCGGGGCAGGGCGTACCACCGGGCGTAGGTCTCCTGGACGACATCTTCGGCGTCGGCCAGGGAGCCGAGGAGCCGATACGCCAGATTGATCAGCTGACGCCGCTCGCTCATGATCGCGGTCAGGCTCGGATCGAGCTGGCCGCCTGCTGGCCCGGACTGGATCGTCATGGTGTCGTCGGCTCCCCTGGTCGCACGTGCACTCACCAGTTCGACAAGACGGCGCGGCGATCTGTGAGGTGGGCGGGCCGCCTCACATTCCGAGGCGTTGCGTTGTCGGATGAGTGAGACACCATCCACCACCGCAAGGTAGCTGCCCCGGCGGGCATCCGGATCGCCGTCGAGAACCCGCGCCGGAAGGCGTGATCGTCCCCGCGCCGGCCGCCCCGTGATGAGGGACCGACCCCATCGGGCCGCAAGCCTCGAACACCTGCCGAGATCGAGAAGGGAATCCTGCCATGTCCACGCCCGGACCCCACACGTCCAACAAGGTCGTCGTCATCGGCGGCGGTTACGCCGGCACGCTCGCGGCCAACCATCTGCGGATGCGCGCCGACGTCGACATCGCCCTGGTCAATCCCCGCCCGGAGTTCGTCGAACGAATCCGGCTGCACCAGTTCGTGGCCGGCACCGGTGCGGCCACGGTCGACTACGGCACGCTACTCGGTGAGGGCATCCAGTTGGTTGTCGACAGCGCCACGCGCATCGACACCGCCCTCCGCACGGTCCAGCTGGCCTCGGGCGGCGCCCTGGACTACGACTACGTCATCTACGCGGTGGGCAGCACCGGGTCGATACCGTCATCGGTGCCTGGCGCGGCCGAATTCGCTGTCTCCATCGCTGAGTTCGAGTCCGCGCAGCGGCTGCGCGCCGAGCTTGACGAGTTGCCTCCCGACGCTCCGGTCACCGTGGTCGGCGCCGGGCTGACCGGCATCGAGACGGCCGCCGAACTTGCCGAGCAAGGACGCAGGGTCACGCTGGTGTGCGGCCGGACCTTGGCGCCGTCCCTGAGCGCCCCCGCCCGCCGATCCGTGGCCAGGTGGCTGTCCCGGCACGGTGTCGCGGTGCTTGAGGCCGCCGTGGTGAGCGAGGTCCGGCCGGATGCGGTCGTCTTCGCCGACGGCGCGGTGCGTGCGAGCGCACTGACCATCTGGGCGGCAGGCTTCGGCGTGCCGAGGTTGGCGGCCGCGAGTGGGCTGCGCACCGACGAGCTCGGCCGGCTCCTCACCGACGAGACGCTGACCAGCGTCGACGACGACCGGATCGTCGCGGCCGGGGACGCCGTCGCGCCCTCGGACCGGCCGCTGCGGATGAGCTGCTACGCGGCCGGGCCGCTCGGGGCGCAGGCCGCGAACACCGTGTTGAGCCGTATCGCGGGGACCGATCCGGCGCTGATCAGCCTGGCCTTCACGGGGTCGTGTGTCAGCCTCGGCCGGCGGGCCGGCCTACGACAGTTCGCCCGCAAGGACGATACCGCGGTGAACGTCTACTTCGACGGCCGCATGGGCGCCGCGTACAAGGAGATGACCTGCAAGTTGGCGGTGTCGAGGATCCGACGCGAGGCCCGCAAGCCGGGTTCCGTCGTCTGGGTCAAGGGCGGCCCGCGTCCCGAGCAGCCGGCCTCCGCTGACCGGGTGGTCGCGTCCCCGTGACGACCGGCGAGCATGCCGAGCGGTTCAACCGGCCGGGGCCGCGGACTGCGAAACCTCCGTGGCCCCGTCGAGGAGGTTCCGGTACGTCAGGATTCAGCCCTCGCCCGCCAGAGTGCCAGCGCCAGCCAGGCCGAGCCGACCGCGACGAGCACGCCGTGTGCGACCCGGACGGCCGCGGGAGTGTAGAACTGTGGCAGGAAGAGGGCGAAGCCGAGTGCGAAGACGATGCCGCTGGGGCGGGGCAGCACTCCCGAGCGCCAGACCGCGACGGCGGTCAGGACGGCCGACACCCCGAGCGTGATCAGGCCGAGCCCGAACGTCGTGATCGCGACCGGGTTGTATCGAACCGTCTCGACCATGTCGAGCAGGTCGAGCGGCTGGCCCGCGGCGTACGTGCTGGCGATGGCGTGCAGGCCGAAGTCCTCGGCGCCGTAGTAGGGCAGGACGAGTCCCACGCCGATCCAACCGGTCACGACGGCGGCGAAGGCGAGCCGTCCGGCTCGGGTGTGCCTGACCGCGTCGCGTACGGCGAGCAGACCCAGCGTCACCAGGATGAAGCCGATGATGGCGAACAGGTGCGAGGCGACCCACCAGTCGGAACTCATCGCCCGGGTCGCGCCGTCGACCGTGGATTCGTCGTGCCACGGTCGGGTCGCCGGGTAGAGGACGAACAGGACGCCGGCGGCAGCGAGGGCGAGGGCGCCGAGCCGGGTGCGGGCGGGGGAGGTGGACATCGTGTTCTCCAAGATCAGGTGCGGGGCAGGCTCGCGATGAACATGCGGATCAGTTGCTCGTGGGTGGCGTCCAGGTCCTCGGGCAGGCCGAAGCCGCCGGCCGCCTCGATCGAGGCGAAGCCGTGGACGATCGCCCGCAGGCAGCGGGTGGTGTGGATGGCGGCCTCGCCTTCGAGTCCGTAGCCACGCAGCACCGCGAGGAAGACCTCGAGCAGCCGTGCGCCCGCGCTCGCCAGGACCGGGTCGTGCAGTGGATCCGGCGGCATCGCGGCGTGGCGGGCCGGATGCTCGATCGCGTACCGGCGGTAGGTGCGCATCAGGGTGGCGGTGGCGTCGTCGCCGCTGCGGCCGACCAACGCGGCGGTGAAGCGTTCGGTCAGTTCTTCCATGATCCGTACAGCCATCAGTGTCCGCAGCTCGGCGAGGCTGCCGACGTGCTTGTACAGCGAGGGTGCGGCGACCTTGGTGCGTTCGGCGACCGCGGCCAAGGTCAGGGCGTCCAGGCCCCGATCGTCGATGAGGTCGAGGGCCGCGTCGACGACGGTCGAGGTGGACAGCCCGGCCCTAGGCATGAGCACCCTCCGGGCCGCCCGAGTGCGTTCGGGGGAGGGCTTGGCTAATAGGCATAGCTGGAAAGCTACGCCGAATAGCCGGGGCTGTCAACGCGCTGGTCGTGGCGGCGCCGTCGCGCCGGAGGGCACTCGTTCGCAGGCCCGCAAAAGCGCCGAGGGCGTCACCATGACGGTGACGCCCTCGGTCAGCGGAGGTGTGACCCTGCTTGCGGTGTCACGGCTTGCAGGTTTTGTATGCCTTGTTGAAACCGGCTTCGCTCGCCGCGTCCTGCACCGCGACGAACTCGTCGTCACCGAACCCCCACCCGGCCGGCGCGCCCGTCGAGGAGTCCATCACCCACAGGTCGCGGCCGTCGTCGCAACGGAACCCGCCGACGACCTGGATGCCGCCGGAACGGTCGAGACATCCGCGTTCAGCCTGCGCTTGCTCGATCTTCTGGCCCGGCTTGAAGAGGTCGCTGCAGGCAAGCAGGGCGGGCGCGGTCGGTGCCGACGCGGGAGGGTTGCTGCCGTCTCCGTCTTCGCCGCATCCGGTCAAAGTGAGCAGCATGGCAGCGGCGGTGGTAAGTGTGAGCTTGCGGATCATTCCGGGCACCATACAGAAATCGGACGAAGTCCGCTGGCTCTAACGGTGCGCCTCGCGACCCGAACGGCGGACCCGAATTCCCGCCCTGAAGCGGACGTCGCTGGTCGGAGCGAAGGCGCTCGGCGAGGAGGACCGTCCCACCTCTTTGCCGGTCCGCATTCTCGCCGGCCTCAGTCGAGCAGGGCGAGGAACCGGCGGAGGGCGGGGTTCGTGCTGTCGCGCGGCCAGGCCAGGGCGACGTCCACGGTGGGCGTCGGGGCGGTGAACCGGCGCAGCCGTACCTCGCGCAGCCGCAGCGCGCGGGCACGGCCGGCCGGGACGGCCGCGATCACGTCTCCCTGCGCCACCGCCCGCAGCAGTTGCTCGTCGTCCGGCTCCTGCCGGACGAGCCGGAACCCGCCGTGCGGCCACACCTGGGCGATCGTACGGTCGAACATGCCGGGGCCGTTCTCGCGCGGCCACATCACGGCTGGCAGGTCGACCACCTCGGCCCGGCTGATCCGGCGGCGGCCCGCGGCTAGGGGGTGACCGGCGGGCAGGGCCAGCAGCAACTCCTCGGTGTCGACCGTCCGGCAGACCAGCGCCGGCTCGTCGACGGGCGGGCGGACGAACGCCACGTCGAGCCGGCCGGCGAGCAGTCCGGCCACGTTCGGCGCCGTCCAGGCCGTCTCCGGGACGACCTCGATGTCCGGGTGGGCGGCCCGGAACCGGGCGACCAGCGCGTCGACCGAGCCGCCGCGCGCCGACCGCGTGTACGCGAGCCGGAGTCGGCCGCCCCGCCCGCGTACCAGGTCCCGGATGCGGGTGGCCCCCGCGTCCACGTCGGCGAGCAGCCGGACGGCCTCGTCGGCGACCCGCGCCCCCACCTCCGTCAGACGGCAGCCTCGGCTGGTGCGGTGCACGAGCGGCACGCCGAGCTGGCGTTCCAGGGCCCGGATCTGCTGGCTGAGCGCGGGCTGGGCGACGCGCAGCCGGGCGGCGGCCCGGGTGAAGTGCAACTCCTCGGCGAGCACGGCGAAGTAGCGCAGCCGCCGCAGGTCCAACCAGGCGTCCAGGGTCGGCGGGTCGGACATGGACCGATCATAAGCGCCGCTTATCGCCGGCTGTCCGATCCGTCTTGGACGGCGGCCCGGCGGGACGGCGACGATCCGAAGCCAACGGCACGAGCGAGGGAGCGGACGATGACGGCAGCGGCGGACGTGGTGGTGGTCGGGGGCGGGATCGTCGGGATGACGGCGGCGGTCACCCTTCAGCAGCGAGGGGCGCGGGTGACCGTGCTGGCCGCCGACGACCCGGCGGACACGGTGTCCACGGTGGCCGCCGCGGTCTGGTACCCAAGCCACACCGACCAGGACCCGCGGGTGCTGCGTTGGGCGCGGGAGACCCACACGGAGCTGGGCCGCCAGGCCGCGGACGGGGTGCCGGGGGTGGTCGCGCGGCCGACCCGGATGCTGCTGCGTCACCCGTACGAAGGCCCGCCCTGGTGGGCGGAGGCGTGCGGGGACCTGGTGGTGGAGCCGGCGCGACCGCCGTACACGGCGCTGCTGCGGTTCACCGCGCCGACGGTGGAGATGACGCCGTACCTGGCCTGGCTGCGGCAGCGGTTGGAGGCCGGCGGCGGGCGGGTGCTGCGCCGCCGGGTGCGCCGGCTCGCCGACGCGTTCGACACCGCGCCGACGGTCGTCAACGCGACCGGTCTGGCCGCCGGCCAGCTCGCCGCGGACCCGGCCGTGCACCCGGTACGCGGGCACTTGGTGCTGGTGGCGAACCCGGGCCTGACCGTCTCGGTGCGCGACGAGGACGACCCGGCCGGGATCACGTACGTGCACCCGCGCCGGCACGACGTGGTGCTCGGCGGCACGTACCAGCCGGGGGTGGGGCACACCGCGCCCGACCCGGGGACGGCGGCGGCGATCCGGCGCCGCTGTGTCGCGCTGGTGCCGGAGCTGGCCGACGCGCCGGTGCTCGGCGAGCGGATCGGGCTGCGGCCGGCCCGGCGCGGCGGCCCGCGGGTCGAGGTGGACCCGGACCCGGCGGGCCCGCGCGGCAGCCGGCTCGTGCACGCGTACGGCCACGGCGGGGCGGGGGTCACCCTGTCGTGGGGCTGCGCCGCCGAGGTGGCGGACCTCGCCCTGGGTGGCTGACCGGGCGTATCCGGGGGACGCTTCGCCACTACGCGGATCGGCTGTCCGTCCCGATTGGTCGGGGCGATCACGGGCCGCCGGTTCCGCCCGATCGCGGGTCCGGGCGCCATTCGACGTCGGCCCGGATCAATGGGTGGTCAACTCTTGCTCCGGGGGCCAAATGTCGGGAAAACTGGCCATGATCCTCGTGGGGGCCAGACGCGACGCGCGGTCCGTGATGTGGACAAGGAGCTGACACGTGGGCATTGGTCGGCGCACCGCGGGAGGGTCCGTGACAGTCGACAGTGTCGCCCTGCCGGCCATGGTGTTCGCGCTGCTGACCCGCGCCGCCATGGCGGGGATCGCATCCCGACGTAAACCTCCGATGTGGACGCTATCGGCCTCGGTGGAGGGTCTGGCCCCGGTCGACGGCGCCGCCGCTGCCGTGCTGCATCGCCAGACCTCGCGTTGCCTGCTGCTCGGCGCCCTGGCATACCGGGTGTGCGTCCTGCCCGTCGCCATGGGCCTGCTCGTGGCGCGCGGGGAGCCGGTGGCACTGGTCACGTTGCTGCCGGTTGCGGCCCTGCTGCTGGCCGGCAACGTCGCGGCCATCGTCACGGTCCACCGGCGGCCGACGGTGGACCTCGAACAGGTACGCGGGGCCGTGCTGGTCGACGTCGCCGTGGCCTACGGGGTGATCGTGGCGGTGAGCGCGGTCGTACCGCACACCGACGTGTTCTGGCCCTACCTGGCCGGTGCCGTGGTTCTGGTGACCGGCGCGTACGGCCTGGCCGGTGGCGTGCTCGCGGTGCTGATGTCGATGCCCGTCCAGTTGGCGACGATCGCGTTCGGCGCCGCCGCGGGCAGGGGAACCCTCGCCGGCCGGGCCGGGTGGCTCGCACTGGCGGTGGTGGTCACGTTGGCGGCGCTCGTGATCTGTGGGCTGAGCCTGCACCTGGCCATGTCGTACGGGATCCGGGCCGGTCGGGAGGCCGAGCGGGTCCGATGGCTGCGGTCGCTGCACGACACGGTGCTGCAGACCCTGGAAGCGGTCGCCCTGCACAGCGCGGCGGACGAGACCGCGTCAGCGGCGCAGCTCGCCCAGGTGCGGGCCACCGCCCGCGTCCAGGCCGCCCGGCTGCGCAGGATGCTCGACGAGCCCGGTGGCGGCAGCGACAACCCGCTCGCCGACGGGTTGGCCGAACTGGTGGAGGAACTCGCCGGACGCGGGCTGCGGGTGGAGCTGGCAGTGGCCGCCGGCGCCGGCAGTCGGATGTCCCGCCCGTACCGGGACGCCGTCCTCGGCGGGGTGCGGGAGGCCCTGGGCAACGTGGCCAAGCACGCCGGGATCGGTGACGCGGTGGTCCGCGCCGACGAGGAGAGCAGCGCCCTGGTCGTGGTGATCCGTGACCACGGCTGCGGCTTCGATGTCGCCGGCCGACACGGGTTCGGCATCCGGGAGTCGATCGTGGCCCGGCTGCGTGAGGTCGGCGGCAAGGCGACCGTGGAGTCGTGGCCCGGTCGTGGCACCCGGGTGACCCTGCGGGTGCCGGCATGATCCGGTTGGGCGGGCCCAGGCGCGGTGCCGGCACGACGGCCCGGCGCGGGCCTAGTGGCTCGCGACCCGCGCTCGGCGCGCTGGCGGGCGTCGTCGGCGCACTGGTCGGGGCGCTGCCGGTGGCCGGCGCGCCGGCCGGCTACGCGGCGCCGGCCGGCTGTGCCAACCCGGTGGGGGTGCACACCGCCGGCACCCCGTGGGCGCTGGAACTGCTCGGGCCGCGCCGGGTGTGGCCACTGAGCACGGGTGCCGGGGTGCGGACCGCGGTGCTCGGCACCGGCGTCGACGCCCGTAACGCGCAGTTTCGTCCAGGCCAGGTCGAGGATGGTCGGGACGTCCTGGCCAACCGCGATGGAGCCACCGACGACTGTGACGGCCGAGGCACGTTCGCCGCCGGCCTGATCGCCGCCCGGCCGCACGACGACACCACGTTCGCCGGGCTGGCTCCCGACGTGTCCGTGCTCCCGGTCCGCTACACCCAGAGCACCAGGCAGGGCGACGGGGCCGTAGACCCCGGCCGGCTCGCCGCCGCCATCGACTTCGCGGTCACCGCCCGCGCCCGAGTGATCTACGTGGTACTGCCGGCAACCAGGAACACCGCCCAGTTGCGGGCCGCCACCGCACGGGCGATCGCGGCCGACATCGTGGTGGTGTCGCCGGCCGCTTCCGGCGCGCGGACCCAGGGTGTGACCAGCTACCCGACCGCGCTGCCCGGGGTGCTGGCGGTCGGTGCGTTCGGGCCGGACGGCGCGGTGGCCTCCACCGAATCCGGTGACTACATCGGGGTGGCCGCCCCGGGCAGGCAACTGCTGAGCCTCTCCGCCGGAGCGGACGGCCGGCTGGGACACTCACCCACGGTCGACGATCCGGCCTACGCGGCCGCGTACGTGGCGGGCACCGCCGCGCTGCTGCGGTCCTACCGGCCAGAGCTCAGCGCCGCCGAGGTGGTGCGGCGGATCACGTCGACCGCGCACCGGACCGCGGTCGACGGGCACCACCCGCAGCTCGGCTGGGGGATGGTGGACCCGTACCGGGCGGTGGCCGCCGAGGGCGTGGAGGATCCGCGGGGAGCCGTGGGCGCGAGCGCGCAGCCCGTCGCCGCAGCCCGGGCGAACCCGGGTTCCGAGGCGAATCCGTTGGTGCTGCCCGTGGCGTCGGCGGGACTCGCGGCGGCGCTGCTGCTCGGGATCGGTACGGCCGTGGTGCGTCGAGGCCGGGCCCGCGGTTGGCGTCCCGGCGGCTGACCGGCCCCACCCGTGGTGCGCCGGTGCTACGGCACCTCGGTCGGTACGCAGCGGCTGGAGCCGCCCACCACCACGTCGCCGGTGCCGTCTCGGGAGATGTGTACGCCGAGGTGCGCCCCGTCCCGCTGGAACTGGTAGGCCACCTCGGTCGCGCCGCTGCGGTCGGTGGCTCGCCAACCGTCCGCGCTCAGCTCCGGCACCACCTCGGAGAGCAGGATCTCGACGGCACCGGGCGGGGTGGGAACCCGCAGGTTGTACTCCCAGCGCACCGACTCGCTCGGCACGCCGGCCGGCCGGAACGGGTCGCAGTCGAGCTGTTCGTCGCGGCTGACCCGGACGTCGGCGCCGAACCGCGCGGCGACCTTGTCCAGCACGGCCCGCAACGGCTCGGCGACGGCGGCCAGTGGCGCGAAGTCGATCGGCTTGGTCACGGCAACGACGGTACCGTCACCAGCGGGCCGTTGGTGAACACCTGATAGATGTTCCACCACGCGTCACTGTGGTAGGTCAGCACGTCGGAGTGCGCGGAAACGCCCTCCAGCGGTCGACCGTCGGCGTAGTTGCCGGTCTCCAGCCGGATCACGCCCGGGAACTCGTCGGGGTCGGCGCCGTGCCCCCAGTTGCCGATGTTGATGTCCCGGACCCAGGCGATCGGATCGCCGGGGGCGGTCATCGAGTACCGCTGCACATCGGGCTGGGCCGGCCGCAGGTCCTCCGGGCCGTCCACGTCGTGGCCCATGCCCGCCGACTCGATGTGCAGGATCCGGTCGGCGTCCAACCCGTGCTGCTCGGCGGTGCCGACCACCGCGCCGCCGTACGAGTGGCCGGCGAAGGTGACCTGCACGTCGTTGCCAGCCGCGGCGGAGCCGGCGATCTCGGCACGCAGCTCACGGGAGAAGTCGGCGAGCCGGGGCCCGAGGTTGTCGGCGTAGCTGGCCGACGGGGCCTGCGGGAACAGGTTGGAGGGCAGGTCGCCGTCCATCCAGACGACCATGGCCAGATCCCGGCGGGGGGCCGCGTCGACGAAGCCGACCGCACCGTCGCGGTACCGCTCGAAGTTGGACAGCTCGGAGAAGGTGCCCGGGACGAACACGGCGACGTTGCGGGTGCCGGCGTCGATGTCGCCGACCAACTCCACCATCGATCCGTCACCGGACGGGTCGAACGAGAGGATCTTGCGGTGTTCGGCGATGACGTTCTCGTACAGTTCGATGCGCGCCTGCGACCGATTGATGGTCTCGCGCAGTTGGTGGTCGGCGCCCGGGTCCCCGGTGAGCTGGGCCCGATAGGTGGCGAGGCGCTGCCGTTCGGCCGTCAACTCGGCGGCGATCGCCGAACGGTTGGCCGCGATGCGGGTGCCGAACGGGGCGGTGCCGGCGGGCGCGGCGGCCCCGGCGGCGGCCAGCGTGGTGCCACCGCCCAGATCACCCAGCAGTTGCCGGAATGCCTGGCTGACCTGGATGTCGCCCCGCCGGTAGTTGGTCACCGCGGCGGTCACCCCGGTGGCCAACCGCCGGGTCTGCGTCGCCGCCGACTCCAGCTCGGTGCTGCTGAGCTGCAGACTGTTGCCGTGTGCCTGCATGGCCCGTTGGGACTGCGGCACCAACCCGAACGCCTTGCCGTCGACGGCTTGCGCGGTGAGTTGCCCGCGGATGGTGTTCAACCGGTCGGCGCTTCCGGTGAGTTCGGCCGCCGCGGAGTCCAGCGCGGCCGGGACGGCTCGGAATCCGGTGCTGGTCACCTCCATGACCGGGCCCCCGGCTGGTCCGACTCAGGCTCCTCGCCGATCACCGCCGGCGTCACCACCGACTGCTCGCCCCACACGTCTTCGGTCTCGACCAGCCACGGCGGGATGCGCCGGCTGCCGGCGGCGTCGCCCGCCCCCATCGGGGCGAAGGGCATCGCCGGCATGAAGCCGCCGGCCATGCCCTTCGCCGCGGCCACCCCGGCGGCGGTCCCCACGGCTCCGGCGAGCCCGCTCGCCGTCGGGCCGCCGGCCTGACCAGCCAGGGACTGGTTCGCCACCGGCGACATGTCGACGCCGCCTCCGCCGCCACCGACACCACCGACACCACCGCCACCCGCACCGCCGGCGGAGATCCGGGCGCCGCCGCCGGGGGCCCGGTCGTTGGCCGTGGCCACCGGGGCGGCGTCCTTCTTCTCGTCCTTCTTCTCGCCCGTCGGCTTGGCTCCCAGCCCGGGCGGCACGGTGGTGAACCGCCCGCCGAGCGCGGCGGCGGCCGCGGCCAGACCGGCGGTGAACATCGTGCCGAACAGCGGCCGGGGTTGGGTTGCCGGCGGCGGCGGCGCCGCGTCCGGGTCGACGGGGGTCGTGGCCGGGTCGACCGGCGTCCCGGCCGGTACGGACGGCACGCCGCCACCGGGCTGCGGAACCAGCGGTGGGGCTGGCGTGACCGGCGGCGGCTCCTCGATCGGCGTGCCGGTGGCCGGTCGGGACGCCGCGCTCGGGGTGACCGGCATCGCGTCCTCGGCGGTGACGTACTCGGTGGCGAGGGTGGTCATCACCTGCACCGCCTGCTGGTGAGCCGCGTCCGAGGCGGCCTGTGCCCGCTGCTGGGCGTTGACCTCGGCGACCGCCTCGGCCTGGTGCTGGCGGAGCGTCTCGACCGTGCTGGCCGGAGTGTCCGCGGGTACGACCAGGGGCGTGGTCGCGGCGGCGATGACGGAGGGGGCGAGATCGGGTACGGCGACCGGGGCGGGCATCGACTTCTGGGCCGTCGTGAGCGCCTCTGCGGAGGAGTAGGCCAGGTCACGCACCGCGAACGCGGTGCTGGCCACCTGCCGGATACCCGAGGTCAGATCATTGATCATCAGCTTGTACTGCCGGGCGGCCCCGCCGTCCCACCACTGCTCGAACTCGCGGAGCTGGCGCTCGATGTCGCCGGCGCGCTCGTGCAGCGCGGTGCCGGCCGCTCCCCAGCCCTCGGCCGCCTCGGTCACCGACTTCGGTTCGCCGGCGTGCAGCATTCGCATGAGTTCGTGATGGCTGTACTGGCTGAAGTCGCTACGCGCGCGACCGCGTCCACGCGGCATCGTGTCAGTCCCTTCCGTGCGCCCGGAAGGACGTGGCGACGCCGATGTCGTAGTCGGCGTACCCGTCCGCGATCATGCGGGTCACGTCGTTGGCGAAGGCGATCGCCTCCCGCACGGTGTGCAGCAGTTCGTGCATCTGTTCGGCGGCGGCCCGGTGCCGCTCGGCCAGCGACGCCGCCTCGCCGAACTCGCCGAGCCGGACCGGCCGGATGCGCAACTGGCCGAGGCCGTCCGTCGGTTTGCGCATCGCCTCCAGCTGGTCCTCCAACTCACGGGCGAACGCCAGCAGCGATTCGAGGTGGACCCGGAACGACTCCTCGTGGGACATCGTCGCGCTCTCCTGTCTCGGAGCTCGGCTGAGAACGACGCCGGCGAGCGGGGCGGCGGCGTCGGGTGGAGGCGGATCCCGCCCCACCCCACGCCGCCGCTGACCGCCCCGGCTCAGGCGAAGAAGCTGGTGTTCCGGTTCTCCAGCGCCAACTGGGTGTCGTGCGCCTCGTTCACCTTGGCGGAGAACTGACCGATCACCGCGATGATGTCGGCCAGCGCCGCCCGCAGCCGCGTCTCGGACTGCTCCGCGGCCTGACCGGCGGCGCTGCCGGAGGCGTACCAGGTCTGCTTGATCGGGGCCAGGCTGCTCTGCAACTGGTCCATGTGGCCGTTCAACGCCTGGGCCTTGACCTGCAACGAGTCGGCGGCGGCCCGCAGCGCGGCGAATTCGACGTTGATCACATCGGCGGTCATCTCACATCACCCCTTTCCGGGCAGGTTAGGCGCCGGCCAGCCGGCTGAGTACGGGGCTGCCCTCGCCCACGGCGCCGGTGAGGCCCCGCAGCGAGTCGGCGGCCGCCACGTCACCGGTGTTGTAGTTGCGGAAGCTCTCGTTGACCAGGCCGGACATGGTCTGCAGTTCCCGTGACGCAACCCGCATGCTCTCCTGCAGCCGGCCTTGCAGCTGCCAGAAAGCGGTGGCCTGGTTACCGGCGTACCGGCTCAGTACCGACACGAGTTCGCTCTCCAGTTGCGCCATGCTCTGAGCCGTGTTGGTGGCGGCTTCGTCGAACCCGCTGACCGCTCGCGTCATCGCGGCGGCATCACTCTGGTATCCGGGACTGGCCACGTCGGTTCACCTCCTCTTGGCAAGGTCGCGCGCCGACTCGCGGCGCCGTACACGCTGGGGATGCTATGCATCCGTCACCCTTGGTAGTACGGCACAAGTACCCCGTCGCCTACACGGCACTATTACCCACAGGGATCCGAGGGCCAGGGCGCCGGACCCGTACATCGACCGGTCCTGATCAGGCCGGGTCGGTCTGCGCCCAGGCGAGCTGCACCAGCGACACCCCGGTCCGCCGGTCCACCAACTGCCCACGTCCGGGCGGCTGTTTGCTGGGCTTGACGTCGGCCAGCAGCGCGCCCTCGTCGCGGGACCCGGAGAGCAGCAGGCCCGGTGTGCCCAGGTCGCGCAGCCGCTGCACGACCGGCTCGAACAGGCTTCGGCTGGCGCCGCCGGACCGGCGGGTGAGCACCAGATGCAGGCCGACGTCCTTGGCCTGGGGCAGGAAGTCCAGCAGGGGCGCGAGTGGGTTGCGGCTCGGTGACACCACCAGGTCGTAGTCGTCGACGAGGACGAACAGCTCGGGACCGTTCCACCAGCTGCGGTCGCGCAACTCGGTGGCGGTCACCTCCGGACCGGGCAGGCGTCGCCGCAGTCCCTCGGCGGCCTCGGCGACGAGCTGCGCGAGCACCGGCTCGCTGCCGGCGTAGCCGAGCAGGTGCGGGCCGGTGAGCGCGTCCACCAGCCCGCGCCGGTAGTCGGCGACGATGACCGCGGCCTCGGCCACCGAGTAGCGGGCCGCGATCTGCTGGGCGAGCACCCGCAGCAGCCCGGTCTTGCCGGACTCCACGTCGCCGAAGGCGAGGAAGTGCGGGTCGGCGTCGAAGTCCAGGTAGGCCGGTTTCAGGTCCGCCTCGGCCAGCCCGATCGGGATCCGCCGGTCCCCGGGGACCGGGCCGGGCAGGTCGGTGGCCGGCACCAGCCGGGGCAGCAACCGCACCTGGGGAGCGCGTGGGCCGTGCCAGCTCGCTTCCACCTGCTTGACCAGGTTGCTCGCGCCGTCGGGCAGGTCGCTGACCGTGGTGCGGCCGTCGATGCGCGGCAGCCCGCCGAGGAAGTGCAGCTTGTCGGCGGTGAGCCCGCGTCCCGGGGCGCCCTTCGGCACGTCGGCCGCGGCCCGCCGGTCGTACGCCGAGTCGGCGGGGTCGCCGAGGCGCAGCTCGACGTGGGTGCCGATCAGGTCGCGCAGGGCCGGTCGGATCTCCATCGCCCGGTTGGCCGACAGCACGACGTGCAGGCCGAACCCGAGGCCGCGGGCGGCGAGCGTGGTGACCGACTCGTCCAGCGGCTCGAACTCCTGGCGCAGGGTCATCCAGCCGTCGACGACGAGGAACACGTCGCCGAACGTTCGTCCGTCCGGGCTGGGCGGTGGGCGGCGCCGGAAGTCGGAGATCGAGTCGATGCCGTGCGCGGCGAACGACTGCTCCCGCTCGGCCAGCAGGCCGGTCAGCTCGGCGACGATCCGGCGGACCCGTTCGGCGTCCATCCGGTTGGCGTAGCCGCTGACATGCGGCAGGCCGGAGAGGGTGGCCAGGCCACCGCCACCGAAGTCGAGCAGGAAGAACTGCACCTCGGTGGGGGTGTGGGTGAGTGCCAGCGCGCTCACCAGCGTACGCAGCAGGGTGCTCTTGCCGCTCTGCGGTGCGCCGAGCACGAGCGCGTGCCCGGCCGCCCCGGACAGCTCCGCCCACAACAGGTCCCGGCGTTGCTCGAACGGCTTGTCCACGATGGCCAGCGGCACGGTGAGCTGCCCGTTGCCGGCCCAGCCCACCGGGGTCAGACCGCGCTGCGGGTCGATGCCCAGCGGCGGCAGCAGTTGGTCCAGGGCGGGCGGTTCGGCCAGCGGTGGCAGCCAGATCTGGTGCGCGGCGGGCCCGTTGCCGAGCAGCCGGCCGATCATGGCGCTCAGCACGGTCTCGCCCTTGGTCGCCGCGGTGTCGGGGCCGTTCGCCGGCGCCGGTGCGGGTACCGCCTCGGCCGGCGCCAGCGGGGCGAGCCCGAACGGCAGCACCCGCCGCTCGTACGGGATCTCCTCGGACTCGGCGGCCACCTGCTCGGGCGGCAGTTCGCCGGAGACGTACGCGGCCTTGAACCGTTGCAGGGTGGTGGTGTCCCACTTCAGGTACGCCGACCCGGGCACCGGCGGCAGCTCGTACGCGTCGGACACCCCGAGCACCGCCCGGCTCTCCGCCGCGGAGAAGGTGCGCAGACCGATCCGGTAGCTCAGGTGGCTGTCCAGGCCGCGCAGCCGCCCCTCCTCGAGTCGTTGCGAGGCGAGCATCAGGTGTACGCCGAGGCTGCGGCCGAGGCGACCGATCATCACGAACAGGTCGATGAACTCGGGCCGGCTGGAGAGCAGTTCGCTGAACTCGTCGATGATCACCAGCAGCGAGGGCAGCGGTTGCAGCGGTGTGCCCTCGGCCCGGGCCCGCTCGTAGTCGCGTACCGACGCGTAGTTCCCGGCGGCCCGCAGCAGTTCCTGGCGGCGGACCAGCTCGCCGCGGAGCGCGTCGGCCATCCGGTCGACCAGGGTCAGGTCGGCCGCGAGGTTGGTGATCACCGCGCAGGTGTGCGGCAGGCCGGTCATGCCGGCGAAGGTGGCGCCGCCCTTGAAGTCGATCAGGGCCAGGTTGAGCGTCTCCGAGGAGTGGGTGGCGGCGAGCCCGGTGACCAGGGTGCGCAGCAGTTCGCTCTTGCCGGACCCGGTGGCCCCGATGACCAGCCCGTGCGGGCCCATGCCCCCTTCGGCCGACTCCTTGAGGTCCAGGTCGACCGGGCGCCCGTCGGGATCCACCCCGATCGGGATGCGCAGCCGGTCCCGGGCCGGCCGGGGGCGCCAGGTGACTTTCGGGTCGAGCCGGCGGGGGTCGCCGATGCCGAGCAGGTCGGCCAGGCCGAAGGTGGTGGACAGCGGCTGCTCGCTGGCAGTGGGTGTGCCGGTGTGCAACGCGGTGAGCTGCCGGGCGATCACCTCGGCGCCGGCGACGCTGAGCCGGTCGGGCACGCCGACCAGGGAGACGCCGTCCGGGGTGCGCATGCCGAGCCGACCCTCGGCGATCACCAGATCGAGCGCGTCGGCGCCACCGCCCGACCCGCCGCCGATCTCCAGGATGGTGGTGCCGGCCAGGCCGTCGGGTGGGGCGAGCCCGGCATCGGGCAGCGTGCCGGCTCCGTCGAGCACGATCAGCAGGTGCGGCGCTTCGGGCCGGGCACCCGGTCTGAACGGGCCGCGGGCCGCCGGATCGGCCGGATCGTCGGCCAGCAGCGCGGCCAACTCACTGAGGGTGGGGGCGACCAACCGGGTCGGCCCACTCGCGTCGGCCCGACCCGGATGCACCGCGTGGGGCAGCCACTTCAGCCAGTCCCAGCCGTCCTGCCGGTCCGGCCCGGCGCAGGCGGCGACGCGCAGGTTGTCCGGGGAGTGGAAGGTGACCAGGTGGGCCAGCAGGGCTCGGGCGAGGGCCAGGATCTCGGGGCGGTCGCCGGCCAGGCTGACCCGCTGGAACGAGCGCAGGGACACCGCCACCGGCAGCCCTCCGACGGTCGCGTAGGTGCGGATGAAGTGCCGCAGCGAGGTGGACGCCACCGGATCGAGGTCCTCCAGCGGGGCGGTCTGCGGCGCCCGCAGCGCGGTGGCCAGCCGCTGCGGTCCGGTGCCGACCCGGACCCGGCCGAAGTCGGGATCGGTGCGGGCCCGCTCCCAGAGCCGCTCGGTGCCGGCGAACGACCACAGGTCGGCCGGGTCGGGCAGCGCCGCCAGGGCCGCCTCCCGTTGGCGGACCGCCACCTCACGGACCTGGCCGCGCAGGCCGCCGAGGTACCGCAGGTAGTCGCGTCGCTCGTCGTTGATCTGCGCCTTCTTCGATGCGCCACCGCGCGACAGGCTCATTATCAGCATGCCGGCCATGGCGCTGATGTACAGGGCGCCGAAGATCCAGGTCATCGCCCCGCCGGACCGCCCGATGTAGACGAACGACATGGCGCCCATGCCGAGCATCATCGGCAGCATGAACATCAGCTGCATGCCGGCCTGGCTGGACCCGCGGGGCAGGGCGGGCGGGGACTGCAGCATGATCTCGCCGCGTGGTGGTTCGGGCAGTACAGCCCGGCGGCGGAAGGTGTCGGCGGACATCCGGCGGTGCCTCCTCGGCCCGAAGAAATCGGAACCCGTGGTCACTTTGACAGAGCAGATCGTGGGTAGTTTTGCCGTTTAAGGGCTCGCGCGCACCAACCTACGATGACCCGCAACCATCCGGGAACCGCCTCAGCACGGTCGAGTTGCCCGGCCCGGCGTGGACGATCTGGCGGGAAGGTGCGAACGATGACGACAGGCTCGTCGTACAACGTGCGGCCGGATGCCGTACGTGGAGTGGTCGGCAACGTCGTCGGCATTCTGCTCCAGGCGTACAGCACGGTGATGGAGTTGGAGCGGCTCACCATCGCGCCGACGTCGTTCGCGAAGCTGGGCTCCCCGGTCGCGTCGGCGAACATCGCGATGCAGGGGCAGGTCGTCGGCACCATGCGGACGCTGCTGCAACTGCTGCAGGAGATCAACGACCTGGTGCACCGCAGCGCCAACGACTACGACGAGGCGGACCGGGCGGTCGCCGCCGCGCTGGGCGGGGCACCCAACGGCACCGGTGCGGCGCCCAGCGCCGCCCTCGCCGGCTACGCGATCAACGACAGCGCGGGCGCGGCCGGGGAGCCCGGTTCGGTCGGCAACATACTGGACTACCTGGGCCGGGCGGGGCTCGGTGAGCTGTCGGCCCGGCCCCTGACCGAGGTCACCTTCCGCGACGCGCGGGACTTCGCCGACTGGCTCGACCGCAGCCCGGCCAACCAGGAACGGGTCGGCCTGTTGGCGGTCTACTCGGGCAGCGGGCGGGACGTCTCCGGCCTGGTGCACCCCGGCGACGTGGTGGTCGTGCAGCCCGTCGCCGGTGACGGTGGCCCGGTGATCGGTGTCGCCGGCGCGGGCGGCCAGCTCTACAACCACGGAGCGGTCGGCTCGGCGGCGGAGTTCGGACGCGTCCGGGTCTACCGCCCGATGACGGATGCGACCTCGCTGTGGTGAGCCCCGACGACCTGAAGCCGAGAGAGGTGCGTCGTGTTTGACATCCCCAACTCGGGCGCGATGGACGCCGCCGCCGGCGGTCGCGGGCCCGGCACCGTCGCGCTGCCCACGATCGTGGGCGGTAACCCGCAGGCGATCCTTGCCCACGCCGCGGCGTTGACCGCGCGGGTGGCCCGGCTGGTCACACTGTTGGCCGACCTGGAGCGGGCCCGCGAGCAACTGCGTGAGGTGTGGTCCGCCGGCTCGGCGAGCGACTCCGTGGTGCAGAAGCTGAACAAGTCCTTCGCCAGCTTCCAGCAGATCATCGAGACCGTGTACGCCGGCGTTCGGGAACTCGAGGGGGCCGCGGCGCAGCTGACCACCGCGCAGTCGGCCTACCGGGCGGTGGTCGGCGCGGTCAACCCGACGGTGGCCGCGCTGATGTCCAATCCGTACACCCAGGCGGCCGGCCGGGCCCTGGCGGTCAGCACCACCGGGATCCTCAAGGCGTTCCTCACCGGTATCGGCGGCATCCTCACCGCCATCGGGGTGACCAACCTCGGCCAGATCCTGACCGGTCTGGCCACCATCGTCGGGCAGGTCGAGCAGTTGTTCTCGAAGAACAACGACGGCGGGGCGGCGCCCGCTCCGGCGCTGCCGGCCGGGAGCGCGGGCAACCCCGTCCTCGCGCCGCCGCCGATGGCCAGCGTCGCCACCGGCGCGGGGCAGGCGGTGTTGGGCGGCGGCTACGGCGGCTACGGCATGCCGTCGTTCACCGGCGCGGGCTACCCGGCCGGTGGTTCGATGAGCAGCTACGTACCGTCGGCGCTCGGCACCGACCAGTGGGTGGCGGTCCAACCCGGTCAGTCCACGCTCCCCTCCGGGGGTACGCCGGTGACGATGACGCCCACCGGCCCGGTGCAGACCCTGCCGATCCCACCGGCCGCGTCGGGTGGCGAGTCGCCGCCGTCCGCCCCGTCCGGGCCCACCGACGACGGCGACGACGACGTGACGATCACGGCCAGCAAGGGTGACATGACGCTGACCGTCGAGGTGCCGGTGGATACCGGCCGCGCCTTCGACATCGAGGTCAGCGCCAGCTCCGGTGGGCAGACCGTCAACGCCGACATCAGCGTCGGCGCCGACGGCTCGGTCAAGGTGGACTGACCGGTGACCGGCGTCTCTCCCGTCCTCGTCGGACACACCGTCAACCTGTCGGGCGCGCTGTCCTGGCTGCTCTCCCGGTACGCCACGGTGCTCGACGAATACCGCCGGCAGATGACCGGCGACCCGGCCGGGCTGCGGGCCGTAGCCCACTCCTATCTGGCGATCGCCGACCAGGCGGCGGGCGTCTGCGGCGAGCTGACCCGGCGCCGGACCGGGCTCTCGGCGCACTGGCACGGCTCCGCGTACGACGCGTTCGGCGCCGCCGCCGGCCGGGTCACCATCGGGCTGGACGGCGCCGAGGCGCGGCTGCGCCGGCACGCCGCCGGGCTGGAACGCGCAGCCGGCGGACTGGAGGCCGCCGCGAGCACCGCCGACACGGTCATCGCCCGGTTCCGGGCCAACGCCCAGCTCCTGGTGGCCGCCGCCGGGGCGGTGCCGAGCAGCCAGGTCTCCGCTCTGCTCGGGCAGGCCCGGCACGTCGGCGAGCAGGCGTTGAGCGCGATGCGCGGGGTGTGGGACCGGCTTGGTGTGGTGCTGGCGCAGGTCGCCACCGAGCTCGGCGGGCCGCACCCGGTGGGCGCCGCCGGTCCGGCCGCCGCGGCCGGCGCCGACGGACGTCACGTGGCAGAGACGGTGCGGGCCGCGCTCGCCGGAGACGTCTCGCCGGCGCAGTTCCGCCAGAGCATGGCGCAACTCGCCGTGATCACCGACCGGGTACGCAACGGCCAGCCACCGTCCGCCGCGGACAAGGCATTCCTGACCTCGTTCTACGGCGCGCTCGGCGACCGGGTGTTCGACCTGCCGGGCTACGTCAACGCCACCGAGCACCGCTACCAGACCAGCCTGTTCGGCATCTTCGGCGAGACGGCCCCGGGCTTCGCCCCCGCCGATCGGCAGGCGATGCTGCGGACCGTCGGCAACGGCATCCTGACCCTGTCGCAGGACCCGGCCGACCTGCCTGCCGCGATCCGCGACCTCGTGCACGCCCGGGCGACCACCGAGACGAACATCGGCACCACCTCGTTCGGCTTCACGCACGAGGTGCCGGCGACGCCGGGCCGCGCGCCGCTGACCGGGGCGCTCGGCGAGACGGTCTACACCAACCGGCTGGACGTGCCCCGCTATGCCCAGTGGGAGGCGCTGTCCCAGCTGACCGGCGCGGCCGACCGGGATCTCGTCGCCGGAGCCGACTATTCCGCCGCGGTGACCCGTCGGGTCGGTGAGATTGCCGACGTGACCCAGCGACTCGACGACCTTTCCCGGCACAGCCCCGACCAGCCCGGGTACTACGTGTCGACCGACGACGCGGTGCTCTGGGACAAGCCCCGGGTGGATGCGACGATGACCACGCTGCTCGACGTGTCCACCCGGAACCACGTCGCCGACGCGGCGCTGGCCAGCGACGGCGAGACACTGCGCCGACTGGCCGGCTTCGGGTGGGCGGACGACGGCGTCACCGCGGGCCGGGTCGTCGACTGGATCGGTGCCGGAACCGCCGATCCCGCCGAGCGCGACCTGGCCCGCGGTGCGTACGTCAACCTCGCCCAGACGATGACCGACCCGGCGTCGTACCCGCAGACGTTGACCGCGATGCGGGAGAACCCGCACTTCGCCGAGGCGATCGCCCGGGCCACCGTGCCGAACATGGATCTGTACGCCCAGCCGCTCGACGGGTTGGACACCGATCCGGCGGCGCAGCGCCTGGGCAGCACCGACGCCCGGCACATGCTGATGCTCGGTCAGGTCACCCAGGACGGCCGGGACGAGATCAGCGCGGCCGCCGACCTGTACCAGGAGTACCTGCTGCGCCAGGCCGACGCCGGCACGATCCCGATGGAACAGGCGGGCCGGTACGCGGGCAACGTGGACGGCCTGACCAACGCCGCGGCCGCCAACGCGATCTGGTACGCCAACGTGCAGGACGCCGAGCAGGCCACCCGTACGGCGCAGGAGGCGTACGCCCGGCAGGTGGCGATCGCCAACGCGGTCAAGGACGTGGTCGGCTTCGGCGTCGGCAAGCTGCCGGAGGTCGGCGACTTCGCCGGCTTCGCCTTCGGGCAGGCGGCCAACGTCGTCACCGGTGCCCTGCAGGCGCCCGCCCCGGTGCATCCGCAGAGCCTGCCCACCGACGTGTTCCACCACCCGCAGTTCACCGGCAACGGGACCGTGTACACGGCGGCCGGCGACCTCGCCAGTTTCGAGCTGCGCAACGGCGGATCGGCCCCGACCGTACCGGTTGGCGCGCTGCACGGCGCGGCCGCCGAGGAGGCCGTACGGTGGGCCCGGGCCGACCCGGGCCGGGCCGACTACATGGACGCCTACACCACCGCCGCGCAGTACGTATATCTCGCAAACCTTGCGACTCATACCCGTGAGTCGATCCAATACGACGTGCAGGGGCGGCGGCCGTAGTCCACTGGCGGGCTACGACGCCAGCGGGTAGCGGTGACACCGGAGGGAAGACGAAGATGGAACCGGCGATCGAGGATCTGCTCGCCCAGGTACGTGAGCAGCAACAGCGGATCGAGGAGATCCAGCGCTCGGTGGCGAGCATGGAGCTGACCGCCTACGCCGGCAACGGTGACGTCACCGTGAAGCTCAAGGGCGACGGCCGGTTCACCGAGGTGACCATCGACCCGCAGGTGCTGCGTCGCTACGACGCGCACACCCTCGGCCAACTCGTGCTGGAGGCGGTGAACGACGGCCTGGCCAAGCTGGCGGCGGCCAACGAGGCGAGGTACGCCCCGCTGCTCGGCGAGGCGCAGCAGTGACCACTGCGGTCGCCCCTCGACGGGTCACCGTGGTAGCCCCCCACGCCCGTCTCGACGTGTCGTTGCCGATCCAGAGCACGGTGGCGGAGCTGCTTCCGCAACTGGTCCGGCTGCTGGCCACCAACGCCGACCGGGCCGGCGGGGTCGGCTGGGAACTGCGTCGCTTCGGCGGGCCACCGTTGGACGGCGCGGTCACCGTCAGCGGCGCCGGGGTGCGCGACGGCGAGGTGCTCTACCTGGGCACGGTCGACCGACGGGCCACCCCGATGCTCTTCGACGACGTGGTGGACGCCATCGCGAGCGCCGCCGCGGACCGGCCCGGAGTGTGGCGGGCAGCGGCGTCCCGGAAGGTCGGCGGCGCGGTCGCCGCGCTGGCCTTCACCGCGGTCGCCGTCGCGATCGGCTTCAGCGGGCTCGCCGCGTCGACCGTCGCGCTGCTGGGCGGCATCCTGGCCCTGGTGCTGCTGCTTGCCAGCGGAGCGCTGTCGCGGGCGTTCGGCGAGCGGGGCATAGGCGCGGCGGTGGCCGCTGGTGGCGTACCGGCGGCGATGATCGGCGGGCTGGCGGCGATCGGTGGTCCGGGCGCGGCGATGGAGCTGACCGCGAGCCGGCTGGCGCTGGCCGGCGCGGCGGCCACTCTCTACACGGCGGTGGCCGCGGTGGTGGTGGCGGAGCAGCGGTTCGCCGCCGCCGCGGTGGCTGCCGCGGTGGGTAGTCTCGGCGCGCTCGCCGACCTGCTCACCGCCTCCCCGCCCGCCTCGGTCGCGGCGGTCACCTGTTGCGTGGCCGTGGTGGCCAGTCCGGCGCTGCCGATGCTCGCGCTTCGGCTCGGCCGGCTGCCGCTGCCTGGTGTGCCGACCGACATGGAGGCGTTCCGCGGGGACGAGCGGCCCACGCTCGGACCCGAGGTGGTCGCGGACACCGAGGCCGCCGAACGGATCCTGACCGGTCTGCTCTGCGGCTTGGCGGTCATCGTGGCCGGTTGCGCCGGGATACTCCTGTGGAGCGGTGGCCGCTGGGCGTGGGCGCTGGCCGGTCTGGCCGGCGTGGGGCTGCTGCTCCGCGCCCGAGCCTACGTCGGCGTCGGCCAGCGGGCCGCCCTGTTGCTGGCCGGTGCGGCGTCGGTGCTCGGCCTGACGGCTCGGGCGAGCCTGGCCGGCGGGCCCGGAACGCGGTTGCTCCTCGCCGGGCTGCTCCTGGTGACCGGAGTGGTCTGCGGGACGTACGCGGTCCGCGCCGCCGCCAAGACACCGTCGCCGTACTGGGGCCGGCTGCTCGACGTGGTCGAGTTCCTGGCGCTGCTCAGCCTGGTGCCGGTGGCGGGCGCGGTGCTCGACATCTACGGCGCGGCACGCGCATGGGGCGGTTAACCCACTGGCAGGCCAGCCAGCGGCAGCGTGGCCCAGGCCGCCTCGGCATGCGCCCCGTCCAGTGGGACCAGGTCCCGGTCGAATCCGGCGGTGGCCTTCCCGACCGCCTCGGCGACCGCCTCCCGGGACGGTCCGGCGGGCACCCCGAGCCGGATCAGCGCCGCGCAGCGGGTGCCGCCGCCCCGCTGCCGGTCCCACCGTACCGACACCGCACTGACCAGCGCCGGTGCGACGGCGTGCCGGCCAAGCAGCGTGGCCACCTCGGTCAGGCTCCGGGCGGCTCGGCGTGGCCGGAAGCAGACCTGGTGCAGCATGCCCAGCGACCAGTAGTGCCAGGTCTCGGTGCCCGGATCGTCCGCCCGTCGCGGATCGACGCCGAGCACGGCGGCCCAGGCGTCGCGCAGCTGACCGCCGTCGAGCGCGGTGACCTGATGCCCGGCGGCCCGCAGCTCGGCGGCGAGCCGCAGCGCGGCGGTGCCCGCGGCACGTACCGCACCGATCTGGCCGCCGCCGCGGGCCCGTACCGCCCGGGTGGCCATCTCGGGGTCGAGCCGGACGGCGATCCAGCGCGCCGCGTTGCCGGTGCCGGGCGAGGTCCAGTCGACGAGCTGCGCGCCGGCCAGCGGCAGATCGGGGTCGTCGTAGCGGGACAGCAGCCGGCGCAGCAGGTCGTCGAGGTCACTGCCGGGTTCGACGCGCAGCAGCGCGCTCCACGAACTGCCGTCGCCGGCCAGCCCGATCCGGTTACCCACCCGGTCCGCGTCGGTCCGGGTCCGCAGGTCGGGCAGGGCCGGCAGGGCGTGCCCGCCGCGGCGCCGGAAGCGGTGCCGGACCACCACCCAGTCGGACAGCCACCGACCGCGCCAGCGCACCCCGGTGGCGAGCACCACGCCCGCCGCCACCCCGGTGAGCGTGCCGCCGACCGCACCGGAGGGCGCGCCGCCGGCGACCGCACCCAGGACCGCGGCCTGCCAGAGCACCAGCCGGCCGACGCCGAGCCCGCGCAGTGCGCGCGGTCCCACCGGTGGTACGGGCATCGGGGGCGCACCCCGGTGCCGTGCGGAATCGAGGGGCGGTGCGGTGGCCGGTGCGGCTGGCGGCATGGCTCGGCTCCTTGGGCTCGATCTCGTCGGCGATCCGTACCTTGTATCCGTAGTTCTAGTGCACCGGGCGTGCACCGCACCATGGCGGGGACGAACTGATGTGGACACAGCGGGACCAACTGCAGGCGTACCAGTTCCTTCGCCGCCGGCTCGTTTCGGCGCTGCAGGTCGGCGACGCCAACCACCCGGTGTCGCCGAGTCGCCGTCTGGTCATCGGGTGTGCGCTCGGCGCGGCGGTCGCCCTGCTGGTGACCGCCGGCTTCGGTGTGTACGGCTTCCTGCGGCCCGGAGCGAACACCGACTGGCGCAAGCCCGGCCAGGTGGTGATCGACAAGGACACGGGAGCGGCGTACGTGATGGGCGCCGACGGGTTGCTGCACCCGATGCTCAACTACGCCTCCGCGCGGCTGCTCGCGGGTGGTGACGGCACCGCCACCAGCCGGGTGTCGAGCAAGTCGCTGGCGCGTGCGCCGCGCGGCGTCCCGCTCGGGATACCCGGCGCGCCGCCGGCGTTGCCGAGCCGGGATCGGCTGGTGACCGGGCCGTTCACCGTCTGCGCGCAGACGGCCGACGGTCGGCCGGCGGGCACCGCGCCGGTCACCACGGCGCTCGCCGGGGTGCCGCCGGTGGGCGTCGAGGTGGACGCGGCGACCGCGTTGCTGGTCGCCGGGCCGGACGGCACCGAGCACGCGTTGGTGGCCGGGCGCCGGCACCGGATCATCAACTCGGCCACGGCGGTGGCCCTCGGCTACGACGCGGTACGCCCGCTGCCGGTCAGCGCGGCCTGGCTGAACGCGGTGATCGCGGGCCCGGACCTGCGACTGATCACGGTGGCCGGGGTGGGCGCGGCCGGACCTCGGGTCGGCGACCGGAGCACCCGGGTCGGTCAGGTGCTCGCCGCCACGACCGTCGGGGCCGAGCCCCGCTACTACCTGGTCCACGCGGACGGGCTGCTGCCGATCGGGCAGACCGAGGCGGCGCTGGTGCTCGGCAACCCGGCCAACCGGGCGGCCTACCCGGGCGGCGCGGCGCGCGAGATCCCGGTGACGCCGGCCGACGTGGCGCAGTCGCGGCCGGTGGCCGGTAAGGCCGCCGACTACCCGGCCCGACTCGCCCCGCCGGCCGAGGTGCCCCAGGAAGGGGCCGCGTTGTGTGCGACGGTGGACGGCGATCGGGCGGTGGTCAGGCTGGGTGCCGGCACCGGTGTGCCGGCCGGCGCGCAGCCGCTGGCGGCCGGAGGTGGCACGCGAGCCGACACGGTGTTCGTACCGGCCGGCCGGGCCGCGGTGGTGCGCGAGCGACCGACACCGCAGGCCGCCCTCGGCACCGTCTTCCTCCTCACCGACCAGGGCGTGCGGTATCCGGTGCCGGACGGGGACGCGCTCAGGGCGCTCGGGTACGGGACGGTTCGGCCCACGCCGGTGCTGCCGACCGTGTTGGCGCTGTTCCCCGCCGGCCCGGTGCTGGATCCGGCCGCCGCCCGACGGCCGGCCCCGCCGGGCGTCGCCACCCCGGCCACCGGCGCGGGGGAGCCCCGGTGACCGGCGTGCCGACGATCGAGGTGTCGGTGGTGGAGGACCACCCCCTCTACCGGGCCGCGCTGGTCCGGGCGCTCGGGGACGCACCGGATGTCCAGGTCAGGGTTACCGCCAAGTCGGTGGAGGAGTTCGCGGCGTACCGGCAGCCCGGCGGTGGAGTGGCGATCCTCGACCTGCGGCTGCCGGGGGTGCGCGACGCGGCGGCGGTGGTCGCGGTCACCGGGATGGGCCACCGGGTGCTGGTGGTGTCCGCGCACGGCGACCAGTCCGACGTGCTCGGGGCGATCGCCGCCGGGGCCCGCGGCTACCTGACCAAGGACGCCGACGCCGACGAGATCCTCCGGGCCGTACGGGAGATCGCCGCCGGCAACACCTACGTGTCGCCGACCCTGGCCTCGATCCTGCTGGACTCGTCGCGGGGACGGCAGCCGCTGTACCGGGTGCCGTTGTCCGACCGGGAACGTCAGGTGCTGTCGCTGCTGGCAGCCGGCGAGCGGGACCAGGACATCGCGGAGGCGTTGGCGATCAGCGTCCGTACCGTCCGGTCCCACCTCGACCGGATCCGGGAGAAGACGGGGCGTCGTCGGCGGCCGGAGCTGACCCGGCTGGCGATCGAGGAGGGCATCGCCGCACCCGCACAGGACCGCTGACGGCAGGGCCGCTGCGGCTGCTGCTGTCGCGGGTGGGCGGCCGGGCGGCAGCCGCGGTGCGATCTTCGGCCCACGGACCGTCCGATGATCCACCGCGGCTGCTCACCCATCTCACCGTCCGGCGGGACGATTCCCACGTCCGCCGGACGGCACCCGCCTGCCGATGTCAGGCACTCCTGTCGGCGCTGCGGTAGCGCTCGACCTCCGACCACACCGACGACATGCCGGCGAGACAGCGGTCGAACACCTGGGCGTGATCCCGGTAGGCGGCGCGGTTCGGCCCCGGGTGCACGCACAGGTCGTCCTCGTCGTTGACGGTCCACGGCGGGACGTCGTGGCCGAGGGCGCCGGGCAGCAGGGAGGCGACGCCGCGGGCACCGAGTTCGCTGGTGAGCTGCCGCCGGACCGGGCGGCCGAGCACGTCGGCGAAGATCTGGGCCCACACCGTCGACCGCGCGCCGCCACCGGCCAGCCGCCAGGGCCGGTCACCGACGTCCGCGCCGCTGGCCAGCACCCGGTCGAGCTGCACCCGGTGGTACTGCGCGACGCCCTCGATGACCGCCCGGGTGAGGTGGCCCCGGCGGTGGTTGCTGGAGATGCCGAGGAAGGTGCCGGACGCGGACGGATGCTCGGGCGAGCCGTTGACGAAGGGCAGGAACAGCAGGCCGTCGGCGCCCGGCGGCACCGCGGCGGCCTCCTCCAGCAGCTCCGCCGCGGCGACGCCGCCGGTCTGCTGGTGGGGCACCCCGGCGCAGGCGAGCCAGTCGAGGTTGGCCGCCGACGTGGGGGCCACCTCCATGGCCAGCATCGTGGCCGGATCGGGCATGAACGCGCTGAGCGTGACCTCCGGGGCGGGGGTGCGCGCGGGCACCACCACCCCGTTGATCGCCCAGGTGCCGACGATGATCGTCCCGTCCCCGAGGTCCCGTCCCCCCGCGCCGAGTGTGGCGGCCACGCAGTCCATGCACCCGGCGATGACCGGCAGGCCCTCGGGCAGTCCCGTGCGGGCCGCGGCCGCCGCGCTCAGACCGGCGACCACCTCGTCGGACCTGCGCAGCGGCGGGAACCGGTCCAGGTCGGCGGCGGGCAGGCCGACCAGTTCGAGCGCCGTGGGCGTGTACGCGCGGGTGTCGAGCCCGACCATGCCGAACGCGCTGGCGTCGCTGTAGTCGGCGCTGGCCACGCCGGTGAGCTGCGCGGTGACCCAGTCTTTGCAGGACAGCACCCACCGGGTGGCGGCGTACGTCGCTGGTTCGGCGTCCCGCAGCCAGCGCAGCAGGACGGCGGGCTGGGCGGCCCACGGGATCGAGCCGGTCTCCCGGGCCAGCCGGCGGGCCCCCTCCGGCGGGATCGCCTGGACGATGTGCTGCGCCCGGCTGTCCGACGAGGCGATGGCCGGCCCGATCGGCCGCAGGGACCCGTCGACCGGGTAGATGCCGTTGCCGTGTGCGGCCACGCCGATGCCCGCCGGGGCGTACCCCTCGGCGGCCAGCTTGCCGCCGACCTCCGCCAGCAGCGACAGCACCGTGTCGGCGAGGGCGGTCATGTCGACGTCGTGACGGTGGGCGGTGACGCTGGTGCGCGGGGTGCGGGCGTGCGCCACGGCCAGTTCGTTGCCGACGACGTCGAAGGCGGCCACCTTGGTGGCGGTCAGGCCGACGTCGACCCCGAGATAGCAGGTGTGGGGAATCGTCACGACGTCCTCCTGTCGCTCGTTCCGGTCGCCGGCGCGAGGTTCAGCCCGCGCGGGCGGAAGCGCCGCAGCTCCGCCCGGTAGGCGGCCACCTCGGCGTCGGCCCGTCCGGTGTCCCAGCCGAGATGCCGTACGGCGACGTCCGCGCAGGTCACGGCCGTCGACACCGCCATGTCCGGGCCGAGGCCGATCAGCGTACGGCGCAGCAGCACGTCAGCCAAGGTCACGGCCCGCTCCTCGCGGAAGGCCATGACCACCTCGGCGGCGACCGCCCCGGTCCGCTCGTCGATGACGTCGGCCAGTGCCGGGTCGGCTACCGCGAGTTCGAGCACCCGGCGGGCGCGGACGCCGTAGATGTCCAGCAGCCGGGCGGACTGCGCCGGGGTGAACGGTGTGGCCGAGCGCGCGAAGTCCGCGCGGAAGGCGTACCAGTCCGGGGTGTCGGCGCCGGGCAGCGGCCGGGTACGGGTGGTGCACCGTTGCCGCGGCCGGCCGAGCACCTTCAGTGCCGCGTCGGTGGCGTCCTCGGCGAGGGCGCGGTGGGTGGTCAGCTTGCCGCCGATGATCGTGAGCAGCCCCTCGTACGCGGGCGCGTGGTTGAGCACCGTGTGCCCACGACTGATCTTGGCGTTGTCCGACACGCCGGCCGTGTACGGCAGCGGGCGGATTCCGGCGACGCTGTACAGCACGTCGTCCGGGGTGAGACCGGCCTGGGGGAACAACCGGTTGGCCTCGGTGAGCAGGTAGTCGATCTCGGCGTCGCTGGCGACGACCTCGTCCAGGTCCCCGTCGTACGTGAGGTCGGTGCTGCCGAGGACGTAGCGACCCTCCCACGGGAAGATGAAGATCGGTCGCTGGTCCGCGGCGGCCTCGAAGAAGATGCAGGTGTCCGGGGCGCCCGGGAACGGGTCGATGATGACGTGGCTGCCCTTGGTGCCGCCGTTGAGGCGCCCGCTGTCGACCTGGCCGTCGAGGATCCGGTCGATCCACGGTCCGGCCGCGTTGATCGTGAGGCGGCCGCGGATCTCCCCCTCGTGCCCCGACTGGTTGTCCCGGGTCCGGACCCCGTGCACCCGCCCGTCCGTCACGAGCAGACCGGTCACCGTGGTGTAGGTCAGCACCCGCGCGCCCAGCTGCTCGGCGTCGACCAGCAGCTCGACGCAGAGGCGCTCGGCCCACGGCACCTGGGCGTCGTTGAAGAGCACCCCGCCGCGCAGGCCCTTGCGGGTGAGGTGGGGCCAGCGTCGGCCGATCGCCTGGGTGGACATGCCCCGGCTGCGTCCGCGCCCGCGGCCCGCGGCCAGGACGTCGAACGCGGCCAGGCCGAGGCGGATCAGGGGTCCCGGCCGGCTGTCTCCGGCGTAGAACGGAATGAGCATGGGGTAGTCGTGGACCAGGTGCGGCGCGGTGCGGAACAGCAGGTGCCGTTCCCGGATCGATTCGTGCACCAGGGCGAAGTCGTAGCGCTCGAGGTACTTCAGGCCGCCGTGGATGAGCCGGCTGGAGGTGGCGGTGGTGCCGGCGCCGACGTCCCCCCGGTCGACCACGACGACGCTGAGGCCCCGACTCGCGGCGTCTCGGGCGATGGCGAGGCCGTTGATGCCGGCGCCGATGATCACGAGGTCGACGATGTCGTCGGCGCCGGTCTGTGGGTGTGACATGAGGAGCTCCCGGAGATGAGGGGTGCGGGCCCGGGTGGGAGACCCGCACCCCTGGCGAAGATCAGGACGCGGAAGAGGCCGACCGCTCCCGGAAGAGCTCGTAGGCGTCCTCGGGCTTGACGTCGTCGTGCACCACGGCGCGGACCGCGGCCAGCATCGCGGCCGGGTACTCGCTCTGGAAGATGTTGCGACCCATGTCGACGCCCGCGGCGCCCTCCTGCATCGCCCGGTACGCCATGGTCAGCGCGTCGAGCTCGGGCAGCTTCTTGCCGCCGGCCACGATGATCGGCACCGGGCAGGCCGCGGTCACCGTCTCGAAGCCCTCGTTGACGTAGTACGTCTTGACGATGTGGGCGCCCATCTCCGCGCTGATCCGGGTGGCGAGGCGGAAGTAGCGCGCGTCGCGGACCATGTCCTTGCCCACGGCGGTCACGCCCAGCACCGCGATGCCGTGCCGCTGCCCGGCGTCCACCAGGGCGGCGAGGTTCGCCACCGACCGGGACTCGTGCTCGCCGCCGATGAACACCTGGATCGCCAGCGCCGCGGCGTTGAGCCGGACCGCGTCCTCGATGTCCAGGGCGATGTGCTCGTCCGAGAGGTCCCGCAGCACGCTGGGCCCGCCGCTGGCCCGCAGCACGATGCCGGCGTTGCTGTGCGACGGGATGCTGGTGCGCAGGGCGCCGCGGGTCATCATGATCGCGTCGGCGTCCGGCACGAGCGGGGCGATGTTGGTGTCGAGCCGCTCCAGGCCGGCCATCGGCCCGAGGAAGTAGCCGTGGTCGAAGGCCAGCATCACCGTACGGCCGTTGTCGGGTCGGAAGATCCGGGACAGCCGGTTCTGCAGGCCCCAGTCCTGGGCGTGGGCTCCCTTGACGTGGAAGCCGGTGGCGGTGGAGGCGGCCCCGCCGAAGTCGCGGGCGTCGAGCAGACCGTCGGTGTCAGCCATTGGTGTTCTCTCCTGTGCTAGTTCCAGCGGTGGTCGCGGCCGCGGGTTGCAGCCGTCGACGGGTTCGGGTGGTCCCGCCGGCGTTGCGGAGCGCTCCGCCACCGGCGAGGAAGAGGACGAACAGCACGAGGCCGCCCTTGAGCAGGTTCTGCGCGGCCGTGCTCCAGCCCACGAGGTTGACGAGACCGTCGAGCAGGATGAAGAAGAGCGCGCTGCCCCAGATGCCGACCGGCACGGCACGGCCGCCCGAGATGAGCGTGCCGCCGATGACGACGACGGCGACCGAGTCGAGCAGGTAGCGGGTGCCCAGGTCGGGCGACGGCGCGATGTAGGCGGCGAGCAGCGCGCCCGCCAGTCCGGCGAGGGCGCCACTGGCCAGGTAGGTGGTGCCGATGATCCGGGTCACGGGGATGCCGGCCCGTTCCGCGGCCGGTCGGCTCTGCCCGACGGCGAGCAGCGAGCGACCGTACGTCGTGCGCCGGAGCAGGACCACGACCAGCGCGGTCAGCGCGGCCACCGCGACGGCGAGCACGGGTACGCCGGCCGGGCGCAGGTTGAGCAGCTTGCGCAGCCCTTCGTCGGGCACCGCGGTGAAGCCGTCGGCCAGCGACAGCGTCAGCGACGAGGCGATCAGCCCGGCGGCCAGGGTGGCGATGATCGGCGGGACGGACAGCCCGAGGATCGCCACCACGCTGATCACCGCGACGGCCAGCCCGGTTCCGATGCCGGCCAGGATGCCGACCGGCACCGAACCGGTCGACGCGGTCACCTGGACCGCGACGAAGCCGGCGAGGGAGATGATGGGCGCCACCGACACGTCGATGTTGCCGGGCCCGGCGGTGATCACCAGCATCTGGCCCAGGCCGACGATGACCAGGTACGGGGCCAGGGACAGCGCGAGCGAGACGGTCTGCCCACCGCCCTGACTGGAGATGGCCAGGATGGTGACCCAGACCAGCGTGGCGGCGACGAAGCCCCAGATCCAGGGGCGGGCGAGCGTACGGAGGGTCATCGGAGCACCTTTCCGACCACGACGCGGCCGGCGAGCACGGCCAGCACGATCACGCCCTGCACGGCCGACTGCATGTTCGACGGCACGTCGAGGAGGCTGAGGACGACACTGACCAGGCCGAGGGTGATGCCGCCGATGGCGACGCCCCACGGCACGGCGGTGCCGCCGGCGAAGGAGCCGCCGCCGAGGATCACCGCGGCGACCGTGATCAGCGTGTAGCTGGTGGCGGACGAGACGTCGCCGCCGCCGGTCTGCGAGGCGAGCAGCAGTCCGGAGAGCACGCCGAGCGCCCCCGCCACGGCGTACGCGACGACCCGTGCGGTCAGCGGTCGCAGGCCGGCCCGTTGCAGCGCGACCGGGTTGCTGCCCAGCGCGCGGACCCGCACCCCGACGGAGCTGCGGGACGACAGCAGCCAGACCAGCGCCGCGACGACGAGGATCGGCAGCAGCGGGGCGGGGAAACCGCCGGGCTGCCAGGAGCCGAAGGTCGCCAGCCACTCCGGGGTGCTGCCGCCCGGCGTGGGCAGGACGAACAGTCCCAGACCCAGCCAGACGAACGAGGCGCCGAGGGTGGCGATCAGCGACGGCACCCGGCGCAGGTGGATCAGTGCGCCGAGCACCGCGTACGCCGCCACGAGGCCGAGCAGCATCAGCGCGCCGGTGCCGGGGGAGTCGACCAGCTTCGTGGCGGTGATGACGGTGACCAGGCCGACGAAGTTGCCGATGCCGAGGTCGATGTCGCCCACGGACATGAGCACCATCTGGGCCTGGGCCGCGATGACCAGGGGCACGGCGGCCGAGAGCACGAGGGTGAGACCGGGGACGGTCAGCACGTCGGACTGCAGCGACGCGCAGACCGCGATCATGGCCACCATGGCGACCGCGCTGACCATGGCGGGTCCGGTGCGGCGCAGCAGGGCCCGCGACGGCATCGCCGTCGCGACGAGGTTCGTCATCGCTGTGCTCCCGTGGACTCGGATTCGGCGAAGGAGACGGCGATGATCCGTTCCTCGGAGATTTCCGCGCCGGTCAGCTCGGCGACGACCCGGCCGGCCCGCAGCACGTAGACCCGGTCGCAGTGCGCCATCTCGGCGTTCTCGCTCGAGTACCAGACCACGCTGCGGCCGTCCGCCGCCTCCTGCCGGATGAGCGTGTAGAGGTCGGTCTTGGTGTGCACGTCGACCCCGCGGAACGGGTCGTCGAGCAGGACCAGGTCCGCCGTGGAGGCGAACGCCCGGGCCACGATCACCTTCTGCTGGTTGCCGCCGCTGAGCTCGGTCATGCCCGCGTCGGCGCCACCGCGGATGGCCAGCCGGTCCACCCAGTCGCGGACCGCGGCGTCCTCCGCGCCGGTGCGGCGTACGCCGTACCGGGCCAGGCCGCGCATGGCGGTGACGATGAGGTTCTCCGCCACGGACCACAGCGGCAGGACGCCGGAGCGCTGCCGGTCACCGGGCACGTAGGCGCGGGTGCCCTCGACCGTGGTGTCCCGCCGGACGGGGCGCCACAGCCGTTCGAGCACCTGCTGCTGACCCTGGCCGGCGAGCCCGGCCAGCCCGACGACCTCGCCCCGGCCCACCGTGATCGACACGTCGTGCAGGCCGTGGCCGGTGGCGCCGCGCAGTTCGGCGACGACCGGCCGCTCGCCGGCCACGCGAGCGGGGGCGGACGCGGCGGCGGGCTCGGCCACCTCCGCGCCCATCAGGGTGAGCACGTCCTGTTCGCTGAGGCCGGCCGCGGGGCGCTCCTCGACGACCGCGCCGTCGCGCATCACCGCGACGCGGTCGGCCACGGAGAGCACCTCACGGATGCGGTGCGAGATGAGCAGGACGGCCGTGCCCTGGGCGGTGATCCGGCGGACGTACGCGTAGAGCGACCGCGCGGCGTCCGGGCCGAGCGACTCGGTGGGCTCGTCCAGGATCAGCAGGTCGAGCCGGTCTACGAGGCTCGCCCGGGCGATCTCCACCATCTGCCGCTGGGCCAGCGACAGGTCCTCGACCCGGTCCCGCGGCGACACCCCGTGCCCCGGGAACATCTCGTCCAGCCGGCGGGCGACCGCGGTGCTGGCCGCCCGCCGCCAGCGCAGGCGGGGCAGGCAGTGCCGGGAGGAGACCCAGATGTTCTCCGCGACGGTGAGGTCGGGGCAGAGCGACGTTTCCTGGTAGGCCATCCGGACGGCACGGAACGGCTCGGAGCCCGGCGTGACTTCGCGCGGCGCCTCCTGCCCACCCACGGTGACCGTGCCCTCGTCGCACGCTTCGAGGCCGGCGAGGACGCGCATCAGCGTGCTCTTGCCGGCGCCGTTGTGACCGACGAGGCCGAGCACCTCACCGGCGCGGACGTCGAGGTCCACGCCAGTGAGGGCTCGGGTGCGCCCGTACGTCCTGGTCACCCGCCGTGCGGTGACGACCGGGGGCGCCGTGGTCGGCTTCCGGTCGCCCTGCGGCGGGGCCGCGTGCGACCCCACCGGCAGGTTGTCGACGTGCATGATGCGCTCCTTGAGTTGCTTTCGGTCAGCCGGCGGCCGTCGGGATCGGCGGCTGCACCGGGGCGCCGCCGCTCTTCACGGCCTCGACCTGCTTGCGGAAGAGCTCCTGGGTCCACGGCCAGGCGGCGTACTCGTCGGGCTTGAGCACGCCGGCCCACGCGGCGACGTCCTTCTGCTCCACCAGCACGATCGGGAAGGTCATCTCCTTCGGGATGTCCTTGCCGTCGAGCAGGTCGATCGCCTGCCACAGGGCGGCGACCGACTGGCCCGGGTCGGACATGACCGCGACCGAGCCGTTGTCGAGCTTGCTGTCCTGCCAGTACTTCAGTGCGCGACCGTTGGTCTCGAAGGTGACCGCCGGGACCGGCTTGCCGGCGCTGGTGAAGGCCTGGGCGACGCCGTAGCCGTCACCACAGCCGATGACCCCGTCGACCTGCGGCACGCTCGACAGCACACCGAGCACGGCCTTCTGCGCCTTGGCGCCGTCGCACATGCCGTTGACGGTCGCGGCGACCTTGATGTCCGGGTTCTTGGCCAGGATGTCCTGCGTGGTCTGGTACATCTCCGCCTCGGGCTGGGAGCCGACCACGCCCCGGCTGACGATGACCGTGCCCTTGCCGCCGATGCCCTTCACCAGCGGCTCGGCCGCGGCCGTCGCCCAGTCCTTGAAGCTGTTGAGCAGCACGTGGGCGCAGGGGGCGTCGATCGCCGAGTCGAAGACCACGACCTTGATGCCGGCGTCGCAGGCCTGCTGGATGACCGGCTTCAGCGCGGTCGGCGAGGCCGGGTCGATCAGCAGAGCGTCCGGCTTCTGCAACAGCAGGCTCTTGATCTGGGCGACCTGCTCGGTGGCCGAGTTCTCGCCGGGGGCGTTGACGACCTTGAACTTGCTGATCAGCCCGTCGCTCTGCGCCTTGGTGGCGGCGGCCTCGAACTTGGCGATCATGGTCTGCCGCCAGCCGTTGCCGATGAATCCGTTGCTCAGCGCGATGAACGGCTTGTCGCCGTCCTTGGCGCTGCCGCTGCTCGCGCCGGAACCGCAGGCGGTCGCGGTGACCGCGACGGTTGCGAGGAGCGCGGCCACGACGGCGCCGCGCCGTCGCCGGGACGAGGGGTGAGTACGCATGGTGGGGGCCTCCAGAGAGAGCGAAAACCCGCCGGGGCGGGAGTGGACGTGCTCAGTCGGCTGACCGCAGCTGAGGGGCTGCGATGAGGTGCAGTCATTACAGACCTGTAGTGACAGGTCCGCTAGAGGTTGATGACAAACGTGTTTCAAGTCACAGTGATGGTGGTTACGTTCCCGTACCGATTTGGTGTTCAGGCTGGAAGTCCGCCCCGCGACCTGTCATGACAGGGCGGCGCGGTCGTGGCATGCTGTATTCGGTCGATGGGGAAGGAAGTCCATGACGATGACGTACCGGCGGCTCACCCGGGACGGGAGCGAGCCGCTGTGGATGCAGCTCATGCGCGAGCTGCGCGGCCAGATCGAGGCCGGTGAGATAGCCCCCGACCAGCCGTTGCCGTCGGAGGCGGAGCTGACCGACCTCTATGGCGTCTCCCGCACCGTCGTCCGCGAGGCGCTGCGTGAGCTGGTCCAGCAACGGATGATCTACAAGGTCAAGGGGCGCGGCGCCTTCGTCGCTCCCCGCAAGACCGAGCTGCGCTTCGTCGGCTCCGTGTCCGGCTCCGCCGACGACCTGCGGGAGTCGGGCCGCCGGGTCACCACCCACACGATCAGCCAGAGCCTCAGTCCGGCGGACCAGCGCGAGGCGGACCTGCTGCAGATTCCGGTCGACGAGCCGGTCGTGCGGATGCGCCGGCTCCGGTGCGTCGACGGCCAGCCCTGGCTGCTCGTCGACACCGCGCTGCCGGCCCGGCTGGTGCCCGGCCTCGACCGCGCCGTTCTGGAGAACCAGTCGCTCTACGACGTGCTGCGTCGCCGGTACGGGCTCGAACCTGTCGGGGCCGACCGCTGGATCGAAGCCGTCTTCCCCGAGCCCGAGGATGCCGCCCTGCTCGAGGTCACCACCTCGACGCCCCTGCTCGGCATCGAGTCCGTGGCCTGGCTGCCGGACGGCACCCGGTTCGAGGCCTACTACGCACTGCACCGCAGCGACCAGACCCGCTTCTTCGTCGGTATCCGCTGAACCTCGGTGGTCGCACGCTCCCTCGCGTGGCTGTTCCCGCCCGCGCGCCGGAAATCCACCCGCGGTCATCGCTCGGACGATCGCGGGGGTCGGGCGGTCCGGTAGGTTTCGCAGGCCAGGTCGACGAGTTCGGTGAGGTGGGCGGGTCGTCCTTCCACCAGGCCAGCCGCCGGGCGGCGTACATCCTGCTCGACCGGTTCGTCGGGGCCCGCCTGCCGGGGTTGCGGGCACCGGCGGCGGCAACCCTGGTTCCTGCGCTGCGCGGGGGCCGGTGCCCCGGGGGTGCTACGCCGGGCCGGAGTCGGTTTCTCCTCTGGTCTGGTCGAGGCTGGTGAGCGGGAAGCAGCCGGTGAACGGGTCGTCGTAGGTGCGCCAGACGTCTTCGCCGTCGGCGAGTTCGGCGTCGGCGAGCAGGCATCGGGCAAGGGTGCGGTGCAGGGCGGCCGGGTCGAGGTCGAGGCCGACGAAGACCAGGTGTTGGTGCCGGTCGCCGTAGTACGGGTCCCAGTTCAGCGTGGCCGCGAGCCGCCGGTGGTCGGACACCTCGTCCCAGTGACGGTCGGGCAGAGCCGCCAACCAGCGGCCGAGGGAACCGAGGCCGAGGCCGCCGCCGGCGAAGTCCCAGGCGAGCACCGTCTCGGGCTGGCTGGCCAACCACAGGTGTCCTCGGGAGCGGATGACCTCGGCGTTGACCTCCTCGAGCACGTCGTGCAGCCGCCGGGGATGGAACGGCCGGCGGGCGCGGAAGACCACCGAGACGACGCCGCAGTCGGGCTGCGGCTCGTGCGCGCCGACGGTGCGGCCCTCGAGGCCCCGGGCCAGTACGGGCGGGGCCTCGAGGTGGTGCCGGCGGTTGCCGCGTAGCTGACGGGTCAGCGCGGCGGCGTCGACGAGATCGCCGTCGACGCGGACCTGCGTCGCCCACGGCACCATCCGATCCAACAGCACCGACAGCCGGCTCGTGTCGTACGCGCCCTCGCGCGACTGTCCCCAGAGGACGAGCGTGTCGGCGTACTCGATCTGCCGGACGATGACGTCGGCCAGCGCCCGGTCGTCGTTGTCGGCGGCGTGGATGCCGAGGGTCTTGAGGTCGTCGGTGCTGGCCAGACCGTCGAGGAGGTGCTCGGCGTCGACCACGGTCACGTAGGAGTCGACGTCGACCAGGTCGGTGAGTGGCGCGCCGTCGACGAGGTGGTGCGCGCAGACGGCGGCCACCGCCTCCGGCTCGACCACCTCCGGCAGCATCAGCACCAGGCCCCGGTGCGGTTGGGTGCGAGCCAGCCGGGCGAGGGTCGGCAGTGCGTCCTCCCGTAGGGCGCAGGAGACGCAGCCGTGCGTGAGGCTGATCCGCGCGTCCTCCAGCAGTCCCGAACCGTCGCGGACCACCCGGTGCACGGCGCCCGTGCCGAGGTCGGCGAGGTCGTGCCGGACCAGCAGCAGCGACGGGTCCGCCGCGAGCAGGGCGCGGGCGACGGCGTACGTCGCGGCTGGCCAGAAGCCACTGAGCACGGTCAGCGACGGGTGGGTGCCTGTCCGGGCGGCGGTGCCGGCCGGTGCCAGTGGAGACGTCGACATGAGGGGTCCTCTCGACTCTGTTGAAAACGGTTGTCATTATAGGCATGCGCCTGCCGCGGCCCGCCTGGTCGGCTCGCCTCCCGGCGCGCCCTGCCCCGCCCGGGAGTCGCGGGATCGGGTGGTGTAGAAATGAAAATGATTGTCGTTATGGTCAAAGGCTGATGTGGAGGAATAGCCGTGTCCCGACGCTGTGCCGTCACCGGCGCGAAGCCGAGCTTCGGAAACGCCGTGTCCCACTCCCACCGACGCACCCGCCGTCGGTGGAACCCGAATCTGCAGAACCACCGTTACTGGCTGCCGTCGGAGCGGCGGTGGGTACGCCTGACGTTGACCGCCCAGGCCCTCAAGACCGTGGACCGCAAGGGCATCGAGAAGGTCGTCGCTGAACTGCGGGGCCGGGGGGTGACGGTCTGATGGCGCGGCAGACCGACGTCCGCCCGATCGTGCGGCTGCGCAGCACCGCCGGCACCGGCTACACGTACGTCACCCGCAAGAACCGCCGCAACGACCCGGACCGGCTGGTGCTGCGCAAGTACGACCCGGTCGTCCGTCGGCACGTCGAGTTCCGCGAGGCGCGCTGACATGGCCCGTACGAACCTGCGCAACCGACAGGCCCGCCGGGCGGAGCTCGTCGCCCGCCACGCCTCGCGCCGCGCCGCGCTGAAGCGGACGATCGCCGCCCCCGACACCGACCCGGCCGTACGCGGCGACGCCGTCCGCCAGCTCGCTCGCCTACCCCGGGACTCCAGCCGCGTGCGGCTGCGCAGCCGGGACGTGATCGACGGCCGCCCACGCGGCGTGCTCACCCGGTTCGGGTTGTCCCGGATGCGCTTCCGCGAGATGGCGCTGCGTGGCGAACTCCCCGGCGTCCGCAAGGCGTCCCGCTGACCCGGTGGATGCGGTCGGCGTGACACCCGAGGGGCCGTTCGCCTGCCGAAACCGGTGACGGTGAGTGGCTTCCGCCCAGGTAAGGGATACCTCCAGGTGGCGAAGCCGGCCGGCGCGCTCCGTCCAGGTGTCGCGCCGGCCGGTCTTCGCGAGCCGGGGGAGCGCCATGCCGACGGGCGAAGGGCAGCGTCTCGCCCGTGCGGCCACCGCATCGACGATGGCCTCCGCGCCCTGAGGGAGGACCGTGTGGCGCCGTCCACCGTCCGTTCGACGGCTGCTCGGCCGAGGACCGGGATTCCCGCCGCGAGCAGTGGCTATGGTTGGTGCTGGCGAAATCGTCAAGCCCCACCCGGCCGGCGGGCTGCCGGTCGACGGCCGTGGTGGCGGGGGTCGTCAGGACGGGTCGGTGACCGGGGAAGTGGAGCGTCAGTGATGATCAGATCTATTCCCGGAGCCGCTCGGAACACCCGCCAGCGAGCCGAGGTCATCGCGCTGCTTGAGGAGTCCGACGAGTTCCGTAGTGCCCAGCGGCTGCACGCGCAGTTGCGTGACAGGGGCGCCGCCGTCGGCCTGACCACCGTCTACCGCACTCTGCAGGCCCTCGTGAACGCGGGAGAGGTCGACGCGCTGCAACTGCCCTCGGGGGAGCAGTTGTTCCGCCGGTGCAGCCGCGGCCATCACCACCACCTGGTCTGCCGGCACTGCGCCCGCACCGTCGAGATCGCCGGTCCCGCGGTGGAGGCCTGGGCCAGCCGCACCGCCGCTCGACACGGATTTACCGACGTCAACCACACCCTGGAGATCATGGGCACCTGCGGGACCTGCGCGGGAAGCTAGGAAATCCGGGAGCACCGACTCCGCGGCCACCCCCTGGGCTGGTCACCGTCCTTTCCCAGGATCGGCTCCCACTGTCCGTGCCGGGGCCTTCGGGCCTGCGACGGCGTCGGCGCGGTCAGCGGCTGGTGGTGTCCTCGACCGCCGCCCGGCCGGTGGCCTGCCGTGCCCTGCCTCTGTCGTGGTGGTCGGCGTGGAAGAGCGCTTCGGTCAGCAGCCGCTGCACGTGCACGTCGGCGGCGGAGTAGTAGACGAAGGTCCCCTCGCGCCGGCCCCGCACCAGCCCGGCGAGGCGCAACTTCGCCAGGTGTTGGCTGACCGCGGTCGGTGCCGCTCCGACCAGCTCGGCCAGGCAGGCCACCGACGACTCGCCCTGCAACAGAGCCCAGAGGATCTTGATGCGAGTGGGGTCGGCGAGCAGCCGGAACCCGTCGGCGGCGAGCTGGACCTGCTCGTCGTGCGGCATGCGGAAGTCCGGCAGCGACGTGTGCACGCGCCCAGCCTACCGCCAGCACGTGGATGCCTGTTCAGCTATCTGCGAAGCTGCGCAGGTATGCTGCCGCCGTGACAACGACATGGGAAGCGACCCGCATTCCGTCGGCGGTCCCGCCGCCGACCAGAACCCTCGCCCAACGACTCTGGGCGCTGCCGGAGGTGCGGTGGGCGGCAGCGGCCCTGGTGCTGTTCGCTCTCGGCGGCGCCGCGCAGCTCGCCAGCGCGCCGAAACCGGTGTGGTGGGCGCTCTACCTCGCCTGCTACACGGCGGGCGGCTGGGAGCCGGCGCTGTCCGGCCTGCGCGCGCTGCGCGAGCGGACCCTCGACGTGGACCTGCTGATGATCGTTGCGGCGCTGGGCGCCGCCGGGATCGGGCAGGTCTTCGACGGGGCGCTGCTGATCGTCATCTTCGCCACCTCCGGGGCGTTGGAGGCGTTCGCCACGGCGCGCACCGCCGAGTCCGTGCGCGCGTTGCTCGACCTGACCCCCGAGCGGGCCACCCGCGTCGGCGACGACGGAAGCGCGGAGACGGTCGACCCGACGCGGTTGCGCGTCGGGGACCTGATCCTGGTGCGTCCGGGCGAGCGTGTCGGCGCCGACGCCGTCGTCGTCGACGGGGCGAGCGAGGTCGACCAGGCCAGCATCACCGGCGAGCCACTGCCCGTGGACCGGCACCCGGGCGACGAGATCTACGCGGGCAGCGTCAACGGCACCGGCGCACTGCTGGCCCGGGTGCACCGCCCGGCCGGGGAGACCGTGCTCGCCCGGATCGTCGCGCAGGTGGAGCAGGCGTCCGCCACCAAGGCGCGCACCCAGATGTTCATCGAGAAGGTCGAGCAGCGCTACTCGCTGGGCGTGGTGGTCGCCACGCTGACGCTGTTCGTCGTGCCGCTGATGCTCGGCGCGGCCCTGCAGCCGACGCTGCTGCGGGCGATGACCTTCATGATCGTGGCGTCTCCCTGCGCGGTGGTGCTGGCCACGATGCCGCCGTTGCTGTCGGCGATCGCCCTCGCCGGCCGGCACGGCGTCCTGGTCAAGTCCGCCGTGGTGATGGAACGGCTCGCTGACGTCGACACCGTCGCCTTCGACAAGACCGGCACCCTCACGGAAGGCACTCCCGTGGTCACGGCGGTCCACGCGACCGGCGCGGCCCACGACGAGGACTCGCTGCTGCGCCTGGCCGCAGCGGCCGAACATCCCAGCGAGCATCCGCTCGCCCTGGCCGTGACAGCCGAAGCCCGGCGCCGGAACCTCGACGTTCCCGTTCCGCGCGACTTCACCGCCACCCCCGGCGTCGGCGTCACCGCGAGCGTCGACCGCCACCGGGTCCGCGTCGGCAACCCCACCCTGCTCGACGGGCTGCCGGCGTCCCCCCGACAGGAGCAGACCCGCGCCGCCGTCGAGGCGGCCCAGGCCGACGGGCGTACGGCCGTGGTGGTGGTGGTCGACGACGAGCCGGCCGGCGTCCTCGTCCTCTCCGACCGGGTACGCCCCGACGCCGCTCGCGCCGTCGGCGCCCTCGGCGCGCTCACCGGCCGGCCGCCCGAACTGGTCACCGGTGACAACCGCCGAGCGGCGGACCGGCTCGCCGGCGACGTCGGCATCCCCGTCGTCCATGCCGGACTGCTTCCCGCCGGCAAGGTCGAACGCATCCGCGCCCTGCAAGGGGCCGGACACAGGGTGCTGCTGGTCGGGGACGGGATCAACGACGCGCCCGCCCTCGCCGCCGCCCACGCCGGCATCGCCATGGGCCGGCGCGGCTCCGACCTTGCCCTGCAGACCGCCGACGCGGTGTTGATCCGCGACGACCTCACCGCGCTGCCCGCGGTCCTCGCGCTCGCCCGGCGGGCCCGGCGGGTCGTGGTGGCGAACCTCGTGATCGCCGGCACCTTCATCACCGTGCTGGTCACCTGGGACATCGTCGGCCACCTGCCGTTGCCGCTGGGGGTCGCCGGCCACGAGGGCTCCACCGTCATCGTCGGCCTCAACGGCCTACGCCTGTTGCGAAGTGCCGCGTGGCACCAGGGCGGCGACCCGCGCTGACGCCGGGCCGAACGCCTCCGCGTCGCCGTGCGTCCCGTCGGCCCGTCCGGGACGGCGGGGACGCACCGGTCGCCGAGTTCTGTCAGCAGGCCGGACGCGGGGAGCACGGGTCAGCGGTACCCCGGCGTCGGGCTCTGGTGGTCGTCGGCTGCTTCGGCTGCTCTCATCGCTCGCTGTCCGCGGGGTGTGTGTGCCGGTGGGCGGAGAGCTGGTCTGCCAGCAGGCCGGCCAGGGGCTCCCGCTCGCGCAGGCTGTCGAAGCTGCCCTCGGCGACGACGCGGCCGGCCTGGAGCATCACGACGCGGTCGGCTCGCATGATGGTGGACAGGCGGTGGGCGATCACCAGGGTCGCCCGCCCGGCCCGGGTGGCGTCGAGGGCCTCGGTGAGGTCGTGCTCGGTACGCGTGTCGAGGTTCGCCACGGCCTCGTCGAGGACGAGAACCGGCGCCTCGGTGAGCAGGGCTCGGGCGACGGCGACCCGGGCCCGCTGCCCGCCGGAGAGGGCGGCGCCCCGCTCGCCGACGGTGGTCTCCAGCCCGTTCGGCAGGCCGGCGGCGAACGCGCTGACCTGTGCGGCGTCGGCGGCTCGCCGCACGTCGGCGTCGGTGGCGTCGGGTCGGCCCAGGCGGATGTTGTCGGCGATCGACCCGGGGAAGAGATGCACGTCCTGGGGCACGACGGTGACGGTGCGTCGGAGGTCGGTGTCGGTGAGGTCGCGCAGGTCGACACCACCGACGGTGATCCGCCCGGCGGCCGGGTCGGCGTAGCGCAACAGCAGGTGGACGCAGGTGGACTTGCCGACGCCGGAGGCGCCCACCAGGGCCACGGTTTCGCCGGGTCGGATGGCGAACGAGACGCCCCGCAGCACCGGCCGGCCGGGCAGGTAGCCGAAGCACACGTCGTCGAAGACCACCGGACCACCGGCAGGTGCCGGCGCCGGGCAGGGCGGGCCGGTGACCGCCGCCTGGGCGCGCAGCAGGGTGTCGATGCGGCCGGCGGCGGCGCGGAGGACGCCAGCCTGCTTGAGCAGCAGCGCGACCTGGGCGGCGGGGCCGAGGACGGCGCCGGCGAGGACCACCGCGACCGGTGCGAGCGCGGGGTTCAGCCGGCCCGTGTCGACACCGTCGGCCACGACCAGCAGCGCGCCGACGCCGGCCACGGCCAGCAGCGCGTCGACGAGCGCTGTCTCCAGACCCGCCCGGGCGGCGTTGGCCCGCTGGGCCCGGCCGAGCTGCCGGGTCCGGGTGGCCAGGTGGGCGCGCCGCCGCTCCATCGCCCCGAAGACGGTCAGCTCCCGCAGGCCCTGCACGGTGTCGACGATGTCGGCGGTCAGGTCGGCGGTCGCGTTCCGGACGCGGGTGCCGTACCGGTCGGCGTGGCGGCGTAGCAGCCAGGGCACCACCGCGACGAGGCAGGCCAGCGGCAGCACCACGGCGGGCAGCCACGGGTCGATCGACGCGGCGAGCAGCGTGCCGGCGGTCAGGACGACGGTGGCGGTGAGCAGTTGCGCGATCGTGTGCGCGAAAAGCCATTCCAGCGTCTCCACGTCGGACAGCGCGACGGTGGTGAGGTCGCCGGAGCGCCTGCCGGCCAGTCCGCCGGGCGCGAGGCGGGTGATCGCGTCGTAGACGCGCAGCCGCAGGTCGGCCAGGACGCGGTAGGCCAGGTCGTGCGAGACGAGCATCTCCCACCAGGTGGCCGCGGCGATCACCGTCACCAGCCCGCCGAGCACCGCCGCGACCGTCTCGACCGGTGTGGGATCTCCGGTCACCGCCCTGCCGAGCAGCCACGCGCCGAGCACCGCTGCGCCGGTGGTGGCGAGCTGCCCGACGAGGTTCGCCGCCAGGGTCGCCCAGAAGGCGCGGGAGTGCCCCGCGATCGCCGGCAGCAGCCGCCGCAGCGCGCCGGGCTGCCAGCCGCCGGGCCTGGGCTCCGCGCCACCGCCGGTCGGCGGGTCGGCCAGGTCCACGTCGGCTGCGAGGTCCGTCGTGACCATCAGGCCACCTCCTGTGTGTTGACCAGGTCGGCGTACGCGCGGGTCGTGCGCAGCAGATCGTCGTGGCTGCCGGCGGCGGTGACGCGGCCGTCCTGCATCAGCACGATCCGGTCGGCGTGCCGGACGCTGGCCAGGCGATGGGCGATGACCAGGCAGGTGCGCCCGCGCGTGGCGTCGGCGAGCGCGGTCACGACCTCCGCTTCCTGCCGTCTGTCCAGATGGGACGTGGCCTCGTCGAGGACCAGCACCGGGGTGTCGGCGAGTAGCGCGCGGGCGATGGCCAACCGCTGCCGCTGCCCGCCGGAGAGGGCGGCGCCGCGCTCGCCCACCGGGGTTCCGTACCCGTGTGGGAGGGCGGCGACGAAGTCGTGCGCGCCCGCGGCGCGGGCGGCGGCCTCCAGCTCGGCGTCGGTGGCGTCCGGACGGGCCAGGCGCAGGTTCTCCGCCACCGTGCCGTGGAAGAGGTACGTCTCCTGCGCGACCACGGTGACGGTCCGGTGCAGCGACTCCCGGGTGAGCTCCCGCAGGTCGACGCCGTCGACCGTGATCCGGCCGGTCTGCGGGTCGAGGTGCCGCAGCAACAGGTTGGCCAGGGTCGACTTGCCCGCACCCGACCGGCCGACCACCGCGACGGTCTCACCGGGACCCAGCCGCAGCGTCACGTCCCGTACCGCCGGAGACGGCCGGTCGGGGTAGCGGTAGTCGACCCCCTCGAAGGCGACGTCGGGGCCTGCGGTGAACCGGCGGTCGACGCGGCCGGTGTGCACGACCGGGGCCGGCGCGGTGAGCAGGTCGGCGAGGCCGTCGACGGCGGTGACGCCGAGGTAGCCGGCGTGCCAGTGCGCGCCCAGGTCGCGCACCGGCCGGAAGCACTCCACCGAGACCAGCAGCACCAGGAACACCGTGGCCGCGCCGGCTCGGCCGCTGGTCGCCGCCACGGCCGCGGCGACCGTCGACGCGGCGAGCCCGGCCTGGATCAGCAGGGCGCTGATCCCGCTCTCGACCAGCGACAGCCGCAGCTGCGCCATGGTGGTGACGTGCAGGTCGCGGCTGCGCACCTCGATCCGGTGGCGCATCCGGCCAACCGCGCCGAAGGCCCGCAGCGTCGCCGCCCCCTGGAGGGTGTCGAGGAAGTCGGCGGCGAGCGCGGTGAAGGCCGCCCACCGTCCCCGGCCCCGCCGCAACAGCGTGGCGTCCCACACTCTCGGCACGGTCAGCACCAGCAGCACGGCGGCGCCGAGCAGCGTCGCGGCGACCGGTTCGACGGTGGCCAGCCACGCCACCAGCACGGTCGGGACGGTCACCGTGACCAGCACCTGCGGGACGTAGCGGCTGTAGTAGGCGTCGAGCCCCTCCACGCCGTCGACCAGCGTGGCCTGGGTGCGCCCGGTGCGCGCCCCGCTCAGCCAGGCCGGGCCCAGCTCGGCCAGCCGCGCCACCAACCGGTCCCGCAGCCGGGCCCGGATCCGGGCGCCCGCCGTCGCGGTCGCCACCTCCCGCCACCACAGCAGCACCGCGCGGGCCGCGATCACCGCGAGCACCCCGACCAGCAGCGGGGGAGCGGCGTCGAGGTCGCGTCGTGCCACCGCCGCCAGCGCCGCGGCGAGCAGCAGCGCCTGGCCGACGTACGCGGCCGAGACCGCCACCCCGAGCGCCGCGCATCCGACGACCGGTCCGGCGACGGCCCCGCCGAGCCGCACCAACTCCCGGTGGACGATCATGTCGCCTCCAGCGGGGCGTCCGCCAGCGCCCGGACGGTGCCGGTGTGCGCGTCGGTGAGCACCCGGCCGCGTACGCCGAAGACGTCGGCGAGCAGGCCGGGGGTGACCACCTCGGCGGGTGGCCCGTCGGCGGCGACCCGGCCGCCGGCGAGCGCCACGACCCGGTCGGTGAACCGGGCGGCATGGTCCAGTTCGTGCAGCACGGTCACCACGGTCAGGCCCCGCTCGGCGTGCAGCCGGCGGACCAGCGACAACACCTCCAACTGGTGCCGTACGTCCAGGAAGGTGGTCGGCTCGTCCAGCAGCAGCGCCGGGGTCCGCTGCGCCAGCGCGAGCGCCAGGCGGACCCGCTGTCGTTCCCCGCCGCTGAGCGTGTCCACCTCCCGCCCGGCCAGCCCGGCCACGCCCGCCGCCTCCAGCGCGGCGGCCGATTCGGCGTCGTCCGGGCGCCACAGCATCCCCAGCGGCCCCCGGTGCGGGTAGCGGCCCTGGGCCACCAGTTGCCGTACGGTCATTCCCGGCATCGGCGGTAACTGCTGGTGCAGCACCGCAACCTGCCGTGCCACGTCCCGCCGACGCACGGCGTGCGCCGGCAGGCCGTGCAGCAGCACGCGCCCGCTCTCCGGCCGGTCCGCCCCGGCGAGCAGCCGCAGCAGGGTCGACTTGCCGCAGCCGTTGCGACCCACCAACGCCACACACTCGCCCGGACGCACGGCCAGCGACACCCCGTCGAGCACCAGCCGGTCCCGGTATCGGTACCGGACCTGCTCCGCCACGAACACCGGTTCCCTCACGACACCTCCACATGTGACGAGCGGCGCGCCACGACGACCAACGCCACCGCTCCCAGCAGCGCGGTCACCGCACCCGCCGGTACCCCCAGCCGCTGCCCGGCCGACCCGGACTGCACCACCACCGTCAGCACCTGGGCGAGCGCGTCCGCGCCCGCGACCGCCGTCGCCCCGAGCAGCGCGACGGCCGGCAGCGCCCGACGCAGGTCCGCCCCGCACATCGCCCGAGCGACGTGGGGCACCACCAGCCCGACGAAGGCCAGCGCGCCAGCCAGCGCGACCGCCCCGGCAGCCAACGCCACCGCCAACGTGAGGCCGACCGCCCGGGCCGGGCGGGGTGGCACACCGAGGGCGGCGGCGTGCCCGTCTCCCGCGGCCAGCACGCCGAGCGCCGCCGAGCACAGCCAGGCCAGCAGCAGCGCGCCGACGAGCCACGGCCAGGCGGTCTGCACGTGTGCCCAGACCCGCCCGTCCACCGCGCCGACGAGCCATCGCATGGCGTTACCGAACCGGGCCGGCTGGTACGCCAGCAGCAGGGTGGTGACCCCGGCCAGTGCCGCCGATCCGAGCAACCCGTACGCCGCCACCTCGGCCGGCGAGCCTCGCCGCGCCAGCAGCCACATCAGCGCACCACCGAAGGCGCCACCGGCCAGCGCCGCGACCAGTCCACCGACCGCCGAGTCCGCGGGAACCAGCCCGAGCTGTACCGCGGCGAGCACGCCGAGCACCGCACCGGGATTGACCCCCGTCAGCTCTGGGGCCGCCAGCGGGTTGCGCAGCACGGTCTGCAACAGCAGCCCGGCCGCGCCCAGGCCGGCACCGGCGAGCAGCGCGGTGGCCAGGCGGGGCAACCGCAGCTCGAGGACGATCCGCTGCTCCAACGCGTCCAGGTGCGGCCAGTCGACGCCGCGTCCGACGGCCAGTTCCGCGACCGCCGCCAACAGCAGCGCCCCGACCGCCCACCACCACCTCACGACGCGCCCCGGCGCGCCAGCATGACCAACCCGGCGACGATGCCCACGGCCGCCGTCCACGCGCCGAGCGGCGTCTCCGCCGGGGCGAAGACGTGTCGGGCGGCGAGGTCGGCGACCGTCGTGAACAGGGCGCCGAACGCCGCCGCCCACGGCAGCAGGAGCCGCGCGTCCGCAGCCGGGCGAAGCCACCGGGCGGCGTGCGGCGCGACGAAGCCGATCCAGGCGATCGGCCCGCACGGCCCCACCACCACGGCCACCAGGACGGCGGCGAGGCCCAGCACGGCCACCCGGGCACGTCCCACCCGCAGTCCGACGGCGGCCGCGGCCTCGTCACCGAGCCGGAGCGCCCCCAGCGCGGGCAACGCCAGCACGGCCAGCGGCACGCAGGCCAGCAGCCAGGGCAGGGTGAGCCTGGCGTGGTCCCACGTCACTCCCGTGAGGCTGCCCACCAGATACCGGAACAGCGTGTCGTACTGCAGCCGGTCGGCGGCAGCCAGCACGGCCAGCAGCACCGCCTGCAACGCGGTGGAGACCGCCGCGCCGATCAGCAGCACCGCCCCGGGACCTCGGCCGGCGCCGGCGGCGGCCAGACAGATCGCGCCGCCGCACAACGCTCCGACCAGCGCCACCGCCGGCTGGAGCGCCCCCGGGACCGGCAGCGCCCAGACCACCATCACCGCTGCGGCCAGCGCTCCGCCGGTGGACACACCCAACAGCTCGGGCACGGCCAGCGGATTACGCAGCGCCGCCTGCATCAGCAGTCCCGCCGACCCGACCGCCGCGCCACCGGCAACCGCGAGCAGCAGCCGGGGCACGCGCAGCTCCCACAGCACCACCCGAGCCACGTCCGCCTCGGTGGGCAGGCCCACGCCGAGGGTCAGTCCGACCACGCCGGCCAGGGCCGCCAGCAGCGTCAACGCCGCCGGCCGGCGCAGCATCGGCCGGACCGCAGCGGTGGCCAGCGCGGTCATGCGGTGGCCCTGGCGACCGCCTCGTCCAGGATCAGCCCCAGCGCCCGGGTTCCCCGGCCCGAGGCCCACAACTCCGCCGACACCTCGTACGCCCTCCCCTCACGCACCGCCGTGATCCGCTTCCACACCGGGTTGTCCGCGTACTGGGCGGACACGGTCTTCGCGTCGGGGCCGAACGTGAACGACTGGATGAACACGATGTCCGGGTCGCGGGCCAGCACCTCTTCCACGCTGTACGCCTGCGCGGTGTCGAAACCGCCGCCCTTGTTCGGCCAGGGGTAGTCGAACACCTGCGACAGCAGGTGGCCGAGGAGGTCGTCGGAGGTGTTGACGCCGATGGACGTTCCGCCGTACATCGCCAGGGCGGTCGTCTTCCTCAGCCCGCGCTCGGTCGCGCTGGCCCGGGCGGCGGCGAGCCGGTCCCGGAACGTCTGCTCGGCGGCCGCCTGCTGGGCGCCGCGGTCGGTCAGCGTCGCGACGTCGCGCAGGTAGCGCACCGAATCCTCGTACGTCCTCACCTCGATCAGCCACAGCGGCGCGAACTTCTCGACCGCCGGCCGAAGCTGGTCGTGCACACCGGCGAGACCCATGACCAGATCCGGCTTGGCCGCGGCGATCGCCGCCACGTCCTCGTTGCCGAAGGTGCCCGGCAGGGTCGGCACCACCCTGCCCTGCTCGCCGAGGTAGTCGGGGCGGGTGAGGAGCTTCGGGGTGGTGGTCGCCGTCGGCGTCAGGCCCAGCTCCACCAGCGCGTCGTCGCACAGCCCGGTGAGGCACACGATCCGCTCCGGCTTCGACCTGAGGCTCACCGTCTGCCCCCGCACGTCGGTCACGGTCAGGCTGTGCGTCACCGGTTCCACGGGCGGTGCGGGTGGCGCGGGAGCAGCGGCGGTCTGCGGCGGGGCGGGAGAGCCCGCGCAGCCGGCCAGCGCGGCGCCCGCGGCGAGGAGGGAGGCCAGAGCCAGACGCAGTCGTGTCACAACCATGCACTTTCCGTCGAGGAGCGAACCCGGTAACGATAACGGTTGTCATAAGCATGTCGGGTGTGGGGGTCGGGCCACCTCGGCCGCGGCTCCCGGGCGCGGCTGTCGACTGTGGTGGCGCGTCGGCCGAACGCGAAGCATTGACGTCGCGGACCGTGGCGTGGTGTGCTCGGGGCGTAACGCTAACGACAACCGTGATCGTTAACGTGCGTGAGGAGGAGCATGTCTCTCACCGTGCCGCCGAGCCTGCTGCAGGCCGCCGAGTCCGGGCCCGTCGACGACGAGGCGTTCGTCGCCTGCGTGCGCGACTCGCTGCCGTACGCCTGGCAGACCGTCAGCCGCGTGGTCGCGGACCTGGAGTCGTCCGACGCCGAGTTCGCCGACAACGTCGTCCCGCCGCCGACCGAGACGGAGCGCGGCCAACTGCTGCGCGCCCTGGCCAGCGACGCCATCAGGTCCAGCCTCGAACGCCACTTCGGCGTCAAGCTGGCCTTCCAGAACTGTCACCGGGTCGCGGCATTCCGGCTGTCTGCCGTCGACTCCGACACCTACCGCCGGTTCGTGTCCCTGCGCGGCCAACTGCTCAACCAGTCTCCCGAACTGCGTGACTGCTGACCCGACCGCCGCCCGGCGGGCGGGACGGGGCGCCCGGGCGCACCTGTTCCTGCTCGCCGGGCACCGTCGCGGCGGCACCCACGCCCAGGCCCTCGCCGACGCCCTCCACTACGGCCGCGCCGCGGAGGCCGCCGGGTACGCCGGGGCCTGGATCGCCGAGCACCACTTCATCTCCTACGGTGTCTGCCCCTCGGCGATCACCTTCGCCGCCCACCTGCTCGGGGCCACCCGGACCATCGAGGTCGGCACCGCCGCGTGCATCCTGTCCAACCGGCACCCCGTCGCGCTCGGCGAGGAGGCGGTGCTGCTCGACGAGCTGTCCGGCGGCCGGTTCCGCCTCGGCGTCGGCCGCGGCGGCCCGTGGGTGGACCTCGAAGTGTTCGGCACCGGTCTGGACCGCTACCACGACGGCTTCGGCGACGCGCTGGACCTCCTGGCGCGGTGGCTGTCCGGCGCGCCGGTGGTGGCCGGCAATCGTCGCTTCCCCTTCCGGCCGGTGCCGGTGGTGCCGCAGCCTCGACGTCGCATACCGGTGTGGGTCGCGGCGACCTCGCCGCGGACGGTGGACCTCGCCGCGCGGTACGGCCTGCCGCTGCTGCTCGGCCTGCACGCCGACCTGACCGAGAAGGCGAGCATGCTCGACCGCTACGCAGAGGTGGCTGCCGCACACGGCCACGACGGGCGACGCGTCGGCCACGCCAGCGCGCACCTGGCATACGTCGCGGATGGCGACGAGCAGGCGGCGCAGGCCGTACGCGCCGGGCTCCCGCCGCTGCTGGCGGGCACCCTCGAGTACGTCCGACTCGACGATGCCCCCGCCAACCGACGGGACCTGGTCGCCTACGTCGACCACCTGATCGACATCCACCCCGTCGGTTCGCCGCACCGCTGCCGGGACGCGATCGACCGCGCTGCCGGCCTGCCCGGCGTACGGCACCTGCTGCTCATGGTCGAGGCGGCTGGCGGACGTGACCGCACGGTGGACACCATTCGCCGCATGGCCACCGAGGTCCTCGACCTGCCTGACGCCGCAGCGCGGTGCGAGCACCCGCCACCCGGAGGATGATGCGCGACGCCTCGCGGCGCTGCTCCGGCATGGCGGCCGGGCAGCGCCACGCCGGGCGCCCGGGTGACGGCGAGTTGCCGCCGGGCGGCGGCAGCGTCCACTACAGTACGGCTCGTGGAAACGATTGCCGTTAGCGTTGGGGTGGGGTGGCGGCGATGAAGGTCGCGTTCGTCGGAAAGGGCGGCAGCGGCAAGACCACGCTGGCCGCGCTGTTCGCCCGTCACCTCGCTGAGCGGGGGCGGGCCGTACTCGCTGTCGACGCCGACATCAACCAGCACCTCGCGGTCGCCCTCGGCGGGCCGGCGCACGCCGCCCCGCCCATGACGCCGCTGGGCGAACACCTGCCCGCGATCAAGGAGTACCTGCGCGGCGGCAACCCCCGCATCGGCTCCGCCGCTGAGATGGTGAAGACCACCCCGCCGGGGACTGGCTCGCGCCTGTTGCGGGTGGTGGAGGACAACCCGGTCTACACGGCGTGTGTCCGGACGGTCGGTGGAGTGCGAATGGCGGTGACAGGGGAGTTCACCGCGGAGGACCTCGGCGTTGCCTGCTACCACTCCAAGGTCGGCGCCGTCGAGCTGCTCCTCAACCACATGCTCGACGGTCCCGGGGAGTACGTGGTGGTGGACATGACCGCCGGCGCCGACTCGTTCGCCTCGGGCCTGTTCACCCGCTTCGACCGCACCTTCCTGGTCTGCGAGCCGACCGTGCGCAGCGTCGGCGTCTACCGCCAGTACGTCGGCTACGCCCGCGACTACGGCGTGGCCCTGTCCGTGATCGGCAACAAGGTCGAGGACGCGACGGACGTGGAGTTCCTCCGCGAGCACGTCGGCGAGGACCTGCTGACCTGGGTGAGCCGCTCGGCCTACGTACGACGAGCCGAACGCGGCACGGTCGGCCCGCTCGACGAGCTGGAAGCGGTCAACCGGGCAGTGCTGGAACAGTTGACCGGCACCGTCGACGGCACCGTCCAGGATTGGGCGGCCTTCACCCGGTGGGCGCACGAGTTCCACCGGCGCAACGCCGCCGCATGGGCCAACGACCGCGCCGGCGTCGACCTCACCACGCAGATCGATCCCGAGTTCCGGATGGGACCGCAGACGCTCAGCGCTGTCACGCCCTAACCCTCGCGGTCGTGGCGCGCCCGAGTCACCCGTCGGGTCGAGTTCCGGCCACTCGTCCGCGCGCCGAGGGGCCGGTGACGGCAGGAGGGCTCCCGGCCACGGCCGGGAGCCCTCCGGTTCGCTTCGCTGGCGGATCAGTAGACGGTGACGCGGTAGGCGTTGACCGCCTCGCGTACCGGCTGGTAGAAGGTGGTGCCACCGGACCGGCAGTCACCACTGCCGCCGGAGGTGATGCCGAGCGCCTTGGAGCCGTCGTAGAGCGCGCCACCGGAGTCGCCCGGCTCGGCGCACACGTTGGTCTGGATCATGCCGCTGACCCTGCCGCCGCCCGAGCCGACGTAGCGGACCGAGACGTTGAGCGCGGTGACCGTTCCGCTGTGGGTGCCCGTGGTCGACCCGCTCCGCTTGACCGACTCTCCGACGTACGCGTCCGCGACCGTGAACCCGCCCGAGTGGCTCAGCGAGGCGTTGTCGTAGCGGACCAGCGCGTAGTCGTTGCCGGGGTAGCTGGAGCCGACGGTCGCCCCGATCAGCGTGCTCTGGCTGGAGTTGGTGTACCAGGTGTTCGCCACGTTCCCGCAGTGCCCGGCGGTCAGGAAGTAGTAGGTGCTGCCGCTGACGACGTTGAAGCCGAGCGAGCAGCGGTAGCCGCCGCCGTAGATGGCGTCACCGGCGCCCAGCAGCGGCTTGAAAACTCCGGAGGCGCGTTCGACCCGGACCGCGCCGGCCCTGTCGCCCGCGCTCTGCCTGATCTTCGCGATCTCGGCGCTGGTGACGGTGCTGTCGGCGGTCACGACGACCCGGCCGGACGCCCCGTCCACGTGCCAGGCGATGCCCTCGACGCCCGACCGGTCCACCGCGTCGCTCACCTCGGCGAGCTGGCGGGCGGTGTAGTCCTGAGGGGATGCCGACGCGGCGGTCGGCTGCGTGAAGGCGGCGGTGGCGAGCATGCCGACGGCTACGGCCAGCAGTTGGGCGGATCGGGCGACGGGACTGCGGGAGAGATTCCGCTTGATCCTCACTGTCTCCTCCTAGGGAGTGATGGGCCAGGTGGGTGGTGGCCCCGGTGAGTCGCCGTTGGACGCATCGCCGGGTCGGACGATGCCGCCTTCTGGCGCACCCCGCCGTCAGTATCGTCATGCATCGATTGGTTTGCAAGATGCAACCTCATCGATGTGTGGGTCATGGAGGGCACGTTCACACCCCCAGAAATCCCCACATCAGAACACGTTCTGTTCACCGCCCGTTCCGGGCAGCGTCAGGCCGGGCCGTTGGGATGTCGAGGAACAGTGCCCGACCTGCCCGGAAGGCAACGCCTCATGTCACAGTCCCCATTCGTGCTACCCCGCCGTCGCTTCCTCGCCCTGGGCGGCATCGCCGCGGGTGCGGCGGTCCTCGCCGCCGAGCCCGCCTCGGCGACCTCCACCGCCTCGGACAGCCGGGTCACCCTGCCGGGCTACGTGTTCACACTCGGTGTGGCGTCCGGCGACCCGACGTCCGACGGTGTGGTGCTCTGGACCCGCCTGGCGCCGGACCCGCTCGCCCTCGACGGGCTCGGCGGCATGCCCGACCGCCCCGTCCTGGTGCGCTGGGAGATGGCGGAGGACGAGAACTTCCGCCGGGTGATGCGTCGCGGCGTCGAGCGCGCCACGGCCGACTGGGGATACTCGGTGCACGCCGAGGTGCACGGCCTGCGGCCGGACCGCGTGTACTGGTACCGGTTCCGGATCGCCGACCAGGTCAGCCCGGTGGGCCGTACCCGCACGGCACCGCGCGCCGGGACCGCGCTCCAGTCGCTGAGCTTCGCCTTCGCGAGCTGCCAGGCCTACACCGACGGCTACTTCACCGCGTTCGAGCACATGGCCCGCGAGAACCTGGACCTCGTCGTCCACCTGGGCGACTACATCTACGAGGGCGGCGGCGCCGGCTCGATCGGCCGCGCCCACTACCCGGCCGTCGAGACGTTCTCCCTGACCGACTACCGGATCCGGTACGCCCAGTACAAGCTCGACCCGTCGTTGCAGGCCGCGCACGCCGTCGCGCCCTGGGTGGTGGCTCCGGACGACCACGACGTGGAGAACAACTGGGCCGGTGACCACTCCCAGCCGGACACCGAGCCGGACCAGGACCCGGCCGTGTTCCGGCTCCGCCGGGCCGCCGCGTACCAGGCGTACTACGAGAACCTGCCCCTGCGGGCGTCGTCGATGCCGCAGGGCCCGGAGATGCAGGTCTACCGGCGGCTGCAGTTCGGCGACCTCCTGCAGCTCGACGTGCTCGACACCCGTCGGTTCCGCGACCGGCAGCTCACCGACGCGTCGCTGCGTTGGGACCCGAAGCGGCAGATGCTCGGCGCCGAGCAGGAGGCATGGCTGCTGGCCGGGCTCGCCGCGTCAACCGCACGGTGGAACGTGCTCGGCAACCAGATCTTCGCCATGGAGGCCGACCACACCGCCGGCCCGGGCGAGCGGTACGGCATGGACACCTGGGACGGGTACGCCGCCGCGCGCCAGCGGCTCTTCGACGGCGTGGCGGAGCGGAACGTCGAGAACTTCCTCATCGTCACCGGTGACGCCCACCGCAGCGTGGCCGCCGATCTGAAGCTGGACTTCTCCGACCCGGGATCGCGGACGATCGGCACGGAGTTCCTCGGCACGTCGATCAGCTCCGGCGGCAACGGGACCGACCACGACAGCCTCGGGGTGACCTGGCTGGCCGAGAACCCGCACATGAAGTTCCACAACTCCCAGCGCGGTTACCAGGTGTGCCACCTGGGCCGCGACGAGATGCGCACCGACTACCGGGTGGTGCCGTTCGTCAACGCTCCGGGCGCGCCGGTGTCGACGCGGGCCAGCGTCCACGTGCAGAGCGGACGGCCCGGGGTGGCGCACGTGTCCAAGTGACGGCGTGATCGAGCGTGGCGGGCCGGTCCGACGGCGCGGGACCGTCGGACCGGCCGGCCGCTGCCACTCGACACGCATGGCGACCCGAGCCGTCGGGGTGGCTGCTGCGGCCGCCGTGCGGACGGCCGGGCCGGCGAACCGGTCCCGGCCGTCCGCGTTCTGGTCGCGGGAAACTACAGGTCGAGCGGCTCGATCCAGATGTTGCGGTATTGGACCGGGTTGCCGTGGTCCTGCAACCGGATGGCGCCCGTCGCCGGGCCCTCGGGCCGGCTGCCGCCGGTCGGGCCGAGGATCTCGACGTCGTCGTGCACCGTGACGCCGTTCCACACGACGGTGACGCGCGCGTTCTCGACCTTGTTGCCGGCCGCGTCGTAGCGGGCCTGCCGGTAGACGATGTCGTACGTCTGCCAGGTCTGGGGCGGCAGCGCCGCGTTCACGTCGGGGGCCTTCTGCTGGTAGATGGCCGCGGCGTCGTTGACCTTCGGCGGGTCGATGCCGAACGAGTCCAGCACCTGGATCTCGTAGCGGTCCTGCAGGTACACGCCGCTGTTGGCGCGTGCCTGGCCGGTCACGTCCGGCGGGTACAGCGGCAGGTTGAACTCGACGTGCAGGCGGAAGTCACCGAAGGCCTGCACGGTGCGCAGATCCCCGTTGCGCACGGTCATGGCGCCGTCGGCGACGGTCCAGGATGGTTCGCGCCCGTCGCTGTGTTGCCACTCGGTGAGCTCACCGCCGTTGAACAGCGTGATGCGCTCGCCGTGCGGCCGGACGGCGAGCACGTCGAGGTTCACGTGTCCGGAGTCCGCGGCCTCCTTGCGGTACTCGACCAGGTTGCGGCCCTCGTCCAGGCGCACGGTGGTGGTGACGGTGCCCCACTCCTTCCAGGTCACCGTGGAGGGGAAGACCGTCTGCTTCACCCGTTCGCCGTTGACGTACAGGCTCAGTTGCTTCTCACCCGAGTAGGGGTTCGGGCCGTTGCTGTAGCGCATCGCCAGGTCGTACGTCCCGCTCTCGCGCACGTCGACGGAGATGCTGGTCGACGAGCCGTTCTGGGTGAACCCGGCGGCGAAGCCGGCGCCGGAGTAGGCGGCGTGGTCGGTCGCCATGCCGACGCCGACCGTGCGGCCCTCCTCGGCCTCGAAGAAGGTCTGCGGCTGCACCACCCGGCCCGGGATCTCGTTGAGCGTGTACCAGGCCTCAGTGTTCCACAGCTCCTCGCCGTCGGTGGAGGAGAACGGGCGAGGGGAGCGCACGTGCACCACGCGGTTCTCCTTCAGGCCCGGGATCTGGAGCTTGACGGTGCGACCGTCGGCCGACAGCTCGGCCTTGGTCACCTTGAGCGTCTCCAGCTCGAGCTTGGGCCCGCCGTACTGGCTCGTCGCGCCGTAGCGCCACTGCGTCACCTGGTAGGCGTCGGCGAGCTTCTGCGCGGTCTCGGCCGACAGCGGCTCGGTGTACTCCAGCTCGAACCCGACACGCGACGCGCGCATCCGCTTGACCTCGAAGACCGAGGCGCCGTTGGGCGTGAGCTTCTGCAGGCCGTACGTCAGCTTGCCCTCCTGGCCCCAGTTGCCGCCGGCGCCCAGGCCACCCACGTAGAGCGCGCCGTCGGGGCCGAGGGTCACCTCGTTGATGCCGGACTCCAGGCCCTGCGTGTGCCGGAACACCGCGCCCTGGTACTGCCCCTCGATCTCTTCGAGGAACACGCGCTGCAGGCCGCCGTAGGTCACGTCGCCGACGACCAGTTGCCCCGCGTACGGACCCTGCTTCAGCAGCACCGGCGTGGACGGTGAGTTACCGATCTCGTTCTGCGGAAGCCAGACGATGGGGCGCGTGACCGGCTTGTCGTCGAACCGACCCGCGGGCGTCGTGTAGTGGTTGTAGAACGCTCCCTGCTGGATCTCGACCAGCTTGGACGCCGGCAGCCAGCCCCCCTGGTTGTCCGTGACGAAGACCTCGCCGCGTGGACCCCAACCGATCCCGTTGGGGGTGCGCAGCCCGCCGGCGACGTACGTGATCTCGCCCGTCGCGGCGTTCACCTTGATCGAGGTGCCGCGGTTCGGCGCGGGCTGGGGCACCGTGGTGGCGCCACCATAGTTGATGGCTACCGACAGGTTGAGATGGAAGTGTCCGTCCCGGTAGAGCAGGCCGAATGCGAACTCGTGGAAGTTCTGGCCCCACGGCCAGGTCGCGATCGTCCGGTGGTCATCCGCGACGCCGTCGCCGTCGGTGTCGCGCAGGGCCGTCAGCTCGTGCTTCTGGCTGACGTAGACGGTCCCGTCGACCACCGCCACCCCCTGGGGCTCGCGCAGCCCCTCCGCGAACTTGCGGTAGGACACCTGCCCGGGACCGCTCCCGGTGACGCCCTCGACCACGTAGACCTCGCCGGTCGCGTTGTCGGTGCCGCCCCAGGTGGAGATGACCAGGTCGCCGTCGGGGAGGAAGTCCATGCCGGTGACCTGTGGCTGGAAGCCCTCGGGACGCAGGTCGGTGAGGGTGTACCCGGGGTGCACCCGGTCGAGGGGCAGGCCGTCGCCGGCCGAGTCGGTTGCGCCCTCGCAGTACTTCCAGCCGGGGGCGGTGACGCGCACGACGCCTGCGTCGGTGCTCAGCGCGGAGGTCGGCACGAGTTCGAAGCCGGCGGCACCGGGACGCCGCCACTCGAGCCGCAACACCTGGCCTCCGCCGTTCTCGAAGAACTCGACGAACAACGGGTGCAGGCCGGCGCCCAGGGTGATCGATCCCTCGCGGGAGGTCTCCCCGTGCAGGCCGTCGTGGTCGACGACGAGCTGGTCGTCCACCGTCAGGCGTGACCCGTCGTCGCTGGTGAGGCGGAACGTGTATTCGCCGTCGGTGGGCACGGCGAGGTTGGCGATGACGTGACTGATGAATCGGTCGGACAGGCCGAACTCGTCCGTGGTGGTCCAGTTGATCTGCGGCATGAGCTTGTCGACGTTCGGCGTCTGTGCGGGTTTGAGGGTGCACAGCGTCGACAGTGGGACGCCCATGTCGTACGAGCGCAGGGTGACGCCGGGCTCCTGCGGTGGCACATCGGCGGTGGCGGGTGCGGCTGTGGCGGGCGTGACGGGGGCTGCGGCGAGCAGGGTCGCCACAGCGGCAGCTGCGGCCGCGAGCGCGGCTCGACGCCGCCGTCGGCTCGGTGCGGTCATGGTTCCTCCTGGTGGTGCGGCTCCCGTGCGGCGAGGGAGCCGTGCAACTTTCTCCCCTGGACCGGTCGATCCGCTCTCACAGGCAAAAGATCGATGGGTGACGTTATCACTTTCCATCGATGTAGCGAAACTTTCCGATGAGTTAAGGGAAAGTCGGCCCCAGGCGTGATCGACTGACCGTGGTTGCCGTTCAGTGGGTGGTCATGACGGGTGCCCCCGCAGGGCGGCGCGCAGGAACGCGGCGTCGCTCACGCAACGGAGCTGCCCCCGGTTTCCCGGACATCTGAGCTGAGACGACACTGGTCACCCGAGAGCGGCAACCCGCCTTCGCGGCCGATTCTGGGTTGTCCGGCTGGTGGGGGAGATGGACGGCAGGGGCCGTTGGGCACGGGTGGGGCTGGCTGTGACACGTCGAACTCGAGGAGCCACCACGACCGATCGCAAGGCCGTGGCGATCGCAGGGCCCTGGACCTCCGTCGAGGGCGGGCCGACCGCCGCCGCGCCGCTTCGCGGCTTGCCATTACTGGGCCCGGGCGCGTGAAGCCGGCGGTGCGCCAGGCCGCGCCGACCCGAGAGGCCGGGGGCGGCAAGCCGGACGCCGGACAGTCAGGCGCCTACCATGCCGCCGCGCCAACTGCGTGCCAGTAGGGGGCGCCCAAGACGGTCGGTAGCGGTCACGGCTGCCGGGCGTGCGAGCGGGCCTGCCGGGATCTGCTGGCTACGAATCGGTCGAGAATCGCCGAGCGGTGCCGGCCCCGTCCTTCAACGGGTGCCGGCACCGCTCGCGTCTGTCACCGCTTGGCGTGCTGTTTGGCCATCTGCGGCCGTTCGCCCTTGTCGACCCTCCGCAGTGCCTCGCGCAGCTGCTCCTCGGTCATCTTGGAGTTACCCTCGATGCCCGCGTTGTGGGCCTGCTGGCGGAGTTCGTGCAGCCGTTCCCGGTCACCCATGTCGGCCTCCCCGTGCTGCGGTGGCGCGGGCGGCTCCACGCGCCACTTCGCTCGTCGTCTTCCCGGGTCGGCAGTGAGCAAACGGCCTCGGTCCGGCGCCCGCCGCTGGACGGCGGGCGTGTTCCCGGACTCGCCGTCCCTGCCCTCTGCTGCGTGGCCATGGCAGTGACCCTGACAATTATGCGGAGGAGCGTCCCCGGTCAGAGGACGGCCAGATGCTGCGTAGCGGACGCATGCCCTCCTCCACGTAGTCGGCGATGGGGCGGTTGCCGCCGTCGAGGTACCACTGCTCGAGTGCGGCGAAGTAGCCGAAGACGAGGGCGTTCGTGACCACGCGAGCCTGCGTCTCGGTCATCTCGCCGGTCGCCGCGATCAGCGGTGCGATCCGCTGGCTCGTGCGGTCGAGATTGGCGCAGACGGCCACGCGGACCGATGGCTCGGCGAAGAAGTAGCGGACTCTGCGCCACGGACTCTTCTTGGCCTGCGGGCCTTCGCCTACCTCCTCGGCACCGGATGTGCCCTCCGGTGCGGATTCGTAGGCGCGGACGGCTCGGAGCAGGCTGCCGATGGGATCGCCGGAGTCCAGGAAGTCCTCCGGGCTCATCCTGTCGAACTCGTCGGCGACGATGATCCCTTCCTTCGTGCCGAAGTAGCGGTACACCGACGACGGCGACACCTCGGCAGCGGCAGCGACCTCCTCGATCGTGACCGCGGCGAACCCTCGCTCGTCGAACAGATCGAGGGCGCGCTCCTGGATGGTGCGCACGGCCCTGATCCGCCGGCGCTCGCGAAGCCCGCTCATGCGACGAGGGTAGCAGGAGCCGGTCTCAGAAGCATGTGACTGTCAGAAGACATTGACTGTCTGGCGGATTGGCATTTAGAGTCACTCTCAAGAGACAGTGACTTTCTGAAACGGGTATCGACGAGGCGACGACCTCGACCCTCGGGCTCGCCCCCTCGCGGGCTCCGACGCGTCCCGGCTGTCATCGACCCACGCACCTGGAAGGACTCTTGCCATGACGACGCTGAAGCAGAGATCGCGCAACCGGACCTCGCTGGCGATGATGTACATCGGAGCGGGGCTCACCGCGGTCGTCGCCCTCGTTCCGTTCGTCGACCGATCCACCACGACGGTCCTGGCAGACCACATCAGGGCGAGCTATCCGGACTACGAGCCCGGCGCGATCGACACCGCCGTCACCACCTATCTGGCGATCTTGGCCACCGTCGGGGTGCTGGGACTCCTCGGCTGGCTCGGCACGATCTGGGTGGCCCGCGCCGGTGTGCGCTGGACCCCCTGGCTGGCGACCGGGCTGCTCACGATCGCGATCTGCACCGCGATCGCCGGACTGACCATCAAGGACACCTCGGGTGATGTCGGACTGGCGCCGATGCTGGGCTGGCTGCAGGTCCTCCCGTGCGTTCCCGGCCTCGCTGCGGTCGTGCTGTGGAGAAGGGCGGAATGACCGCACGCCCCGTGCGGGCGCTGAGCATCGGGCGAGCTGTCGTACGCGCGCTCGCGGCACTCAAGCGCGCGATGTATCGGGGAGGACGGCCGAACGGGCTCATGCGGCTCATGAACCGGCTCGACGTCCTGGTGTACGGGGCGCGGCGGCTGTCGCCGCGCCACGTCGCCGTGTTGAAGGTGCGGGGGCGTCGCAGCGGCACCGTCACCTCGGTTCCGGTCGCTGTCACGGCCTACCGCGGTGCCGAGTACCTCGTGTCGATGCTCGGGCCGGATGCGAACTGGGTGCGGAACATCCGGGCGGCGGGCGGTGGGGCCGCGCTCCGCCGTCGAGGTCGCGAGACCCCGATCCTGCTCGAGGAGATCCCGTCCGAGCATCGCGCCGAGATCCTGCGCCGCTACCTCGCCGCCGCGCCCGGCGCACGGGCGCACCTGGGGCTGGGGCCGGCAGCCCCCTTGCCGGAGTTCCGCCGGATCGCGCCTCGCCACCCCGTGTTTCGAATCCGTGAGCGCCTCGTTCGTGCCCCCACGCGAGAGGTGGGCGAGTGAGCGACAGCGCCTCGCGGCCTCGTCGCCCGTCAGCCGGTCGGGCGCGGCCTACGCCTGCTCGGTCCACAAGCGCGGTCGACTGACGGCGTCTCCTTTCCGGCGCCGCCGTCAGTCGACGGCACGTCTGGGCCGACCGTCGTCGTCGGCAAAGTACGGCAGGACCATCTCGACCAGTGCCGCGACGTCAGCGTCGGTCATCGGCTCGCCGGTCATGCCCATCCGGTGGAGCAGGGTCCCGACGACGACGTCGATGAGGAGCAGGACCCGATTCTCCGGCTCGCCGAGGGCGTCCTGGAGCGCGAGCCGGTACGGCTCCTGCAACCGCGTGGCCAGGATCTCGCGCAGGGTCGGATCGCTGACGGCGTCACTGAACACGCCGGCGAACGCGTCGCCCACCCCGGGCTCGCCGATCTTCGCCGCGATCCAGTGGATGGCCGAGGAAACGAGCTGAGCTCGACTGCCGCTCGCCACCGGCACCGGGCCGAACGCGTCGAGGAGGCAGTCCACGACCAGCGCGCCCTTGGACGGCCAGCGACGGTAGATCGTCGTCTTCGCGACGCCGGCCGTGGCGGCGATGCGATCGACGGTGGCGCGCGCGTAGCCCAGCTCGTGGATGGTGCTCAGCGTCGCGGCGAAGACGGCGGGGTTGACGCCGGTGCGCGGGCGGCCGGGCGGCCTGGCGGATGTGGTCCCAGGGGTCATGTTTGACACGGTAACCGATTACGCTACCTTAGGTATCGATACTCCAAGTAGCGAAACCACAAAGTGTCGAGGAGAACCATGAGCGAGGTCACCGCGGAGCGGGCGCCGCTGGGCATCCGGCTGATGCAGGCCCTGGGCAAGGAGCCGGACTGGTCGGCGATGACGGCCGAGGAACTGGTGGTGCTCCGCGAGACGGTGAACCGTAAGCGGTCGTCCCCTCTGGCGCGGCTGATCACCGGGTTCCCGGACGGCGGCGCCACGATCCAGTGGCAGGAGGTCGCACTTCCCGGCCGCAGGCTCCGCGTCCGGACGTACCGGCCGTCGCCCGGGCGCGAGGGCGAAGGCGCCGCCCGGGCCGGTCTGCCACTCGTGCTCCACGTCCACGGAGGCGGATTCGTGGGCACGGCGGTGCAGAGCGACTGGGTGAACAGCCACCTCGCCGCGCGGCTACCCGCGCTCGTCGTGTCGGTCGAGCATCGCCTCCTCGATCCGCAGACTCCGCTGCAGGCGGCCGTCGACGACGGCTGGGACGTGCTTCTGCACGTCGTACAGCGCGCCACGCAGTGGGGCATCGACCCGGCCCGGATCGCCGTCTTCGGCGAGAGCACCGGCTCGATGGTCACCGCCCTGGCCGCGATCCAGGCCAAGAAGTCCGGCCCGTTCCTGCGGGCACAGGTGCTGGTCAACCCGGCCGTCGACCTCACCGCGGCGGGGTTCGAGCACGCCTCGATGCACGAACACGCCGACAGCCCGACCCTCACCATGCCGCAGATGCGGCTGTTCCAGCGGCTCGCCGTGCCGCCGGGAACGGATCCTCGCGCGGTGTCGCCGCTGCATGCCGACGACCTCAATGGGCTGGCCCCCGCGCTCGTCGTGGTGCCGACCCTGGACCCGGTGGCCGATCACGGCCGCCTTTACGCCGAACGACTGCGGGCGGCCGGGACCCCCGCACGGCTCACCGAGTACCCCGGAGCCACGCACGCGTTCCTCAGCATGCCGGGCGTGGTGCCTCAGGCCAAGGCCGCACGAGCGGAGATCACCGAGTTCCTCCGCGGGGCCCTCACCGGGTGATCGCCTCCGGCCGGCCGGTCTCTGTTCCACGTCATCGCCGCCATGGACCACCTGGCCCGGGCGATCGACACAACCGGCTGGCCGACCCCGGGACACGGCCATCGGCGCGACCGCCGGCCTGGTCGTGAGGAGAGATCGATGAAGACGGGAGAACGATGAACGCCTCGGACCTTGCCCCGGTGGGGGAGCGGCCCGCCCCACCACCACCGAGGGACGCCGAGTGCTGGGAACCTACCTCGCGCTCGGCGGGGACATCGGGACGGCGGAGGTCCTGACGATCCTGGTGCTGGCGGCCCGCTGCGCGGATCCGCTGCTGTCGCTGTCGGACATCGGCGGCAAGCTCCGCGGTGCGCGGTCCGAGCTGGCCAGACTCGACACGGTGCTGCGCACCGAACCGCTGCCGGAACCGGCCGAGCCGATCCGGCCGGTGCGCCATGACCTGGCGTTCGAGTCCGTCACCTTCAGGCACGGCGACCGCACGGTGATCGACATCGTGTCGCTGTCCGTGCCCGAGGGACAGCGGCTCGCCGTCGTCGGACCGTCGGGGGCGGGCAAGAGCACGTTGCTGCAGTTGCTCGCGCGCTTCTACGACGTGCACGAGGGCGCGGTACGCGTCGGAGGCGTGGACGTCCGCCACGTCGACACCGACGTGCTGGCCGCGCAGATCGCCATCGTCTTCCAGGACGTCTACCTCTTCGACGGCACCATCGAGGAGAACGTGCGCCTCGGCCGTCCCGACGCCGACGAGGCAGAGGTACGCGCCGCAGCGGCCGCAGCCCGGTTGGACGAGGTGATCGAGAGGCTGCCCGGTGGCTGGGCGGCCAACGTCGGCGAGGGCGGCACCCTGCTGTCGGGTGGCGAGCGCCAGCGCGTCTCGATCGCCCGAGCCCTGCTGAAGAACGCCCCCATCGTCCTGCTGGACGAGGTGACCTCTGCCCTCGACCCGGTCAACGAGGCGGCCGTCCACCAGGGCATCGAGCGCCTGATGGCGGGCCGAACGGTGGTCATGGTCGCCCATCGCATGCGGACCGTCCAACGCGCCGATCGCGTCGCCTTCCTCGACGACGGCCGGGTTGTCGAGGAAGGCAGCCACGACGAGCTGCTGCGCCGTGGCGGCCGCTACGCCGACTTCTGGAACATCTCCATGGCGCCCGTGGCGGGCCGATGACGCCGGGGGACCTCGAACGCCTCGGTCTTCAGGGGCCGGACACTAACGCACCCTGGCTGGTGGTGATCTCCGCGCTTCAGGTCGCGGCGAACCCCTCCGGTCGGCCTGTTCGTGGCGTGTTGGCTCGGCTCGGGTGAGGACGACGAGGCAGCCGGTGATCAGTGCGATGCCCGCCCAGCCGGGGGCGGGCAGGCGCTCACCGACGACGAGCACGGCCAGCACGGCCGCGATCGCGGGTTCGACGAGCGAGAGGGTGGTCGCGGTGCTGGCGGGGACATGGTTCAGGCCCCAGCCGAACAGGGCGTAGCCGGCGAACATCGGCACCAGCGCCATGTAGACGCCGACCGCCGCGTTGGACCAGGAGCTGATGAGCGGCGTCCCGGTGGCGAGCAGCACCGGTAGCAGCAGCACCCCGCCGAGCCCGAAGATCGTCCCCATCGCCGCGCGACTGGCCACACCCCGATGGATCAGGCGGTGTGCCGTCCAGGTGTAGAGGGCGTAGGTCAGCCCGGCGACGAGGCCCAAACCCACCCCGAGCACCGCATCGCCTCCGGAGGCGTTGGTGGGGCCGGAGTGCGCGTTCAGGGCTTGTGCCAGGCACAGCAGTACCGTGCCCGTCAGGCCGAGAACAGCGCCGAGCATCCACCGGTACGTCAGCCGACGCCTGTCGATGACGCGTTCGATCACCGCGGCGGCCAGCGGTGCCGAGCCGATCGACACCACGGTTCCCACGGTGACTCCGGCCAGCCGCATCGAGGTGTAGAACGCCAGGGGATAGACCGCGACCGCCACCGCGCCGAGCAGCACGATGCCGCTCTGCCCGCGCAGGTGTGTGGTGTGGCGGGTGATGTGGGGGGCGGCCACCAGGGCTTGCAGCAGTCCGCCCAGTCCCATCGCGGCGGCGCCGATGGCCAGGGGCCCTACGGCTGGGGCGAAGGTGGCGGCGGTCCCTGTGGTGCCCCACAGGACCGACGCCGCGAGCACGCTCAGTGATCCCGCGAGCGTCGAACGGGTCGCGTGTCCGCCGGAGTGCGTCACCGCCCGTCCAACAGATCCGCCGCCATGGCGCGCGCGTGCTGAAGACGCGTCTCCTCGCCCTCCAGCCCGGCGCGCGCCATGGCGCCTTCCAGCAGGAACGACAGATGCTCCGCCAGCGCGTGCGCCTGCTCGGGCCGCCCGGGCAGAAGCTGTTCAAGATGCCCGGACAGCAGCTCCTCGACGTGTTCCTTGTGTCGGCGCACGATCTCGCGGCCCTGGTCGCCGGCGGGCAGTTCGGCGGCGGCGTTCAGCAGGCCGCATCCGCGGAAGCCGTGCTCGTAGGCGAGGGCGGCATGATCGGCATAGGCGTCGAACACCGCCAGCACGCCACCGCGGGCGTCGGGGGCCTGCTGCAGCCGCCGCCGGTACAGCTCCAGCCACTCGCCGTGCCGGGCATCGAGGTAGGCCTGCACCAGGTCGGCCTTGGAGGAGAAGTTGTTGTACAGGCTCATCTTCGCCACGCCCGCTTCGGCCGTGATGGTGTCGATCCCGGTCGCGGACACCCCGTGGATGTAGAACAGGCGCGCCGCAGCAGCCAGCAGCCGCTCACGAGCCCTCTTGCGTGTCATCGGTGCAGAAGCGGCACCACTCATGACGCCCCCGTTGCTAGGTAGGTCGGTCTACCTATCATAGTGGCTGACGTCACGACTCGAACAGCGGAGAACGATCATGGTCGACTGGACCGGAGACGCGGTGGAGCTGCACGACCCGATGACGCCCGGGCTCGTGCTCCGGTGATCCCGTACCTCTCCGCCGACGACGTCTTCGCACTGCTCCCGCCCGCGGACGCGGTCGCGGCCATAGAGGCCGCGCTGCGCGCCGGTCTCGACCCGTCCACCGGCGTTCCCCGCACCACGGTGCCACTCAGACACGGGTCCATGCTGCTCATGCCGGCCGAGTCCGCCGCACACGCGGGCGTCAAGCTCGTCACGGTGGCACCGGCCAACCCCGCGCGCGGACTGCCCCGGATCAACGCCCTGTACGCCGTCTTCGACGCCACCACCCTGCGACCCGCGGCGATCATCGACGGTACGGCGCTGACCACGCTGCGCACCCCGGCCGTGTCGTTCGCGGCGGTCCGGCAGTTCCTGCCGCCGGCGCCACACCTGGTCGTCTTCGGTGCCGGCCCCCAGAGCGCCGGGCACGTCGCCACGCTCGCGGCGCTGGTGACCCCGGCCTCCGTCACGGTCGTCACCCGCACCGGCGCGCTCCCGAAGCCCGGCCTGGCAGCGCCGGCCCCAGCACGCGCGCCGGGCAACGCCGTCGCCGCAGATCCGCTCGCGGACGCAGGCGCCCGCCCGCTCCGGGCCGGCACACCCGAGGTCGACGCCGCCGTGCAGGCCGCGGACGTGGTGGTCTGCGCCACCACCGCCCGCGAGCCGCTCTTCGACTCCGCGCTCCTCGGCGACCGCGCGGTCGTCGTCGCGGTCGGCTCCCACGAGCCGGACGCCCGCGAGGTCGACTCCGCGTTCTGCGCCCGAGCCACCGTGATCGTCGAGGACCGGGCCACCGCGCTCCGCGAGTCCGGCGACGTCGTCCGCGCCGTCGCCGACGGCGCCCTCGCCCCTGAACGCCTCCTCACCATCGGCGACGTGCTCCACGACGCGCCCACACCAGGCGGCCCGATCCTCTTCAAGGGCTCCGGCATGTCCTGGCAGGACCTCGTCATCGCCGAGGCGCTGCTGGCCCGCGTCGCCGGCGGGACCTAGCCCGCGTCCAGGGGTGATCGACGCCTGGTGGCGGACGCGGTTCACACCAGGCCGGCGACGGCGCCTATCGCGGTGATGGCGACCGCCACCCGCTCGGCAGGAGGACCGTCGACCGGCCACGAGCCGTCCGGGCGCTGGGTGGCGGTGAGCCGCCGGACCACGGCGGCAAACACGGGATGGTCCGAGGGCAGCAACGCCGTCCGCAGTGCGCATCCGGCGTGGGCGACGTCGGCCGGCGGCGCGTCGAGCAGCCGCCGCGCCAGGATGTCCAGCCCCTGGTCCGCCTCCTCGCGCAGCCCCACCGCCCACAGCAGGGCGGCGGCGAGCCAGGTGGTGGTGAGGCACGACGGCCAGGCGCCTGAGGCTGCGACGGCGTCGCGTACCGCCCGGGCGGCCCGCCCGGCCGCCTCGGGCCGGTCCAGGACGGCCAGGCACCAGCCGACGTTGGCGGTCAGGTAGAGCGGGTCCTGCGACGGCAGGTGCCCGGTGTCCACGGCGGAGCGCACCGTGCCGTCCGGCGCGACCAGCGCGGCGAGCCAGTCGACGCAACGGTCCACCGGTGAGCTGTACCGCAGGTCCAACTCGATGATCCGGGCGAGCCGGTCGCACGTCGCCGCCACGGAGGGGGCGCCGGCTGACCAGGGGGCCGGGAAGCCGCCCTCGGGACACTGGTCGGCGAACAACGCGTCCGCCACGTGCAGCGGCGCCGGCCACACCCCGGTCAGCACCGTCGCCAGTCGGTGCCCGTCGGACTCGTCACCGTGCGCGATCACCCACTCGATCGCCGCAGCATTGTCGATCATGAGCCGAACGTAACAAGCGCCGGGACGAAGGGTCGAGCAGAGGCACGCGCGCCGCCGAGGGCTACGACGATTCTCACCGACCGCGGGGCTGACGCTCCGCAGACAGCCGACTTCCCGCTGACCTGCGCCGTCACGGGCGAGTATGAGGTCATGGGGCTACGAGCGGGCGGCGGGCAGGACCTGTTGCAGCGTCGGGAGGCCGTGCGGCAGGCCAACTTCCTCGAGATCTTCGTCGACCTGATCCTGGTGTTCGCCCTCTCCGGCGTGGTCAGCCGGGTCGTCCAGGACATCACCGCCGCCGAGCCGGTCGTCCGGTGGCGCTCGCTGGCCTACCTGCTCGTGCTCGCGATGCCGCTGATCTGGCTGTGGACCACCACCGCGCACATCACGAGCTGGTTCGACCCCCGCCGCCGCAAGATCCAGTGGATCGTGCTGGCCAGCGCCTTCGGCCTGCTGGTGATGTCGTCGGCGCTGCCGGGGGCCTTCACCGAACGGGGGTGGGCATTCGTCGTCCCGTACGTGCTGCTGCACTGCGCCCGGCCACTCATCCTGATTCCCGCGCTACGCGGACACGCCCTGCGCGACCTCTACCTCCGGTCGGTGCTGTGGTGCTCGGCCACCGCGGTGATCTGGATCGCCGGCGCGCTGGTCAGTGGCAACGCACGCGCTGGGTTGTGGGCGGTGGCGGTCACCGTCGACGTCGTCGCGGCGCAGATGCGCTGGCCGATGCCCGGCATGAGCCGCCCCGCCCTCAGCCCGTGGGCCATGGACAGCGGCCACCACCTGCCCGAGCGCTACCAGCAGCTACTGATGATCGCGCTGGGGGAGACCGTGCTGGTCGTCGGCGTCACCTTCACCGGCCAGACGGTGACCGTGGCGACCTCGGCGGCGCTGACGGTGGCGTACCTGTCGACGGTGCTGCTGTGGCGGATCTACTTCTACCGCTCCGGTCAGGTCCTCGCCGAGGCGGTCGCCACTGCGGGGAACCGGCTGGTCGCCGGCCGGCACACCGGCATCGCCCACGTGGTGATGGTGGTCGGCATCGTCACCACCGCGGTCGGCTTCGAGGTCGTGCTGAAACACCCCGGCGCCCGGCCCGAGCCGGCCTGGCTCGCCGTGATCCTCGGCGGCCCGGCGCTGTTCCTCTACGGCCGCGTCCGCCTGGAACGGATCGTGTTCAACCGGCTGTCGATGCGCCGCGTCGTCGCCATCGCCGTCCTGGCGGTCGCGGCGGCGCCTCTCGCGTACGCCGCATCGCTCGCCGCCTCGGTCACGGCGGCGGCCGTGCTGCTCGGGGTGGCCCTGGCCGACGCCCGCCACGCAGCCGGCCGTCCGCCCGAACATCCGTCCCCGGCCCACTGAGGCCGCGCCACCCGCGGCGGTCGACCGGGGGTGACGTCCGCGCAGCCGCGGCCGCCGATTCCACGCGATCCGGGGACCGCCCCACCGCGCCCCCTCCACGTGGGAGCGTGCCCGGCTGCCCACGGCACCGACGTGAGCCGCGTCGACCCGGACGGTTCGCGCCGGCCTCCACGAATGTGAACCGGACAGGCACCCCCCGTATCGGGTCAACTCGGCGGCTCTGCTGTAATCATCAGGCTTCGTACGCAGAGCGAGCGTTCGGCTCCGATGTGTTCGTCAATTGTCACATTCATGCAACGTAGCCGCCCCTTGACCCTCGCACGGGCGCCGGGAAGCATCGATGAAGCGGCGTCCCGGGCCGTGGGGAGATACCCGGACCAGCCAAGGAGGACCATGTCGGTCAGCCCCGCCTCGTCGCGCGCCGGATGGCATACGTCCCAGCCCGCTGTTCCCGGTCGGCCCCCCGGCGGCCAGCGCCGCCCCGCCAACACGGCCGCCCCGATGCTCACGGTGACGCTGAACATCCCGCTGGCCTGCGAGGAGTCGCTGACCCCACCCGCCCGTCGGCTGCTCGAGGCCGCCCGGGAGATGCTCGAACGCGGCGAGGGCACCATCACGGCCACCACCGCCGAGCGCCGCCCCGACGTGCCGGTCGGCCGGTCGCCGTCCCGCCCGGTCGCCGTCCCCACGATCCCCGCCCTGCACATCCTGGCCTCGTCCCGCTCCGTGCTGCGCGACGGCGAGCCGTTGCCGCTGACCCGGCTGGAGTTCGACCTGCTGCTGCACCTGGTCGCCCACCCCCGCCGGGTGTTCACCCGGTTGCAGTTGCTCAACGCGGTGTGGGGCTACGAGCACGCCGGCGTGCGCACCGTCGACGTGCACGTCCGTCGGCTGCGCGGCAAGGTCGGCGTCGACGTCCCGCTGGTCACCACCGTCTACGGCGTCGGCTACCGGCTCGCCGACGACGCCCGCGTCACCATCGACCGCAGCGGCTGACCGCGCGCCCGGAGCGACCCGTTCGCGGGGGAGCGCGACGGCCGGCGACCGGGCGGTGACCGCCCGGCCCCGCCCCGCGGCCCGTCGGGCCGCCGGGCCACGAGGCACGATGGTCGGATGCGGATCCGTCCCATCTCCCCGGACCGGCTGGTCACCGAGCTGACCGAGCGGCTCGCCGGCATCGCGAGCGCCGGGCGGCTGCGCGTGGCCGTCGACGGTGCGCCCGCCGCCGGCCCGGACGCGCTGGCCGCCGCGCTGGTCGACCCGCTGCGCGCGCTCGGCCGGCCCGTGCTGCACGTGCGCGCCGACGACTTCCTCCGCCCCGCCTCCGTCCGCCTGGAGCACGGCCGGACCAACCCCGACGCGTACTACGAGGGGTGGGTCGATGAGGCGGGGCTGCGCCGGGAGGTGCTCGACCCGGCCGGGCCGCACGGCTCGGGGCGGGTGCTGCCCTCGCTCTGGGACGCCCGCGCCGACCGGGCCAGCCGCGCCGCGTACGTCGACCTGCCGCCGGGCGGAGTGCTGCTGCTCAGCGGGGCGCTGCTGCTCGGCGGCGGCCTGCCCTTCGACGTCACGGTCCACCTGGCGCTCTCCCCGGCGGCCCTGGCCCGGCGCACCGACCCGGCGCTGCGGTGGACGCTGCCCGCCTTCGCCCGGTACGCCGACGAGGTCGCCCCCGCCTCGTTCGCCGACGTCGTGGTGCGCGCCGACGACCCCCGACACCCGGCCCTGGTGGAGTCCGCCCTGTCCTCCTGAGCGCCGAGAAGTCCGGAAAAGTCGCCGGTTTGATCGTCGGCACGCCCGGGTATTCGGCCGGCTCACAGAGCACGGGTGATCCACCCGCGCGCAGACCACCACGGCCCGGGCGCACGCACCGGCGCCCCGGCGGACCTTGAGGCCCAGAAAGGCAGGCAGCGATGCTCGTCCACGACAAGGTCGGTACGGGCCGATCCCAGGCGGAGATCGACCAGATCCGGCGCTCCCTGCAGGCCCGCTACGACGAGCTGTCCGCGGAGTACGAGCAGGCGGTGGTGCAGAGCCAGGTGCTGCGGCTGGTGGAGGTCGGCGACACCGCCGGCGACGACCAGGCCGACAGCGGCACCAAGACGGCGGAGCGGGACACCGCGCAGTCCCTGCTGCGGACCATCCTCGACCGCCGCGCCCAGTACGAGCACGCCCTCACCCGGTTGGAGGAGGGCACGTACGGCTTCTGCGAGGGCTGCTCCGCGCCCATCCCGGTCGAGCGGCTGGAGATCTTCCCCTCCGCCACCACCTGCGTGCAGTGCAAGCAGAACCGGGAGCGCCGGGCGGCCTGACACGAGCGGTTGCCGGTCGGTCCGGGACGCGGTGGACTCCACCCATGGGTGAGATCAAGGTGGGCACCGCCTCCTGGACCGACCGCACGCTGCTGGACTCCGGCTGGTACCCGCAGACCGCCGACACGCCGGAGAAGCGGCTGGCGTACTACGCCCGGCAGTTCCCGCTGGTCGAGGTGGACGCCACCTACTACTCGCCGCCCGCCGAGCGGACGGCGCGGCTGTGGGCCGAGCGCACCCCGGCCGGCTTCACCTTCAACGTCAAGGCGTTCAGCATGCTCACCGGGCACCCGACCCGGCTCAGCGCGCTCTACAAGGATCTCCGGCCGGACACGGCGAAGAAGAACCTCTACCCCGACGACCTGCCGCCGCAGGCGTACGAGGAGGTCTGGACGCGGTTCCTCACCGCACTCGACCCGCTCGTCGAGGCGGGCAAGCTCGGCGCGCTGCTGTTCCAGTTCCCGCCCTGGTTCACCATCCGGCGGGACAACAAGCAGTACCTCTTGGAGGTGGCGAAGCGCTGCGCCCCGCTGCGCCCGGTCTACGAGTTCCGGCACGCCTCCTGGTTCGACGGCGACAACGCCGACGAGACGCTCGCCTTCCTGCGCCAGCACCGGCTGGCGTACGTCTGTGTGGACATGCCGCAGGGGCACCGCTCGTCGGTGCCGCCGGTGCTGGCCGCCACCGCGGACCTCGCGGTGGTCCGCTTCCACGGGCACAGCGACAAGTGGACCAGCAAGGACATCCACGAGAAGTTCGGCTACCGCTACTCCGACCGGGAGCTGCGCGACTGGGCGCCGAAGCTGCGCGAGCTGGCCGACTCCACCGAGCGGACCCACGTTCTCATGAACAACTGCTACCGCGACTACGCGCAGACCAACGCCACCACCCTCACCGGGCTGCTCGACGCCGGCTGAGCCGCGGCCGGCGTCTCATCCCGTCGGGGTGAGGCCCGCTCACCCCGCCGCCGCGCAGCATGGACGGTGCGTGCGGTCGACGCGACCGCGGAACCGACACCACGGAGGTGGCTGGAGATGACGGTTCGGGTGGTACCGGATCGACGACGCGGCGCCGTGCTGCACGTCGTCGGGTCGTCCGGCGACGCCCGGTGGGTGCCGCGCGCCAACCGGGTCAGGCCGACCCGGCAGCCGCGCGGCCCGGTGGGGCCGCCGCGACGTGACGACGACCGACGGTGGGAGACCGACGTACGGGGGTGGAGAGATGGCTGAGCAGTTCCAGTCGGCAATCGAGTCCTCGATGCAGAAGACCAACGAGATGTTGAGGGACATCGAGCAGGCCTACGGCTGGCCGAAGGAGCACCGCAACCAGTCGTACTGCGCGATGCGCACGGTGCTGCACCTGCTGCGCGACCGGATGCCGGTGCAGGAGAGCGTGGAGTTCGCCGCGCAGTTGCCGGTGGTGGTGCGGGGGATCTACTTCGACGGCTGGAAGCCGATGGACGTGCCGGTCAAGCTGAACCGGGACGACTTTTTGCTGGAGGTCCGGCAGCGCTTCCCGTACGACGTCGAGGGCGGTCCGGAGCGCGTGGTGCAGGTGGTGCTGGACACCCTGCGCCGGCACGTGACCCAGGGTGAGTGGCAGGACGTCAAGGACACCATGCCCAAGGACATGGCCCAGATGATTCCCTGACCGGCGCGTCGACGAGGGCTCGCTCCACCCGGCGTGGGGCGGGCGCTCGCGTGCTCAGGCCCCGGCCGAGCCCGGCCGGTCGTCCCGGCCGACGGCCTCCGCCGCGGTCGGGACGCGACTGACCCGCCGGCCGGCCCGAGCGGCCAGCGCGGCGAAGGCGACGGCGTCCACGACGGCGGCGCCGCCGGGGTCGTTGTTGAAGTAGACGTACGTCGGCTCGTCGTCGCCGAACCCGTCGGCCAGCCGCCGCACCCAGGAGGCCAGCGAGGTGCGGCCGTACCGGGGCCAGGGCCGGGCCCGCCCCTCGTGCAGGCGCAGGTAGCCGAAGTCGGTGGTGCGCCAGCGGGGCGCGACGGGCCGGCCGAGCCGGTCGGCCCAGACCAGCGCCGCCCGCCGCCGCTCCAGCACCGCCCGGGTGGCGTCGGTCCACCACGACGGGTGGCGCGGCTCCACCGCGACCCGCACGTCGGCGGGGAAGAGCCGCAGCGTGGCGTCCAGCGCCGCAGGCTCGGCGCGCAGGTTCGGTGGGAGTTGCAGCAGCACCGGGCCGAGCCGGTCGCCGAGCGCGGTGGCCCGATCCAGGAACCGGGCCACCGGCTCGGCCGGGTCACGCAGCCGCTTGACGTGGGTGAGGTAGCGGCTCACCTTCACCGCCACGCAGAAGTCGTCCGGCGTACGGGCCCGCCAGGCGGCGAAGGTGTCCCGCTCCGGCAGCCGGTAGAAGGCGTTGTTCACCTCGACCGTGGCGAACCGGGCGGCGAAGTGCTCCAGCCAGCGGCGCTGCGGCAGCCCGGCCGGGTAGAGGCGGCCCCGCCAGTCGCGGTACTGCCACCCCGAGGTGCCGAGCAGGATCATCGCGGCGGCCCTACCAGAGGTCGAAGTGGAAGACCTCGAAGGCGGCGCCGTAGCGGACGCCGAGTCGGGCGCCGGCGGGCCGGCCCAGCCCCTCGAGGAACTCCTCGGCGTCGAAGCTGCCGTCGCCCAGGCCGCTCAGGTACGCGTCGTGCGCCCGCAGCGAGGCGACTCCCCGGTCGAACGTGTCGGTGACGTCCACCCCGTGCGCGGCGAGCGGCGAGGAGGCCGCCCACACCTGGCGCACCCCGCCCCACGGCTCGACGCCGTCGGCGAGCTGCTCCGGGAAGACCCAGCGGTTGCCGGCGTCGCGGACCGCGTCCAGCACCGCCCGCCCCGTGGCGATGTGGTCGGCCTGGTTCAGCGCGTACGCCCCGTCCCACGTGTCGCGGAAGTTGTTGGTGATGACGATCTCGGGGCGGTGCCGGCGCACCACCGCCGCCAGCTCGCGGCGCAGCGGCACGCCGTACTCCAGGATGCCGTCGGGCAGGCCGAGGAACTCCACCGTGTCCACCCCCACCAGCGCGGCGGACGCCCGCTGCTCCTGCTCGCGCACCTGGCGGGCCCGCGCGGGCGGCATCCCGTCGATGCCCGCCTCGCCGCTGGTGACCAGGCAGTAGACGACCTGCTTGCCCTGCGCCGTCCAGCGGGCGACCGCGGCGGCGGCGCCGAACTCCAGGTCGTCGGGGTGCGCCACGATCGCCAGCGCGCGCTGCCACTGCTCGGTCACCGGCTCCAGCGGCCCCGGTCCCTCGGTCATCGCCACCTCCTCGTCGACCCGATCATCCTGCCACCGCCGGTGCCGGCCCGCCGCCCGGCGCCGCCGCCCACGCGGGTCGTGAACGTCTGTCTCGACCGCGCCCGCGGTACCGGTCGACCCGGCACGGCGAACCGCCGGTGTGAGCCGGAAAGGACGTCTACGGTGTGGTTAGAGAAGATCGTGTGGGGTACCACCCGCTGCACGACGGACCCCGGCGCACGGCGGGGCGGCACATCCGAGGGAGCACCGATGGCACTCAACGACGACGACATCCAGACCACCGGCGGCGGGGGCCTCGAGGGCCCGGCCGACGGCGGCGCGACCCCCGGCCAGCAGGACGGCGGCGCCGACGGCGGCGCGGACCGCGGTGCCGACAAGGGTGCGGACCGAGGTGCCGACAAGGGCGCGGACCGCGGTGCCGACAAGGGTGCGGACCGGGGCGCGGAGGGCCCGGCCGACGGCGGGGCCACCCCCGGCCAGCAGGACGGCGGCGCCGACGGCGGGGCGGAGGGTCCGGCCGACGGCGGCGCGACCCCCGGCCAGCGGGACGGCGGCGCCGACGGCAGCGCCGCCTGACGGACCGCCGTGACCCACGTCGACCCGCCGGGCGGCCACGGCCGCCCGGCGGTTGCGTCCGCACCCTCGGCCGCGCTGACCCGCTGCGTGTCGGTCGAGCCGGCGAAGTTCGCCGCCGCCCACTGGGGACGCACGCCGCTGCTGTCCCGCGCCGACGAGCTGCCCAACCCCGCCGGGTTCACCGACCTGCTCAGCCCCGCCGACGCCGACGAGCTGCTCAGCCGGCGCGGTCTGCGTACCCCGTTCCTGCGCATCGCCAAGGACGGCCAGCTCGTCCCGGCGGCGCGCTTCACCGGCGGCGGCGGCGCCGGGGCCGAGATCGGCGACCAGGTCCTCGACGAGCGGGTCCTGGAGCTGTACGCCGACGGCGCCACCCTGGTGCTGCAGGGCCTGCACCGCACCTGGCCGGCCCTGATCGACTTCGCCCGCGACCTCGGCGCCGCGGTCGGGCAGCCGTTGCAGGTCAACGCCTACCTGACCCCCGCCGGCAATCAGGGGTTCGCCACCCATTACGACACCCACGACGTCTTCGTCCTCCAGGTCGACGGCCGCAAGCACTGGCGGATCCATCCGCCGGTGCTGCCCGACCCGCTGGAGAAACAGACCTGGGGCGGGCGGGCCGACGAGGTCGCCGCCACCGCCGACGGCCCGCCCGCCCTCGACGTGGTGCTCGGCCCCGGCGACGCGCTCTACCTGCCCCGCGGCTGGCTGCACAGCGCGCAGGCGCAGGAGTCCAGCTCGGTGCACCTGACCGTCGGTGTCCGGGCGCTGACCCGGTACGCGCTGGTCGAGGAGTTGCTCGCCCTGGCGGCCGAGGACCAGCGGCTGCGCGCCACGCTGCCGTTCGGCACCGACGTGGCCGACCCGGACGCGATCGAGCCGGAGCTGACCGAGACCGTCGAGGCGCTGCGGGACTGGCTGCTGCGGGCCGACCCGGCGGCGGTGGCCGCCCGGCTTCGCCAGCGCGCCTGGCCGGCCGCCCGGCCGGCGCCGATCCGGCCCCTGGCCCAGGCCGCCGCGCTGGCGGCGCTGGACGCCGACACCCGGCTCGCCCCGCGCCCGGGCCTGCGCTGGCAGTTCGCCCCCCAGGGGGACCGGGTGGCGCTGCGCCTGTTCGACCGCACCATCACCCTGCCCGCGTCGTGCGCGCCGGCGGTGCGCGCCCTGCTCACCGGCGAGGCCATCCGGGTCGGCGACCTGCCGGGCCTCGACGACGACGCCGACCGGGTCACCCTGGCCCGCCGCCTGCTCCGGGAGGCCGTCGCCGTCCCCGCCTGACGCCGCGCCCCACCCCGCGCCCGACACGCGGGAACCCCACCCCGCCGGGCGACACCCACGCCGGTCGCGGGGTCAGCGGGCGAGGGTCAGCAGCAGGGCCGTGGTGAGCAGGCCGGCGCCGAGGACCACCGTGACCGGGCGGGGGCCGAGCACGGCGTGCCGGCGGTCGGCGAGGGCCTTCGCCGGCACCAGGCCGACCAGCGGGCCCAACAGGGTGACCACCAGGGCCAGGACGGGCAACCCGACCGCGAGCTCGCCGCCGTACCGGTCGCCCGCCGCCCGGGCCGCGCCGCCCAGGGCGTACGCGAGCACGGCGCCAGCCGCGCCGCAGAACGCCAGCAGCGGGTTCACCGAACCCGGCAGGTCACCGGGCTGGCGGGTGCGGTTCAGCAGGTCGCGCACGCCGTCCAGCAGCGTCACCGGGTCGGCCGTGGCGCCCGGCACCGGCGCCGGCGGCCCGCCCGCCCGGCGACCGCCCCCACCGAGCCGGCCCCGCAGCTGCTGCCACAGGTGGGCGACCTCGGCGTCCACCCGCTCCTGCAGCTCCCGCGCCGCCACCAGCTCCCGCTCGGCGCGCGCGACCTCGGTCTCGGCCTCGGCGACCGCCCGTTCCGCGGCCGCGCACTGCTGCGCGTACCAGGTGTGCGCCTCGGTCCGCTGGTCGCGCACCCGCGCGGTCAGCTCGGCCAGCCGCCGCAGCTGCGCCGCGTACGTCTCGCTCGTCACCGGTTCGTTCATCGGGCCGGTCCGTAGGGGATGATCACCTGACCGGTGCGGTGCACCGCCCGGTCGAAGAACAACCCGCGCCAGGGGCGGGGATACCAGTCCGGGCCGCCGGTGCCCGGATAGAGCGACGAACCCAGTTCGCCGCCGTGCGCGTCCAGCGCCACCCAGGCACCGATCTGGTCCGTCCGCGCCGCCGGCCCGCCCAGGTCGGCGCGCATCCGGGCGACGCCCCGCCACCAGGCCAGCACGTGCGTACGCCGTTCCGGCCCGTCGTGCAGGATCCGGCGCAGCTCCTCGAGCCCGGTACGCCGGCCGACCCGTGTCGCCAGCGCCCCGGCCGCCGCGTCGACCGCGAACAGCAGCAGGTAGTGCGGGGTGCCCGGCGCGCCGAGGCCCTCGGCGGTCTCGGCCACCAGCTCGCCGACGGTCTCCTCGTCGTACCAGGCGGCGTCGTCGGCGAGGTCCTCGTAGAGGGAGCGGGCGGCCGGGTCGGCGTCCGGGTCGAGGCAGGCGATGGAGAACCGGGCCGTGCCGGGACGGTGTTGCCGGGCCAGCGAGCGGGCCGCCGCGTCGAGCACCGCGCACGCCTCGTCCACCCGCGTGCCGAGCACCGCCAGGTTGCGCCCGGGGGCTCGGGGCAGCCGCAGCGCCGCCGAGCGGGCCTGCACGTCGATGATCTCGCCGAGCAGCGCGACCGGCGTCCGCGGGTGGCCCGCCTCCGGGGCGGTGAGCGCCCGGAAGTCCGGCGCGTCGGCGAGCCGGGGGATCGCGTCGCCGTCGAAGAGCCGGGCCGGGGCGGCGTCCTGCGGGCGCATCCGCCACAGCCGGTGCTGCAGCTCGCTCCACGTCTCCCAGTCACTGGCCGACGGGATGCGGGCCACCTGGTTGCCCTCGGCCATGCCCGACTCGGCGTTGACCACCGCGTGGTGGCGGGGCAGCGACTGGGCGGCGTCGTTGCGTTCGGCGAGGATCCGCAGCGCCTTGGGCAGCGCGATGCGCAGCGTGAACTGGGCGACCAGGGCCGGCCGCCCCCAGAGCGCCTCGATGCCGCGCACGTCCTGCGAGGCGAGCACCAGGTGGATGCCCTGGGACCGGCCGCGCCGGGCCAGGTCCTCCAGCAGGTCGGCGGCCTCGCGGGCGACCACGTCACGCCCGGCCAGCAGCATCTGGAACTCGTCGACCACCGCGACGATCCGCGGCCAGTGCCCCGTCGGGTCGACCGCGCGCAGCTCGGCGAGCTTGGTGACCTCGTGTTTCTTCGCGGCGTCGGCCCGCCGGCGCAGCTCCTCGGCGAGGAAGCGCAGCAGCGCCAGGCCGAACTCCCGGTCGGTGTTGACGTTGATCCCGACGAGCCGCATGTGCGGCAGCCAGCTCGGGTCGCGCCGGCCCTGGGCGAACCGGGCGAAGGAGACCCCCTCCTTGAAGTCCAGCAGGTAGAACTCCAACTCGGTGGGGGAGTAGCGGGCGGCCAGTGCGCCGATCCAGGCGAAGATCAGGTTCGTCTTGCCGGTGCCGGACGGACCGCCGATCAGCGCGTGCGGCGGGTAGTCGCCCAGGGTGAGCAGTACCGGCCGCCCGTGCGGCCCCTCGCCGATCGGGGCGGTCAACCCGGTCGCCGAATCCTCCCGCCACATCTGCTCCGGGGGCGGGAGCAGGTCGGTGAACGGGGTCGGGGCGGGACCGGCGTTCACCCGCGCCGCCACGTCCCGGCAGGTCTCGGTGACCAGGGTCGCCGGCGGCGGCGGGTCCAATCGGACGGGCAACCCGCCGATCCGCGCGCCGTCGGGGTCGAGCGTCACCCGGGTCACCGTGGGGTCGTCGGGCAGCGACACGCCCCGGACCACCAGGTGCACCCCGCAGGCCGCCCCGGTGCGGACCACCCGGTCGAGCTGGCCGCGTTCGTGCCGGGACAGCTCGTCCCCGCCGAGCAGCACCGCCACCCGCCACGGCTCCGGCCGGCGGCCGGTCGCGGCGGCCAGCTCGCGCAGCGAGGCGTGCTCCCCGGCCAGCACCGTCTCGTTGATCCGGCGGATCTGCTCCACCAGGTCGTCGAGGAGGCGGCCCAGCCCGCCCGGGCCGACGAAGGTGAGCAGGCCGGCGGTGCCGAGCGGGGCGAAGCCGGCCAGGCCGCCGCCCAGGTGTTCCGGGTCGTAGCCGATCAGTCGGACGGCGCCCGGGTCGGCCCGGCCGACGGCGCGCAGCAGCAGGGCCGACACCACCGCCTCGCCGCCGTCCCGGTCGTCCCCGGCCAGCTCGACGTGGCCGGCGTCCAGCAGCGGCACCAGCGCCGGCACCGGTTCCGCGCCCGGGATGCGCACCGTGCCGATCCGCAGCGCGCCGGGCGGCTCCGACCGCCGCGCCGGGGTGGGGCGCCATCGCGCCCAGTCGGCGGACCCGGCGCCGGGGGCCTCCCGCCGCGCGGCGTCCGCCGCACGGCGAGCCAGCTCGGCGATTCGCGCCGCGTGCCGGTCGTCGATGTCGGCCAGCCGGCGGTCCCGTTGCGCGCCCACCCGCTCCGGCACGACCGCCGCGGCCCGCCGCACCTTCGCCAGCCGCTCCCGGGCCGTGGTCAGCTCGGCCTGCGCCGTCGAGAGCCGGGTCCGGGTCGCGCCGAGGGCCTCGCCGAGCATGCCCCGGACCCGGGTGACCAGCTGCGTCCGCCGGTCAGCCATCGACGCCCCGCGGCCGCGCCTCCCCGGCCCCGCCGGACCTCGGCCGGCCCGGCGGGCTCGACCAGGCGCGACCGCCGCCGGGCCGGCCGGCGCTCGCCGCGCCCCGGCCGGCCGCCGGCCCGCCGGATGTCCCCGCTCCGCCCGGTGCCGCCGGATCGCCCGGGGCGGCCCGCCCCCCGACCTCCGGCCCGGTCTGCCCGCTTCCCGTCGGCCCGGTCTGCCTGCCGCCCTCCGGCCCGGTCTGCCCGCCGCCCGCCGATCCGTTCCGCCGGGCGGCGGCCCGGTCCCGCACCGCCGCGGTCCGCTCGTGCGCCGAGGCCGCCCGTTCGGATGCCGCGGCGGCCCGCTCCCGCGCTGCGGCCGCCCGGTCCCGCGCGCCGGCGGCGCGCCGCTCCCACTCGGCGTCGGCGGCCCGGTCGCGCGCGGCGTCGGCCCGGCGGTCCCGCTCGGCGTCGGCCTGCCGCTCCCGGGCGGCCTCGGCCTGCCGGTCCCGCTCGCCCTCGGCCGGCAGGTCCCGGCCGAGCCGGGCCAGCAGCACGCCGGTCAGCACCCCGGCGGTGACCGCCGGGTCGGCCGCGTGCGGCTGCTCCGCCTCGCCCCGCCGTGGCGGCGGCATCCGGCAGACCCGGGTCAGGAGGGTGTCCAGCACCGGCGCCGGCAGCCCGGGCAGCAGGTCCCGGACCCGGCCGTCCAACTCGCGGCGCAGTCGTCCCAGGTCGTCGGCGCGCGGCGGGTGCCCGAGCAGTTCCCCGGCCAGGTCGCGCAGCAGCGGCGGCGCCACCGCGGCCAGGCCGAGGCCGACGTCGGCGCGCGCGCGGCGCAGCTCGCGGTGCAGCCGGTCCCGGTCGCCGGCCCGGACCCCGCCCACCACCCGGCGCAGCAGCTCCCGGGAATCGCCGACCCGCTCGTCGGGTTCGTCCGGCGGCCCCTCCCTGCCGCCGGTCAGCTCGGCCACCCGCACCGACCACCAGCGGCGCAGCTTCACCTCGCCGGCCGGCTCGGGCGCCGGGGCGACCGGGGCCGCCTCGCGCGGCGCGTCGTTCGCCGGCCGGCGCTGCTGCCGCTCCGGCCCGGGCGCCGGCGCGCCGTCGGGGCCGAGCCCGATCGCCGTCAGGTACGCCGACAGTTGCTCCTGCGCGACGCGCAGCGCGTAGCCGGCGGTCTCGGCGTGCTCGGTGGCGGCGGAGAGTTCGGGTACGCCCATCGGGTCGGCCGACTCCTGGCGCACCCAGCGCAGCCGTTCCGCAGCCAGGCCGAACTTCTCGAGGGCCTGGGCGAGCTGGGCGAGCGGCAGGTCCTCGGCGGCGGCGCGGACCTGCGCGCCGACGTCCTCGACGATGGACACGGCCCGGCCTCAGAGCGTCGCGATGTAGAGCTGCGCCTGCTCGACCGCGACGAGTGTCGCGGCGAGGCACTCCTCCAGCTCCTGGCTGGCCTGGGTCAGCGAGGACTGGGCCGCCTCGACGGTCTCGTGCCCGCTGCCCTCCAGCGCGCCGGCCAGCGTCTGCTGCGCCTCGGCCAGCTTCTCGCCGGCCGCCTGCACGGCGGTCTGGCCGTCGCCGATCTGTTGGAGCGCGACATCGATGGCTGCCTTGAGCTCGGCGACGCTCGCCACGGCGAAACCTCCTGGGGGCGGGGAGGCCTCCATTAGAGCCTATCGGGTGCGGTGAGAGAACATCCGCCCTGTCAGTGTTCCTGCCTCCGTGACCGGTTGTCGACCGGAAGCACCCTGGGTCCGATTAACGGGACTCGTGTCGGGGTTCGGTCCGGTCCCGCAACCAGCGCGGGCCGTGCACCTCGGCGCCCAGTGCCGCGACCCGTTCCCGCAGCTCACGGTCGGCCGTGACGACCAGCCGCCGGCGGTCCGGCGCGCCGGCTACCAGCTCGACCACGGCGTCGTCCCCGGACCCGGCCGCGGCGACCACCCGGACCCTGGCCGTGCCCGGCACGTCCCGTGCCCGGCCCTCCACCACCAGCACCACTTCCACCGGGGGCGGCAGCTCCGGGGGGAGTCCGTCGTCGGCCACCCGGGCCAGCGAGTCGCGTAGCCGGGCGGTGGCGCCCGCGCGGTCCCGCCACCAGCCGTCCGGGCGGGAACCCACCACGTTGGCGGCGTCCACGATCAGCAGCGGCGTCGGTCCCATCCCGCCAGCCTGCCACCCCGCCCCCGCCGCCACGTGGAAGGAAGGGACCCTTCCTCTACCCCAGGCGTTAACAGGGGGCCCTTCCTTACACGCACACCGCTGGCAGGGCGCCGGGGGTACGCAGGGTCGCCTCGGCGGGCGGCGGCGTTTGTCGGGCCGACCGCCGGGTAGCCCCTGGCGACCGTGCCGCGCCCGAGGATGCGGAGGAAGACATGAATGGACCCGGCGACTTCGGCTCCGACCCGTGGGACGAGTTCCTGGCCCGGTACTTCGGCCGGGGCGAGGGTGGGCGCCGACCCGCGCACCGGGTCGACATCACCCGGCTGATGACCGCCGACGCCCGCGAGATGCTGGCGGACGCGGCCCGCCGGGCCGCCCAGCGGCAGAGCACCGACCTCGACACCGATCACCTGCTGTGGGCGGCGCTGCAACGCGAGCCGCTGCGCGACCTGGTCCGCCGCGCCGGCGCCGACCCGGACACCCTGCTCAACGCGCTCGGTGGGCGCGGCGACGGCGCGCCCCGGGGCGAGGTGCCGCCGAACCTGTCGCTGACGCCGGCGGCGAAGCGGGCGCTGCTCGACGCCCACCAGTTGTCCCGGGCGATGGGCGCGAACTACATCGGCCCCGAGCACATCCTGATGGCGCTGCCGCTGAACCCGGAGTCCCCGGCAGGCCGGATGCTCGCCGCCGGCCGGATCCAGCCCGAGTCCCTGCAGGCGGCCAGCGCCGAGCGCGGGCCGATGGCCGGACCGAAGCCGGACCGGGGCACCCCCACGCTGGACCAGTACGGCCAGGACCTCACCGACCTGGCCCGCAACGACCAGATCGACCCGGTGATCGGCCGGGCCGACGAGATCGAGCAGGCCGTCGAGATCCTGTCCCGGCGTACGAAGAACAACCCGGTGCTGATCGGCGAGGCGGGCGTCGGCAAGACCGCGATCGTGGAGGGCCTCGCCGAGCGGATCTGCGACGGCGACGTGCCGCAGACGCTGCTCGGCAAGCGGGTGGTCCAGCTCGACCTCGCCGGGCTGGTCGCCGGCACCCGCTACCGGGGCGACTTCGAGGAGCGGCTGAAGAAGGTGATCGACGAGATCCGCGCGCACCGCGAGGAGCTGATCGTCTTCCTGGACGAGATCCACACCCTGGTCGGCGCGGGTGGGGCGGGCAGCGAGGGCGGCATGGACGCGTCCAACATGCTCAAGCCCGCGCTGGCCCGGGGCGAGCTGCGGGTGATCGGCGCGACCACCCTGGACGAGTACCGCAAGAGCATCGAGAAGGACGCCGCGCTGGCCCGCCGGTTCCAGCCGGTGTTCGTGCCGGAGCCCAGCGTCGAGGACACCGTGGCGATCCTGCGCGGCCTGCGGGACCGCTACGAGGCGCACCACCAGGTGCGGTTCACCGACGAGGCGCTGGTCGCCGCGGCCGAGCTGTCCGACCGGTACGTCACCGACCGGTACCTGCCGGACAAGGCGATCGACCTGATCGACCAGGCCGGCGCCCGGGTCCGGCTGCGTACCCGCACGCCCGCCTCCGACGTGCGCGAGCTGGAGACGCAGCTCGACGAGGTACGCCGGGACAAGGAGCAGGCCGTCGCCGACGAGCAGTACGAGAAGGCGTCCACCCTGCGTGACCGGCTCGCCGAGCTGGAGGAGCAGATCCGCCGCGCCCGGGGCGACGAGGGCGCCACCTCGCAGGTGCCGGCGGTGGGGCCGCGGGAGATCGCCGAGGTGGTCTCCCGGGCCACCGGCATCCCGGTCAACCAGCTCACCGAGGAGGAACGCGACCGGCTGCTGCGCCTGGAGGGCTACCTGCACGAGAAGGTGGTCGGCCAGGACGACGCGGTCACCGCGGTCGCCGAGGCGGTCCGCCGCTCGCGTACGGGGCTGGCCGACCCGGAGCGGCCGATGGGCAGCTTCCTGTTCCTCGGGCCGACCGGCGTCGGCAAGACGGAGCTGGCCCGGGCCCTCGCGGAGGCGCTCTTCGGCGAGGCCGACCGGATGGTCCGGGTGGACATGAGCGAGTTCCAGGAGCGGCACACGGTCAGCCGGCTCGTCGGCGCCCCGCCCGGGTACGTCGGCTACGAGGAGGCCGGCCAGCTCACCGAGGCGGTGCGCCGCCGCCCGTACGCGGTGGTGCTGCTCGACGAGATCGAGAAGGCCCACCCGGACGTGTTCAACATCCTGCTCCAGGTGCTCGACGACGGCCGGCTCACCGACAGCCAGGGACGTACGGTCAACTTCAAGAACACCGTGCTGATCATGACGAGCAACCTCGGCTCGGAGCTGATCACCGGCACCCAGCGCGCGGTCGGGTTCGGCGCCGGCGCGCCGGGCACCGACGCCGAGCGCGACGAGCTGCGCGAGCGGCTGATGCGCCGGCTCCAGGAGAACTTCCGGCCGGAGTTCCTCAACCGCATCGACGAGGTGATCATCTTCCGCCGGCTGGAGGCCGAGCAGCTGCGCCAGATCACCGAACTGATGCTGGAGGAGACCCGGCGCCGGCTGCACGCCCAGGACATCCAGGTCGACTTCACCACCGCCGGCATCGACTGGCTGGCCGAGCACGGCTACCAGCCGGAGTTCGGCGCCCGGCCGCTGCGCCGGGTCATCCAGCGGGAGGTGGACAACCACCTCTCCCGGATGCTGCTGGAATCGGCCGTCTCGCCCGGCCAGAAGGTCGTCGTCGACGCCCGCGACGGCCGACTCGCCTTCGACGTGACCGCCGGCGAGCGCCCGTACAGCGCGGCCAGCACGTCCCATCCCCGATGACCCGGAGGGCGGAGATGACCGAACCCGAGGAGACCCAGGAAGAGACCGACCGCACCGATCCGATCCTGGCGCCGCCGACGGCGAACCCCGCCCGGGTGCAGGTGCCGCCGGAGGGCCTGGGCCAGCAGCAGGGCGACGAGCCGGAGCCGGCGGCGTCCGACCGTCGCCGTCGAGAGGAGGGCTGATGGTACGCGAGCAGCGGCTCGAACCCGACGTGGAAGTGCTCTGGGACGACTTCCACGCGCAGGTGAACGTCCCGTCCGAGCAGTTGCGGCAGTGGCTGCTCACCCGCGGCTCGGGGGAGGAGTCGTTCGGGCCGGACCCGGACCTCGACCTGCCCGAGCTGGGTCGGCGGATCCTCCGGGTGCTGAGCAAACGCAAGGTCGATCTCACCCCGGAGGACATCAAGGTGATGCAGGACGCGATCGACGAGATCCAGAACCTGCTGGAGGCCAAGCCGCCGCGCGGCAACGCCGACGACGAGTGGCGACACTCGCTGCTCGACCTGGGCCACGACGTCCTCGTCGAACGCTGACCCGTCCCGGCCCGAGACGCGGGGAGCGCTCGTCTACCCGCGGGACCGTCCGCACGCGCGGACGGTCCGCTGGAGGGCGGTACGGCGGGCGCATCGCGCCGCACACGCGGGCCATCCGCGTCCGGGCCGTCCGGGAGGAACACGCGAATCGGCGGCGCCCGGGGAACACCCCCGGGCGCCGCCGGTCCGTGTCATCGGCCCTGGTCGCTCTCCAGGCTGCCGATCGTCAGGCCCGCGGCGTCGGCCGCCGCCTCGCGGTAGGCGCGCGTCCGCTCCTCCCGGGTGAGCAGGGTGGCGTACTCCGTGACGTCCGCCGGGCCGGGCGTCTCGGGCAGGCGGCGCAGGAATGCCTCCACGTCGCGGGCGGCGGACGTGTGCGCGGCGGCCGCCTGCCGGAGGATCTCCCGGTCGTCGGCGGCGGGGTAGAGATCGGTCATGCCCGCCTGATACCCGACGTCAGGCCGTTCGCACCCCGTCCGTCCCGGCGGCCGTCAGCCCCCGCGCCCCGAAGCCGGGGTTGCGCAGCAGCCAGGACAGGTATTCCGGATGCGCCGCCAGCGAGTCGGTGTACGCCGCCAGCGCGGTCTCCAGCACCACCTCGGCGTCCTGGGCGGCGGGGGAGTCGGGGTGCCAGCCGAGCATCAGCCGCCAGCGCAGCGGGGTTCCGGCGAGCATCCGGGTGACCAGCCCGGCGACCGGGCGGAAGGTGGCCTGGCACAGCGCCACCGCCTCGCCGGAGTCGACCATGTCGATGCACACGCGCACGTCGGCCTCGTACAGCTTCCGGGGGGTGAAGCCGGCGCGGGCGCAGGCGGCGGCGAAGCAGTCGCCGAAGCAGCCGTCGCCCGGCGCGGCGACCCACTGCTCGCGGCGCAGGTCGGCCAGGGGCACCTCGGTCCGGCCGGCCAGCGGGTGCTGCTCGGGCAGCATGACGAGCACCGGGTCGACGGCCACCTCCCGCCAGCTCAACCCGTACTCGGCCGGCGGCGCGGCATCGCCGCACACCCCGATCAGCGCGAAGTCCAGCCGGCCGCCCGCGACGAGGTGGGTCAGCTCCTCCGCGGACCAGGAGGCGTGGGTGGTGATCTGGGCCGGCGGGGGGTCGGCGGCGAGCCGGTGCACGAGCCGACCGAGGATCGGGCTGTTCACCCCGCCGAACCGGTAGCGCCGGGGGGCGTCCGCGGCGCCGGCCAGCCGGGCCGCCTCGTCCTGCAGGCCCTTCATGGCCGGCAGCAGCACCCGGGCCCGGGCGAGCACCAGCTCGCCGAGGGCGGTGGGCCGGGCGCCGCGGCGGTCCCGTTCGAACAGCGGCCCGCCCAGCGTCCGCTCGATGCGCTGGAGCTGGGCGGTGAGCGCCGGCTGGGCCAGGCCGAGCGCCGAGGCCGCCTTGGTCACGCTCCCCGTCTCCGCGATCGCGCAGACCACCCTCAGGTGACGCAGCTCCAGATTCATAGAGTGACGGTATGACCCCGCAGCGGCCGGCGGAAGGCCCTGGACGGATCAACAGCCTCCGATGTGTGCCGGACCGGTGGCCGGCGCGCCCGGCGGGTGAGCCGGCGGCTCAGCTCGACGGCGCTCAGCTCGACGGCGGCTCGGCCAGGTCGGCGAGGTAGGTGGGTCGGCCGGTGACGGCGTCGCGCACCTTGTCGACCACGCCCACCGCCGGCTCGACGACCCGGTTCCAGGGCGGAGTCGCCGGCGTGCCCGGATGCGGTCTGGTCGGGGCCGCCTCCTCGGCGATCTCCAGCCGGTTGCCCAGGCGGATCAGCTCCTCGGGGCTGGCTACCTCGCGCAGCGCCACGACCAGGGCGCCGACCTCCTCGACGTGGCGGCGCACCCGCGCGTCGACCTCGGCCAGCCCGTCGTCGGCGAGCCCGCGCAGAGCGGTCAGCAGGGCCGCGTCGTCGGCGAGCGTCCGGTCCACCCGGTCGGCGGCGTCGGGCAGCGCGGCCCGGACCGCGGGCAGCAGGTACTGCTCCTCGGCGGACAGGTGCCGCGACAGCGCCGCCGTCAGCACCTCCAGCCCGCGTTCCGGTGCCGGCTCGGGGTCGGCGTCGGTGAGCCGGCGCAGCAGCCCCCGCAGTTGCCGGTGCTCGGCGTCGACGATGTCGGCGATGCTGCGCCCGCCCGGCCGGAAGGTCTCGTCCTCTCCGGTGGGCGGCAGCGGGGGCAGGGGAACGGTCATGGTGCCCTCCTCGGGCGGCGGGCGGAGCACGTGGTGGGGTGCGGTCGCGACCGGCGGTACCCGACCGCGCCGGCGGCGAAACGGGGCGGCGGTGTGCACCGGCCCCGGCGGCCCCGTCCGCCGCGCCACAGGGGCGGGACGGGGCGACCGGGGCGGACCGGTCGGCTGGTATGAAGAACCGATGACGAGCGACGCCGCCTCCGCCCTTCCCGACCCCACCGACGAGGTCGTCGGCCTGTGCCGCGACCTCCTGCGGATCGACACCACCAACACCGGGGACAACGACACCAGCGTCGGCGAACGGGCCGCCGCCGAGTACGTGGCGGAGAAGCTGGCCGAGGTGGGCGTCGAGTCCGTCATCCACGAGTCGGCGCCGGGCCGCGCCAACCTGGTCGCCCGCATCCCGGGCACCGACCCGAGCCGCGGCGCCCTGCTGGTGCACGGCCACCTCGACGTGGTCCCCGCCGACGCCGACGAGTGGTCGGTGCACCCGTTCTCCGGGGAGCTGCGCGACGGCTACCTCTGGGGCCGGGGCGCGATCGACATGAAGGACTTCGACGCGATGGTGCTGGCCGTGGTGCGGCACTGGCAGCGCACCGGGGTGCGCCCGCCGCGCGACATCGTGCTCGCGTACACCGCCGACGAGGAGGCCGGCAGCGACTACGGCGCGCACTTCCTCGTCCAGCGGCACCGCGACCTCTTCGACGGCTGCACCGAGGCCATCGGCGAGGTCGGCGGCTTCTCCTACTCCGTCAACGACGAGCAGCGGCTCTACCTGATCGAGACGGCCGAGAAGGGCATCGACTGGCTGCGCCTGCGCGCCAAGGGCCGGCCCGGACACGGCTCGATGGTGCACGACGACAACGCCGTCACCGCGCTCGCCGAGGCGGTGGCCCGGGTCGGCCGGCACCGCTTCCCCGTGGTGGTCACCGACACCGTCCGGGCCTTCCTGGAGGAGGTCTCCGACCTGCTCGGGATCGAACTCGACCCGGAGGACCCGGAGACCGCCATCGCCAAGCTCGGGCCGATCGCCAACATCATCGGCGCGACGATCCGCAACACCGCCAACCCGACCCGGCTCGCCGCCGGCTACAAGGACAACGTCATCCCCGGCCGGGCCACCGCCACCATCGACTGCCGCAGCCTGCCGGGGCAGTCGGAGCTGCTGGAGCGGCAGCTGCGCGAGCTGGTCGGCCCGGACATCGTCATCGAGTACATCCAGCGCCAGCCCGCGCTGGAGACGACGTTCGACGGCGACCTGGTCGACGCGATGTCGGCGGCGCTGCGCGCGGAGGACCCGGGGGCCCGGCCGGTGCCGTACATGCTCTCCGGCGGCACCGACGCCAAGGCGTTCTCCCAGCTCGGCATCCGCTGCTTCGGCTTCGCGCCGCTGCGGCTGCCCGCCGACCTGAACTTCTCCGCGCTGTTCCACGGCATCGACGAGCGGGTTCCGGTGGACGGACTACAGTTCGGCGTGCGGGTTCTCGACCGGTTCCTCCGCACCTGCTAGCCCCCGTCCGGAACACCACTGTTCCGTCGGGGAACCTCCCCATCGTGAAGGGACTGACCCACATGACCGACCAGCACGGTGAGCTGGACGCCGCCCTCGAGCGCGTGATCGATGCGGCCCGCCACCACCTGGCCGCCGTCCGTGCCGCCCAGGGCCGCGTCGACGACGACGACGTCTGGCAGGCGTACGTCGCGCTGAACAACGCCTCCTTCGCGTACGACGAGCAACTCCTGGACGCCTTCGGCGAGGTCACCCCGTGGGACGTCGAGTCGATCGACCCGGACGAGGCCGACGAGCGCTTCGGCGGCGGGGAGGGCGTGGAGCCCACCGACCCGCACCCGCGGGTCATCTCGGTACGCCAGCGGCGCGACTACCGGGTGCCGAGCGTGTCGGCGTTGATCCGGGTGGCCGAGGTGGCCCGGCGGGAGGGCACTCCGGCCGAGGACGAGCCGGCGCCCGTCGAGGGGGTCGGTGAGGCGGTGCTGGAGCTGCTCCAGAGCGGCGACGGCTCCCTCGCCGCGCTGGACGTGCCGGAGCTGGAGCCGCTGGACGGCGTGGTGATGGTCAGCGAGGTCGGCACCCCGGTCGACCTGGAGTCCTTCGACGACGACGACCCGGTCGGCCCGTTCCAGCCGGCGGCCGACGACCGGCTGGTGGGCCGGCTCGACGAGCACCCGTTCCTGGAGCTCGACGACGAGCACGACCACGCCCACTAGGGCGGCGACGCCCCGGGGCCCGGCCGCAGCGGCCGGGCCCCGGGGCGTCCGCTCACCGGCGGTGCCCGCCGGTGATCAGTACGACAGGCCCGGCTGCGGCTGGTTGACCCGTCGGCGGCGCAGCACCACCTGGCGCGTGCCGTCGCGGTACAGCCGCACCCGGGCCAACTCCCACCCGGAGAACTCCGCCTGGATCGCCAACTGCGCCGCGGCGGTCAACCGGTCGACGTTCGGCGGCAACCGCAGCGGCGCGTACTCGTAGTCCATGAGCCCTATGCTGCCCAGCCTGGCGGCCGTCCGCCACCCCCTCGCCGGTGACCCGTGCCGCCGTCCGGCCCCCTGGTGTGACGTGACCCACCCGGGGTCGCGCCCCGCCCCAGAACCGGGCCGGTCCACCCGGCGCCGCCCGGTCCACCCCGGGGCCGCCCGGTCCACCCCGGGGCCGGCCGGTCCCGACACCGCCCTAGTCGACGGGCGCGCCGTCGAGGGGCGGATGTGCCGGCGGCGGGGCGGCCACCGCCGGCGGGGCCAGCGGCATGGTCGGTGCCGGCCGCACCCGGGGGCCGGTGGGCGGAAGGACCTGGCAGGACAGCGCGTCGGGTTCGGTGGTGAGCACCGCGGCGGCGGTCCGCGCCACGAACCCGCTCCACCAACGCAGGCCCTCGGGGGTACGCGGCGTCTCGTGCCACCAGCCGCCCGCGCCCCGCGGCGCCTGCCAGCCGAGCTCCGCGAGGTGTCGCTCGTCGTAGGCGGGGCAGATCCCCCGGACCCGGTTCCGGCGCACCATGAGGTGCAGCCGGCGGGAACCGGCGGCGAGTTCCAGGTCGGTGTCCCGGTCGCAGCCGGACAGGGTGTCGTGGAGCCGGGCGACGACGTCGGGCCAGCCCGGCGAGGTCATGCCGGTGGCCCCGGCAGGCGACCGCCGAGCCGCCCCGTCGCCTTCTCCAGCCGGCCCAGCGAGGCGACGTCGCCGGGGGTGCGGAAGATCCCCTTCCGGCCCGCGCCGAGCGCGGCGCCGACGGTCGCGGGCGCCTGTCCACTGTCGACGGTCGTGGACTCCCGTCCACTATCGGCGGTCGCGGTACCGCTCAGCTCGTCCAGGTCGGCCCTGAGGCCGGCGAAGCGGCGTTCGATGTCGACGAGCCGTCCGGCGGGAGCGTCGAACGCGGACAGCGGGTCGGACATGAGAACCTCCGGGGCGCGGCGCCGGTCCGGGGTGGCGACCGGCGGCCGCGTGATCGTATCGTCGTCCGCCCGGCCACGGTGGAGAGACGCCGTGCCGGTGCGGGTCGATCGAGGGGGTGGGGCGTGACCGGTGTGCGAGGCCGGCTCGACCGGCTGACCGAGGCGGTGCTCGGCGGGGCGCGGGCCGCCCGCGACAGGGCCCGCGAGCTGCGCGACGAGTTCCGTACCACCGACGAGCCGGAGCGCGCCCTGGTCGCGCCGCTGCTGCCCGGCGAGGAGATCCGCTACGTCGGCCTGGCGCCTGTGCGGGCCCCCGAGAACCACCGGGCCGCCAGCCAGCTCGCCGACCGGGTGAACGCGGAGCTGGCCGAGGCGCTCGACCCGCGCGCGCTGTTCGGGCTGCTCCACGTCGTCAACCCGGTCGCGTGGGTGGACGCCGTGATGACGCCCGTGCGGATCGTCGCGGGCGCCCTGCTGCTGCCGGGCGACGCCGCCGTCCTCGCCGCGGACACCCCGGACGCGGCGGAGGCCGACCCACCGGGACCGGCCGCCGAGCCCCGGCAGCCGCTGCCGCTCACCGCCGATCAGGAGGTGTTCCGGGCGCTGTTGCGGCTCAGCCGCTACCGGCCGCTGGCCGACCAACTCGCGGAGATCGCCTACCGGCGGCGGTACGTCTTCAGCGGCGACCTCGCCACGCTCGCCGGCAGCCTGCTGCTGTTCCTGGAGCGCTACACCGGCACCCCGCTCGCCGTCACCGACACCCACCTGCACCTGCTGCGGATGGGCCGCCGCCCCGACCCCGACCGCGAGGACCGCCGCCGCCCCCGGCTGCTGTGGAGCGTGGACCGCGGGCGCGTCGCCCGGATCGACTCCGACCACGGCGCCGCCCGCCTCGCGCAGTTCCCGTCCACCATCGTGTTCGACGACGGCTCCTGGATCCGGATCGTCAACCCGGCCACCCGCGACGACCAGGCGCGGTTCCTCGCCGCCGTATGCGACATCCCCGGTCGGCGCCCTCCGGCCTGAACCGGCCGCGCCCGCCGCACCGGCGCGGGCGCCGGGCGCCGCGCCGTCGCGCCGCGGGAGGTCTGCCGGCGCGGTGCGAAAGGTCAGCCGCCACGCCGCGGGAGGTCAGCCGTCGCGCTCGGGGTAGCCGACCGGCACGGCCGACACGTCGTCCAGCGCGGTGATGATCTCCTCCGGCAGCGTCATCCGCTCAACCTGGAGCGCGCCGAGCAGCTGCCCGACCGTCCGCGCGCCGAGGATCGGGGCCACCACCCCGGGACGGTCGCGGATCCAGGCCAGCGCCACCTCCAGCGGCGAGACCCCCAGCCCGCCGGCCGCGGTGGCGACCGCCTCGACGATGCTGGAGCAGCGCGGCTCCAGGTAGGTGGCGACGAACCGCTCGAAGTGCGGCGAAGCCGCCCGCGAGTCGGCGGGGCGGCCGTGCCGGTACTTGCCGGTGAGCACCCCGCGGCCCAGCGGCGACCAGGGCAGCACCCCCAGCCCGAGGGCCTCGCACGCGGGCAGCACCTCCCGCTCCACGCCCCGCTCCAGCAGCGAGTACTCCACCTGCGCGGCCACCACCGGGGCGCGGCCCGGCCAGGCGGCCTGCCAGGCGGCCGCCCGCGCGGTCTGCCAGCCGGAGAAGTTCGACACCCCGACGTAGCGGACCCGGCCGCTGGCCACCGCGTGGTCCAGTGCCGCGAGGGTCTCCTCCAGCGGGGTGTCGGGGTCGTAGCCGTGCACCTGGAACAGGTCGACGTGGTCGGTGTTGAGGCGGCGCAGCGAGGCGTCCAACGTCCGCAGCAGGTGCCCCCGGGAGCCGTCGCGGCGCCGGCCGCTGCCCGGTCGCAGCCCCGCCTTGGTGGCGATCAGCAGCTCCTCGCGCGGCACCAGGGTGCCCAGCAGCGACCCGATGACCGACTCGGCGTCGCCGTCGCCGTAGACGTCGGCGGTGTCGATCAGGTTGCCGCCCGCGTCGAGGTAACTCTTCAGCTGGGCGGCCGCATCGTCGGCGTCGGTGTCCCGGCCCCACGTCATGGTGCCGAGCGCGAGCCGCGAAACCGCCAGCCCGCTTCGGCCGAGCGGTCGCTGTTGCATGGGTGAACCTTATTTCGAACCCGGCCGCGCGGACATCCTCGCTCCCGTCAAGTCTGCCGGGCGCGTCGTGTTTCCGACCGCCCGGGCCGGCCCCGGTTGCGGTGAGCCGGTGATCGGAGCGTCCTGCCGCATTGCGTAACCTGATGCGACCTGTGGTGCGGATGGGGGAGGACCTTAGTGCGACTCGGGCTCAGCCTCGGATACCAGACAGCGTGGAGCACACCGGCCGATCACCTGGCTCTCGTCCAGGAAGCGGACCGGCTCGGCTACTCGGTGGTGTGGGCGGCGGAGGCCTACGGCTCCGACTCGCCGAGCATCCTCGCCTGGATGGCGGGGCAGACGGAGCGGATCGACGTGGGCAGCGGGGTGATGCAGATCCCCGCCCGGACCCCGGCGATGACCGCGATGACCGCGGCCACCATCGACGCGCTTTCCGGCGGCCGGTTCCGGCTCGGCCTGGGGGTGTCCGGCCCGCAGGTCTCCGAGGGCTGGCACGGGGTGCGGTTCGGCAAGCCGCTGGCGCGGACCCGCGAGTTCGTGGACATCGTGAAGCTGGCCATCGCCCGCCAGGAGGTCGCGTACGACGGCGAGTTCTACACGCTGCCGCTGCCCGACGGGCCCGGGAAGGCGCTGCGCCTCAGCTTCCACCCGCCGCGCGAACGCATCCCGATCTACCTCGCCGCGGTCGGCCCCAAGAACCTGGAGCTGGCCGGGGAGATCGCCGACGGCTGGCTCGCCGTCTTCTACGCCCCCGAGTTCGCCGAGGAACAGCTCGCGTCGGTCCGGGCCGGGCGGGCGAAGGCAGGCAAGGAGCTCGCCGGCTTCGACGTGGTTCCGACCGTGCCGGTGGTGGTCGGCGACGACGTCGCGTCCTGCGCCGAGCTGGTCCGCTTCTACGCGGCCCTCTACGTGGGCGGCATGGGCAGCCGGCAGCAGAACTTCTACAACCAGCTCGCCACCCGGATGGGCTACGGCGACGCCGCCCGCGAGGTGCAGGACCTGTACCTGGCCAAGCGGCACCGCGACGCGGCGGCCGCCGTGCCGATGGAGTTCATTGACCGGACCTCGCTGCTGGGCCCGAAGGAACGCATCGCCGAGCGGATGCGCGAGTACGCCGCCGCCGGCGTCACCACGTTGTCGGTGAGCCTGTTCGCGGCGGACCGGGACAGCGGCGTGCAGACCCTGCGCACCGTCGCCGAGGCGCTGGACCTCTCGGGAGTCGGCGAGTGACCTGGGTCGAGGCCATCGTCCTGGGCATCGTCCAGGGACTGACCGAGTTCCTGCCGGTCAGCTCGTCGGGGCATCTGCGGATCACCTCGGCGATCTTCTTCGACCGCGACGCCGGGGCGTCGTTCACCGCGGTCACCCAGCTGGGCACCGAGGCGGCGGTGCTGATCTACTTCGCCAAGGACATCTGGCGGATCACCCGGACGTGGCTGGTCGGCATCCGGGACAAGTCGGTCCGCTCCAGCCTCGACTACCGGATGGGCTGGTACGTGATCGTCGGCTCGATCCCGATCGGGCTGTTCGGCTTCCTGTTCAAGGACCAGATCCGCACCGCCGGGCGGAATCTCTGGCTGGTGGCCACCACGCTGATCGTCTTCGCGTTCGTGCTGGCGTTCGCCGAGTACTGGGGGCGGCAGACCCGCACCCTGGAGAACTTCCGGATGCGCGACGGCGTGGTGATGGGCTTCGCCCAGGCGATGGCGCTGATCCCCGGCGTGTCCCGCTCCGGCGGCACGCTCACCGCCGGGCTGCTGCTCAACCTCACCCGGGAGGCGGCGGCGCGCTACTCGTTCCTGCTGGCCATCCCGGCGGTGGTGATGTCCGGGATCTTCAGCGTCGGCGACGTCTTCGAGCCGGCGGCCCCCGGCACCTCCGTGCCGAGCGTCGCCCAGATGGTCGTGGCCACGATCATCGCCTTCGGCGTCGGGTACGCGGCCATCGCCTGGCTGCTGCGCTACGTCGCGCACCACACCCTGTACGTCTTCGTGCTGTACCGGGTCGCGCTGGGCACCCTGGTGCTGGCCCTGCTGATGACGGGCACCATCAGCGCCACCTGACCCGCCCGCAGCCCTGCCGGCCCCCGCCTCCGCCCCGTGCGGACGGGGGCCGGCGCGCGTCCGGCGCGGCCGCCGGCCGTCTGCGACGTCAGCGCCAGTCCGGGTCTTCCGCCGGCGGTTCTGGCGACGCTGGTGTCGCGCGGGGACGGGCGCGCAGGTGCGCCCGCTCGCCCTGACTGCCGAACAGGCTGAGGAACTCGACCGGCTCGGCGTCGGCGGCCCCGAACCAGTGCGGTACCCGGGTGTCGAACTCGGCCGCCTCGCCGGGGGAGAGCACCAGGTCCCGCTCGCCGAGGACGAGCCGCAGTCGCCCGTTGAGGACGTAGAGCCACTCGTAGCCCTCGTGGGTCTGCGGCTCGGGCTCCCGGCGGGGGCTGCTGGCCGGGATCACGAGCTTGTACGCCTGGATGCCGCCGGCCCGGCGGGTGAGGGGCAGCATCGTCATGCCGTGCCGCGTGACGGGCCGCAGGTGGATGCGCGGGTCGCCCGTGGGCGGGGCGCCGACGAGCTCGTCGAGCGTGACGCCGTGGGCCCGCGCCAGGGGGAGCAGCAGTTCGAGGGTCGGCCGGCGGGTGCCGGACTCCAGCCGGGACAGGGTGCTGACCGAGATGCCGGTCGCCCCCGACAGGTCGGCCAGCGTGGTCGCGCGTTGCCGGCGCAGCGCGCGCAGCCGGGGTCCCACCGCGCCGAGCGCGTGGTCGAGGTCGTCGTCCATGGCCACGAGCTTGCCACATCGGCAACAGGATTTGCCGCCACGGCGGGATGGCGCCAGGGTGCTCCACCGGGCCGGGGCCGGACCCGGCGGTCGGACGCGCCCGCCGCCGGGCGCGCGGCCATAGGGTGTCACCGTGGCGACCCTTCTGCTTCTTCGACACGGCCGGACGACCGCGAACGCGGACGGCGGGCTGGCCGGCCGCCAGCCGGTCGAGCTGGACGACACCGGCCGGGCCCAGGCCGTCGCGGTGGGCGAGCGGCTGCGGGCCGTGCCGCTGGCGGCGGTGGTGACCAGCCCGCTCGTCCGCTGCCGGCAGACCCTGGAGCTGGCGTTGCCCGCGGCCAGTCCGACCGTGGAGGAGGGCCTGACCGAGTGCGGCTACGGCACCTGGGAGGGGCAGCCGCTCAAGAAGCTGGCCAAGGAGCCGCTCTGGCCGGTCGTCCAGCAGCACCCGAGCGCCGCCGTCTTCCCCGAGGGGGAGGCGATGGCGGCGATGGCGGCGCGGGCGGTCGCCGCGGTGCGCTCGTGGGACGCCCGGGTCACCGCGGAGCACGGCCCGGAGGCGGTGTGGCTGGCGTGCAGCCACGGCGACGTGATCAAGGCCATCGTTGCCGACGCGCTCGGCGTACACCTGGACCTGTTCCAGCGGATCGTGGCCGACCCCGCGTCGGTCACGGCGATCCGCTACACCCCGCTGCGGCCGTTCCTGGTGCGGCTCAACGACACCGGCGGCGACCTGTCCGCCCTGGTGACGCCGCCGCGCAAGCGGCGCCGCCGGGCGGCCCGGGTGGCCGGCGCGGCCGACTCCGACGCGGCGGTGGGCGGCGGCGCGGGGGCGGGCCGGTGACGGCCCGGCGGCGGTCCGCCGCCACGCCCGCGTCCGGCCGCCGGTCCGCCGGGCGCGGCGGGGGCGCGGCGATTCGCGTCGGTGGGGTACGCGATGCCGTGGCGCGCCGGATAGGGTCGTGGGTATGACCCACCAGGTGCACGCCTTCGAGCCGCCGGAGCGGTTCGTCGCCGGGACCGTCGGGCCGCCCGGGGAGCGCACGTTCTTCCTCCAGGCGCGCGGCGGCGGCCGGCTGGTTAGCGTCGCGCTGGAGAAGGTCCAGGTGTCGTTGCTCGCCGAGAAGCTGGAGGAGCTGCTCTCCGAGGCGCAGCGCCGCTTCGGCGTCCAGTTGCCCGAGCCGGTGCCCGCCGTCGGCGACAACGACCCGCTGGACACACCGGTCGACGAGGAGTTCCGGGTCGGCACGCTCGGGCTGGCCTTCGACGTCGACACCACGACCGTGGTGATCGAGGCCATCGCCGCCGGCGAGGCGGAGGCCGAGGTCGAGCTGGGCGAGCCGGACGACGACGAGGACGTCGACGACGAGCCGGACGACGACCTCGACCGGCTCCGGGTGCGGCTGACCCCCGAGGCGACCCGCGCGTTCATCGAACGGGCCCGGCGGGTCGTCAACGCCGGCCGGCCGCCCTGTCCGCTGTGCGGCCAGCCGCTCGACCCGGCGGGTCACCTCTGCCCGCGCCACAACGGTTATCACCGGTGACCTCGTCGGAACTCCAGCCCCGACAGGACGGCGACGCCGCGCTCCGCTTGCTCCGCGACGGACGACTCGACCTGGAGGGGCGGCTCGTCGACGCCTCCAACACCACCCTGCGCGGCATCCTGACCCTCGACGGGGCGACCGCGCGCTGCGTCTACAAGCCGGTGCGGGGTGAGCGACCGCTGTGGGACTTCCCCGACGGCACCCTGGCCGGTCGGGAGGTCTCGGCGTACGTGGTCTCCCGCGCCACCGGGTGGGACCTGATCCCGCCCACCGTGCTGCGGGACGGCCCGTTGGGGCCGGGGTCGTGCCAGCTCTGGATCGACGAGCCGGAGGACGCCGAGCCACTGGTCGGCTTCGTGCCGGCCGACGCGCTGCCGCCCCGCTGGTTCCCGATCGCCGCGGCCCGCGACGACGACGGCACGCCCTACGCGCTGGCCCACGCCGACGACCCGCGGCTGGCCCGACTCGCGGTGCTCGACGCGGTGATCAACAACGCCGACCGCAAGGGCGGCCACGTGCTGGCCGGCCCGGACGACCGGATCTACGGCGTGGACCACGGCGTCAGCTTCCACGTCGAGGAGAAGCTGCGCACGGTGCTCTGGGGCTGGGCCGGCCGGCCGCTGCCGGCGGACGCCGTGGAGATGCTCGACGCGCTCGCCGGCCAGCTCGCCGGCGCGCTCGGCGCGGAACTGGCCGACCACCTCACCCTCGGGGAGATCGCCGAGCTGGCCGCCCGGGTCGACCGGCTGCGCCACACCGGCTGCTTCCCGCAGCCGTCGCCGGACTGGCCGGCGGTGCCCTGGCCCCCCATGTGACCCTTCCCGCCGATCCTCGCGGCGCTGTCGTGATGATCACCCGTGGGGTGCCCGTGTCCGGGTCCGACGGCTGGTTAGGCTGACGGTCATGGACTCTTGGGCGGGACACGAGGTGCCGCGGCTGCCGGGCAGGGGCGGCCCACTGGCGTTGTTCGACTCGGCACGGCAGGGCGTCCGGCCGAGCGATCCCTCCGGCACCGCGACCATGTACGTCTGCGGCATCACCCCGTACGACGCGACCCACCTCGGCCACGCCGCCACCATGATCGCGTTCGACCTCGTGCAGCGGATGTGGCGGGACGCGGGCCTCGACGTGCGCTACGTGCAGAACGTCACCGACATCGACGACCCGCTGCTGGAGCGGGCCGAGCGCGACGGCGAGGACTGGAAGGTCCTGGCGATGCGCGAGACGGCGCTGTTCCGGGAGGACATGGAGGCGCTGCGGATCATCCCGCCGGCGCACTACGTCGGCGCGGTCGAGTCCATTCCCGACATCGCCGAGAAGGTCCTCGTGCTGCTCAAGGAGGGGGCCGCGTACCGCCTGGAGGACGGCACCGGCGACGTCTACTTCGACATCGCCGCCGCGCCCCGGTTCGGCTACGAGTCCAACCTGACCCGCGAGCAGATGCTGGAGATCTTCCCGGAGCGCGGGGGCGACCCCGACCGGGCCGGCAAGCGCGACCCGCTCGACCCGCTGCTGTGGCGCGGCGCCCGCGAGGGCGAGCCCTCCTGGCCGGGCGGCGACCTGGGGCCCGGCCGCCCCGGCTGGCACATCGAGTGCACGGTGATCGCGCTCAACCTGCTCGGCGACCGCATCGACGTGCAGGGCGGCGGCAACGACCTGATCTTCCCGCACCACGAGTGCTCCGCCGCGCACGCCGAGCGGCTCACCGGCGCGGCGCCGTTCGCCGACCACTACGTGCACGCCGGCATGATCGGCCTGGACGGCGAGAAGATGTCGAAGTCGCGGGGCAACCTGGTCTTCGTCTCCCGGTTGCGCGCCGACCGGGTCGACCCGATGGCGGTCCGGCTGGCGCTGATGTCCGGGCACTACCGCACCGACCGCTCCTGGACCGACGAGCTGCTCGCGACCGCGCAGCAGCGGCTGGCCCGCTGGCGGCAGGCCGCCGCCGCGCCCGCCGGCCCGTCGGGGGAGGCGTTCCTGGCCGGCGTACGCGCCCGACTCGCCGACGACCTCGACTCGCCGGGTGCCCTGACGCTGGCCGACGAGTGGGCCGAGGCCACCCTCGCCGGTGACGCGACCGACCCGGCCGCCCCCGCCCTCTTCGCCGACACCCTCGACGCCCTCCTGGGCATCCGCCTCTGACCCCCGCCCCTTCGGGCTCGGTCAGCCCAGGACCAGGCCCGGGTCGGGGTCCGGGTCCGGGGTGGGGGAGGGGATCTTGTACTCCTCGGTGAGCGTGGTGACCGGGCCGGGCCAGGTGGCCTGGGCGACCTCGATCGGCTTGCGGTGGCCGTCGTACGCGACGTGCAGCAGGTGCAGCACGGGGGTGTCGGGACGGATCTGGAGGGTCTCCGCCTCCTCGCGACTGGGCTGGCGGGCGCTGATCGTGTCGGTTGCCGAGACGTACCGCCGGCCGGTGGCCTCCTCGGCCTCCTGGTAGAGCGGCCGGCCGAACGCCTCGGCGCGCTCCAGCGACGTGCCGGCGGTGTCGGCGGGCAGGAACCACGAGGCGCCCACCTCGACCGGGGAGTCCTCGGTGCGTACGAGGTGGCGCCGGCAGAGCAGCTCGGTGCCGTCGGCGACCCCGAACGCGTCGGCGACCTCCGGCGGGGCGGGGGCCCGGCCGACCGAGACGAGCTGCTGCCGGTACCGGGCGGCCAGGTCGGTGTGGTAGCCGCGGAAGCCGCCGTACCGGCCCCGGGAGAGCCGGTTGAGCCGCCGCCGGGTGCCGCGGACGTACGTCCCGGAGCCGGGTTTGGTGATCAGGATGCCCTCGACCCGTAGCTGGTCGACGGCGCGTTGCACGGTCTGCTTCGCCACGCCGAACATCTCGGCGATCGCCGGGATGGACGGCAGCCGCTCGCCCGGCCCCCAGTCGCCGCGGCGGATCTGGGCCTTGAGCTGCGCGGCGATCTGCCGATGCGGGAACTCGGCCGCCCCCGGATTGATCTGCATGCCCGCCTCCTCGATCACAGCTAGGTTCCTAGGATGCCGTAGAGGTGGTGACGGCGCCACCCCGGACACGACAAAAAGGGCCCCGGACGCGCGTGCGTCCGGGGCCCGGGCAGGCAGGGGAAAAGGCGCTACCAGGAGCCGGCGGTCGGGCCGGCGGAGCCGCCCCGGCGGCGCAGGTACTTCTCGAACTCCTGGGCGATCTCGTCGCCGGTCAGCGGGGTGATGCCGGCGTCACCGACGCGCTCCTCCAACTCGCGCACGTACTCGCCGAGCTCGGCGTCCTGCTCGGCGGCGCTGCGCACCCGCTGCTCCCACTCGGCGGCCTCCTCGGCCAGGTCGGCCATCGGCACCGGCAGGTCGAGCACCTCCTCGACCCGGTGCAGCAGGGCGAGGGTGGCCTTCGGGCAGGGCGGGTTGTTGGCGTAGTGCGGCACGTGCACCCAGAACGACACCGCGTCGACCTCGGCGCGGTTGCAGGCGTCGTGCAGCACGCCCACGATGCCGGTCGGGCCGTCGTAGCGGGTGGGGGTGAGCTGGTAGCGCTTCGCGGCCTCCGCGTCGGAGGCGCTGCCGCTGATCGGCAGCGGCCGGGTGTACGGCACGTCGGCCAGCAGGGCGCCGAGCACGACCACCCGCTCGACCTCCAGACTGTGGCAGATCTCCAGCACCTGCTCGCAGAAGGTGCGCCACCGCATGCTCGGCTCGATGCCCCGGATCAGCACCACGTCCCGCTCGGTGCCCTCGGGGCTGGCCACCATGAAGCGCGTGGTGGGCCACTCCACCCGGCGGGTCTCGCCCTCGGCCATCGTGATGGTGGGGCGGCTGACCTGGAAGTCGTAGAAATCCTCCGGGTCCAGCTCGGTGACCTGCCGGGCCTGCCACACCTGCTCCAGGTGCTCGACGGCGGCGGTGGACGCGTCGGCGGCGTCGTTCCACCCCTCGAACGCGGCGATCGCCACGGGGGACCGCAGCACCGGCAGTCCGTCGAACTCGGTCACGCCGTCACCTCACCCTGCTCGTCGGGGGCGGCGCCGGGACCGTACCCGGTCGCCCGCCCGCCGGGCGTGGTGCTGTCGCTGTAGTCCTTCACGTCCGCCAGCCTACGTCCCGGCGCGGGAAGGGGCCCGTCGGCCGCGCCGGTCGGGCCCGGCGCCGGCCTCATACCGCGATGAACCGGACAGCGTGATCCCGCTGACAGAATGTGGGAAGGCAAGCACGGGGGAGCCCATCGGGTCGCGGCGGCACTAACCTGAACCCCGTGCGGACCTCATTGCTCGACGTGCTGGCAGACCGGATCCTCATCGCCGACGGCGCCATGGGCACGATGCTGCAGGCGGCTGACCTCACCCTCGACGACTTCGAGGGCTACGAGGGCTGCAACGAGATCCTCAACGTCACCAGGCCGGACGTGGTCCGCGGGGTGCACGAGGCGTACCTGGCCGCCGGCGCGGACTGCGTCGAGACCAACACCTTCGGGGCCAACCTGGCCAACCTGGGCGAGTACGACATCCCGCACCGCATCCGCGAGCTCTCCGAGGCGGGGGCGCGGATCGCCCGGGAGGCCGCCGACGCGTACGCCACGCCGGAGCGCCCCCGGTTCGTGCTCGGGTCCATCGGCCCGGGCACCAAGCTTCCCACCCTCGGGCACGCCGACTACGCGACCCTGCGCGACGCCTACCAGGAGAACGCCGCCGGCCTGATCGACGGGGGGTCCGACGCGCTGATCGTGGAGACGTGCCAGGACCTGCTCCAGGTCAAGGCTGCCGTGGTCGGTTCGAAGCGGGCCATGGCCCAGCTCGGCCGGACGGTGCCGATCATCTGCCACGTCGCCGTGGAGACCACCGGCACCATGCTGGTCGGCAGCGAGATCGGGGCGGCGCTGGCGGCCATCGAGCCGCTGGGAGTCGACCTGATCGGGCTGAACTGCTCGACCGGGCCGGCCGAGATGGGCGAGCACCTGCGCTACCTCTCCCAGCACTCCCGGATCCCGCTGTCGGTGATGCCGAACGCGGGTCTGCCGGTGTTGACCGCGGACGGGGCGTACTTCCCGCTGACGCCGGTGGAGTTGGCCGACGCGCTGGAGCGGTTCGTCACCGAGTACGGCGTCTCGCTGGTCGGCGGCTGTTGCGGCACGACCCCCGAGCACATCCGGGTGCTGTCCGAGCGCCTGCACGGCACGAGCCCGGCGCCCCGCGAGCCCCGGCACGAGGCGGGAGTCTCGTCGGTCTACCACCCGGTGCCGTTCGCCCAGGACGCCTCCGTGCTGATGGTGGGGGAGCGGACCAACGCCAACGGCTCCAAGGCGTTCCGCGAGGCGATGCTCGCCGGCGACTGGCGGGCCTGCGTGGAGATCGCCCGCAGTCAGGCCCGCGACGGCTCGCACCTGCTGGACCTGTGCGTCGACTACGTCGGCCGCGACGGCACGCGGGACATGCGGGAGCTCGCCGGTCGCTTCGCCACCGCCTCCACCCTGCCGATCATGCTGGACTCGACCGAGCCGGCGGTGATCGAGGCGGGGCTGGAGATGCTCGGCGGCCGGTGCGTCGTCAACTCGGTCAACTTCGAGGACGGCGACGGGCCGGAGTCGCGGTACGCCCGGGTGATGCCCGTCGTCAAGGAGCACGGCGCCGCCGTGGTGGCGCTGCTCATCGACGAGGAGGGGCAGGCGCGGACGGCCGAGTGGAAGGTGCGGGTCGCGGCCCGGCTGATCGACGACCTCACCGGTCGGTGGGGGATGGACCGCTCCGACATCCTCATCGACGCGCTGACCTTCCCGATCGCGACCGGTCAGGAGGAGACCCGGCGCGACGGCATCGAGACGATCGAGGCGATCCGGGAGATCGCCCGCCGCTACCCGGGCGTCAACTTCACCCTCGGCATCTCGAACGTGTCCTTCGGGCTCAACCCGGCCGCCCGGCAGGTGCTCAACTCGGTCTTCCTGCACGAGTGCCAGCAGGCCGGCCTGACCAGCGCCATCGTGCACGCCAGCAAGATCCTGCCGTTCAGCAAGATCCCCGACGAGCAGCGGGAGGTGGCGCTGGACCTCGTCTACGACCGGCGGCGCGAGGGCTACGACCCGGTGCAGAGGTTCATCGAGATCTTCGAGGGCGTGGACGCCGCGTCGGCGCGTGCCGGGCGGGCGGAGGAACTGGCCGCGCTGCCGCTGGAGGAACGCCTCAAGCGGCGGATCATCGACGGGGAGCGCAACGGCCTGGAGGCCGACCTGGACGCGGCGATGGCGCAGGGGCGCAGCCCGCTGTCCATCATCAACGACATTTTGCTCGACGGCATGAAGGTCGTCGGCGAGCTGTTCGGCTCGGGCCAGATGCAGCTGCCGTTCGTGCTCCAGTCCGCCGAGGTGATGAAGACCGCGGTGGCGTACCTGGAGCCGCACATGGAGACCGCCGAGGACGGCGGCAAGGGCCGAATCGTGCTGGCCACCGTGCGGGGTGACGTGCACGACATCGGCAAGAACCTGGTCGACATCATCCTGTCCAACAACGGCTACGAGGTCGTCAACATCGGTATCAAGCAGCCGATCAGCGCGATCCTGGACGCCGCCGAGCAGCACCGCGCCGACGCGATCGGCATGTCCGGCCTGCTGGTCAAGAGCACCGTGATCATGAAGGAGAACCTCGCCGAGATGGCCGCGCGCGGGGTCGCGGAGCGCTGGCCGGTGCTGCTGGGCGGGGCCGCGCTGACCCGGGCGTACGTCGAGGACGACCTGCGGTCGATGTTCCCCGGCCAGGTGCACTACGCCCGGGACGCCTTCGAGGGGCTGTCCCTGATGGACCGGGTGATGACCGCCAAGCGCGGCGGGGCACCCGTCATCGACGCGGAGCGGGAGGCGGCCCTGGCGGCCCGCCGGGCGCGCCGCGAGCGGCAGCGGGCGATCGTCACCGAGTCGCTGCCGGCACTGGACGACGCCTCGGTTCGCTCCGACGTGGCCACCGACGTCGAGGTGCCCACCCCGCCGTTCCTGGGCACCCGGGTCGTCAAGGGCGTGCCGCTGGCGGACTACGCGGCGCTGCTCGACGAGCGGGCGACCTTCCTCGGGCAGTGGGGCCTGCGTGGCGCCCGCAGCGGGCAGGGCCCGTCGTACGAGGAGCTGGTGGAGACCGAGGGCCGGCCGCGGCTGCGCTACTGGCTGGACCGGCTGATCGCCGACCAGGTGCTGGAGGCCGCCGTCGTGTACGGCTACTTCCCGGCGTACGCCGAGGGTAACGACCTGGTGGTGCTGGACGAGAACGGGCACGCCGAGCGGGCCCGGTTCTCCTTCCCCCGGCAGCGCCAGGAGCGGCGGCTCTGCCTGGCCGACTTCTTCCGCCCGCGCGGCGACGAGCTGGACGTGGTGGCGTTGCAGTTGGTCACGGTGGGTCAGCCGGTCAGCGAGTACGCCGCCAAGCTGTTCGCCCGCAACGAGTACCGCGACTACCTGGAGGTGCACGGCCTGTCCGTGCAGCTCACCGAGGCCCTCGCGGAGTACTGGCACCGGCGGATCCGCGCCGAGCTGACTCTGCCCGGCGGCCGTACGGTGGCCGACGACGACCCGGCCGACCTGGCGGGCCTGCTGCGCACCGACTACCGGGGCTGCCGGTACGCGTTCGGCTATCCGGCCTGCCCGGACCTGGAGGACCGCGCGAAGATCGTGGAGCTGCTGGGCGCGGAGCGGATCGGCGTGCAGTTGTCGGAGGAGTTCCAGTTGATGCCCGAGCAGGCCACCGACGCGATCGTGGTGCACCACCCGGAGGCGAGCTACTTCAACGCCAAGTGACGCCGTTGCCCTGCCTGGGTTGGCGTTGGTGGGGCGGCGCGGGCGTCCGGTGGTCGAGCCTGGTCCGGATGTCTGATGGTGGCTCAGGGGAGAAGCAGACCACGCACGCGTGCTTGCAGTGCGGGTTGCACCGCGCGTTCGGTCATTGCCTTCTGGACGAGTTGCAGGTCAGCACCGTGCATCCGCAGGTGATCGATAAGTGGCATGTACCGGTCCGGGCGATCCCGGTAGAGCTCTGAGACCAACCGCAACTCCAGTCGGACCGCGGGAACCACGTGCCTGCCGCATTGGACTGGACGATAGTGCTGCCACGGGCCGGTCCCGACGCATTCGAGCACGTCGGTATCGGCCTGTCGCTCGACGGTGCTGACCCCCACATCGATCTGGTCGACCTCATAGTGCGCGAAGTACTGCCCGGCGTGCGGGAGCCAAACCGGCGGATCCAGGCATGGGAATCGGGACAACGCGGCTGCGATGGTGTCGACGTCGTCTCGACGGGCGACCAGGATGTCGACGTCGCTGGCCTGAAGTTCGACGCCCTGCAACAGGGCGGCACTGGTGCCGACCAGCCGATAGCCGATTCCGTTGGCACCCGGATCGATGTGGTCGAGAACCTTGGACAGGATTTTCCGCAGCTCTGCCTGGTCGCGCAGCGGTCTTGCCTTGTTCTGATCCATATCTGGACGGTGCCTCAGGGGTGTGACAGCGGGATCAGGCGCTCGGCCGGGAGGACCCGGCGCATTCCACCGGTCGCGGTGTAGATGGTCTCGGTGATCCCGGGGGCCTTCTCGGCGGGCGCGGCCCCGGCCGGCGCGGCAAGGGTCAGGGCGGCGACGGTGAGGGCGGTGCTCAGGGTTCCGAAGCGCCACCTTGCCTCCGGTTGGGGGAGGGCAGGGCAGGGTTCCGGCCGCCCGATCAATACGGCGACACAGATAGCGAAAATGGGACCGCCGAAAGTATTGACCGGTGGGGTCGCGGACCATAGGTTGCGCGGAGAGAGATTTCCACTCCTCGATGGAGGTGCAGATGACACCCTCCGGTATCAGCAGGCGCGGCCTGCTCATCGGCGCGGCCGCCAGTGGGGCGCTGGCCGGCCTCGGCGCGGCACCGGCCACGCCGGCGCGCGCCGCGGAGACCCCCGACTTCACCACCCGGGCCGCGTTCGACGCGCTCGACCTCGGTTTCAACGGTGGCAACGGGCGGAAGGACGATCTCAACGACAACCGCGGCGCGCTCGGCTGGGGCGAGTCCTACGTGCTGCAGGCGTACCTGCTGATGTACGAGGCGCACCGGGACACGTACTACCTGGACAAGGCCATCGACCACATCGACCACGTGCTGGCCAACCGGGACAGCGTCCGTGGCGTCGTCGACTGGCGCGGGCTCTCCCTGCCCGCCTGGCAGACCGGTGACCCCTACTCGGTCGGCGAGGTGCTGCTCACCGACGCGCAGGGGCGCCCGACGTTGCGCGTGCGCTCGGCCCTGGCGTTCAGCGCCACGTCCCGGTTGACCGTCACCCCGGGCACCAACCCCGGCACCTTCAAGCTGTGGGTCTACTCGGCCTACCGACGGGTCGGCGACACGTACGACAACCTCTCCATGGATCCCGCGAGCCCCGACTACGCGGTCCGGCGGATCAACGAGTCCTTCTACGTCGGGGGAGCCCAGGTCACCGTCAAGGACGTGCGCCCGAGCCCGGACGCCGCCGGCGAGCCGGTGCCGGTGGACACCCTGATGACCGCGCCGAAGTTCCACTCCGTCGTGCACACCGGGCAGATCGCGTACCCGATCGCGAAGTTCGCCCGCCTCGTCGCGGCCGACCCGAAGCTGCGATCCAGCAGCCCCTACCGCGACAAGGCCCGCGAGTACTATGCCGCGGCCGACGCCGCGCTCGCCGTGCACGACCGGGAGTTCGTCCAGGAGGGGCGGTACGGCTACTACATCGCCCTGCGGGACGACCCGGTCAACTACGACGGGGTCGACTGGCCGCACAACTACTACACCAGCGTCGCGCGGGCCTACCTGGAGCTGTACCGGGCCGGCCTCCGTCCGGCCCACGCCGAGCGCGCCTCGGCCCTGGTGCACACGTTCCGCGACGACATCCGGTGGAAGAGCGCCGGTACGGCGGCCTGGACCTACTACTGGACCAGGGGCTGGCCGTACCGTGGCTGGACGCCCGAGGACCGGGTCAGCAACAACATTCCGCGCTCCGGGGCCAGCACCCGCCTCGAGGATGTCTCGCACGGGCACATCGACGTGCAGATGATGGTCACGGCGTACGAGGCTGGTCTGGTCGCCCGGCGGGCGGACATGCGCGCGCTCGCCGCCACCCTCAGCCGCGAGATCATCACGACCCGGGCCGACGGTCAGCCGACCGTCTGGTCCTACGTCGGCCCGGCCGGCGTCATCGGCAGCGCGGCGTCCGAGCAGATCGTGGCCGGCTGGCTCGCCCTGGCTCCGTACGACGAGGACCGGCGGATGGTCGAGGCCGTTGCCACCATGTACCGCAACCAGAACCCGGCCCCCGGCATCGTGCCGATCTACGGCGCGGCGTGGCTGAACTGGGCCAGCCGCGTGCGGTGAGGTACGCCCGGCACCGGCCGTGCGAGCTGCGGCACACGACCGGCCGGTGCCGGGACCGGACTCAACGCAACGCCGCCAGCCGGCGCAGCGGCTCGGCCGTCTTCGCCCCCGCGACCGCGTCCGCACCGTCGGTGTAGCAGCCGGCGATGGCGGCGGCGTACTCCTCGCGCCACGCGTGCCACCGCCCGACGAGCTCCTCCACCGTGCTCGTCGCCAGCACCCGGGCGGCCGACGTCGCCGGGTCCCCGGGTTCGGCCGCGTGGTGCCAGGCGGCGGTCTGGGCGATGTCGTCGGTGGCGTGAACCAGCAACCGGTGCCCGGCGCAGGCCCGCACCAGCGGATCGTCGGCCGACTCGTACAGGGCCCGCAGCTCGTGGACCGTGCCGCGCTCGATCACCCCGCACCAGGACGGCAACGCCGCCGCCGCGTCGGCGTTCCAGTACAGCGTCGCGGAGGCGGCCAGCACCGGCTCGGCGGTGGCGAGCGGTTCGCACGGCGGGGAGACCGTGTCGTACGCCGCCCACGCGGTACTGACCACGCCGTCGGCACCCAGCGCGCGGGCCTCCCGCGCCCACATGCGTACGTTGGCAAGCCGCCGCGACCAGGCGGGGTAGGCGACGTTGGGGCCGTCCGCGCCGCGCGCCGCCGAGGCTCCCACGACGGCGCGACCGCGGGCGGTCAGCGCCCGCGCCCACGGCAGCGGGTGGTCGCCGGACTTCACCGCCGCGATGAGCCGGCGCTCGTCCGGCGGCAGCGACCCGGCCGGTATCAGGGGCGCGCCGGGCGGTGCCGACTCCAGCCGGTTGGACGCCGCCACCAGCGTCTGGGGCGTGCCCCACCGCGCCCAGCCCGTGCGGCCGGTCGCCGCGTACTCCCACGGCATCAGGACGGTCTCGGGCGGCAGCGCGTCGACCAGGGCAGGGTGACGCTCGCCGTAGAGCACGTCGTCCCACAGCACCGGCCGCCGGCCGGCCTCGATCACCAGCCGGGCCGCGGCGGCCACGTGCCGGACGTACAGGTCGCTCCGCCGCTGCCCGGCGCAGCGGGAGCAGCCGCCCAGAGACCACGGCTCGTCGCCGCCGATGTGCACCATGCCCGCGTCCGGGTGGGCCGCGAGGACCGCGTCCAGGGTGGCGGCGAAGAAATCGAGGGCCCCCGGTAGGGAGGGGCACAGCTGCTGGTGCCGCTCGTCCTCGGCGAGGTGCCGCCAGCGCGGGCGACGCAGGGCGTACTCCAGGTGGCCGAGACACTGCACCAGCGGCATGACGGTCATGCCGTGCCGTGTGGCGGTGGCGAGCAGCCCCGGCACGTCGACCGGGTCCGGCGCGGCCAGGTCCAGCTCCGGTGGGTACGGGAACCTGTCCTCGTACTCGACCAGCAGGGTGTTCACGCGTAGTGCGCCGAGCCGGGCGAGCAGGCCCTCCAGGTAGGACGGGTTCAGGGACGGTCCCTTGAGGTCCAGGTGCACGCCCCGGACGGCGAGGTCGGCGAAGTCGACCAGGCGCCGGCAGTCCAGCCCCTCGGTGGTCAGCGACGTGGCCGCGTAGGCGAGTGCCGCCGGGGAGCGTCCGGTCAGCTCGATCCGGTCGCCGGTCACGGCCAGCGCGAAACCGTCGGGCCGGTCGGGCGCGGTCAGCGTGGGGTCGGCTGACGTACCGACCACCACCCACCGGCCCGGCGCCCGGCTCACGGCCCGGGTTGGCAGCCCGAGCAGGCCCGCCACCCGGGCCGCCGTGGCTTCGGCACCGGGCGGGTGGTGGACGGCGGCTCCGGCCGGGGGGCGGAAACCGCCGGGCTCGGGAAAGACGGCACGGGCCTCGATCATGTGGCGAGTCCTCTCCGGGGCCGAGCGCGTCGGTGGACCTCGTTCGCCTGACCCCGATCGCGGCCTGCTTCGCGGGGCGGTTTCATCGCTGCCGCGCCCGGCGGTACGCGGCGGCGAACGCCGGACCGTCGTACTCCACGTCGAACAGGTACGGATCCCGCAGGTCGACCCAGCGCCCGCCGTCGTGCCGGGATTGCAGTGCGGCGAGGGCCGCCAGTTCCGGTTCGACCAGGGCGGTCACCGGCAGCGGGTTCGGGGCGTCTCCGCGCAGGTACGGCACGACGGCGTGCAGCAACCTGGCGTGGAGCGTCGACGGCTCGACCTCGATGTGGCGGACGGACTGCCCGGAGAGGACGGTGGCGTGGAACGGGTGCGAGGAGGCCGTTTCGCCCACCGACACCATCCCGGTCCGCCCGTCGGCCCAGGCGATCTCCACCCGGTGCTGACCGTGCCCGCCGAGCCACCGGGCCCGATGCATGCCGGGCCCGAACAGGCCGTGCAGCAGCGAGTACGCGTGGATCCCGCGGTCGAACTCGTGGCCGGAACAGCCGACGAGGGCGAACTCGGCCTCCGGGTCGGACTCGACCGCCCAGCGCAGTGACGAGCCGCCGGAGAGTCGTACGCCGTGGTCGCCCCACTCGATGAGCTGGCTCAGGTCGGCGACGTTCCCGGCGAGCGGCTTGTCCAGCAGCACCGCCCGGTCGGCGGTGACGAACGGGGTGGCCCGCTCGAGGCGCGCCGACCAGTCGGCGCCGGACACCACGGCGAGGTCCACCGCCTCGGCCATCTCGTACAGGTCGTCCATGACGTGTGGGATGTCGTGCCGGGCGGCGAACTCGTCGGTCGGGCCGTGATGCCAGACGGCGGTGACGTCGTGCCCCATCGCCCGCAGCAGCGGGATGAACTCGCCGGGGTGGCTGGTGTCCAGATCGACCAGCCCGATCCGGGCCATCAGCCTTTCACCGCCCCGCGCATGCCGTCGACGAAGTGCTTCTGCATGGCGATGAAGAATATGACGATGGGCAGCACCGCGATCACGGTGCCCGCGGCCATCGAGCGCACGTCGGTGCCGAAGATGCCCTGCAGGTATGCCAGCCCGAGCGCGACGGGGTACTTGTCCTCGCTCTTGAGGACCACCAGCGGCCAGATGAAGTTGTTCCAGACGCCGATGAAGCCGAAGATGGCCAGGGTGGCGAGAGTGGGGGTGACCTGGCGGACCGCGACCCGCCAGAAGATCTGCCACTCGTTGCACCCGTCCACCCGGGCCGCGTCGAGCAGTTCCCGGGGGATCTGCTCGAACGCCTGCTTGAGCAGGAAGATGCCGAAGGCGGAGAGCAGCCCGGGCAGGACGACGCCGGCGAAGGTGTCGACCATGCCGAGTTCGGACACGACGAGGAAACGCGGCACCAGCATGACCTCGCCGGGCAGGAACATCGTCGACACGATCAGCGCGAACAGCGGCGCCCGGCCCCGGAAGTCCATCCGGGCCAGCGGGTAGGCGGCGAGCGCCGAGATGACCAGGTACGCCGGCACGGTCATCAGCTCGTAGAGCAGGGAGTTGGCCAGGTACCGCGGAAAGGGGATCTGGGTCCACGCCTCGACGAACCAGGTGGCCACCGGGGGCAGCGGGATCAGCTGCGGCGGGAACGAGTAGACCGGCTGGCTCGCCGGTTTCAGGGCGCTGGCGAGCAGGATGAGGAACGGGACGACGAAGAGCGCGCCGACGAGGCACAGCAGCGCGTAGCAGGCGGTCTTCTTCACGAGGCTCATGCGGCGGCCGCCTTTCCGCGGGTCAGGCGGTAGGAGACGAGGGAGAGGACGACGAGGATCGCCCACAGGACCAGACCCATCGCGCTGGCGTAGCCCATGTTGAAGTGGCGGAACGCCTCGTCGTAGAGGTAGTAGCCGAGGGTGAGGGTGGCGTCCTGCGGGCCGCCCTGCGTCATGACGAAGACCGACGTGAAGACCTGCATCGAGTCGAGCGCGGCGAGTACGGTGACCACCGCGATGTAGGGGCGCAGCAGGGGCACGGTGATGCTGCGCAGCCGGCGCCACGGTCCGGCGCCGTCGACTGAGGCGGATTCGTAGAGGTCGCGCGGGATGGACTGCAATCCGGCGAGGTAGATCATCATGTAGTAGCCGAGGGACTTCCAGCTCTCGACGAGGACGAGGGCGGGCAACGCCCAGCCCGGCTCGAGCAGGTACTGCACCGGTTGGTCGAGCAGGCCGATGCTGCTCAGCAGCCAGTTGAGCATGCCCCGCTGGTGGTAGACGTAGTTCCAGGCGATGGCCACGGCGACCATCGAGGTGACGACCGGCAGGTAGTAGACCAGCCGGAACATCTTGATCCCGCGCAGCGGCAGGTTGACCAGGACGGCCAGGAACAGCGGCACCACGACCAGGATCGGCAGCATCCCGACCAGGAAGAGGCCCGAGTTCGCCAGGGCCGTCCAGAAGCGTGGGTCGTCCCCCATCCGGACGAAGTTGTCCAGGCCGACGAACTCGGCGGGGGAGACCACCCGGTAGTCGTAGAAGGCCAACTGCACGGCGGTGATCGCGGGCCAGACGAAGAAGACGGCGAGCAGCGCGAGGGCCGGCAGCAGGAACAGGTACGGCGTGACGCGCCAGTGCTGGCGGACGCGCCGCGTGCGCCGTCCGGAGGGGACGGTCGGGTGCGCCGGTTCCGTCGGCGCTGGCATCACCGTCATCGTCATGCCGCACATCCTCAGGGTGAGCAGTGAGTCGGATCGAACCTCTTGACAGCCTGGCCGCGATGGATAACCTTTGTCCGCAACGAGCTTTAAGGACCGCCGAAATTTAGTCCGGACCATATTTCGCCCCCCAGGGACTGTCAAGGTCGCCGATGCATCTCCACCGCCTCGCCCGGTGACCCATCGATCCCCGACACCATTGGAGGTCCGCCGTGAGGGTCGCATCGCTGCTGGCCAGGAGCCTGGCCGTCGGACTCGCGCTCAGCCTGACGACCGGATGCGTCGCCGGCACCAAGGACGACGCACCGGCCGAGAGCGGCAGCATGGAGATCGAGTTCTGGACGATCAACCTGAAGAAGAACTTCGAGAGCTACATCGGCGGGCTCATCGACGGGTTCGAAAAAGAGCACCCGGGCGCCAGAGTCACCTGGGTCGACGTGCCGGGCAAGGAGATCAAGCCCAAGCTCCTCGCGGCGGTCGCCTCGGGCAAGGTCCCGGACGTGGTCAACCTGAGCAATCTCGACCTGGAAGGGTTCGTCCCGTCGCTGACCGATCTCGGCCCGCACGTCACCGTCGAGCAGCAGCAGGCGTACACGCCGAATCTCCTTGAGCCGCTCAAGGCCGACGGCAAGCTCGTCGCGCTGCCCTGGTACAACGGCGGCGCGCCGGTGTTCATGTACAACAGCGAACTGGTCCGAAAGGCCGGCCTGGACGTCGACAAGCCGCCGAGGACGTACACCGAGGCGCTGCAGTGGGGCATCAGGCTGCACCAGGCGACGCCCGGTGTCTACGGCATGAACGGCCTGCCCATGGTGGCGGTCCTGCAGTCCGAGGGGATGCCGGTGCTCTCCCCGGACGGCCGCAAGGCCGCCTTCAACACCCCCGAGGTCAAGGCACTGCTGAGCACCTGGAAGGACGCCTACGACAAGGGTGGGATCGCGCCGGGCACCATCGGCAAGGACGACCGCAGCCTGCCGCAGACCATCGAGAACCAGCAGATCGCCTTCTCCGCCTCGATCCTGCCCTTCACCCTCACTAACATCCAGAAGAACGCCCCGGGCGTCTACCGGGCGATCCGACTGGCCCCCGCCGTGACCGGCCAGACCGGCGCGCACATCCTCTCCGACCAGCAGACGCTCGTGGTGCCCAAGGGCGCCGACAACCCGAAGCTGGCCGCCGCCTTCGCGAGCTACGTGACCAGTGCCGAGAACCAGACGGCCTTCTGCAAGCTGGTCGCTATCTATCCGTCCACGCTGGAGTCCCTGAAGGACCCGCACTTCAGCACCTTCCAGCCCGGTGACCTCGGCGACCAGGCGCGAAAGATCGTCGCGGAGGAACTCCCGGCGGTGAAGCTCGGGTTCCTCGGCACCGGTGCCGACGACAAGCTCAACGAGCGGTGGATGGAGAACATGCGTGCCATGTTCTCCGGGGCCAAGACCGTCGACCAGGCGGTCGCCGACGCCGAGCGGGAGTGGAACGCCATCCTCGCCGCCAAGTGATCGATCCGGTGCCGCCACGCACGGGGGCGGCGCCGGCCGGGAAAGGACGCAGCATGTCGCAGTTGGGTGTCGGGATCGCCGGCGCCGGGATCATGGGCCGGGCCCACGCGGAGATCCTCGGCGACCACCCGGCGACCCGGGTCGTCGCGGTCACCAGCGGGACCCGCGCATCGGCGGAGAAACTCGCCGGTGAACACGGCGCGCGGGTCCACCGGGACGCGGCGGCGCTGGTCGCCGACCCCGATGTGGAGATCGTCGTCGTCGCCACCCCCGACCACCTGCACGCCGACATCGTCCGCGCCGCCGCCGAAGCCGGCAAGCACGTGCTGGTGGAGAAGCCGTTCACCACCGACCCGGCCGACGCGGACCGGGCGCTGGCGGCCGTCCGGCGGGCCGGGGTGAAGGCGATGACCCTGTTCAACCACCGCTGGGTTCCCGCCTACGCGCAGGCGCAGGAGCGCATCGCCGCCGGTGCCATCGGCCGGCCCCGGCTGGCCTACGCCCGCAAGAACGACACCCGCTACGTTCCGACCCGGATGATTCCGTGGGCGGACCGGACCACCTGCGCCTGGTTCCTCTCCAGCCACGACATCGACCTGGTCTGCTGGTTCTTCGACGACCAGGTGGAGACCGTCTACGCCTCCGCGGTCGACGGGGTGCTGCGCGACCTGGGCGTGCACACCCCGGACGCGATCCAGGCGCAGTGCCGCTTCCGGGGCGGCGGCGTCGCCACCTTCGAATCCTGCTGGACCTACCCGGACACGTACCCCACCATGACGGACTCCTTCGTCGAGGTCGTCGGGGAGCGGGGTGTCATCCATCTCGACCGCAAGTGCGAGCAGATCGAGATCGCCACGGACGATGCCTACCAGTACCCCCGCAACCTGCTGATGCGTACCGTGCACGGCGTGCCGGCCGGTGCCGTGCGCGACGCCGTCTGGCACCTCGTCGACTGCGTGCGTCACGACCGCGAGCCGCTGGTGACGCTGGAGTCCAGCCGGCACGTCACGGCGGTGCTGGCCGCTATCCACCGCTCCGTCGCCTCCGGCCGACCGGAAGCCGTCTGACATGACCACCTTCGTGGAGAAGCCGGCCCACGTCGACGAGGCGCGGATGCGGCACATCAGTGCGGCGATGCTCGCCGCCGCGACCGAGGTGCCGGACCTGCGGGCCCGCCTGACCACACGGACCGGGACGAGTCCGGTGCGCGACCCGCGCCGATGGGCGGCGCAGGTCCGCGGCACCGCCCGTGCGGCGGCGGTGCTGGCCGCCGCCGACGCACTGGCGGACCGGCCGGTCGACTTCACCGATCCGGCCCACGGCCGGTCCGGGCTGTACGGCTTCCACTACCTCTCCTGGACCGATCCACTGGTGCAGGCGTACGCGCTCACCGGCAAGCGGCGCTACGCCGACCGGTTCGCCGCGATCCTCGACGACTGGTACGCCGCCCGGGACCAGGTGCGCGGTGAGTGGCCGGGGCTCGACGTCGTCTGGTACACCCTCGGTGTCGCCTCCCGGTCGCACGTGCTGATGCGCGCCCTGCACACCCTCGGCCGGGAGCTGAGCGAGAAGAGCTGGCACCACCTGGTCGCCACCCTGCTCGGCGGCGCCCGCTGGCTCGCCGAGGAGCACGACACGTTCCGGCACGGCAACTGGCAGCTTGCCGGCTGTGCGGTGCTCGCCGAGATCGCCGGGTTCCTGCCGGAGTTCACCGAGGCGGCGAGCTGGGCGGCGGTCGCCCGGGAGCGGCTGCACGAGCACCTGGCGTTGGACGTGTACGCCGACGGCGGGCACTACGAGCGCAGCCCGTCCTACCACCTGATGTGCCTGGCCGGCCTGCAGAACGCGGCGCTGCGCGACGAGAGCCTGCGGACGCATCCGCGGCTACGCGCGATGCACGACTGGTTGCTGGCCATGGCCACGCCGGACGGGGTGATACCACCCTTCAACGACTCCCACCTGACGTACGTGGCCGAACCGCTGCTGCGCGGCTGGCACCTCTACGGCGACCCCACCTATCTCGCCGTCGCCCGGCGGCACCTGCCGCCCGAGCGGATCACCGAAATCCTCGCCTGGCTGGCACCGCGTGACCTGCCCGCGGAGTCGCCGCAGGTCGCGCCGGCCGGTTCGGTCCTGCTGCCGCAGAGCAAGTTCGCGGTGCTGCGGGCCGGGGAGCACCACGGGGTGGTCAACTGCGGGCCGTACATCGAGCATGAGCTGGAGAGCCACAGTCACCACGCCGCGCTCGACCTGGTGCTGTGGGGCCACGGCGCCCCGCTGGCGTGGGAGGCGGGCGGGCCGGACAGCTACGACGACCCGCGGTATCAGGACTGGTACCGCGCGACGCGGGCGCACAACACCGTCCGCGTCGGCGAGCGGAACGTCGGCGAGGACCACGACGCCCGGATCGACCTGCACCTGACGCTGCCCGCGTGCGACGTGCTGGTCGCCGCGCACACCGGCTGGGGCGCCCCGCACCGCCGGACCGTCGTCCTGCTGCGCGGCGAACCGACGTACTGGATCGTCGAGGACGACTACCCGGCCGGGCCGTACGCCTGGCGGCTGGGCGCACTCAGGACCTGGCGGGGCGACCCCGCCACCGGACTGCACGGCGGCGGCGGTCCTGCCCTGCTCGTGCTCCCCGTCGAGGCGCCGGAGGCGGTCCACACCGACACCGGGCCGACCCGGATCCCCGACGGCGACGGCGGGTCCGCACCGGCGACGCTGCACGGGCTCACCCTGACCTACCCGGCCGGCCGGGCCCGGCACCTGCTGGTGCCGTACGCCGGTGCCCGTCCCGCCGTGCGGGTCGCCGAGTCCGGCCCGGTGCTGCGGATCACCCACGACCAGGGCGTGGACCTGATGGGCCGAGGCTTCCTGACGCGGCTTCGCCACGGCCGGCTCCGCGCCGCGGCGTCGTGGGCCGGAAAGCCGATCGAGCACGCCGGGCGCCCGCTGGTGCGGGGGCCGGCCGAGGCGGTGGGGCTGACTGTCGACGGGACGCGTTGGGTCCTCACCGTGGATGCCGCCCGACGGACCGCCATCCGGGTCGGCGCGCAGGGTGCGACCCGGCTGGACGGCGTACGGATCCGTCCGGCCCGGACCGACGACGGGACACGGATCACCCTGCCGGCGGCCGGCCGGTGGACGGTGGAGATCGACTGCGAGGGGGAGTTATGACCGGCGCCTGGCCGAGTTGGCCGCAGTGGACGGAGCACGACCTGGAGGCGGTCCGCGCGGTGCTCGACTCCGGGGCCTGGAACGGCGTCGACGCACCGGCGGTCACCGCGTTCGAGCGGCGCTGGGCCGAGCACACCGGCGCCCGCCACGCGATCACCGCCGCGAACGGCACGGATGCCCTCCTGCTCGGGCTGCGTGCGCTCGGCATCGGGCCGGGAGACGAGGTCATCGTGCCCGCCTACACGTTCCTGGCCACCGCCTCGTCGGTCGCGCTGGCCGGCGCCACGCCGGTCTTCGCCGACATCGACCCCGACAGCTACTGCCTCGACCCGGCCGCGGTCGACACCGCCGTGACGGCGCGCACCGCCGCCGTCATCGCCGTGCACCTCGGCGGTCACCCGGCGGATCTCGACGCGCTCGGCGCACTCTGCCGACGGCACGGGCTGGCGCTCATCGAGGACGCCGCGCACGCGCACGGCGCCCGGCACCGCGACCGCCCGGTCGGCGCGCTCGCCGACCTGGGCTCCTGGTCGTTCCAGGGCTCCAAGAACCTCACCGCGGGCGAGGGAGGCGCGTTGACCACGAACGACGACGCCCTCGCCGAGCGGATCCGCTCGCTGCGCAACCAGGGCAGGGTGACCGGGGGCGCGTGGTACGAGCACCACGTGCTCGGGTGGAACTCGCGGTTGACGGCGATGCAGGCGGCGCTGCTCTGCGCCGGACTGGACCGGCTACCGGGCCAGGTGCGGGCGCGCGAGGCCGCCGCCGGCTACCTCGACCAGCACCTGCGCGGGACCGTGACGCCGCAGGGGCGGGCGCCCTGGGTCGCCGTCCACGCCCACCACCTCTACCTGTTCCGCCACGACCGCGGCCCGGTGGGGGAACTGGTCGAGGCGCTGCGTGGCCTCGGTGTCCCGGCGGTCCCCGGGTACCCGGTTCCCCTCTACCGGCAGCCGCTCTTCGCCGACCGGTACCCCGGTCTGCACCTTCCCGAGACCGAGCGGGCCTGCCGGGAGACGGTCTGGCTGCCGCACCAGTTGCTGCTCGCGCCGGTGGAGCGGATGGCCGAGGTGGTCACCGCCGTGGAGAAGGCGCAGCGGTGAACCTGATCGACTGCAACGCGATGCTCGGCCGGCTGCCCACCGCCAACGCGGGGGAGGGCAGTGCCGCCGCGCTGGTCAAGCTGATGGACCGGTTCGGCATCGACGGGGCCGTGGTCGCCCACACCGCCGCCTGGCGGCACGACCCGGCCTCCGGCAACGCCCTGTTGCTGGCCGAGCTTGCTGGTGAGCCGCGGCTGCGACCCGCCTGGGTGGGCCTGCCCGACAGCTGCGGCGAGGTGGCGCCGCCCACGCAGTTCGTCGTCGCGGCCCGCCGCCAGGGCGTCGTCGCGGTCCGCCTCTACCCGGCCGACCACGGGTACGCGCTGGGCGGACCCGACTGCGCGCCGCTGCTCGACGCGCTGGCGGCGGCGCGCCTGCCCCTGCTCATCGACGCCGCCCAGGCGCCGATGGCCGAGATCGAGGCGGTCGCCGCGGCCCGTCCCGCGCTGCCGGTGGTGGTCTGCCAGCTCGGATACCGCGCCCTGCGGCAGCTCGCCGGCGTCCTGGCGCGTACCGGCAACGTGCACCTCGACCTCTCCTATCTCGGCAGCCACCTCGGCCTGGAGTGGCTGGTGGAGCGGTTCGGGTGCGGCCGGCTGCTGTTCGGTACCGGGCTGCCGCTGCGTGACCCGGCCGACGCGGTGACCCGGCTGCTCTGGTCCGAACTCGACGGCGGCGCGGTCGGCGCGATCGGTGGCGGTAACCTGCGGCGACTCATCGGTGGTGAGCTGTGGTGACGGACGATCCACTGACCGCGGCGGTCCGGCAGCGGGTCCCGCTCACCGACGTCGCCGTCATCGACGGGCACGCCCACCTGGGCCCCTACAGCCGGTTCTTCATCCCGGACCCGTCCGCCGAGGCGATGATCCGGCTGATGGACCGCTGCGGGGTACGGCGGGCGGTGCTCTCCTCGTGCCTGGCGATCGAGCTGGACACCGTCGCCGGCAACGCCGCGACCGCCGCCGCCGTACGGGCCCACCCCGACCGGCTCGCCGGCTACCTGACCGTCAACCCGCATCAGAACCCGGACGCCGAGCTGGCCCGGTGGGCCGACGACCCCGCCTTCGTCGGTGTCAAGCTGCATCCGAGCCTGCACGAGTACCCGGTCACCGGGCCCGCGTACCGGCCGGTGTGGGAGTATGCGGCGGCGACCGGGCGGCCGGTGCTCAGCCACACCTGGACCGGGTCGCCGTACGACGATCCGGCCCTGCTCGCCACGATCGCCGAGCGTCACCCGGAGGTGACCATCCTGCTCGGGCACGCGGGTGCGTTGCCGGCCGGCTTCGACACGGTCATCGAGCTGTCCCGGCGACACCCGAACCTCTACCCGGAGATCTGCGGCTCGCACTTCACCGCTTACGCGCTGGAGCGGATGGTCGGGGAGCTGGGCGCGCACCGCGTGATCTACGGCTCCGACTTCCCCTTCATCGACCTGCGGTTCTCCATCGGCCGGGTGCTCTTCGCCGACCTACCGCTGGCCGACCGGGTGACCGTCCTCGGCGGTGCCCTCGCCGCGCTGCTTCCGCATCCGACCGTGACCGACTCGACCCCGAAGGATGGAGCGCTGTGAGAATCGCCGGACTACGGACACCGGACGGCCCCCGCGTCGGCATCGGCGTCGGCGACCTCGTCGTCCGCGCCGACGCGCTCGGGCTGGACGCCGGTCCGGTGGCGCTCGCCGCCATGCCCCCCGCCGAGCGGGAGCGCTGGCAGGTCGCGGCCGACGCCAGGGCCGCGGCCGGACCGGACGGTGACGTCGTACGCCGGCTCGACGACACTGCGCTCGGGCCACCGGTCTGGCCGGTCCCCAAGATGATCTGCCTCGCGTTGAACTACCGGGCGCACGCCCAGGAGGGTGGCTTCACGCCGCCAGCCCGGCCGGTGATCTTCCTGAAGGGTCCGAACACCCTCACCGGCCACGGCTGCGACGTCGTCGTGCCGCCACTGACCCGGCGGATCGACCACGAGGGTGAACTGGCGGTGGTGATCGGCCGACGCTCGCGGCACCTCACGGGGTCGACGTGGCGCGACGCGGTGGCCGGGTACACGATCTGCAACGACCTGACCGCGCGTGACCTGCAACTGGAGGACATCGAGGCGCGGCATCCCTGGGACCTGTCGAAGAGCATCGACGGTTATGGGCCGATCGGGCCGTGGCTGGTCACCGCCGACGAGATTGCCGACCCGCAGGCCCTCACCCTCGAGGTGCGGGTGGACGGCAAGGTGCGCCAGCGCGGCGGCACCGACCAGATGATCTTCGGGGTGGGGGAGCTGCTGGTCCGGCTCAGCGCGGTGATGACCCTGGAGCCCGGCGACGTGATCGCGACCGGCACCCCGGACGGCATCGGGCCGGTGCCGGACGGCTCGACCGTCGAGGTGCGGATCGGTGGCCTCGGGGTGCTGCGGAACCGGGTCGTCTTCGCCCCCGCCGTGCCGCCGTCCGCCGGCCTGGCCGGTGCGGGTGAGCCCGTCCCCGCCGGCGTGTGACGGTCCGGCCGTACGGGTAGGGCAGGCATTCGCCGCCCGTGCCCGTCACGGGCTGCGTCGGTAGTCTGCACACAGGTCGTGAGACAGGAGTGTGACCGGTGGCGGTGGCGGGTTCCGAGGGGCACGGTCACAGGCTCACCGTCGGTGTCGTCGGCACGGCCGACGTGGTGGCCACCACCATGCATCTCGGCGCGGACCTCACCGAGGGTCCGGTCGACTTCTGGCTCGTCGCCGTCGTGTACGAGAACGAGGCGGACATCGCCCGGGAACTGGCCCGGGTCCAGCCCGACCTGGACGTGTGCCTGTTCGCCGGCCCGCTGCCCTACGACCTGGCGCGGGAGGCGGACGCGCTGAGCGTGCCCGCCACGTTCGTCCCGCTCTCCGGCTCGGCGCTGTACGGCACGTTGCTGCGCGCGGTCCTCGACGGCGGATACGACCTGCGCCGGATCAGCATCGACTCGGTGCCGCGGCGGGAGGTGGACGAGGCGTACGCGGAGATCGGCATCGCCCCCGACGGGGTGCACGTCCTGGAATACTCCGACCCGTCCTCGCCCAGCGCCTTCGAGTCGTTCCATTCCGAGCTGTACCGCTCGGGCGCGACCACGGTCGGCCTGACCAGCGTACGGTCCGTGGCGCAGCGGCTCACCGCCGCTGGCGTGCCGGTGCTGCTCGTCCGACCGACGAAGGCGACGGTGCGGGTCGCGCTGCGGACCGCGCTGCTGCTCGGGCTCGGCAGCCGGTTGGAGGAGTCGCAGATCGCGATCGGCATCGTCCAGGCGCCGGTGGGTGGTGGCGACTTCGGGGCGCTCCGGCTGGCGCTGCACGGGCTGCTGCTGGACGAGGCGCGCGGGATGGGCGCCACCGTGCTGCCCCGGGACGAGAGCAGCTACTACGTGGTCGCCACGCTCGGGTCGCTGGTCGCGGCGACCGATGACTTCACGGTCCCGCCGTTCGTCGAACGCGTCCGTGCGGAGCTGGGCATCGGCATCGAGTTGGGAATCGGGCTCGGGGAGACGGCCCGGCAGGCGGAAGCCAACGCCCGCGCGGCACTGGTGAGGTCGCGCACCGACGGCGAGCACCACAGCTATCTCGTCGGGCACGACGGTCATGTGCTGCTGCTGCCGTCGCGGCCCCGGGTGCGGATGGCCGCGCAGCAGGAGGCCCGGGAGAAGGCGGTCGCGACGCTCGGCCGGCTGGTGGCGGCGATGCGGGCCGCCGGGGAACCGCCGGGAGCCGGACCGGTGGTGGTCGACGCCCCCGGCGTCGCGGACCTGCTGCAGATCACGCCCCGGGCGGCCCGTCGGCTGCTGCACACCCTCTCCGATCTGGGCCTGGCGTGGCAGATGCCACCGGCACGGGCCACCGGTCCCGGCCGGCCCCGGCAGGCGTACCGGCTGATGGTCGAGCGGCTCGGCTGACCCGGGCGGCTGCCGTTGCCGGCGCCGGCAACGGCAGCGCGCGGTGATCGGAACCCCGACAGTCGATTCCGATCACCGCACGGCTCAACCCCGGTCAGCTCGTCCGCGACTCACGCGGCGAACGCGGCGTCGATCGCATGGGTGTCCTCGTACATGTGATAGGTCGTGATCTTGCCGTTGGTGACGGCGATGTGCAGGGCGAAGTGGTTGGTGAACGACTTGCCCGTGGCGAGGACCTCGAACTTGTTGTGCCCGAGCACCACCGCGTTCTCCCCGTCGACGACCGTCGCCGTGACGTTGTACTCCTGAGCCGGCCCGAGTACGCGTCCGAACGCGCCGAAGAAGTCCGGCAGCTCGGCCGGGGTGGAGCGTCGTCCGGACCAGGGGATGTTGGGGGTCCCGTTGACCACGAAGTCGAACGTGTCGGCGAAGAGGTCGACGAGTCCCGGCACGTCACCGGCGCCGAATCGCGCGAAGAAGGACTCGACGACGGCGGCCGTGCTGGTAGGTGTCGCGTTGCTCATGTGGATGGAACTCCTTGTGGATGACGTGGTTGGAGCGGCGTCGCGTGCGAGGGAAGGTCTCAGGCGGCGACGGAAAGGACGATCTTCCCGGTGGTGCTGTTGGTCTCGCCGCGTTCGTGGGCGTGAGCCGCCTCCCTCAGCGGGAGAGTGGTGTCGACGAGCGGCCGCAGTTGCCCACGAGCGACGAGGTCCGCGACCGCCTTCATGCCCGCATGGTCGGGCTCGACGAGGAGTCGGGTTGCGCGGACGTCGAGTTCCTCGGCGAGGTCGGCGGGGAAGTCCGGGGCCACGGGGAGGAGCGAGATGAGGATCCCGCCCCTGCGCAGGGTTCGGAGTGAGCGTGGGGTGTAGTCCCCGCCGATGGTGTCGAGCACGACATCGATGTCGCGGAGGACGGCGAAGTCCTCCGTCGTGTAGTCGATCAGCTCGTCCGCGCCGAGTCCGCGAAGGAGGTCGTGTTTGCCGGCACTGGCGGTGCCGACGACCCACGCGCCGCGGGCCTTGGCGATCTGCACCGCCAGGTGTCCGACTCCGCCGGCGGCGGCATGGACGAGGACGCGCTGGCCCGGCTGGACGTCGGCGGTGTCGACGAGAGCCTGCCACGCGGTCAGGGACGCCAGAGGCAGTGCCGCGGCGGTCGTGTGGTCGATGTTTGTCGGTTTACGGCAGAAGTGCCGGGCCGGAGCGGTCACGAACTCCGCGTAGGCGCCCGCCGGATGCGGGAAGCGCGGCATGCCGAACACCTCGTCGCCCGGGGTGAACAGGGTCACCCCGGGCCCCACCTGTTCGACCACGCCGGAGACGTCGTAGCCGAGGACGAAGGGAGGGACGGCGCCGGTGGCGAACTTCCCGCGGGCGCGGGTCTTCCAGTCGGTGGGGTTCACCCCCGCGGCGTGGACCCGGACGAGGATCTCGCCGAGCGTGGGGACCGGACGCCGCGTCTCGATGATCTTCAGGACGTCGGGTGTCCCGGCCACGTCCTGGCTGACGGCGAGCATCCGGTCCGGCGCTCGCCCTGAGCTGGTTGTCACTGCGCTCCTCACCTGTCGTGTCGGCCGCATCAGGCGGCCGCGCCCGTCCAGCATCGCTGGACAGGCAGTGCCGCTACAGTGGCCAGATAGACAACATGTGTCAGGATCTGGCCATGCATCGCGTTGTTGTGCTCGCGCTTCCCGGCGTCGTCCCCTTCGAGCTGGCCATCCCCTCGCGGCTCTTCGGCGCCGCCCTCGACCCCGACGGCAACCCGCTGTACTCGGTGACCACCTGCTCGCTCGATGGCGGCCCGGTCGACACCTCGGCCGACTTCGCGATCGCCGTGGACCACGACCGCACGGCGCTGGCCCAGGCGGACACCGTGGTGATCCCTCCCTCCGCTAGCGGGCGGGAGTGGGGAGAACAGAAGGCCCTCCCGGTGCCGCTGCGTGACGCGCTGGGACTTGTCCGTCCCGGCGCGCGCGTGATGGCGATCTGTACGGGTTCCTACGTCCTGGCGGCGGCAGGCATCCTCGACGGACGCTCGGTGACGACTCACTGGCGTGAGTCCGACCACCTTCAGAGCCTCTACCCGGACCTCATGGTCAACGCCGATGTTCTCTTCATCGACGATGGCAGCGTCCTCACCTCGGCAGGCGTCTCAGCGGGAATCGACCTGTGCCTGCACCTGATTCGACGGGACCACGGCAGTGAGGTCGCCAACGAGGTCGCGCGTTCCTGCGTCGTCCCGCCCTGGCGCGACGGGGGTCAGGCCCAGTACATCCGGCGCCCGGTCGTCGAAGCAGACTCGACGACGACGGCGCAGGCCCGGGCGTGGGCGCTCGAACACCTCGATCGCCCGCTGACCCTGGCTGAGCTTGCCGCCCGGTCGAACATGAGCGTGCGGACATTCAGCAGGCGGTTCCAGGACGAAGTGGGGGTGAGCCCGATGACCTGGCTCACCCAGCAGCGGGTCGAACGCGCCCGCGAGCTGCTCGAGAGCACGGACCTGCCGGTCGACAGGATCGCCGAGCAGGCCGGGTTCGGATCGGGTGGTTCGCTCCGGCAGCACCTGCTGGCCGCCACCGGGGTGTCGCCGCGCGCCTATCGGCGAACGTTCCGCGCGGTCCCGGCGGGCGGCTAGCGCCGGCGCCGAACCGACAGGGGAACGGCCCGAGACACGCCTTACCGGGTTGTCTCCGATCGCGCGGCGCGGCGGATGTCGAGCAGGTGGTGTTCGCCCTCGTGGATGGTGTGCCGGCCGAGCCACAGCAGCGTGCGGGCCTGCGGCCGCGGCCACGGGTAGACCCCGGTGCGGGCGAGTTCCGCGGGGCCGAGCACGCCGAACCGGGCGGCGAGGTCGTCGGCGGCCGCGCCCAGCGCCGCCAGCACGGTCGCGGGATCCTGCTCGTTGTACGCCTCCGTCACGGCGCGCTCGTCGCGTCCCATCGGGGCGAACTCCGGCTCCTCGACGCGCAGCGCCAGCGCGAGGCGTTCGGCCTGCACACCGAGCACGTCCCGGACGTGGCAGGCGTACTCCAGCGGCGACCAGACCCCCTCGGCCGGTCGCCGGCGCACCTGCCGCACCTCGGCGAGGGCGGCCGCGTACCGCCCGCCGAGCGTGCGGAGGAGTTGCGGCAGCTCGTCGGGGGAGACGCCGGCATAGTCGAAGCCGCACTCGTCGCACCGGTCCACACACCGAGGCTAGCGGCGTTGCCGTGCGCCGTCACGGCCCGCCGGGCGTGCCCCGCGGCGGCCAGGGATGGACCCGCCCGAGGAAGTCGCGCACGAGGGGGACCACCTCGTCGAGGTGCGTCTCCAGCAGCCAGTGCCCGCCGTCGAGCAGGTGCAGCTCCGCGTCGGGCAGGTCCCGCAGGTACGCGCGCGCCGCGCCCTCGGGCATGTAGCCGTCGTGGGGTCCCCAGACGATCAGCGTCGGCGGGCGGTGGTCGCGCAGGTACGCCTGCTGCCGGGGGAACCAGGCGACGGTGCTGCCCTGGTCGGCGAGGAGGCGGACCAGGTTGGCGCGACGCTGCGGGGTGGCGGCGGAGGCCGCGGCGAGCCGCCACAGGTCGGGGCTCACCCGGTCCCTCAGCCGGTCGGGCAACTCGCCCAGGAACTCGCTGCGGAAGCCGTCCTCGCTGACCGCCGCGGCGAGGCGGTCGCGGCCCTCGTCGGTGGGGTTGCGCCAGAACTGTTTGAGCGGCTCGTACTTGGGCCCGTGCTCGTCAGGGTAGATGTCGCCGTTCTGGATGACGAGACCGGCGACCCGCTCCGGGGCGGACATGGCGAGGCGCAGCCCGAACTGGCTGCCGTAGTCCTGGAGGTAGATGACGTACCGGGTCAGTCCCAGCGCCTCGGTGAACCGGCGGAGCAGTTCGGCGTGGGCGTCGAAGGTGTACGCGAACCGGGACGGGTCGGGTGTGTCGCTGTATCCGAAGCCGGGCTGGTCGGGGGCGACCGCCCGCCACCTGTCGCCGAGCGCGGGCAGGAGATGGCGGAACTGGAAGGACGACGCGGGATAGCCGTGGGGCAGCAGCACCACCGGCGCGTCCGCCGGTCCGGCCTCCCGGTAGAAGATCCTGATCCCGTCGACGTCGACGGACCTGTGGTGCACGGCGGCGTGGCCCACCATCGTCTCCTCACCGGGCGCGGTACGAGCGGCCCCTCCGACGGTGCCAGACAACGACCCCGCGCGGGCGCGAGCCGCCGTTCCTCCTCTGGAATCAGGCGGTCGGGCCTTCGCCACTTCGGCAGGCCGACGGCGGGGCCGGGCGCGGCGGGGCCGGGCGGTACGGCCCGCAGCACAGTCTTCTCGGGCCACCCGGTTTGGCGGCGTTGACCGAACGGTCTGACGCAGTGTCACCATGCCGACACAGGCGTTGTGAGTAATCTCCGCGATCGATGTGCTGGCGCCCAGCGCCGTCGGTGACGGCCATCGGACGAACGAGGTGGCTCATGGTGGCTTTACGACGGCTGCTCGCCGCGGCGATCGCGACAGCGGTGACCGCCGCGATGGGGTTGGTGTGGACGGCGGCCCCCGCCCATGCCGACGAGGCGTGGGAAAGCGCGTTCAAGAACCTGATGTCCCGCACGGCCACCTGGGCCGACGGCGGACTGTCCCAGCTGGGGCTGCTCGGCCAGCCGCTGCCCCTGCTCGGCGTCAGCCCCGGCGCGCTCGTCGACGCCGACACGCTCGTGGACAAGGCGTCCGACGCGTTGGCCAGCGGCCTGACCAAGGACGACGTCGACCTCGGCGGCGGCACCCGGCTCACCAGTTCGGTGAGCACCAGCGGCGGCGACCACCTGCTGGACGTGCTGCTGACCACGAAGCGCGAGATGGTCGACAAGGACCTCACCCTGGCCGGGGTGACCCTGGACAAGGCGGTCAGCGTCACCGGCTGGGCCACCCTGCACCTGCGGGCCCGGCACACCGCCGCGGGGGAGACCTACCTGGTGCGCGACGGCGACACCCCGCGCATCGACATCGACGCGGCGGCGCGGCTGCGCGCCGACCTCGACCAGGCCACCGCCTCGGTCGGCATCCTCGGGGTCACGCTGACCGCCGGCAGCACCCTCACCGCGCGTACCCATCTCAAGGTCACCCTGACCGACCCCGACGGCGACGGCCGCCTCGCCTTCGACACGGCCGCCGGCGCGAACACCGGCGAACTCGGCGCGACGGGTTCCCTCGCCGGCCTGGTGCAGGTGGCCCTCGACAGCTCCGGCGGCGGGAAGATCTCCGACACCGAGACCGAGCCAGGCCCCGGCTCGGTGCACGGCGTGGTCAAGCTCGGCGCGGCCGTCTCCGGCGCGCCCTTCGCGCTGCCCGCCGTGGCGGCGACCGTGAACGTCGACTGGAACGACATCTCCGTCGGCGCCCCCACGGTGACCACCACCGGCCTGGACGAGACGATCGCCAAGTTCCGCAACATGAGCCCGCTGGACCTGGCCTCCGGGCTCGCCCAGCTCGCCACCCTGCTCAGCGGCGTGCAGCAGAGCGGCCCGGCCGGCAACCTCAACCTGCCCTTCCTGCGCGGCACGTTCGCCGACGCGGTGAAGGTCAACGAGAAGCTCACCGACTTCCTCCGCAAGTACGTCCACCCGCGGCCGGACGACCCGAACTTCAACCCGGCCGAGGACGACCCGGCCCTGGCCGGGCAGCCGAAGTTCAGCTCCATCCAGCAGCTGCTCGCCCTGCTCGCCGCCGAGGGGCTGCCCGTGGACAACCTCTCCTTCGACAACGGCAAGCTGGTGTTCCGGGTCAAGCTGGAGCGCGAGTCCACCGTGGAGGTTCCGCTCGACCCGGGCGCCGCGGAGCTGTCCGGGCGCGGGGCGAGCTTCACCGCCAAGGGCTTCAGCGTCAGCGGCGACCGGTTCACGCCCGGTGCGCTCGTCGGCCAGCGGGTGGTCGCCGGCACCTCCGCTGGCACCGTCGCCGCCAACACCGCCGACTCCGTCACCCTCACCCAGGATTGGATCGGCGGGCAGCCGCCGAACGACAGCGTGTGGGTGATCAGCGGCTCCAGCCCGAACATCGGCGCCGTCGAGCTGGCCGGCACCCTCGCCAAGCCGGTCGGCGGCGACAAGCGGGTCGGCCTGCGGGCGGCGAACGCCCAGGCCAGCTTCGCCAAGGTGAAGCCCCGCTACAGCGCGTCCGTCACCCTGGTGCTCGACCTGAACGACGGCCCCGGCAGCCCGGCGCCCGCCGACCGGGTGCTGCTGCGCACCGATCCGGCGACGCCGCTGTTCGCCGCCGACTTCCCGATCACCACCGGGATCGACTTCTTCGCCACCGCCGGCTTCCTGAAGGTCAAGCTTGCCGGCAACCTCGCCGTCGGCCCGGCCGCAGCCGGCGAGCGGATGCTCCAGGTCAGCTTCAAGCAGGCGCAGGACATCAGCCTCGGCACGCTCTTCGAGCGCTTGAAGTCCGACCCGGGGAACCTCGTGGCCGTGTCGTCGTCGGTGAAGACCACCGGCCGGGTCGCCGTCAGCGTGCCCGGCGCCACCGGCGCCCTCGGCGAGGGCATCGGCGTCGACGTGAGCTGGACGGCCGGTGGACAGCCGGTGGTCGACACCTCGGCGCTGTCCGAGCTCGCCGCCGTCGACTTCAACCCCGACGACCCGAAGGCGCTCTTCGCGGTCGTCGTCGAGGCGCTGCGGCTGATCAACGCCGCGCTGTCCCAGCCCGGCGGCGGCAGCGGCCCGCTGGACAAGGAGATCCCGCTGCTCGGCCGATCCGCGCGGCAGCTGCTCGGCGGCGACGAGAGCGGCGTCGGCAAGGACGTCACGTTCGTCGCCGACGGGGCGAACTTCCTGCTCAAGGATGCCTCCCGCGACGGCGACTCCGGCTTCGACCCCCGGCTCGAGGGTCGGACCGTGGTGATCGGCAGCAAGGCGTACCGGGTGCTGAACCGGATCGACGGGCAGACCCTGCGCGTCGAGGCGGCCGGCACGCCGAAGCCGGCCGACGGCAGCGCGTACGCGTTGCGCCCCGAGCTGGCCGACGCGCTGGACAAGCTGCTCGCCGCGCCCCCGGACAACCTCCAGGACGCCCTGGACATGCTCAACAAGGCCATCGGCGAGGACAGCGGGATCAGCTTCACCCTGGACCAGCGCGCGGGCGGTCCGTTCCTGCGGCTCGGGCTGGACTGGAAGCGCAAGTTCCACACCGGTGGTCCGCTCAACTTCGCCTGGGACGCCCACCGCGAGCTGATCACCCTGGACAGCTCCGGCACCTTCGCGGTCGACGTCGACGCCCGGGCGCAGCTCGGCCTGCTGCTGCCCCTGCGACTGAACGCCGCGCCGCTGCTGGACCACAGCTCCTCGGCCAGCGTCACCGTCGCGGGCGGGGTCACCGACGCGGCGATCGCCGCGCGCGTCGGGCCGCTCGCCCTCGACCTCGGCAAGGACCCGGACTTCGCCACCGTGAAGGCCAACCTGAGTGTCGGTCTGAACGGGCTGACCGAGGACGGGCCGATCAGCGGCCTGCTCGGGCTGACGCCGACGTTCACCACCGCCGGTGTCGACTGCGGAGACGGGGTCGGTGGCGCGAACGTGCCGCTCTGCGCGAAGGCGCCGCTGTTCGTCAACAACTGCGACCCGGCCGACGACACCAACCTGCTCAGCCTCACCGTGGGCCTGGACCTCATCCCGACGGCCAACACCCCGAACCTCGACTCCTGCTTCGCCAACCTGTCGCTCAAGCTCACCGACTTCAACGTCGGCATCGACGGGTACCTGGCCAAGGTCGAGGAGGCACTGCGGCTGGCCAGCTTCGACGGCAAGCTGCCCCTGGTCGGCGACGACCTGCAGCAGGGCCAGCGCTTCGTCGCGCAGCTGCGCGAGGACGTCAAGGCCGCGATCGGGCCGGTGCTGGCCAACGCCACGCTCGACAGCGCGGGCGTGCAGGCGGCCCTGAACGAGGTGCTCGCCGACCTGGACCCGGGCGTGAGCGCGGTGGTCACCTGCCGCAGCGGCGTCGCGGCGCCCTGCGCGCCCGAGGATTTCCAGGCGATCCGGATCAAGCTCACCACCTCCAAGGGCGCGCCCTCCGCCGCCGACGGCTGCAAGGACGCGAGTGCGTCCGACGAGTGCCTCAAGCTCAACGTGCCGCTCGACCTGGGCATCCCCGGCCTGTCGCTGAAGGCGAAGAAGGGCGCCCCGGACGGCATCCAGGCCAAGCTGGGCTGGAAGCTGCACCTGGACCTGGTCCTGGACCGGGACGAGGGCTTCTACGTTCCCACCCACGACGGGGACACCTCGCCCGAGGTGCAGGTCGGCGCCCAGTTCGACATGACCGGCGACCTCGCCGCCCAACTCGCCTTCATCCAGGTGAAGGCGACGAAGCGGACCACCGACCCGCTGGTGAAGGCGTACTTCGGCATCGACCTGAAGGGCTCGCCGGGGGAGAAGAGCTGCTTCGACCCCACCGTCACCGCCGACTGCACCGCCAACGCGGACGACCGGCTGACCCTGGCCGAGTTCGCCGACCTGGGTTCGCTGCTCGCCACCGACCTCACTGCCGAGGTCAAGATCGACTGGAAGCTGGCGGCGGCGGTGGACACCGGCGGCGAGGACTCCGCGCTGCCCGGCATCAGCGCCACCTTCGGCCTGCAGTGGGGCCTGAAGCACAAGCGGGGCGGGCTCACCGCCACGGGCGACGGCGTCACCACGCCGCTGAAGGTGACGTTCACCGACATCGCCCTGGACGCCGGCGCCTTCTTCGACAAGATCCTCAAGCCGGTGGTGGAGAAGCTCAAGGCCGTCACCGGGCCGCTGCAGCCGGTCATCGACACCCTGTACGCGCCGATCCCGGTGCTGTCGGACCTGTCCAAGGCCACCGGCGGCCCCGACATCACCCTGGTCTGGCTCGCCAAGACCTTCAGCACCCTCAACGGCGGTCCGAAGCTCGACTTCATCGACACCGTGCGCGCCGTGGTCACCTTCATCAACCGGATACCGGACTGCGACTCCGGCTGCTCCATCCCGCTCGGCGGCTTCAAGCTGGACAGCGACAAGGCGCTGACCACCGAGGTCTCGCCGGCCTCGGCCGAGAGCCTGATCGACCGCACCTCCGAGTACAACCCGGCCTCCGGCTCCCAGGTGAAGGCGAGCGTCGACGCCGCCGCGGGCGACGACGGCGAGAAGCTGTTCACCCCGGCCGCCGACGGCAAGAGCAACGCGCAGAAGACGGGCTTCAGCTTCCCGGTCTTCGACAACCCGGCATCGCTGTTCGGGCTGCTGCTCGGCCAGGACGTCGAGCTGATCAGCTTCGACTCGGGCCCGCTGGAGCTGGGCTTCAGCTGGCGGCAGTCGTTCGGCCCGGTCTACGCCCCGCCGCCGGTCTTCGTCACCCTCTCCGGCAGCGCCTCGGTGACCGCCCGGTTCATCGCCGGCCTGGACACCGCCGGCATCCGGCACGCGATCGAGGCGGCCAGCGACGGCACGTCCGTCGACGCGGTGAGCCTGCTCGACGGGCTGTACTTCAAGACCGCCGACAGCAGCGGCAAGGCCGTCCCGGTGGTCACCCTGCGCGGTGAGATCGCCGCGGGGGCCGAGGTGAGCGTGCTGGTCGTCAAGGTCGGCATCGAGGGCGGAATCCAGCTCACCGTCGGCTTCAGCTGGAACGACCCGAACAACGACGGGAAGTTCCGCACCAGCGAGTTCCTCCAGGCGCTCCTGACCAACCCGATCTGCCTGTTCACCACCAGCGGGCGGCTCTCGGTCTTCCTGAAGGTCTACGTCACCATCGACCTGTTCCTGTTCAAGAAGAAATTCGACTTCACCCTGGTCGACGCGACCCTGCTCGACTTCCGAGCGCAACCGGACTGCTCCCCGCCACCACCGGAACTCGCCGGCACCGTCGGAGACACCCTCGTGGTCTTCGCCGGCAAGTTCGGCAAGGAGGAGCAGCGCGGGCACGAGGTGTGGGACAACGACGCCGACACCTACGCCGGTGACGTGGTGAAGGTGTACGCCCTGCACTACGCCGACGCGGACACCCCGGGCGCCACCGACGACTTCGACGGCTTCGCGGTGGAGGCACTGGGCCGCCGGCAGGAGTTCCTCGACCCGGCCCTGACCCGGGTGGTCGTCGACGGGCGCGGCTACGAGGTCGCCGACCCGGACAAGACGTCCCTGTCGGTGCTGCTGGTCGGCGACGGCGACACCAGCGGCGACGGCACGAGGACGTCCGCGTTCGACAAGACGGCCGTGGTGCTCGGCTCCGACGGCAAGGACCGGATCCGGACCGGGACCGGGCCGGCGTACGTGGACGGCCGCGGCGGCGACGACGTGATCGTCACCGCCGAGCCGGCCGGCGTGGTCAGCCGGGTCGCCGGCGGCGCCGGGAAGGACAGCGTCACCACCGGCGACGGCAACAACGTGGTCGCCGGCGACAGCGGCCTCGGCGGCACCGACCGGGGCGCCACCACCGTGCACACCTCGGCGGGCGACCGGACTCTCCACGGGCTGGTCGACTGGACGACCCTGGACGGCCCCACCGGCGCGGACGCCGGGGCGGACGACCACGTCACCGTCGGGCACGGCGCCAGCACCGTCTACGGCAACGGCGGCGACGACGTGCTCGGCGTGCTCGTCGACGACCGGCCCAACGGCGCGAACACGCTGGTCGGCGGCCCGGGCGCGGACACCGTCAACGGCGGCCGGGGCGACGACACCATCCACACGTACGGCACCGACGTCCCCGCCGACGCGGACCAGGCCGGCACCGGCGACGCCGGGCTGGTCAACCAGGTCGACACCGGCGCCGGTCAGGACACCGTGCACGGCAGCGCCGGGGTGGACCTCGTCGTCTCGCACTCGGCGAACGGTCAGACCGGCCGCGTCTACGGCTACGGCGGCGACGACGTGCTGGTCGGCGGCTACGGCACCGACGAGCTGTTCGGCGGGCCCGACGAGGACTACGTGATCGCCGAGCCCTCCCGGGTCGGCGAGCCGGACGGGTCGGACGGCTACGGTCCGTTCCGCCAGGTCACCCACGAGCCGCTGCCCACGGGCACGCAGTCGCAGACCAAGCTGCTCGTCGGCGGACTCGGCAGCGACCACGTGATCGGCGGCGACGGCGGCGCGACGGTCTTCGGCGACCGACACCTGCCCGCCGAGACCTGCGCCGACGCCGCCCTCGCCGACGCCCAGCCGGCCCCCGCCGACCAGGGCGCCGCCGACCTCGTCCTCGGCGGCGCCGGGGTCGAGGTGGTCTCGGCCGGTGGCGGCAACGACCGCGCCGACCTCGGCGGCGGCGACGACCGCGCCTGCGGCCAGCTCGGCGACGACACCCTGCACCTCGGCGGCGGCGCCGACCGGGCCTGGGGCGCGGCGGGCGTCGACCAGCTGCACGGCGACGACGGCGACGACCTGCTCTTCGGCAACGCCGGTGACGACGGCCTCTTCGGCGGCACCGGCGCGGACACCGCCGAGGGCAACGCCGGTGGCGACCAGGTCTTCGGCGGCCGGGACACCGACGTGATCTACGGCGGTGGGCGTACCGCCGGCGCCGGCGACGGCGGGGACCGCCTCTACGGCGAGGAGGGGCCGGACCGGATCGTCGGCGACAACGGCACCCCGCGCCTCGGCGACGTCGGGCCCTACCCGCTGGACCTGGCCGGTGACGCGGCCGGGGCCGGCGCCGGGGACGTGATCTCCGGCGGCGGCGACGACGACCTCGCCTACGGCGGGCTCGGCGACGACCGGATCAACGGCGACGGCGGGCACGACCAGCTGGAGGGCAACAACGGCGCTGACCTCGTCCACGGCGACCACGGTCGGGACGAGATCATCGGCGGCTCCGCGCAGGAGCCGGCCGCTGGCACGGGCCGGCCCGACGTCGGCGACCAGCTCCACGGTGACGGCGACAGCGACCTGATCGCCGGGGACAACGCCCGCTTCGCGCCGGCGGACGCCGACGCGACCCGGGTGACTCAGGGCCGGGCCGGCCCGCCACGCAAGGTGACGCTGCTCGACCTCGGGTTCACCCCGGCGGCCGGCACCAGCGGCGGCGACCTGATCTTCGGTGGGGACTCCGACGACGTCATCTTCGGCCAGGGCGGCCCCGACCGGGTGCACGCCGACGGCGGCGCCGACTTCGCCGAGGGCGGCCCTGGCGCCGACTGGGTCGAGGGCAACCACGGCGACGACGACCTCGTGGGCGGCTCCAGCACCGCGTACGACGGAACCGGAGCGGCCACCACGGGCCAGCCGGACACCGCGGACGCCGTCTTCGGCGGCCCCGGGTCCGACGCCGTCATCGGCGACAACGGCGCGGTGCTGCGCCCGCTCGCCGGTGAGCAACCGACCTCGGTGACCGTCCGGGTCGGTGCCGGCGGCACCCCGTTCGGCCCACGGATCGTGGTGCTGCTGGACCGGGCGGCGGCTGCGGCCGGCCGGTACGGCGACGACCGGATCAGCGGCGGCGACGGCGTCGACACGCTGTGGGGCCAGGACGGCGACGACGCCCTGACCGGCGACGGCGACGGTGACTACCTGGAGGGCAACGGCGGGACGGACGTCCTGCGTGGGGACAGCGCCCTCGGCGCGGCGGGACGGGCCACGGTCGCCCCGCTGCCCGACCCGGGCTGGCCGGGCGACCCGGCGGCCGCGGCCGACCTCGTCGGCGACGGCGCGCCGGCCGGCCAGGACGACCTGATCGGCGGCAGCTCGGCCCCGGGCTTCCGGGACGGCGCGGACGTGGTGGAGGGCAACGGCGCCGACGACGTGCTCCTCGGCGACAACGGGTCGCTGCTGCGGACCGTGACCACGGTCAACGGCAGCCCGACCGAGCGGGTCTACACCGAGCGGTACCCGACCGGCGCCGTGCCGGCCGACGCGACCCGGGCCCGTACCCACGATCCGGCCCTGCCCGGCCCGTCCACCCGGTTCTGCACCACCGCCCAGGCCACGTGCGAGCCCGCCGGCGCGTTCGGCGGCGACCAGCTCTACGGCGACGCCGGCAACGACGGCGTCTGGGGCCAGGACGGCGACGACACGATCCGCGGCGGCGACGGCGACGACGACCTCTTCGGTGAGCTCGGCGCCGACAGCCTGTACGGCGACGACGGCCGGGACGCCATCCTCGGCGACCGGGGCGGCGTGGTCAGCCAGCACCTCAACCCCGACGATGTGGCGGCGCTGGGCTTCACCACCACGCTGTCGTCGGTGCCGCAGGAGACGTACACCGGCTTCCGGGCCGGTGACTACGACCGGCGGGTGGACCTGCTGCACGACACCGACGGCGACGCCTGGATCGGCAGCTCCACGTCGGCGCCGATGCCGCACTCGGGGCTGACCGCCGGCGCGGGCGACGTCGTCCGTGGCGGCCCGGGAGCGGACAACATCCACACCGGTTTCGGGGACGACATCGCCAACGGCGACAGCGGCGGCGACCAACTGTTCGGGTCGGAGGGGTCGGACGTGCTGTGGGGCGGCAAGGGCTGCGACCCGGTGCTCGACGCGACCAACGCCCAGTGCCAGGTGGACGGCGTGTTCAGCGCCGCCGCCCGGGGCGACCACGACCAGTACGTCGACCACCTCTTCGGCGGTGCCGGGGCGACCAGCGGCCCGGCCGTGACCGCGGTGCTCAGCTCCGACCTGCTGGACTTCCGTCCGCGCGGCTCCTACCCGGACAACTGCGCGGCCGGAGCCTGGCCGGTGGACCTGGCAGCGGGCACGGTCGACCCCTGCCGCTGGTTCGAGATGACGGGCCTGGACAACGACGTCGTGGCCGACAACCAGCACCACCACGGCACCGACTGGATGTACGGCGGCTGGGACCGGGACGTGTTGCAGGGTGACGTGACGGCGAACGGGCCGAACAACGGCGACCGGATGTTCGACTGGAACGGCGCGTACAACCTGTTCACCCACTGCAACTCGGCCTACGGCGGGTTCAACGACGTCCGCCAGCACAGCCCGGCCATGCAGGAGTTCCTGACCCGGCTGGCCTGGGCCTCCGGCGCCGGTCGCAGCCCGACCGACGTGACCACGGCCGGCACCTCGGCGTTCCTCGAGCTGTCGTACGTCTACCCGCGCGACAACCGTGAGCAGGGCGCCGGGGTGGCGTTCCCCGGCACCCCGGGGCACTTCGATCAGCCGTCCTGCACGGACTGACCGCGCCGATCGGATCGGGGCCCGGCTCTCTGAGTGGGAGAGCCGGGCCCCGTCGTCTTCGCCACCTGGATGGGCGTCGGCCTGGGGGCATGCGAGCGGGGACGCGGTCCTGGCGTAGCTCCGCGGCCTGTCCGCAGCCCCGGCTCGTGGCGCGGGACCCTGCCAGCCGCACGCTCGTGCCACGGCCCGTCACCGGGCGACAGCAGCGCCGGCGTCGCCTCGGTAGGGTCTTCCTGTGCATGTCGATCCATTCGCGACCGGCCCGGACCGGGACGATCTCCTGTCGTTGGCCCGCGAGCTGCCGGTGTTCGGCGCGGTCGCGCGGGCGGCCCGCCGGGTGATACGGCGGCACGTGGACGTGCCGGGGCTGGCGGAGGCACAGGTCGAGGTGCTGCGCACGGTCGAGGCCCGGCCGGGCATCGGGGTGCGGTCGGTGGCCGAGCGCCTGCAACTGGTCCCGAACACGGTCTCCACCATCGTCGGGGAGCTGGTCGGCGCGGGCCTGTTGGTCCGGGAGCGCGACGAGGCGGACCGGCGGGTGGCCCGGCTGCGCCTCACGCCGGCCGCGGTGAAGCGGCTGGCGTCGTGGGGAGCCGCCCGGGAGGAGGTGCTGTCGGCGGCGCTGCTGCGCCTCGACGACGCCGACCGCCGGGCGATCGGGCAGGCCGTGCCGGCGGTCCGCCGGCTGCTGGCCGTGCTGGAGGGTGCGGCCGGTCAGGACGCCAGCCGCAGGGGCACCACGACCGGGCAGTCGGTGGCCGGGTCGCGCAGCACGGCGGACTCGACCCCGTAGAGCCGCCGCACCAGCTCGGTGGTGACGATCGCGTCCGGCGCGCCCTCGGCGATCACCCGGCCGGCGTGCATGGCCACGAGATGGTCGGCGTATCGGCAGGCGGAGGTCAGGTCGTGGACCACCACCACGACCGTGCGGCCGGCGGCGGCCAGCTCGCGGAGCAGCTCGAAGACCTCGAGCTGGTGGCCCAGGTCGAGCGCCGCGGTGGGCTCGTCGAGCAGCAGTACGGGGGTGTCCTGCGCGACCGCCATCGCGATCCAGGCCCGCTGCCGCTGCCCACCCGACAGGGTCTCCAGGGGCCGGTCGGCCAGGTCGGCGACGTTGGCGGCGGCGAGCGCCCGGTGCACGGCCTCCTGGTCCTGCGCGGACCACTGCCGGAGCAACCCCTGGTGCGGCTGCCGACCGAAGCGCACGAGGTCGGTCACGGTGAGCCCGTCCGGGGCCTCGGCCGACTGCGGCAGCAGGCCGATCGCGCGGGCCGCCTCGCGGGCCGGCAGCTTCGCCAGCACGCGCCCGTCGAGCAGGACTGCGCCGCCCTTCGGTCGGTGCTGCCGGCTGAGCCCGCCGAGCAGCGTGCTCTTGCCGCAGCCGTTCGGCCCGACGACGGCGGTGAGGCGACCGGGCGGCAGGGTCAGCCGTACGGCGTCGACGACGACGGTGCGCTCGTACGCCAGGGTCAGGTCGTCGGCGTGCAGGACGGCGGCGGGTGCGGTCACGGGACTCTCCGGGGGCGTGAGCTGAGCAAAAGCCAGATGAGGTAGGGGCCGCCGACGACGGCGGTGACGAGCCCGACGGGCACCTCGACCGGGGCGGCTACGGTGCGCCCGACGGTGTCGGCGACCAGCACCAGCGCGGCGCCGGCGAGGGCGCTGGCGAGGACGGGAACGCCGCGCGGGCCGCAGATGCGGCGGGCGGCCTCGGGGGCGACGAGCGCGACGAGGCCGAGGGGGCCGCCGACGGCGACCGCGAGTCCCGCGCACGTGACGCAGACCGCCAGCGCGGCGAGCCGGACGACGCGGACCCGCACGCCGAGCCCGGCGGCCACCGTGTCGGGGAACCGCAGCGCCGCGAGCTGCCGGCCCACCAGCATCCCGGCCGGCAGGCACAGCAGGAGGCCGACGGCGAGCAGGGTGACCGGCAGGGCGGGCCGGGCGTTCAGCGTGCCGACCGACCAGGGGAACGCGGCGTTGGCGGCGTCGATCGGCGCGCGGACGAGCATCAGGTTGGTCACCGCGCCGAGCACCGCCCCCACGCCAAGGCCCACCACCACGAACCGGTAGCCGGAGGTGCCGGCGCCGCCGGCGAGCCCCAGGGCCAGCGCGGCAGCGGTGGCCGCGCCGACGAGCGCCATGCCCGAGGGCGCGTACGTGGTGGCGACGCCGACGACGGAGGCGACGGCGAACGCGGTGGCCCCGTCGTCGATGCCGACCGTGCCGGGGGTGGCGAGCCGGTTGCGCGCCAGGGTCTGCATGAGGCACCCGGAGGCGCCGAGCGCGGCGCCGACGAGCAGGCCGGCGACCAGGCGCGGCAGCCGGAGCCGCTGCACGACGAGGACGTCGGCGGCGTCGCCGACGCCCACGATGGCGGGCAGCGACCGCAGCGGACCCATGGACACCGTGCCGACGGCCAGGGCGGCGCTGACGGCGAGCGTGAGCAGCACGACGAGGACGGCGCAGCCGACCGCGGCGCGTACCGGCAGCAGCACGGACATCCGGCCGAGTCGCAGCAGCCGGGTGCCGCGCGGGGCGGCGGGGACGGTGGCCGGCGCGGCGGGGGAGGCGCTCACAGGGCCGGCACCCGTCGGGCGCGCACCACGGCGACGAGGACCGGGGCGCCGAGCAGGGCGGTGACCACGCCGAGCGGCATCTCGTAGGGCCGCACGAGCAGCCGGGACAGCACGTCGGCGGCCAGCACGACGGCCGGCCCGAGCAGCAGCGACGGCAGCAGCACGCGACGCAGGTCCGGCCCCACCAGCGCCCGGGCGGCGAAGGGCACCACCAGGCCGACGAACGCGATCGGGCCGGCGACGGCGGTGGCCGCGCCGACCAGCAGGGCCACGGCGACCACCGCGCCGAGCCGGACGCGTCGCGGCCGGTGCCCCAGGCCGGCGGCCACCTGCTCGCCGAGGGCGAGGGCGGCGAGCGGGCGGGCCACCAGCACGACCAGCAGGCCACCGACCAGCAGCGCCGGGACGACCGACGCCAGCACGCCGAGGTCCCGGCCGGCGACCGCGCCGACGGTCCAGAACCGGACCTCGTCGGCGCTGCGCTGGTCGACCAGCAGCAGCACGGAGGTGAAGGAGCCCAGCAGACCGCTCAACGCCGCCCCGGCGAGCACCAGCCGCACCGGGTCGTTGCCGACCCCGCGCAGCCGTGCCGCGCCGAGCGCGGCCAGGCACCCGAGCAGGGCGCCGAACACGGCGACGTGCGGGCCGAGCGTCGCGACGCTGCCGCCGAACGCGATGACCAGCACGACGGCGGTGGACGCGCCGGCGCTGACGCCCAACAGGCCGGGCTCGGCGAGCGGGTTGCGGGCGGCGGCCTGGAGCACGGCGCCCGCGATGCCGAGCGCGGCTCCGACCACCACGGCGACGACCGTGCGGTCCCAGCGCAGCTGCCACACCGCGAACGCCGCCTCGGCGTCACCCGCGCCCACGAGCGCCCGCAGCGCCCGCCCGGGGCCCACCTGACCGCTGCCGAACAGCAGCGACGCCACGACGGCCAGCGCCAGCACGGCGAGCGGTACGACGATCCCCGCCGCACGAGACCGGGGCGGGCGCGCCGTTTCCGCCTGTGGTGTCGGGGGGTGGGGCACGGCCCGCCGGCGTTCCTGGACGACCACGTGCCCTCCGAGCTGTCTCGCGCCCCGCCGGGCGGATGTGGTTAGGTAAGGCATACCATACCTCCCCCACAGAGGTTTCTTTCGAGCACCTTCGGAGCATCCATGAACGTCTCCCGCACCCGACTGTCCCGACGACGTCTCGCCGCCGGGCTCGCCGCCCTGCCGCTGCTCCTGCTGACCGCCTGCGGCGGCTCGTCCGACCCGGCGCCCGCCTCGGCGGGTGGGTCGCAGGCCGGCGTCACCGTGGAGACGGCGTTCGGCTCGGTCCAGGTGCCGGCCGCGCCCAAGCGGGTCGTCGCGCTGGGCGACACGCCCCTGGACAGCGCGCTCGCGCTCGGCGTCGTGCCGGTCGGCACACTGTCGAGCCGGGGCGGCACGGGCGTGGCCGCCTACCTGGCCGACCGGGTCCCCGGCATCACGCTGGTCGGCACCGTGCGGGAGATCAACCTGGAGGCCGTGGTCGCGGCCAAGCCCGACCTCGTGCTGGCCGCGTCCAGCACGACCCAGGAGCAGTACGACGCGCTCAAGGCGATCGCGCCCACCGTCGTCACGAAGCCCTCCTCGTACGGCAACTGGGAGAGCGAGACCCGCACCATCGCCGCCGCGCTCGGCAAGCAGGCCGAGGGCGACAAGCTCATCGCCGACATCGAGCAGCGCGCCAAGGACCTCGCGGCCAAGCGGACCGGCGCCGGCACCGCCGCCGTCGTCCGGTGGATGCCGACCGGCCCGCTCATCATGTCCTCGTCCCTGATGGCCGGACGGCTGGTCGAGCTGACCGGCGACACCCTGCCGTCAGCCGCCGACTTCACCGACAAGCCGCACACCGACCCGCTCAGCCTGGAGAACCTCGGTCAGCTCGACGCCGACTACATCTACGTCGCCACCCTCAACGCCGACGGCGAGAAGGCCCTCACGGCGGCCAAGGCCCAGCCCGCGTTCGCCCGCCTCGAAGCCGCCCGCAACAACCGGGTCGCGGCCGTCGACGGCAGCGTGTGGAGCAGCGGGGCCGGGCCCATCGCCGCCGGCAAGGTGCTCGACGACATCGAGCGGCTCCGCGCCGCCGCCTGATCCCACCGGGCCGGCCCCGGGTGCCGGGCGCGTCGGCGCCCGGCACCCGGGGGCCGGTCCACGGCACGACGACCTGCCCGGCTGCGGATTGCCGCAGCCGTCAGCGGCGCCCCGGACGCCGGTTTGGCTCCAGCGGCAACGCGGTGGTGCTCAAGCCGGGCGAGAAGGCCCCATGACGCTCCGGTTGCACAAGAGGTCAGTAGACACGGCACCCGAGGTGTTCCTGGAGGAAGGCGATCTGACCGGCGAGCACCCGCTCCCGCATGGTGGGGTCGGTGTAGAAGTCGAAGTGGGTGCCCGGGTAGCGGCGTAGCGTGCCCCGGGGTGCTCGCTCGGCGAGCTGCCGGGTCGTGTGCTCCGGCGTCTCCCGGTCCTCGGTCGCGATGCAGACCAGCAGGGGCGCGGTCAGCCGGGCGGCGTACTCGACGGGGTGGAACCGCATCATGCCGAGGAGCCCGCGTGGTGCCACCTGGTTGCGCCACAGCGTGCGTTCTCCGGCCCCGGCCAGTATTTCCAGGTGACGTTGGGCGTCGGGTGTGGCGACCACCGCGAGCTGACCCGGTCCTCCGATCATCGGAAGGTAGGCGGGGGACAGCCCCAGCTTGCCGCGCAGGGCGTCCCACAGGATCGCCCCGAGAAGTCGGAGGGCGCGCCTCGACTGGCCGGGTGGGGCCTTCGGGAAGCCGTTGAACGGAATCTGCGCCACCACCGCGGCGATCGCCGGGTCGTCGGCGGCCACCGCGATCACGTGAGCACCGCCCAGCGAGTTGCCCCACAGCGCCACCCGGTCGGCGGCGATGCCCTCCTGCGCCCGAAGCCAGGCGACCGCCGCGCGCAGGTCCTCCTGCTGGCCCGCCACATCGACGACCTGGCGCGGTTCGCCGCCGCTCTCGCCGAAGCTGCGGTAGTCGAAGACCAGCGTGGCGAAGCCCGCATCAGTGAACCGCTCGGCGTGTGGGAAGAGGCGGTCCATCGTTCCGCTGAAGCCGTGCGCGAGCACGACGGCTGGTGCCGGCGACGTGGTGCCGGCCGGTCGGTAAAGGTAGCCCACACAGGTGGCGTCGCCACCCGAGGTGAAGGTCACGCGTCGTCGCATCCGGCAGCCCCTTCCGATCTACTTACCGGCGGTCAGGAAGCTATCATCATCGCTTACCGGAGGTAAAGAATGCGCGAGGGAAACGACACCGCCACCCCCGGGACGGCGGGGCGGTCCGCGCCCGCTCGCCGGACGGCCGGCGAAACGGCTGGCACCGAGGCGGGCGCGCGTGGCCGGACAGGGGCTGCGGTGCGGGGGACCCGCGAGCAGATCCTCGACGCAGCCAGCACGCTCTTCTCGGTCCACGGCTACCGCGCCACGTCGATGCGGCGGATCGCCGAAGAGGTGGGGATCACCAAGGCCGCCCTCTACTACCACTTTCCCGGTAAGGAGGACATCCTGGCGCGGCTCACGGAGCCGCTCCTCGACGAATTGGACGATGCGTTGACCGGCGCGGAGACGTGCCACGATCCGGCGGTCGTCCGGTGGCGGGTCGTCGAGGGGATGCTGGACGTGTTCCTTCGGCACCGGCGGACCCTGCTCATGCTGGTGCGGGACATGACATTGCTGGCCCAGGCGCCGGTCGCGGAGCGGTTCCGCGCGGTGATGGCGCTCGCCAACGATCTCGTCGCCGGGCCCGACCGGTCACTGGCGCGGCGGGTACGCGCCGCGCAGGCGGTGGCCGGCCTGGGTGACACAGTGGTCCTCTTCGCCGACGAATCGCCGGATCAGGTGCGCCGGCACGTGCTGGACGGTGTCCGAGCCCTGCTCGCCCTGCCGCAGCCCGGCGTCGCTTCAGCGTCTACTCAGGAGGGCGCTGCCGCCGGGCGACCGGAAACGCTCCGGCGACCACGGGGCAGGGCCGGTGGGCGGCCCGCCGCGCTGGGCCCGGACCAGGTGGAGCAGGCGCGACAGAGATACCGGTCGGGAGAGTCCGTAGACAGGATCGCTGACCTGCTCGGGGTGTCCCGCGCCACCGTCTACCGCTGTCTCAAAACCGTCAACGACTGATTCTGAGAACTTGATTCTGACACGCCGTGGCGGCTCCCGAAGGCGGGTACGACAGGCCGGCCTCGGGGAGACAGCCGCTGGGCCGACCGGCGGCGCGTCGCACCCGTGTGTCGTCGGACCCGGTGGGCACAATCGCCTCATGGAGAAGCCCCGGACAGTGTCGGCCGACGAGTGGGAGCAGGCCCGCGACGACCTGCTGAAGGCCGAGAAGGAGCTGACCCGCGCGCAGGACGCGCTCGCCGCCCGGCGTCGTCGCCTCCCGATGGTCAGGTTCGACGACGGCTACCGCTTCGACACGCCCACCGGCCCGGCCACCCTGCTCGACCTCTTCGAGGGCCGGGGCCAGCTCGTGGTCTACCAGTTCATGGACAACGGCCCCGACCACCACTGCCCCGGGTGCACCTGGTTCACCGACAGCGTCTCCGTGACGGGGCTGGCGCGGCTGGCGGAGCGGGGCATCAGCTGGGCGACCGTGTCGGACATGCCGCTGGCGCAGATCGAGGCGTACAAGGCGCGCCGCGGCTGGACCCTGCCGTTCGTGTCGTCGCGCGGCACGTCGTTCGCGGCGGACTGCGGGGCGGAGCGCGGCTTCATGCTCAGCGTCTTCCTGCGCGACGGCGCGGACGTCTACCGGACGTACAACACGACGGCGCGCGGCGTCGACCGGCTCGTCTTCGTCAACAGCATCCTCGACCTCACCCCGTACGGCCGGCAGGAGGACTGGGAGGACTCCCCGCCCGGTTGGCCGCAGCAGCCCACCTACGGCTGACCGTCCCGCCACCGCCCGCCGGTCGTTTTTATCCGTCACGGGCTGGGGGTGAGCCGATCGATATTGCGTGCCCCGGTCGGTGGTCACATGATCGTGATTCCTGGCAGGGTTGAGAGATGGCCGCGCTGCTCCGCTCACGTCTGACCGACTGGACCGTCTTCGTACCGCTGCTCGCGGTCGTGACGCTGATCCTCACCTGGGGGCGCGACTTACCCGGTCCCGTCGTCGTCGTGGTGGCCGCGTTCCTGGCCGGGGCGGTGCTGGCGGCCGTCCACCACGCCGAGGTGGTCGCGCACCGGGTGGGGGAGCCGTACGGCTCGCTGGTCCTCGCCGTGGCCGTCACCGTCATCGAGGTCGCGCTGATCGTCACGCTCATGATCAGCGGCGGCGAGAAGGCGCAGTCCCTCGCGCGGGACACGGTCTTCGCCGCCGTCATGATCACGTGCAACGGCATCCTCGGGCTGTCGCTTCTGATCGGCGCGTTGCGCCGCAAAGTGGCGGTGTTCAACTCCGAGGGCACCGGCGGCGCGCTGGCCACCGTGACCACCCTCGCGGCCCTGAGCCTCGTCGTGCCGACGTTCACCACCAGCCGGCCGGGCCCGCAGTTCAGCCCCGCGCAGCTGGCCTTCGCCGCCGTGGCGTCGCTCGCGCTCTACGGCCTGTTCGTGATGGTGCAGACCGGCCGCCACCGCGACTACTTCCTGCCGGTCACCACCGAGGGGCGGGTGATGGACGCGGATGGGCACGCCGAGCCGCCGTCGAACCGGGCCGCCCTGCTCAGCCTCGGCCTGCTGCTGGTGGCGCTGGTCGCCGTGGTCGGCGACGCCAAGACGGTGTCCCCGGCGATCGAGTCCGCCGTCGCCGGGGCGAACCTGCCGCAGTCCTTCGTCGGCGTGGTCATCGCGCTGCTGGTGCTGCTGCCCGAGACGATCGCCGCCGCCCGGGCGGCCCGCCGGGACCGGGTGCAGATCAGCCTGAACCTGGCGCTGGGCTCGGCCATGGCCAGCATCGGGCTGACCATCCCGGCGATAGCGCTCGCCTCGATCTGGCTGGAGGGCCCGCTGCTGCTCGGTCTCGGCGGCACCCAGTTGACCCTGCTCGCCCTCACCGTCGTCACGGGCGTGCTGACCGTGGTGCCGGGACGGGCCACCGTGCTCCAGGGCGGCGTGCACCTGGTGCTGCTCGCCGCGTTCGTGTTCCTCGCCGCCAGCCCCTGACCACCCCGACCCCGGCGGGCGCGGCGGGAACTCAGGCCGGCGACGACCGCCTCGTCGTGCACCGCGGCGATCGCGGCCGGCGTGGTTGCCGCGGTCGGGCATGACCCACGGAGCGCCGGGGTACTGCACCCGACATCGCCGACGCCGGGGAGGGCACTGTGACGACGCGCGTGCAACGCCGGCCGCCGAGTGCGCTCGCCGGCCTCGCGGTGGCTCTCGTCGTGGCGGCCGGGTGCGTGGTCGGCGGGGCGTCCGAGCCGGCGGGGCAGGAGCCCGACGGGGCGGCCTCGCCCGGCGCCGCGCAGACCCGCGCCGACGGCACCACCAGCGTCGAGGAGTTCCAGCGCGATGTCACCGCCGCGCGGCGCGTCGCCGAGCAGTACTGGGCCGATCGATTCCGTGCCTCCGGGCAACGGTTCAGCCCGATCCGGCGGGTCGTCCCGTACCAGCGCGACGGCGAGGTGTCCTGCGGCGGCCAGGGACTGCCGCGCAACAACGCGGTCTACTGCTCGGCCGGCGACTTCATCGCGTACGACGTGAACTGGTCGGTCGGGGCGTTCCGTCAGGTCGGCGACGCGTTCGTGTTCTACCTGCTCGGCCACGAGTACGCCCACGGCGTCCAGACCCGGCTCGGCATCCAGTACCGCTTCACGATCCAGCAGGAACTCCAGGCCGACTGCATGGCCGGGGCGTACCTGGGCGACTCGGTGCGCTCAGGGGTGCTGGAGCTCGACGAGGGCGACCTGGAGGAGTTCCGCGAGGGGCTGCTCGCCGTCGGCGACGACCCCGGCCAGCCGTGGTTCGCCGAGGGCTCGCACGGCACCGCCGAGCAGCGCACCGAGTCGTTCTTCCGCGGCTACGAGCAGTCCCTGGGCGCCTGCGGCCTCGGCTGAGTGGGGGGCTCTCCGCTCGCCTGCGGTCTCAGCCGAGCGGGCTCACAGTTCGCCCCACCACTGGCTCACCCGCACCGTCGCGCCGCCGCCGTTGTCGCCGAGGTTCGGGTCGTTGAAGGAGAAGACGATCTGCGGGGGCGCCCCGGCGTGGTAGTAGAGCATGCAGCCGCTGTCGGTGCCGACCGGGAACCACCGGCCCGGGCCGTAGAACAGGCCCGTCCTCAGCACCAGCATGGACCCGTCGGTCACCTTCGCGATCAGCGCGTACCGGCGGGCGCCCGGCGCCGGCCAGCCGCTGCCGGCCAGCGGCAGCTCGCCGGCGATCGACTTCTGCGTGCCCCACAGGTCGATCCGGATCCGGCCCTCGGCGGACACCCGGAACACGTCGCGGTCGAGGATGCCGACCGGCGTCGGCCACACGGTGTGCGCGTTGCCCGGCGCGGACCAGGCCTGGTCGTCGGCGTGCTGTGGTGTCTGCAGATCGTTGCAGCGCTCCAGCGGCAGGCTCGCGGCGGCCGGGGCCGCCGGCCAGAGCGCGACACCGGCGGCGAGCAGGACCACGGTGCACCGGGAGACCAGGGACCGGACGCGCATGGCGACCTCCAGGCGAAGGGGCCGCCGCGACGACGGCCGGGCATCGTCCAGTCTCGTCCCCGCCCGCAACCCGTCGGCCGGGCCAGTCCGTCGGCCAGGTCACGCCGGCGGCACCTGGACGCGCCGGCGGCGTCCCGGCTGGGAGGATCCCGGGGGTACGCCACCCGAGGGAGGATGTCCTGAGCAGCCACCACCCCGCCGCCGTGCTCTTCGACATGGACGGCACCCTGGTCGACAGCGAGAAACTGTGGGACGTCGCGCTGCGCGAGCTGGCGGCCGAGTACGGCGCCACCCTCTCCGAGGCGGCCCGCAAGGCGATGGTCGGCAACAGCATGGCCGCGTCGATGCGCATCCTGCACGACGACCTGGGCCAGCCGCACCGCGACCCCGACGTCAGCGCGGCGTGGATCAACGCCCGGATTCTGGAGCTGTTCCGCACCGGGCTGCGCTGGCGTCCCGGCGCGCTGACGCTGCTGCGGGCGGTCCGCGCGGCGGGCATCCCGACGGCGCTGGTGACTTCCAGCGGCCGAGCCCTGGTGGAGGTCGCGCTGGACACCCTGGGGCGGGACAGCTTCGACGCGGTGGTCTGCGGCGACGAGGTCGACGCGGCCAAGCCGCACCCGGAGCCGTATCTGACCGCCGCCCGGCTGCTCGACGTGCCGATCGCCCGCTGCGTGGCGATCGAGGACTCGCCGACCGGGGTGGCCAGCGCGCTCGCCGCCGGCGCGGCGGTGCTGGCCGTGCCGGCGGAGGTGCCGATCGGGCCGCTGGACGGCGTACACCAGTTGGAGAGCCTGACCGGCGCGGACCTGGAGTTGCTGGCGGCGCTGCTCGGCGCGCCTCCGGCCGACGCCTGACGCGAACGAGGGGCCCCGCCGGTCGGCGGGGCCCCTCGTTCGCGGTGGGTCAGTCGTGGGCGATGGCGCCCAGGACGTTGATCCGGGCGGCCCGGACCGCCGGCAGCACCGCGGCGATGACCCCGATGATCGCGGCCAAGCCGAGGAAGACCCCCATCTGGGACCAGGGCAGCACCAGGTCGGTGATTCCCTCGTCCCGCAGCGCCTCCACCACGGCCGCGCCGAGACCGGCGCCGACGGCGACGCCGAGCAGCGCGCCGAAGACCGAGATCACCACCGCCTCGACGGTGACCATCCGCATGGTCTGCGCCCGGCGTAGGCCGATGGCCCGCAGCAGCCCCAGCTCCCGGGTGCGCTCCAGCACCGACAGCGCCAGGGTGTTGATGATGCCGAGCACGGCGATCACGATGGCCAGCGCCAGCAGGATCTGGATCATCGTGAGCAGGCCGTCGAGCTGGCCGGCCTGCTGGTCGCTGAAGGCCTCCCGGTCGGCCACCGACACCTCGGGGGAGTCGGCCAGCAGCGCCTCGATCTGCGGCTGCACGTCGGCGACCCGGGTGCCCGGGGCCAGCTGGATGAAGCCCTGGATCGGCTGCGGGATGGCGAAGTCGCGTGCCGCCTCCGGCGGCAGCACCACCTGGTTGGTCAGCTGGGAGCTGGCGTAGATGCCGGTCACCGTGTAGGTCCGCGCCTCGCCCCGGGCCAGCTGCACCGGCACCCGGGAGCCGACGGCGAGCCCGCGCGACTCGGCGGTGTCCGAGCTGATCAGCATCTCGTCCGGCGCGAGCCGGTCGATGTTCCCGGCGGTGGCCTCGGCGCTGAAGATCTGCCGCAGCGCGGCGACGTCGCTGCTCGCCCCCACCCAGGTGCGTTCACCGCCGACCACCGCCATGTCGCCGTACTCGCCGTCGGCCAGGCGCACCCCGGGGATCGCCGCGGCCTTCTCCAGCACCCCGGAGTCGAAGCTCGGCGGCCGGGGGCCGCTCTGCGCCCCGGAGATCACCAGCTCCGCCTTGAGCGAGTCCTGGGTGAGCGCGCCGATGCTGCTCTTCGCCGAGTCCAGGATCACGGTCACCCCGGTGACCAGGGCGATGCCCACCATCAGCGCCGCGGCGGTGATGGCGGTGCGGCGCGGGTTGCGGCCGGAGTTGAGCCGGCCCAGCTTGCCCGGCACCGACCAGGCGAAGATCGCGCCGAGCAGGCTCACCACCGGGCGGCTGATCAGCGGGGTCAGCAGCGCCACGCCGATGAAGGCGAACAGCACCCCGCCGAGGATGGTGGCCAGGGTGTTGCCCCCGGCGTTGCCCGTGAGGCCCAGGGCCAGCAGCCCGGCGCCGACGGCGGTGACGACCGCACCGGCCACGGTGACCTTGGTCAGCGGGCGGTCCGGGTTGGCGACGTCCTGCATCGCCGCGATCGGCGGGATCCGGGACGCCCGCAGGGCCGGCAGCAGCGCGGCGACCACGGTGATCACCAGGCCGACGGCGAACGCGCCGACCACGGCGGACAGCGGCACGCCGACCCCGGCCAGGGTCAGCCCGCCGGCGAAGGTGCTGAACAGGTACGCCAGCAGCGCGCCGATGCCGATGCCCGCGCCGAGGCCGAGCACCGAGGCGATCAGCCCCACCGCGACGGCCTCCAGGACCACCGACCCGATGATCTGCCGGCCGCTGGCCCCGATGGCGCGCATCAGCGCCAGCTCACGGGTGCGCTGCGCCACGATGATCGAGAAGGTGTTGAGGATCAGGAAGGTGCCCACCAGCAGCGCCACCGCGGCGAAGCCGAGCAGGATCCGGTTGAAGAAGGACAGCGCCTCCTTCATGCTGGCCGCCGCCTCCTCGGAGAGCTGCTCGCCGGTCTTGACCTCGTAGTCGGCGCCCACCGCGGCGGCCACGGCGTCGCGCAGCGCCTCGTCCGACACCCCGCCGGCGGCGGTGACCGTGATGTTGCTGAAGGTGTCCGGCGCGCCGAGCATCAGCCGTTGCGCGACGGGCGTGGTGAACATGATCTCGTTGGCGCCGCCGATGGAGTCCCGGCCACCGCTGTAGCCGAAGACGCCGACGATGGTGAACTCCTGCTTCGGCTTGAGGGTCAGCACGCCGACCCGGTCACCGACCTTCACCTTGCCGGCCGTGGCCAGCGCCTTGTTGACCACGATCTCGTCGTCGGCCTGCGGCGGCCGCCCCTCGCGCAACTGCACCAGGTCGTTCTCGCCGGTCCAGTTCTCGCCCAACTGCGGCGGGCCGAACGAGGCGACGACCTTGCCGTTGCTGCCGATCAGCCGCGCCCCGTCGACGCCGACCACGCCGGTCGCCTCGGCCACGCCGGGCACCGCCCGGACCTTGTCGAGGGTGGCCGCCGGCAACGGCTGGGCCGCCTGCATGCCCTCGGTCTCGCCGACGTCGATCTTCGGCTTGGCGGCGACGTTGACGTCCACCCCCTCGTACGCGTCGGCGAAGATCGAGTCGAACGAGCGCCCGAGCGTGTCGGTGAGCACGAACGCGCCGGAGACGAACATGACGCCCAGCACCACGGCCAGGCCGGAGAGGATCAGCCTGACCTTGCGGGCCAGCAGGCTCTTCAGAGTCGCCCGGAACATCAGCGGGCCACCTCGGCGGGGGTGTCCAGCTTCTTCATCGTGTCCAGCACGGTGTCGGCGGTCGGCTCGATCAGCTCGGAGACGATCTGCCCGTCGGCGAGGAAGACCACCCGGTCGGCGTACGCGGCGGCGGTCGGGTCGTGGGTGACCATCACGATCGTCTGCCCGTGCTCGCGCACGGAGTTGCGCAGGAAGTTGAGCACCTCCGCGCCGGAGCGGGAGTCGAGGTTGCCCGTCGGCTCGTCGGCGAAGATCACCTCGGGGCGGGAAACCAGCGCCCGGGCGCAGGCCACGCGCTGCTGCTGCCCGCCGGAGAGCTGCGCCGGGCGGTGGCCCAGCCGGTCCTTCAGCCCCACCGTGGCGATGACCGTGTCGTACCAGGCCGGGTCGGGCTTGCGCCCGGCGATCGACAGCGGCAGCAGGATGTTCTCCTTCGCCGTCAGGGTCGGCAGCAGGTTGAACTGCTGGAAGATGAAGCCGACCTTGTCCCGGCGCAGCTTGGTCAGGCCCGCGTCGCCCAGGCCCGTGACGGTGGTGTCACCGATCGACACGGTGCCCCGGGTGACCGAGTCGAGGCCGGCGAGGCAGTGCATCAGCGTCGACTTGCCCGAGCCCGACGGGCCCATGATCGCAGTGAACCGGCCCCGCTCGAATTCCGCGCTGACCCCCCGCAGCGCGATGACCTGCGCCTCGCCGCTGCCGTACACCTTCCACACGTCGTTCGCCCGGGCCGCGGCCTGCGCCTGCTGGCCTACCGTCGCGGTCACGTCATCTACCTCTTCCGTCTGATTTTGATCCGCGCCGCCCCCGCTGGTCCGGCGCGGCAGTCTCATCATCGGTGCTCGTCGGCCCCGATCCGTCCGACTCCGGGCGGAGCGGGTGCCTATTTCGCGGTGGGGGTGCCCCCGACCCCGGCTCAGGGTTGCCCCTGACCCGCCGCCGGCGGAGCGCATTTCCCGCCGACCTGGGGACCGATCCTGCACACTGACGCCACGTCAGGGTCAACCGCGCCGCGCCACCACCGGTCACGGTAGGTGACGACGGCAACATCACCTCCCGGCCGCGGGGAATCCCCGGGTACGCCTGCGGAAACAGCCAGGGCCGGCGCCGCTAGGCCCGGGGGCGGACCAGCCCCGACTCGTACGCCAGCACCACGGCCTGCACCCGGTCGCGCAGCCCCAGCTTGGTCAGCACGTGCCCCACGTGGGTCTTGATGGTGGTCTCGCTGACCGACAGCGCCCGGGCGATCTCGGCGTTGGACAGCCCCCGGGCCACCTGCACCAGCACCTCGCGTTCCCGCTCCGTCAGCGCGCCGAGACCCTTCGGCGGGGCCGCGGCCGGGTCCGGCAGCACGTCGGCGAAACGGTCCAGCAGCCGCTTGAGGATTCGCGGCGCCACCACCGCGTCCCCGGCCGCCACCGTGCGGATCGCGGTGACCAGGTCCTCGGCCGGCACGTCCTTGGCCAGGAAGCCGCTCGCCCCGGCCCGTAGCGCCCCCACCACGTACTCGTCCAGGTCGAAGGTGGTCAGGATCAGCACCCGCACCGGCAGCCGGGCGTCCACGATCGCCCGGGTCGCCGCGACCCCGTCCATCCGCGGCATCCGGATGTCCATCAGGACCACGTCGGGCAGCAGCCGTCGGGACAGGTCCACCGCCTCGAGGCCGTCCCCGGCCTCGGCCACGATGTCCAGGTCGTCCTCCGTGCCGAGCACCATCCGGAAGCCGGTGCGCAGCAGCGGCTGGTCGTCGGCGAGCAGGATGCGCACCGGCCGCGCCGGCAGCGTCGCCTCGGTCACCTCATGCCCCCGTCCCTGATCCCGGTCACGCCGTCGCCCCGTCCAATTCTCGCGTACGACTCCGGGCCGGTCATGCCGCCACCGCGCCACGGCGTTCCACCGGGATCCGCGCGGACACCCGGAAGCCGCCGCCGGGACGGGCCCCGGTGCGCAGGACCCCACCGTAGAGGGCGACCCGTTCCCGCATCCCGACCAGGCCGTGCCCGATCCGGTCGCCGCCCGGCCCCGGGCCGCGCCCGGTGTCGGCGATCTCGACGCCGACCGCGCCCTCGTCGAAGGTCAGCCGCACCTCCGCCGTGGCCGTTCCGGCGTGCTTGAGCGCGTTGGTCAGCGCCTCCTGCGCGATCCGGTAGAGGGTCAGCGCCACCCCCTCCTCCAACGCCCCCGGGGTGCCCTCGACCCGCAGCGTCACCGGCAGCCCGGCCTCGCGCACCTGGTCGACCAGGGCCTCGATGCCGGCGAGTCCCGGCTGTGGGGCGAGGTCGGCGGCCGGCTCGGTGTCGGTACGCAGCACGTCCAGCAGCCGGCGCATCTCCCGCAGGGTGGCCCGGCTGGTCGCCTCGATGGTGCCGATCGCCTCGTCGGCCGCGTCCAGGTCCTTCCGCAGCACCCGGCGGGCACCGGTGGCCAACACCCCCATCACGCTGACGTGGTGCGCGACGACGTCGTGCAGTTCCCGGGCGATGCGGCGGCGCTCGTCGGCGACCGCCTGCTCGGCGAGCGAACGCTGGTTCTCCTCGGCGACCCGGGCCCGCTCCCGCAGCGCCTCCGTGGCGGCCCTGCGGCTGTGCACGGCCCGCCCCACCGAGTACGACACCGCCCCGGTCAGCAGGTTGTTCAACACCAGGTACGCGGGGCTGACGCCCTCCATCACCCCGTCCAGCGGCGCGACGACGTTCACCGCCCCGGCCGACAGCCAGAGCACCACCGCCGCCACGACCGCTGTCCGGAGCGGCCGGGTGGCGGCGACCGTGTAGGTGAGCACCAGGAAGGTCAGGCTCTGCGTGGCCGGCACGAGGTCGAGCAGGACGGGCAGCGCCAGCGTCGCCACCGCCGCGGCGACGGCGGGCCCCGGGGCGACCCGGCGCAACGCCACCGGCGCGGCGCAGACCGGGCTCCAGGCCAGCGCCGCCAGCAGGTGCGGCGGCCAGTACTCGCGGGGCGCGAGACTGATGAGCACCACCTCCGCCGCGACGAGCCCGAGAGCGAGGAGAGCGTCCGCGGCGAGCGGGTGCCGGCGCAGCCACGCCTTCGGGCCCGAAGTCATACCGCGACGCTAGCCGCCGCCACGCCGGATTGATCGTCGCCGGCGGTGACCCCGGCCTCCTCCCTGAGGAGGAGACCCGCTCCTCCTCGTCAGGGCCCGCCGGTCGTCCGCCGGCTCACCGGCCCGCGTGCTCAGCCGATCCACCGGCCGGCCGCGGGCCGTTCCCTGGCCGCACCGAGCCGGGCGGGTGCCCCCGACTCCGTCACTCGTCGGCGCCGGGAGGCGCCGGGCGGGACCGGGCGTCGCGCAGCGGATCCGTCGCCACCTGTGCCGGGAATGGCGGCGGGGTGCCGCCGAAGCTCGGGCAGAGCGCCTGATGGCTGCACCAGTCGCAGAGCCGGCTCGGTCGGGGACGGAAGTCCTGCCGGGCGGTCGCCTGCTCGATCGCCTGCCACAGGGCCACCACCGTGCGCTCGAAGCGGAGCAGCTCCTCGGCGTCCGGGGCGTAGTCGCAGACCTCCGCGTCCTTGAGGTAGAGCAGCCGCAGCACCCGGGGGACCACGCCCCGGGTGCGCCACAGCACCAGCGCGTAGAACTTGAGCTGGAACAGCGCCCGCGCCTCGAACGCCTCCCGGGGCGCGCCACCGGTCTTGTAGTCGACCACCCGCAGCGCGCCGTCCGGTGCCACGTCGAGCCGGTCGAGGTAGCCCCGGATCAGCAGCTCCTCGTCGACCACCGCCGAGATCAGGCTCTCCCGCTCGGCCGGCTCCAGCCGGCGCGGGTCCTCCACCGCGAAGTAGCCCTCCAGCAGCGCGGCGGCCGAGCGGAGGAACTCGGCCGCGGCCGGGGTGTCGCCGTCGGCGAACAGCCCCGCCAGCTCCGGCTGCTCGGTGACCAGCCGGTCCCACGACGGGGCCACCAGATCGCCCGCCGCCGTCGGGGTGCGCCCGGCGGCGGGCAGGTCGAACAGCCGCTCCAGCACTGCGTGCACGAGCGTGCCCCGGGCCTGCTCGACGGTCGGCCGCTCCGGCAGCCGGTCGATGCTGCGGAACCGGTAGAGCAGCGGGCAGGTCTTGAAATCCGCCGCCCGCGACGGCGACAGCGAGGCCCGCACCGTCGCCGGCACCTCGGCCGGGGTCGCGGGCTGCTGCGTGGTCACCGGTTCCGCCGTCATGCCCGAGAGGTTAGGGCACCGGTGTGACACCTCCGCCGTCGCCGCTCCGGCGCATGATCCCCCGCCGCGTAGCATCGGTCCGGTGGAGCAGACGAGGCAACCGCGGCGCCGGCCCGACCCGCGGCCCGGCCTGACGGTGGGCCGGGTGTTCGGGGTGCCGCTGCACCTCAACGGCTCGATGGTGCTGCTCACCCTGCTGGTGACCGTGCTGTACGCGGAGTTCGCCCGCCGCCAGCTCGACCTGTCCCAGCTCGCCGGCTACCTGATCGGCTTCGGCTTCGTGGTCTCCCTGCTCGGTTCGGTGCTCCTGCACGAGCTCGGCCACGCCCTGACCGCCCGCCGGTACGGCATCGGTGTGCGCGGCATCACCCTGGAGCTGCTCGGCGGCTACACCGAGATGGACCGCGACGCCCCGTCCCCCCGCGTCGACCTGCTGGTGTCGCTCGCCGGTCCCGCCGTGTCCGCCGTGCTCGGCGCGGTCGCCGTCGCCGCCACCCTCGCCCTGCCCGACCGCACCCTGGCCAACCAGCTCGCGTTCCAGTTGGCCGTGAGCAACGTCATCGTCGCGCTGTTCAACATCCTGCCGGGGCTGCCGCTCGACGGCGGCCGGGCGCTGCGGGCGGCGGTCTGGGCGGTGACCCGCGACCGGCACCGGGGCACCGAGGTCGCCGGGTGGGTGGGGCGCGCCGTCGCCGTCGGCACCGCCGCGCTGGTCGCCCTGTTCACCCTCACCGGCGACCTGGCGCCGCTGGCGCTGCCGCTGATGCTGCTCGTCGCGTTCACCCTCTGGCGCGGCGCCGGGCAGTCGATCCGGATGGCGCGGGTCAGCCGCCGCTTCCCGCTGATCGACCTGTCCCGGCTGTCCCGCCCGGTGCTCGCCGTGCCCACCGGCACGCCGCTGGCGGAGGCGCAGCGCCGCCGCGCCGCCGGCGCCACGCCCGGCGCCGCGCTCCTGGTCACCGACTCCGCCGGCCGCCCGGTCGCCCTGGTCGACCCCGCCGCGGCGGAGGCCGTGCCGGCGGAACGCCGCCCCTGGCTGGCCGTCGACGCGGTGGCCCGGTCCCTGGCCGACCTGCCCGCCATGCCGGTCGGGCTCGACGGGGAGCGGGTGATGGAGGCGGTACAGACCCACCCGGGCGCGCAGTACGTGGTGACCTCAGGCGAAGATGTCGTCGGCATTCTGCACATCGCGGATCTGGCTCAGCTCCTCGAACCTCAACGGAAGATGAACACGTGACCGCAACTCCCCCCGCCGCCCCGGCCGACCCGGGCACCCCGGTGCCCGCCGACACCCGGGCGCTGCCCCCCGTGCACCGTGGGCCGTTCCGGCCCGGCGACCGGGTGCAGCTGACCGACCCCAAGGGGCGCATGCACACGGTCACCCTGGAGCCGGGCAAGGCGTTCCACACCCACCGGGGCATCCTGGAGCACGACACGCTGATCGGCCTGCCCGACGGCAGCGTGGTCACCACCTCCGGCGGCGGCACCGCGTTCCTGGCCCTGCGCCCGCTGCTGTCGGACTACGTGCTCTCCATGCCGCGCGGCGCGCAGGTGATCTACCCGAAGGATTCCGCCCAGATCGTCGCCATGGGCGACATCTTCCCGGGCGCCAAGGTCCTGGAGGCCGGGGCCGGCTCCGGGGCGCTGTCCTGCTCGCTGCTGCGTGCCGTCGGCACCGAGGGCGAGCTGCACTCGTTCGAGGTGCGCGACGACTTCGCCCAGATCGCCAGGCGCAACGTCGAGGCGTTCTTCAACGGGCCGCACCCGGCGTGGCACCTGCACGTCGGCGACGTCGCCACCTGCACCGAGACGGGCTTCGACCGGATCATCCTCGACATGCTGACCCCGTGGGAGACCCTCGACATGGTCGAGCGGGCCCTGGTGCCCGGCGGCGTCTTCATCGGCTACGTCGCCACCACCCCGCAGCTGTCCGAGCTGGTCGAGGCGCTGCGCGAGCGCGGCGGCTGGACCGAGCCGCGCGCCTGGGAGTCACTGGTGCGCGACTGGCACGCCGAGGGGCTGGCGGTGCGCCCGGACCACCGCATGATCGCGCACACCGCGTTCCTGGTGTCCGCGCGTAAGCTCGCTCCGGGCGTCACCGCGCCGCCGCGGCGCCGCAAGCCCAGCAAGGGCGCCGAGGCGTACGCCGAACGCCGGCAGGCGCTGCGTGAGGCGGAGGCGGCCCGGCAGGCCGCGCGGGCCGCCGGGGCGGAGCCGGCGGCGGCCGGGGACCCGACGCAGCCGTGACCGTGGGACGGGGCGGCTGGGAGTGAGCGGACGGAACCTGCCGGCCGGTGCGGGCCGGCGGCACGGCTACGGGGAGGTGGCATGAACCGGCCGGGTTTCGGCGGCGGAGACCTGCCGGCGGTGTTCCCGGACTGGTCGCCCTACCAGGACCTCGAATCGGCGGCCCGCGCCTACCTGCGCGACCCCGACGTCGCCCTGGAGGCACTGGGCGGGGTGCTGCGTGGGGCGTCGGTGCTCGGCTTCACCCTGGAGCGCTTCGTCAACGAGGTCAACGGGGTGTGGCAGGAGGTCGTGGTCTGCGACGGCAGCCGGCTCGTGCTCTGGCACGGTGAGGACGTGCCGCCGGGGGAGGGCCCGCCCGGGTCGATGACCTCGTCGCTGCGCGTGGTGCCGGTCTCCACCGTCACCGAGGTCGGCTGCCGGCGGCGGCTCACCCGCGACGACGACGGCGGGATCCGGGTCGACAGCATCGACGTCTACCTGCTGCTGACCTCGCTGGACGAGGCCCCGCCCAGCGAGGAGGTGGTGGGCGCGCCCCGGCACGACGCGCTGCGCTTCGGCAAGACCCTCGACGACGGGGGCGCCGGGCAGATCGCCCGGCTGGAGGAGTTCGCCCGCCTCGTCGCCTCGGTGGTCGGCCGCCCGATGCTCTGAGGCGTACGCCCGGCCGCCCTCCCGCCCCGGCGGCGCGGGAGGGCGCGGCGGTCAGTCCTCCTCGGCCTCCGGGCCGGCGACCTCGACGCCGTCGCTGCCGCGGACGACGTGGATGCACTCGCCCGGGCACTCCTTCGCCGAGTCGATCACCTCGAGGCGCAGGTGCTCGGGCACGTCGACCCGGCTGCCCGGCGCGAGCCGCAGCTCACCGTCCGGGCCCTTGACGTAGGCGAGCCCGTCGACGTCGAACTCGAAGACCTCGGGCGCGTACTGCACGCAGAGCCCGTCGCCCGTGCAGAGATCCTGGTCCACCCAGACCTGCAGCTGGTCGGTCATGACCTCCGCCACGGCGCACCCCCCATGTTCTCCCGTCCCACGCCCCGACGGTACCCGAACGCCCGGACCGGCCCTCGGGGCCACCCTTGGCGATCAAGGTTCGGTGACGAGGGCGTTGCGTGGGACCGAATCGGCCTCATAGCGGCTAGTGTTAGGGCAGAACGTTCAAGCCCCCCGGGGAGGTGGGACGTGGCACGCAGCGACGACGCGGACTCGCGCGCCGCACGGTGGGAGAAGGAGGCCCACGATCTCTCCACGCAGGTCGCGTTCCTTCAAGAGGAACTCGCTCTGGTGCGGCGCAAGTTGACCGAAAGCCCCCGACACGTCCGGCAGCTCGAAGAGCGGCTGGCGGCCACCCAGGCACAGTTGGCGCGGCTGACCGAGAACAACGACCGGCTCGTGAGCACCCTCAAGGAGGCTCGCGCGCAGATCGTGACGCTCAAGGAGGAGATCGACCGCCTCGCCCAGCCACCGAGTGGCTACGGCGTCTTCCTCGCGCGGCACGACGACGGCACGGTGGACGTGTTCACCGGCGGACGCAAGCTCCGGGTCGCCGTCTCGCCCTCGCTGGACGTCGCCGAGCTGCGGCGTGGCCAGGAGGTCCTGCTCAACGACGCGCTCAACATCGTCGACGCGTTCGGCTACGAGCGGGTCGGCGAGGTGGTCATGCTCAAGGAGATCCTCGCGGGTCCCGACGGCAGCCCGGGCGACCGGGCGCTGGTGGTCTCGCACTCCGACGAGGAGCGGATCGTGCACCTCGCCGAGACCCTGATCGGATCGCCGATCCGGGCCGGCGACTCGCTCATGATCGAGCCCCGCTCGGCGTACGCCTACGAGCGGATCCCGAAGAGCGAGGTCGAGGAGCTGGTCCTGGAGGAGGTGCCCGACGTCGACTACACCGACATCGGTGGCCTCCACGCCCAGATCGAGCAGATCCGCGACGCGGTGGAGCTGCCCTTCCTGCACGCCGACCTGTTCCGGGAGCACCAGCTCCGCCCGCCGAAGGGCATCCTGCTCTACGGCCCGCCCGGCTGTGGCAAGACGCTGATCGCCAAGGCGGTGGCGAACTCGCTGGCGAAGAAGATCGCCGAGCGGGAGGGCAAGGAGCGGCACACCAGCTTCTTCCTCAACATCAAGGGCCCGGAGCTGCTCAACAAGTACGTCGGCGAGACCGAGCGGCACATCCGGCTGATCTTCCAGCGGGCCCGCGAGAAGGCCGGCGAGGGCACCCCGGTCATCGTGTTCTTCGACGAGATGGACTCGGTGTTCCGCACCCGGGGCTCCGGTGTCTCCTCCGACGTGGAGAACACCATCGTCCCGCAGCTGCTCAGCGAGATCGACGGCGTGGAGGGCCTGGAGAACGTCATCGTCATCGGCGCCTCCAACCGGGAAGACATGATCGACCCGGCGATCCTTCGTCCCGGCCGGCTCGACGTGAAGATCAAGATCGAGCGGCCGGACGCCGAGGCGGCGAAGGACATCTTCTCCAAGTACATCCTCTCCGGGCTGCCCCTGCACCCGGACGACCTGGCCGAGCACGGCGGCGACCCCCAGGCCACCGTCGCGGCCATGATCGACGCGGTCGTGCTCCGGATGTACTCGGAGACCGAGGAGAACCGCTTCCTCGAGGTCACCTACGCCAACGGCGACAAGGAAGTCCTCTACTTCAAGGACTTCAACTCCGGCGCGATGATCCAGAACATCGTCGACCGGGGTAAGAAGATGGCCATCAAGGAGTTCCTCACCTCCGGCCGCAAGGGCCTGCGCCTGCAGCACCTCCTCGACGCCTGCGTCGACGAGTTCCGGGAGAACGAGGACCTGCCCAACACCACCAACCCCGACGACTGGGCCCGCATCTCCGGCAAGAAGGGCGAGCGGATCGTCTACATCCGCACGCTCGTCTCCGGCGGCAAGGGCGCGGAGGCCGGCCGGTCGATAGAGACCGCCAGCAACACCGGTCAGTACCTCTGACCCACACCCGCACGGGCCCGCGGCGCGACGCGCCGCGGGCCCCGTCCCGTCCGGACCCACCCGTCCCCGCCCGGCCCGCGCCTACCGCCCCGGTCCGGCGCGCCCCCATCCGCCGCGCGGCCGACTACGCTCGACGTGACGGGGGACCGGGTCGGGCGAGCGAAGCAGGTAGGTCGATGAGCGTAAGACGGATCATGGGCACCGAGGTCGAGTACGGCATCTCCGTGCCCGGCCAGGCCGGCGCCAACCCCATGGTCACCTCCTCCCAGGTGGTCAACGCCTACGGGGCGCGCCCGGAACTCAACCGGGGCGGCCGGGCCCGCTGGGACTACGAGGAGGAGTCGCCGCTGCGGGATGCGCGCGGCTTCACCTACTCCGGCGCCGCGTACGACCCGGCCGAGGCGCTCGCCGACGAGGACCTCGGGCTGGCCAACGTGATACTCACCAACGGCGCCCGGCTCTACGTCGACCATGCCCACCCGGAATACTCCACGCCCGAGGTGACCAACCCGCGGGACCTGGTGCGCTGGGACAAGGCGGGGGAGCGGGTGATGGCCGAGGCGGCCCGCCGCGCCGCCACCATCCCCGGCACCCAGCCCATCAACCTCTACAAGAACAACACCGACAACAAGGGCGCCAGCTACGGCTCCCACGAGAACTACCTGATGCGCCGCCAGACGGCCTTCGCCGACATCGTGGCGTACCTGACGCCGTTCTTCGTGACCCGGCAGATCGTCTGCGGCGCCGGCCGCGTCGGCATCGGACAGGACGGCGGGCAGAGCGGCTTCCAGATCTCCCAGCGCGCCGACTTCTTCGAGGTCGAGGTCGGCCTGGAGACCACCCTCAAGCGGCCGATCATCAACACCCGCGACGAGCCGCACGCCGACGCCGACAAGTACCGGCGGCTGCACGTCATCATCGGCGACGCGAACCTGTCGGAGATCTCCACCTACCTCAAGGTCGGCACCACCGCGTTGATCCTCACCATGATCGAGGAGAAGGCGCTCGGCTCCGACCTGGGCATCGCCGACCCGGTCAGCGAGCTGCGTGCGGTCAGCCACGACCCGTCGCTCACCCATCTGATGCGGCTGCGCGACGGGCGGCGACTCACCGCCCTGGACGTGCAGTGGGCGTACTACGAGCGGGTGCGGTCCTTCGTGGACGACCGCTACGGCGCCGACGCCGACGAGCAGACCCTGGACGTGCTCGCCCGCTGGGAGAGCGTGCTGGAGCGACTGGGCCGCGACGTCATGCTCTGCGCCGACGAACTGGACTGGGTGGCGAAGCTGCGGCTGCTGGAGGGCTACCGGGAGCGCGAGAAGCTGGGTTGGGGCTCGCACAAGCTCCAGTTGGTCGACCTGCAGTACTCGGACGTCCGCCCGGAGAAGGGCCTCTACCACCGGCTGGTCTCCCGGGGCGCGATGAAGACCCTGCTCGACGACGAGCAGACCCGCACCGCGATGACCGAGCCGCCGGAGGACACCCGCGCCTACTTCCGCGGCCGCTGCCTGGCCCAGTACGCCTCTGAGGTGGTCGCGGCCAGCTGGGACTCGGTCATCTTCGACGTGGGCCGGGAGTCGCTGGTGCGGGTGCCGATGATGGAGCCCGAGCGCGGCACCCGCAAGCACGTCGGTGCGCTCTTCGACCGCTGCCCCAGCGCGAAGGACCTGCTCGAGACCCTCACCGGCGGCTGATCGTCGTGGACGGATTCCCGCCGCGTGCCGAAGCCGGCGCGCGGCGGGCTTTTCGTCGCCTCCGCGAGGTAAGTTGATCGCAGGGCGATCGTGGAGGAGGCAGCAATGGCCACTCGTGACAGCGGCGGGCAGTCGCAGTCGGGCAAGTCGCGTCAGGGCGAGGAGATCGAGGACGTCACCACCGAGGCGAACCCGGAGGTCGCCGAGCGGCACGCCGAGATCACCGAGGACGTCGACGACCTGCTCGACGAGATCGACTCCGTCCTGGAGGAGAACGCCGAGGAATTTGTCCGCGGCTATGTCCAAAAAGGGGGAGAATAGGGTCTATTTGGCATTTCGGACATGCCTCGACGACTGGATGACCGAGACGGAGAGCGCTGTTGCCGCGACTGCGGTGCGTGGAAGCCGCTAGCGGAATTCTGCGCCAACAGCCGGAGACCCGACGGCCGCGGTAGCTACTGCAAGCCCTGCTTCAACGCGCGCTCGAAGGCGAGCTACGCCAAGCGGGTCCGCGAACAGCACGGCCGCGACGTGCGTCAGCCACCGGCGGTGCCTGAGGGGCACCGCCGGTGCCCAGCGTGCGGCGTGACCAAGGTGCTGGAGGACTTCCCTCGTAACCGCTCCGGGCGGAGCGGTTACGGCAGATACTGCAAGCCCTGTCACAACGAGAAGGGCAAGGAGTCGCGGACGCGGCTCCACGGCGGCAGTCGCGAGTACCACCTGCGGCGGCGCTACGGAGTGGGGCAGAAGGAGTTCGACGAGCTCCTGGTCGAGCAGGGCGGCGTCTGCGCGGTCTGCGGCACACCGGACCCCCAACATCTGGACCACGATCATCGCACCGGCTGGGTGCGCGGGATATTGTGCTTCAACTGCAACGGTGGTCTCGGTCAGTTCCGTGACGATCAGTCGCGGCTGGCCGAGGCGATCACATATCTGAGAGGAACCACGTGGCAGCGGGTTTTGATCCATCCGGGCGTCTACCAGATGTGTTCACCAACGCGGGGACGTCCTCCTTCACCTCGTTCCTGAGCAAGGTGGCCCCCGAGATGCTGCCCGGCCGACGGCCGCTGCCGCCGGGCATGGCCGCCGACATGGCGCCACACGCGACGACCATCGTGGCGATCTCGGCCGTCGGTGGTGTCGTGATGGCGGGCGACCGGCGGGCCACCATGGGCAACCTGATCGCCCAGCGCGACATCGAGAAGGTGCACCCGGCCGACGCGTACTCGCTGGTGGGCATCGCGGGCACGGCGGGCATCGGCATCGAGCTGATGCGACTGTTCCAGGTGGAGCTGGAGCACTACGAGAAGATCGAGGGCGCGATGCTCTCGCTCGACGGCAAGGCCAACCGGCTCGCCTCGATGATCCGCGGCAATCTGGGCGCCGCCATGCAGGGCCTGGCGGTGATCCCGCTCTTCGCCGGCTTCGACCTGGCCGCGAAGGACCCGGCGCGGGCCGGCCGCATCTTCAGCTTCGACGTCACCGGCGGTCCTTACGAGGAGACGGGCTACGACGCGATCGGTTCCGGCTCGCTCTTCGCCAAGTCCGCCCTCAAGAAGCGCTTCCAGCCGGGCATCTCGGTGGACGAGGCGGTCCGGCTGGCGGTCGAGGCGCTCTACGACGCGGCCGACGACGACACCGCCACCGGCGGGCCGGACCTGATCCGCCGGATCTACCCGGTGGTGATGACGGCGACGGCGGAGGGCACCCACCGGCTCACCGACGAGGAGATGTCGGCGATCGCCGAGAGCGTGGTCTCCGGCCGGATGGAGAATCCGGGCGGTTGATCCGCTCCCGCCCGCACCAGTCAGCAGCCGTCAGCACAGCGCCCTGAAGGAGAACCGCCGCCGTGGCCATGCAGTTCTACGCCTCGCCCGAGCAGATCATGCGCGACCGCTCCGAGCTGGCCCGCAAGGGCATCGCCCGGGGCCGCAGCGCGGTCGTCCTGAGCTACGAGGGCGGGGTGCTCTTCGTCGCCGAGAACCTGTCCAGCGCCCTGCACAAGGTCAGCGAGATCTACGACCGGATCGGTTTCGCCGCCGTCGGTCGCTACAACGAGTTCGAGAACCTGCGCCGCGCCGGCGTGCGGATGGCCGACCTGAACGGCCTGAGCTACGACCGGCGCGACGTCACCGGCCGGGCCCTGGCGAACGCGTTCGCGCAGACGCTGGGCGCCATCTTCACCGAGCAGTCGAAGCCGTTCGAGGTGGAGATCTGCGTGGCCGAGGTGGGCGCCACCGCGGATGACGACGAGATCTACCGGCTCACCTACGACGGCTCCGTCAACGACGAGCCGGGCCGGATGGCGATGGGTGGGCAGGCCGAGGCGATCGCCGGCGTGCTGAAGTCCGACCACCGTCCGGACATGTCGCTGGGCGAGGCGGTGAAGGTCGCGGTGCGGGCGCTGGGCAGCGTCGGGGGCGAGGGCGGCGCTTCCCGTACCATCGCCGCGAACCAGCTCGAGGTGGCGGTCCTGGACCGACGCCGGGTGGGGCGGGCGTTCCGCCGCATCACCGGGGCGGCGCTGACCGCCCTGCTGGACGGCGGCAAGGCCGAGGAGCCGGCGGTGCCGGCCCGTCCGGAGACCCCGACCGCGCCGACCGAGGAGGCGGGCAAGCCCACCACGTCGGCCGGCTCGGCGGACCTGGAGGGCCAGCAGCCGGAGACCCCCGAGGCGTAGCGGAGTCAATCGCGCGGGCGTCGGGGCCGTGGGCCCGGGCGCCCGCGCGGTCGTCGTACGCCGGCAGGTCGACGGTCCGGCGGCGGCCGCTCCCGACCGACCCGCGTCGGTTCACCCGGATCCGACGACAGCCGCCCGCACCGGCGCGACGTCGTCCATCCGCGCGGGTGCGCCCGGGCGGCGGCCTGGTCCACCTGGGACCTGCCGGCGCGGTCGTGCGCGGGCGCCGGTGGGACCGGCACGCCCGGCGTGGCCCCCCGGTCGGGCCGCCGGGCGTTCCCGGCGTGAGACGACGTGGTGAGCGCTGCCCATCTGGGGCCTCGGGCGGCTAATGTCTCATCATGGAGCGGCGAATCTTCGGCCTCGAGACCGAGTACGGCGTCACCTGCACCTACCGGGGGCAGCGGCGGCTGTCCCCCGACGAGGTCGCCCGGTACCTCTTCCGTCGGGTGGTGTCCTGGGGCCGGTCGAGCAACGTGTTCCTGCGCAACGGCGCCCGGCTCTACCTCGATGTCGGCTCGCACCCGGAGTACGCGACCCCGGAGTGCGACTCGGTGGTGGACCTGGTCGCGCACGACCGGGCCGGCGAGCGGATCCTGGAGGGGCTGCTCGTCGACGCGGAGAAGCGGCTGCACGACGAGGGCATCGCGGGCGAGATCTACCTGTTCAAGAACAACACCGACTCGGCCGGCAACTCGTACGGCTGCCACGAGAACTACCTGGTCTCCCGGCACGGCGAGTTCGGCCGGCTGGCCGACGTGCTGATCCCGTTCCTGGTGACGCGGCAGTTGATCTGCGGCGCGGGCAAGGTGCTGCAGACGCCGCGCGGGGCGGTCTACTGCCTGTCGCAGCGGGCCGAGCACATCTGGGAGGGCGTCTCGTCGGCGACCACCCGGAGCCGGCCGATCATCAACACCCGCGACGAGCCGCACGCCGACGCGGAGCGCTACCGCCGGCTGCACGTCATCGTGGGCGACTCCAACATGAACGAGGTCACCACACTGCTGAAGGTCGGCACCGCCGACATCGTGCTGCGAATGATCGAGGCCGGGGTGGTGATGCGCGACCTGACGCTGGAGAACCCGATCCGGGCGATCCGCGAGGTGTCGCACGACATCACGGGCCGGCGCAAGGTGCGGCTGTCCTCCGGCAAGGAGGTCAGCGCGCTGGAGATCCAGCAGGAATACCTGGCGAAGGCGACCGAGTTCGTGGAGCGGCGTGGTGGCGACCAGACCGCCAAGCGGGTGGTGGAGCTGTGGGGCCGGGTGCTGCGCGCGGTGGAGACCGGCGACCTGGAGCCGGTGGCCCGGGAGATCGACTGGGTGACCAAGCTGCGGCTGATCGAGCGCTACCAGCGCAAGCACGACCTGCCGCTGTCGCACCCGCGGGTCGCGCAGATGGACCTGGCCTACCACGACCTGCGCCGGGGCCGGGGCCTCTACGGGCTGCTGGAGCGGCGTGGCGAGGTGGACCGGGTGGCCACCGACCCGGAGATCTTCGAGGCGAAGGAGACTCCGCCGCAGACGACCCGGGCCCGGCTGCGGGGCGAGTTCATCCGACACGCCCAGGAGAAGCGGCGCGACTTCACCGTCGACTGGGTGCATCTGAAGCTGAACGACCAGGCACAGCGCACGGTGCTCTGCAAGGACCCGTTCCGGGCGTACGACGAGCGGGTGGAGCGGCTGATCGCCAGCATGTGACGGCGCGGGCCGGCCCGGTGCGGTGGCGACCGCCTGCCGGGTCGGCCGGCCGGGTAGGCTGACCGCGCCATGACGACTTCCGAACCTCCCGAGAGCGGCCGCCAGCGGCAGAACTGGGTCGAGCGCCGCCGCGAGAAGATCCGTGAGGAGATCGCGCGCAACCGGCGCGGCGAGTACACGGTGCCCACCTGGGTGCTGGCGCTCGCGCTGGTGCTGATCGTGGGCGCCTGGCTCACCCTGATCTTCATGGCCTGACCGGGCCCCGAGCGGCCCCGGTCCTCATGGCCCGATCCGGCCGCGGCGGCACCGCAATCTCGAAGTGGTCCCGGCCCCGCGGGGCTGGGATTATCGTTCCCGTTCGGCGTAGTCGGTCCGCGGACCGGCCACGCCCCGCCGCGGCGGCAGGGATGGTGACGTCATCGCACACATCGACCTCGGTATCGACGAGCGGGAGCATCCCGGCATCCGGGGCCCGATGCGGTTCCGGCCGGAGACGGCCAAGCCCCTCAACGCGCTGGCGGAGGCGCTGCTGCGCGCCCCGCACCCGACGCTGACGCCGGGGGAGCGGGAGCTGATCGCGGCGTACGTGTCGGGGCTGAACGAGTGCCGGTTCTGCTGCGCGACGCACTCCGCGTTCGCGGCGGCGCAGCTTCCCTCCGGCATGCCGCTGGTGGACCGGGTCCTCGCCGATCCGGTGGACGCGGAGGTCAGCGACAAGCTGCGGGCGCTGCTGCGCATCGCCGAGGCCGTGCAGCGCAGCGGCCGGGACGTGACGGCGGAGCTGGTCAAGGCCGCCCGGGGTGCCGGCGCGACGGACCTGGAGATCCACGACACCGTCCTGATCGCGGCGGCGTTCTGCATGTACAACCGTTACGTGGACGGGCTGGGCACCCTGGTGCCGGACGACCCGGCGGTGTACGAGAAGGCCGCCGAGCGCATCGTGCGGCAGGGCTACCTGGCGACCTGACCGCTCGGCGCCGGGCCGTCGGTCGTCCGGGTCGCGCTCGGGCGGGGCCCGGTCAGCAGGCGGGCGGCGTGCCGGCCGGCCGCCGCGGCGGCCAGGAAGTACGCGTGGTCGGCGTCGAGGCCCCGGCCCATGGTGGACAGCGGCACCGGCGTCGCCCGCAGCGCGGCGTCGAGCCCGTCGGTGGGCACCCGGACGACGGTGTGTCGTGCCGCGAGGGGGGCCAGCGCGGCGTCCACCTCGCGGGCCAGCGCCGGGTCCAGCCCGTCGGGCACCACCAGCTCGGCGGGGGCGAGGGCCACCCGGCCGTACGCGGTGAGGCTGTGGTGCGACACGCCCTGGTGCCGGGGCCGGGGGTCGGCGGCGGAGATCCGCAGCGATCCGACCGGGCGCCCACCCAGCGTGGCGACGGCGTTGACGGCCTCGCCGACGCCCACCCCGGAGAAGCCCCACCGGGTGCCGGTGCCGAGGTTGCCGGGCCCCTGGGAGACGATCGCCACGTCGGCGCGCAGGACGTGGCGGGCGGCCAGCAGGCCGCTGTGCACGGTGCTCGCCTCCAGGTCGCCGCCGAACGCCTGGCCGACGCTGACCGTGCCGGCGAGGTGGTCGCGCAGCCCGGCGAGGGTGCGGGAGAACCAGGCGGGCAGCGCCCCGCCGTCGGTCAGCACGTACGCGACCCGGGCGTCCGGGGCGTCGGCGTGGATGCCGGCCAGGACCGCGGGCAGCGCGGAGTGCAGGTCGGCGGTGACGACCGGCAGGCCGCCCAGGTCGTCGGCGGCGGCCAGGACCTCGCGGTGCGGGGACGCCTCCTCGTCGACGCCGAGCAGGATCGGCTGCAGCGGGGTGTAGCGGGCCTTGACGAGGTGACCGGCGTCGCGGGTGTCGAGGGCCTGCGGCGGGTCCGGCGGCAGCCGGTCGGGCAGCGCCACGACCAGGGCGTACCCGCCGGTGCCGAGGCCCATCAGCAGCGCGCCGGCGTTGAGCAGCACCCGGTCGCCGGGCTCGGGCCGGCCGACCAGCTCGGGGTAGGCCAGGGCGCGGATCGTGGTGCCGTCGGGCAGGTCGACGTCGAGTTCCACCGCCCCGGTCCACTGCCGCCGCAGCGCCGTCACCGTCCCGGACCGCCATCGCACCATGCCCGGCACGCTAGCGTCGCCGCCCCGGCCGGCCGCGCCCGGGGGCCGTGGGGCGACGCAGCCGGACGAGAGCGGGGCGTCCGACCCGGAGATCATCCCGGCGACCAGCTTGGCGACGGCGATGGCGAGGTTGGCGGCCCCGGCGACCACGACGGTGTCGACCCTCTCCGGCTTCGCCTCCGCCGCTCTGTAGAACCGTCGGAGGCGCCCCGCGGGGTGACCGGACGCGGGGCCGGCGCGACGCGACGCGCGTCGTGCCCGCGTGGGTGCACGTGCCCGGCGCGCGGGCTGCTAGCGTCTACCCGTGTCGCGGACCCGCACCGAACGCCTGGTCAACCTGGTGATCTGCCTGCTGTCCACGCGACGGTTCCTGACCGCCGCGCAGATCGCCGCGACCGTGCCCGGCTACGAGCACGATCCGGAGGACGCGCGCGACCACGAGGCGTTCCAGCGCAAGTTCGAGCGGGACAAGGCCGAGCTGCGTGAGCTGGGCGTACCGCTGGAGACCGGGACGGCGAGCGTCTTCGACGCGGAGCCCGGCTACCGGATCGCCCACCGGGAGTACGCGCTGCCGGACATCCCCCTCGAACCGGACGAGGCCGCCGCGGTGGGCATCGCCGCGCGGCTGTGGCAGCACGCCGGGCTGGCCGCCGCCGCCTCCTCGGGGCTGGCGAAGCTGCGCGCCGCCGGCGTCGACGTGGACCCGCAGGCCACGCTGGGCCTGGAGCCGATGGTGACGGTGGACCCGGCGTTCGCGCCGCTCACCGCCGCCGCCCGGGACCGGCGGGAGGTCAGCTTCGACTACCGGGTGCCCGACCGCGACGAGCCGAACCGCCGCCGGTTGCAGCCGTGGGGCGTGGTCTGCTGGCGGGGCCGGTGGTACGTGGTCGGCCACGACCTCGACCGCGAGGCGACCCGCTGCTTCCGGCTGTCGCGGGTGGTCGGCGCGGTCCGGGTGACCGGCGTGCCGGGCGGCTACGAGCCGCCGGTCGGGGTCGACCTGATCAGCCACGTGGCCCGCTGGTCGGGGCCGGCGGAGCGCACCGGGCGGGCCACCGTGCTGGCCGCGCCGGGCCGCGCTGCGGGGCTGCGCCGCTGGGCGGTCGGCGTCACCGCCGGGCCCGACGGCGACCGGCTCGTCCTGCCCTACGCCGACGTGGACGTCCTCGCCGGCCAGCTCGTCGGCTACGGTCCGGACGTGCGGGTGCTCGACCCGCCGGAGGTGCGGGAGGCGGTCATCCAGCGGCTCAAGGAGATCGCGGCCCGGCACGACGACCTCGCCGCCGTCGGGGGTGCCCGGTGACCCGGCCGGCCGCCCGGAGCGGCTCCCGCGCGTCGGCCGACCGGCTGGCTCGGCTGCTGAACCTGGTGCCCTACCTGCTCGCCCGGCCCGGCATCGAGATCGCCGAGGCGGCCGGTGACCTGGGCGTCACCGAGCGGCAGCTGCGTGAGGACCTGGAACTGCTGTGGGTGTGCGGGCTGCCCGGCTACGGCCCGGGCGACCTGATCGACATGGCCTTCGACGGCGACCGGGTGACCATCACCTACGACGCCGGCATCGACCGGCCGCTGCGGCTCACCCCGGACGAGGCCCTCGCGCTGGTGGTGGCGCTGCGAATGCTCGCCGAGACGCCCGGGGTGACCAACCGGGAGGCCGTGGAGCGGGCCCTCGCCAAGATCGAGAATGCGGCCGGCGACCTGGTGGCCGCGCCCGTCGAGGTCCGGCTGCCCGCCGACACCCGCCGGGTGCAGGAGCTGCGTGGCGCCGTCGAGAGCGGCCGGGCGCTGCGTATCACCTACTACACGGCCGCGCGGGACGAGACCACGGACCGCGTCGTGGACCCGCTGCGGATGTTGATGGTCGGCGGCCGGGCGTACGTGGAGGCGTGGTGCCGCCGGGCGGAGGCGGTGCGGCTGTTCCGGGTCGACCGGATCGACGCGGTCACCGAGCTGGACGAGCCGGCCGTGGTGCCGCCGCAGGCCCGCCCGCACGACCTCACCGACGGGGTGTTCCGGCCCTCCCAGGACCTGCCGTTGATCACCCTGCGGGTCGGCCGGGGCGAGCGGTGGATCACCGAGTACTACCCGTGCGAGCGGGTCGAGGCGGGCGCCGGCGACCAGTGGCTGGTCTCGCTGCGGGTCACCGACCTGGGGTGGGCCCGCCGCTTCGTGCTGGGGCTGGGGCCGGACGTCACCGTGGTCGCCCCGGCCGAGCTGGCCGAGCAGGTCCGGGCCGCGGCGGCCGCCGCGCTCGACGCGTACGCGACGCCGGCCCCGGCCGCTCCCCGGCGCCCGGCCGACACGCCGCCCGAGGTGCCCTCGGCCGACCCGGCGGTGACCGCGGGCACGCAGTAGGCTGGCCGCCGTGGTGAAGTGGATCGTGCTCGCGGTGGTGCTGTTCGCGCTCGTCGTGTTGGCCCTGGCCGTCCGGCCGGTGCTGGCGCGGCTGCCCCGGCTGCGTCGCGCGGCCGTTGCCCTGCAGCGTCGGGCGACCGAGGCGGAGGCGCTGCGGGACAGCGCGGAGGCCCTTCAGGAGCGGGCCGAGGCGCTCCAGCGGCAGCTCGACATCACCCACCGGCGAGTCGAGCTGATCAAGGCCAAGCGCGGCGGTTGATCGATCGGTGTCGCGTCCCTGCGCGATCCGGTCCGGCACCGCGCAGGAACGATCCGTCGGGCAAGTGTTGACGGGACATCCCGCGTTGGTCAAGACTTCACCGGCCGGGACAAACCACCAGCCCCCGGCGGGTGGCAACGGCCGTCTGCGCACGTACGATGGCTGCGGTACACCCCTCACGACGACACAGAGCGACTGGAGCTTCCCATGGGTGCCCTCAAGCCGTGGCACATCGCCGTACTCGTGGTCGTGCTGATCCTGCTCTTCGGCGCGAAGCGGCTCCCCGACGCGGCCCGTTCGCTGGGTCGCTCGCTGCGGATCATCAAGGCCGAGACCAAGAGCCTGCACGACGACGACCGCGACCTCGCCGAGAAGGCCGACGCGCAGGCCGGCTACCAGCCGCTCCCGCCGCACGCTGGTCAGCAGGCCCCGCAGCAGGCGCCCTACCAGGCTCCGCCGCAGCAGCAGCCGGTCGTTGACCCGGTGCACCGCGTCCGCGACAACTGACCGAAGGCCCCAACACCGTGGCCTTCGCTCTCCGCAAGCGCGGTCCGAGCAACTTCGAGCGGGCCGCCGACGGCTCGATGACGCTGGTCGAGCACTTCCGCGAGCTGCGTAACCGGCTGTTCAAGGCGTCCCTGGCGATCCTGGTCGGGTTCGGCCTCGGCATCTGGCTCGCCGGGCCGGTGCTGAACGTGCTCAAGCGGCCGTACTGCAACTTGGAGCAGGCGCGTACGACGGACGGCGCGTGCAACTTCGTCCAGCTCGGCCCGGCCGACCTGTTCCTGCTGAACCTGAAGATCGGTCTGTGGGTCGGGCTGATCATCGCCGCGCCGGTCTGGCTCTACCAGCTCTGGGCGTTCATCGCGCCGGGCCTGCACCGGCACGAGCGGCGCTACGCGTACGTCTTCACCGGGCTGGCGGCGCCGCTGTTCGCCGCCGGGGCGGTGCTGGCGTACTTCGTGACCGCGAAGGGCCTGGAGTTCCTGCTGGAGATCTCCGGCAGCGACATCAACACGACGCTGGACATCACCAGGTACGTCTCGTTCGTGACGAACCTGATCCTGCTGTTCGGGGTGGCGTTCGAGTTCCCGCTGCTGGTGTTGATGCTGAACTTCGTCGGCATCGCCAGTGCGAAGCGGCTGCTGAGCTGGTGGCGGATCGCGGTGTTCGTCTTCTTCGCCTTCTCCGCGGTGGTCACCCCGACCCCCGACCCGTTCGGGATGACCGCGCTGGCGATCTGCCTCTGCGCGCTCTACTTCGCCGCCGTCGGCGTCGCGTACCTCAACGACAAGCGCAAGGGTCGCGGCCGGGAGGTCTACGCGGGCATCGACGACGACGAGGTGTCGCCGCTGGAGTTCGACCCGGATCCGGTCGAGGCCGGGCAGCGGGTCGACGCCAGCGCGCCGATAGCGGCCCCGGAGCCGGTTGCCGCGCCGGCGCCGATCGACCGCCGCTACGACGACATGACCTGACGCGGCCGACCGCACCACCCGCGTACGGCACGAGCCCCCTCGCCCGGGGGCTCGTGTCGTTTCCGGGCGGTGCCGTGTGCCGGCGCGCCTAGCGCATGCCACCTCCTCGTCGGCGATCCAGTCGACAATCCGTCACCAGGCATCCACAAGCTGCGATCGGGTAATCGGGTCTTTACGATGTGTCGACGTTCCCGATCAGGGAGGTCGCTGCCCGGCCCGCGCACCGGGCAGGTCGACGCCGGGGGACTGGCCGTCGTTGCCGCCGATCGCTTGGTGACCCTCGGCGGGCCACGCCAGCGCGTCGCTCGGCCAGGCCGCGAAGTCGCGCATGTACTGCACGTGCGCCCGAGATCTCCTCCGGCGCCCACTGAGGGACCCTGCTGCGGCGTGGTGGGCTGCGCGCAGCCCGCAGTCCATCACGTGCGATTGGTCCGCTACGCGCTCATCCGATGGCCTTGGCGTCGCTTTCCAGAACCTCGGCCAGCCGCTGCTTGACCTTGTGGTGGTGGGTGATCTGCTGCCGGGGGCCGTCTGGTCGGACCCGTATCCCGCAATCGGTGAGTACGTAGAGTGCCCGCAGTGTGCGCAGTGTGTTGGAAACGTACGTGGGTGTGGTGGAGGTGGACGCGGCACGGAAGTCGGCGGTGATCGGGTCGAGCCAGCTCGTTGACGCTGCGGCGGTGAGCTCTGGACGGGTCAGAGTCAGGGCGACGGCGCGGGCGAGGCGGTCGTCCTCACGCTCAGCCCAGAGGTGGTCGGTGCGGGCGAGCAGCCGGGCGCCCGCCAGGTCGAGCATGGCGGCGGGATCGACGTCACGGTGGCGGCCGAAGGTGCCGAGCAGGTCGGCACCGTGCGCCACCGCGTGCAGCCAGCCCAGGCGCGGGTGGTATCCCCGCAGGTCCGTCTCTGCTGGATACCAGCGACTGAAGGCGTCGAGCCAGCGCGGACGGAAGTCTCCGCGACTGACGATCATGTCCAGGACCAGGGGCGCGAAGGTGCGGGCCTCGGTGTGCGGGTCGGTGAACCGGTCGGCCATCTCATCGCCGAGTTGCTCACGGCGATCACCGGCGATGATGTCGCGTTCGATCCAGGTGCGCAGTACGACGTACGGATGACCGTCACGAATGCCCGGGTCCGGATCGCGTAGGCATTGCGCCAGTTCTGCGGTCAGTTCGTTCAGCTCGCGCCCTGGTGGAAGGCGGCAGTCGTCGTCGAGGATCTTGATCCAGTCGGTCACGGACGGCAAGTTACCGTGCGCTAATCGAGTCTCGCCAGCTGATAACGGCGCCGGCTGATCGGGGCAGTCGGGATTGCCGTGATCGCAGGTGCCGCGGACGGCATGCCCGTACCAATTCTGACAGGTCCGGGGTGGACGGCGATCTCGCCGTCCATCCCGACCCGTGGGGGAGGTCGTTCAGAGCCCGTGCCGGTGCAGCCAGTCGAGGCTGGTTTGCGCGACCTCCCGCCAGCCGTGATCGATGGTCAGCGAGTGACCGCGGTCGGGGAACCGAATGACCTCGGTTACCGCCGTGGACTTCCGGTACAACCGGGCCGTCCCCTCGACGATGGCAGGCGGTACGGTGCGGTCCCGGCCGCTGGAGGTCAGCAGCAGCGGCCCCCGGTCCGGGTTGGACGTGTCCACCCTGGTACCGGTGCCGACGAGGTTGGCCAGGGCGGCCTCGAAGAGCGGGCGACCCGGGGTGGGGATCATCCACTTCTCGTAGAGCTCGGCCGATTCGCGCTCGGGGAGCGTGTTGCCGAAGCCGTACCGGAACTGGGCGGGCGTCAGCGCCACCGCCCGCCGCCGGTTGGCCGGGTTGCGTACCGCCACCGAGGCCACCCGGAGCGCGGAGAACGGCAGCGCGAGGACGCCCTTGGCCGGGGCGGGATCGATGGCGACGGCAGCGCGGGCCAGGCCACACCCCAGCAGCTGCTGGGCGATCAGGCCGCCGAACGAGTGGCCAATCACCACGGGCTTGGCAGGCAGACTCCGGATGATCTCCGCGAAGCGATCGGTGACGTCGGCGACGCCGTGGTCGCCGTAGCGGTCCGGTGCGGCCCGGGCCTCGGCCACCGTATCCGGAATGCCTGGCCACTCGGGCGCGACGGGCGCGTAGCCCGCCTCGCGGAACAGCTCGACCCAGGGCTGCCAGCTGGTCGAGTGCAACCACAGGCCGTGGACGAAGACAACGGGGATCGGGGTGTTGCTCATGCCTGCTCACTCCTTGTGATGGAACAGGTAGAAGGAACGTTCTATCTGCTAAGCTGGGAACGTACACCGGCCTCGATCGACCGGCAAGGAGGGGACGTCGATGGGTGACGCAGCCGACTCCCGGCCCGCGACGCGGGGGCCCAGCGGGCTGTCGGCGGCGCGCGAACGGATCCTGACCGCCGCCGACCGGCTCTTCTATCGAGAGGGCATCCGGGCGGTGGGCGTGGAGAGGGTGATCGCCGAGGCGCAGGTCACCCGCGTCACCTTCTACCGGCACTTCCCCGCCAAGGACGACCTGATCGCCACCTACCTCGCCGTCCGATCACAACGGGAGCGGGAGGCGCTGGCCGAAGTACGCGCCGCGCTGCCAGGCGACCACCGGGGGGTACTGCGCGCCATCGTCGACGCCCTCATCGCGGAGAGCCGCTCACCGGGCTTCCGCGGCTGCCCGTACGTGAACGCCGCCGCCGAGTACGCCGACCCCGACCACCCGGTCCGGCACGCCGTCGCCGAGCACCGTGCCTGGTTCACCGGCCAAATGGCCGAGCTGGTGACCGAGCTGGGACATCCGGACCCGGACCTGGCTGCCGAGCAGATAATGATGCTCCGCGACGGGGCCATGACCGCCGCGTACCTCGACGACCGCGAACGCGTCGCCGCCGCGCTGGTCGCCGCCGGCCGGGCGGTCGTCGGCTACCGGGACGAGTGAGAGCGGGCCCCCAACCCGCCGCCAGCTTCGTCTCGAACTCCCACCGCAGCACCTTGCCGTTGATCGCTGCGCGTGGCGGATAGTCAGCAGTCGCGCTCGGGCGCGACGTGGCGCAACGCAAAAAACGAGCCGTACTGGTTCGTCTCCGCCAACGTCCACGACGTGTACGCCTTCGCACGAGGCAGCCGGGTGCCCAACCAGGACTGGTGCGACGCCGTCGCAGCCGCGCCAGGGCCAGATCCCCGCACTCGGCGAGCGAGGGCTGCGCTCAGGTTTCCGGGGGTGGCCGGTGCAGGCCGGCGGCGGCGACGGCCGCGCCGGCCAGGCCGGCGGCGGTGCAGGCGAGCACGCCTGCCGCCCCGGCGCCGGCGGCGAGCGCACCGGCGGCGCTCGGGATGAGCACCTGGCCGAGCCGGTTGCCGGGTGAGTCGCAGGGACATCGCCCGGCCGCGCAGCCCGGGCGGCGCGGACTCGGCCAGGAACGACATGGTCAGCGGTTGCCCGGCGCCCAGGTCGAGCCCGGAGACCGTGACCACCACGGCCCGCCCGTGGGCCCCGTCGCGTCCGACGGGGACCGGAGTCCGTCCACGCGGCCGGCCCGGGTAGTCCCGTCCAGGGGACTCCGCCGCCGCGTATCCGAGATCGGAGCCAGGTGTTGATCCGTGTTGTCGTCGCCGAGGAGATGGGGCTGCTGCGCACCGCGCTGTGCGCCGCACTGTCGAGTGAGTCCGACATCGACGTCGCCGCCGAGGTGAACGGCGTGGCGGAGTTGTCGGCCGTGGTGCGTCGGCTCCGGCCCGACGTGGTGCTGGTCGACCTGGCGTCGGACGTGCCGCAGCCGGCCGAGGTGGTCGCCGAGATCGTCGGGGCGGCGCCCGACACCGCCGTGCTGGGCATGGGCCGCCGGTGGAGCCAGGCCGTGGTCGGGGACCTGCTGGCGGCCGGGGTGCGCGGACTGGTCGGCAAGGACGCGTCGCTGGAGGCGTTGGTGGAGGCCGTCCGGGAGCTCGCCGCCGGGGGCAAGGTCATCGACGCTGCGGCCGCCGTGACGGCGCTGCGACCCGCGTCCAGCCCGTTGACCCGCCGGGAGGTCGAGGTGCTCCGGGTGGCGGCCGAGGGCCTGCCGCTCAAGGAGATCGCCCGCCGGCTGTTCCTCGCCCACGGGACGGTGCGCAACCACCTCTCGGCGATCATGCGCAAGACGGGTGCCCGCAACCGGATGGAGGCGGTGGGGCGCGCCCGCCGCGACGGCTGGATGTAGCTGTTCGGGGGCGGGCGACCCGGCGGCTCGGGGCCGGCTGCGTCGGGCGGTCACTCCGCTCGGCCCCCCGCCGGCCGCCGGGGCGTCACGGGCGCCTCGCGTCACCGAGCGGTACCGCTGCGTACGTGTTTGAATGCGGACGGTCCGTGATCGTTCTGACGATGCTTGGGGAAGGTCAACGATGATCCGTACCCTGCTGGCCCTCGACGGCGCCCTGGTCCGGGGCGCCCTGTCGCTCGTCCTCGCCGCCGAGGAGGACATCACTGTGGTGGCGGAGCTGGACCGGGAGGACGCCCTCCCGCCGGCGGTCCGGGCGCAGCGCCCCGACGTGGCGGTCGTCGACCTCGACCTCGTCGGCGCGGCCACGGCGGCCGGGCAGTGCCCCCTGCTGGTGCTCGCCGACCGCCGTCGCGCGCGCAGCCTGCACCGGGTCCTCGCGCCGGGACGGGCCGTCGGCATCCTCGGCAACGACGTCGCCCCCCGGCGGGTGGTGGACGGGATCCGGCGGCTGGCCCGGCGGGAGCCGGTGATCGACGCCGAGCTGGTGGTGGCGGCGCTGACCCGGGACAGCCCGCTGACCGTGCGGGAGACCGAGATCCTCGACCTGACGGCTGGCGGGGCGCCGGTCGTGGAGGTCGCCCGGACGCTCGGGCTCTCCCCGGGGACCGTGCGCAACCACCTCGGGCGGATCACCCGCAAGGCGGGCGCGCGCACCAGGGTGGAGGCGGTGCGGGTTGCCCGCGAGGCCGGCTGGATCTGACAGCGCCCCTGTGGATTCCCTACCGTCGGCTGGCTTCTCCGCGCGCATCCTTGCGCCGCCACGGAGCCGCCAGGATCAGGACGGTCAGTACGAGGGCAGCGCCGAGGCCGAGGCCGGTGGGCATGGACAGTGATGACGACTCTCCGGCCCCGTCGTGTTGCTCGCCTTTGACGGGGACCACGGGACGGTCGTGCTTCTTCTCCTCGGGCGCGACCAGGTGGCCGACGGATGCGCCGCGGGGAAGAGCGAAGCCCCAGTTGAGCAGCGCTGCCGCCTCTCCCAGGCTTCCCAGCGGCGCGGTCTCCGCCCCGAGCAGGGTCACCGCGAGCCGGCGGCCGTTGCGTTCGGCCACGCCGACGTACGTCTGCCGAGCCAGGTCCGTGAAGCCCGTCTTTCCTCCGAGCGTTCCGGGGTAGTGGCCCAGCAGCGTTTGGTCGTGGGTGATCTCGATTGCCGAGCTTCCCGGTCCTGCGGGAATCTGCGCCACCTCGGTGGCGATGTAGCGCCGAAAGTCCTCGCGGGCGAAGACGGCGCGCGCGATCAGCGCCAGGTCGTAGGCGCTGGTGTACTGACCGGGGCCGTCCAGGCCGGAGGGCGTGACGGCGTGGGTCTGCTTCGCGCGCAACCGTTGGGCCTCGTCGTTCATCGCGTCGACCCCGCCCTGCCGGCCGGCGGCGCCGCCGCCGACGCGAGCCAGCACGTTGGCCGCGTCGTTCCCCGACCTGAGCAGCAGGCCCAGCCACAGGCTCTCGATCGAGTAGCGGCCGCCCTCGACGACCCCCATCAGCGAACTCGCCGGGTCGAGATCGTGCAGGTCCGACCGGGTCACCTCAACGGTTTGGGCCGGATTGAGGCGGGACATCAGGGACGCCGCGAGCAGCAGCTTCTGCACGCTGGCTGGCGTTCGGTGCTCGTGGGGGCCGCATCCACCCAGGACCTCGCCGCTGTTGAGGTCCGCCACGAGCCAGGCGGTGGCGGTCACGGCCGGCGCCATCGGCGCATCCGCAGGAATGGCCAGTCCCGACGTCGCCAGCGCCTGCCCCCCGACCGTCCGCTCAGCGGGGTCCACCGGTGGCGGCGACGGAGCGGCGGGCGGAGGCGCCGGCGGCTTCACGGCCGGGCATGGCACGTACGGCGCGGCCGCCGCCGGCGTCGGTGTCACGACGAGCGCGGCAGTCGGTGCGACCAGGAGAGCGCTGAGCGCCAAGGCGGTAACCCGAAAGTCGGTCACGTTAACGTACGGTAATCGTCAGCGAGGCGGTCGCGGCGCGATTGGGGAAAGCGCGTCGCGGTGAGCGAGGAATCGGGGCAATGACGCGGCGGCCCGCTCGCCGATTACCTGTAAGACAACGCTGTAGCGACGAGGTTTTGGCGTCCCTGCAGGTTTCTGCGCCCTTACCGTACGTATGACCTCGCCAGGTTGTTTCTTCTGCGGGACGGTGTTGCTTGTCCACGAATGTCCCGTCCTTGCTGATGACGGCGGAGCAGGTGAAGGCGGCGGGATGCGTCCGTGACTACGAGGCCCTGCCCGACGACTGCGGTCAACGCGGTCCTGTTCAGTCTCGCAGCCGTCATCGCATGGGGCCGGTTCGGCCCGTACGCCTTCTGAGCCACGGCCAGGGCCGCGATCCGCGCCGGGCGGCCGGGGCCGGGTCTACCCCGGATCCCGACCGTCCGGCCTGGATCAGGTCCAGGGCCTTGCGGTTGAGCGCTGGCGGGTGGCCCCGCCGTCCCGGGCGCGCCTCGACGTCGATTGACACAAGATCCCAAGAGACCGCCTGCGCGCAACCCGGGGCAGACCAGCCGATGACCTGCGATCTCTCCATGGTGTCCTTCGCTTGAGTCGTACGACGGGGACACGTGGGCCGGTGGTCGAGTGGTGGTTGGTGTTCATCTTGTGCGACGACGAGTCGGGCGATCCCTGCCAGACGATGTCGGGCTATGGCAGCGTCAACGGTTCGACCTGGCGGGCAGGAGGTGTGGTGCGATCAGCAACGCACCGTAGGCGAACACGAGGAAGAACGCGACAGGGCCCTGCTGGGACGAAGACAACGTCGGGTATCGGCCAGCGGCGATCCCATAGGTGACCGCGTCGAGCAGGAGCCCGGTCGCGGTGATGCTCGTACCGAACAGCAACCGCAGAGTCTGGGTGTCCGGACGCGTTCGGCGATAGAGCCAGTAGGCGGCCATCGCGAGTCCGAGTGCGAACACCGCGAGAGCGGCCACGAGGGCTACTCCTGGCCATGAGCCGGCATCGGGAACCACCACGGGTCCGAGGGTGAGGATCGCCGCGGTGGCGAAGACCCAGATGGCGACCCCGTAACCGGCCGCCACCGCGGTGTCGCGTGGCGTGAGAGGTGAATCGTTTGGTGCCTGCATGCCGCCAGGTTACTGGAACGATCGTGGTAATAATAGTTCATGGCTCGTCCCGCGAATCCGCAACGCACTGCCGACCTGCTCGATGCCGCCGCCCGGGTGGTGGAACGAGATGGGCTGTCGGGCATCACATTGCGCCCGTTGGCGGCTGAACTCGGCGTGGCGCCCCGAACGCTGCTGTATCACTTCGGCAGCAAGGAGCAACTCCTCGCCCGGGTCCTACGTCACCTGCGCTCCCGTCACACCGAGCTCTCCGGGATCCTCGCCGGGGCGACTGCGCAGACGGGCGACGTCGCCGCCGATCTCGTCGAGGCGATCGAGCGACTGTCGACTGAGGCGAAGCAACCCGTACTGCGTCCCTTCTTCGCCCTCTACTTCGAGTTGGCGGCTCTCACCATCCGTGATCCCGACCGGTACCACAGCGTCTTCGTCGACATCGAGCAGGACTGGCTCGGCCTGATCGTTCCCCGTCTCACCGCGGCGGGAGTACCTGCTGATCGCGCCACGTTGATCGCCGACGTCGTGCTGAGCGGCTACCGCGGCGCCCTGCACATGGCGCTCACCACGGGCCGGTGGCATGAGGCTGACCAGATCATCGAGATCCTGAAACTGACCGCGCGTCAGCTCGTCGCGCCCGGGGGCGGCGCATCGCTGGACGGCAGGTGAAGCGAGGGCAAGCCCCCAGGTGGTGGAGCTCCCGCGTCCTCTACTTGTGCACCTCTGGCGAGAACACGCGAATCCAAGGCGCACGGTGGTCCCGAGTGGAGGGGCGCGTCAGGGCGTCGGGCGCAGGGCGCCGGCGAACGCGGCATGGGTCGGCGTGGCGGGCTGGCGGTCCAGGATGGCGAACACCACCTCGTCGAACCACGGGCTGTGGTGCAGTGCGGTGGCGACGGTGACCGGATCGTTGCCGAACGCGCCGGGTGCGGCGTCGACCGGCGAGGGCGCCGCCACGGCTTCCCCGGGTAGGTGCAGCCGGGTGCCGGCCACCGCCCGCGCGACCTGCGACCCGATGTCCACTTCGCCGTCGGCGGTGCGATAGGTGCCGCGCTCGGCGATGGCCACCGTGTCGCGGGCGATCGCCCGCAGTCGACTGCTCACGACCGGAATCATCGCGGGTGGGTCCAGGGGGCCGCGACCGGTATTGCCACGCCTACGAGAAACGGCACCCGCTGTCGTGAGCGTGCTGCAGCCAGAGAAGCCGGTCGATCAACGGCGGCCGCCCCAGCAGCGATGCCTCGCCCACCCGGCCGCGAGCGCTTCGGCGTGACCTAAGTCACCTTCACAACTCCCCATCGGACCATGTCGGGCCGTCCCCGTGGCGGCCGAACGGACCGGACCTGCGACTCCGGCAGGTCCCGTCTTTCTCGACCCGCCGGCCCGGGCCCTGCGTGTCCACCGCCGCCCCGCCGCCGGGTCCCTGTCGTGTCGGTCACTACTGTTAGCGTGCCCTGCGTTGTCGGTCGTGGCCGATTCCTCATGAAATCTGGCTAATTGCCATTGCGGAGGGTATTCCTGATGGGCTGGCTACCGGTGGGAGACTCGTACGAGATCTCTCTCGTGGACGGAAAGGTGGCGGCCCGGTCCAGCGGCCCGCGGGCCACCGGCCGTCCACTGAAGACGCTGCCGAAGGTGCTGCGGGACGACCCCGAGGTGGACCGGTTGCGCCAGCTCGCCCAGTGGCTGGACCGGCACGCCGCCGAATGCCTCGCCCGGGTCGACGCCTGGGTGGTGTCCTCGCTGCCGGTGCCGACCGGGCTGCTGGCCCGGGTCTGGCCGGACCCGGCCTGGCGGGACGCGCTGCGCGACCTCGTGGTGCTCGGGGACGACCCGGCCGAGCCGGGCTTCCTGCGGGACGTCACCGACACCGGTGACCTGCGCGTGGTCAACCTCGACGGGGAGACCGTCCGGCTCTCGCCGGTCAGCGCCACGCTGCCCCACCCGGTGCGCCTGCCCGACCTGGCCGACCTGCGCGAGTTCGCCGACGAACTGGACATCACCCAGCGGATCGAGCAACTACACCGGGGCACCTGGAACAAGCCCGACAACGTGAAGGACCGTGACACCACGGTCACCGACTTCCACGGCACCACGGTCCCCAACCGGCTGGCCGCCCGGGCCGCAGCGCTCGGCTTCCGGGTCTCCGGCTCGCAGGTCACGTGCCGGGTCTGGGAGGCCGGCCGCACGGTCGAGGCCGCCATGCGGTTCGACGAGGACTACTGGGACTCCGACGCGACCCTGGGCACCCTCTCCTGGTCGGTCGTGGACGGGCCGACGCTGCGGTTGGCCGAGGTCGGGCCGGTGGCCTGGTCGGAAGGAATGCGGATGGCGACGGCCCTGTCCGGCGCCGTGACCGGAACGGGGAAGAAGGCGTGACCGCAATGACGAGCATGTCGGGCGAGGACTCGGCCGAGAGCCTGCTGACCGCCGGCGCGGTGCTGCCGATCGACACCGCCGGGGCCGACGACCGGGCGGTGCCCCTCACCGCCCGCACCTACCGGCACCCGGCCCTCGACGACCGGTCGGTGGTCCGCCTGGTCGACGCCGCCCTTGGCGAGGGCGAGGACATCGCCGTCGGGTTCCTCGGCCTGACACCGGGTGCCGAACCGGCCGTCGTCGGGCTGGGCCCGCGCCGCCCGTTGGCCTTCCCGGAGTGGGTGCTGGTACACCACCCGGCGGACGGCCGGCACGCGCTGGCGGTGGTGCCGGAGTTGCAGAAGCTGGCCAAGCAGGCACGGTCGCGACCGAAGGCCGCCCTGGACGGACACCAGAGCGTCGCCGACCGGTTCGCCCGTACGCTGCCGCACTTCCTGCCGACGTTCTTCGAGCAGGCGGCGCGGGTGTTCCTGGCCGCCGGGCAGGACGCCTACGCGACGCAGCTGTTCAACAAGGCGCGCAAGGCGGAGGCGCAGCACGGCCTGCCGGTCGACCTGGACCGGCTGGACGAGGTCTACCTCGAGTTCACGGCGGCCAGGGTGGTGTCCGCGACCGCGTTGGCCGGCTACGCGAAGGAACTGTCCGCCCAGTTGCCAGCCGACGAGGCGCTGGACCGGTTCTGCCGGCTGGCGCTGCGGGCCGCGGCCGCCGGCGTGGTGCCGTCCACCCAGTCGGCCACCGCGGTGAACCGGTTGGTCCGCACCGCCACCAAGGCCGCTGGTAAGGCCGGCGCTGCCGCCGTCGCCGACCGTGAGGCTGCCTACCTGACCGAGCTGGTCCGGCTGCCGGTGGCCGCCGAGGCGCCGGCCGGCTGGTGGAAGGCGCACCTGCCGGCGGTGACGGCGCTGGCCGGCCGCGACCCGGCGATCCGCGGCAGCCTGCTCGACCAGATGCCCGCCGACCGGGACAACCTGGTCACCTGGCTGACCCTGCTGACCGACACCGGTGCGCTCGCCGGACTCTGCGACCCGGACGTGCCGGACACGGCTCGCCCGCAGGACGGCTCCGTCGGCTGGCTGCGCCGCTTCGTGAGCCGGGCCGACTCCGGCTACCGCCGCCGCCGGATGCCGGAGCTGTACCCGCTCGTCGAGCGGATGGCCGAACGGCTGCGCGCCGAACTGGCCGACAGCGGCGAGACCCTCGCCGCCGACGGCGACCTGGACCTGCTCGACCTGCTGCTCACCCTCGACCTGCCGGTGGCCCCGCCGCAGGAAGGTGACAGCCTGGACCTGGCCCACTGGGTCAAGGCCGGGGGAGAGCGGGATCTGCTCGCCGTGGCCGGCGACGACCGGTTCGCCGAGGCCCTGCGCCGGGGGCTCGACGAACTCGACGACCAGCAGGACGCCCTGCGCCGGCTGGCCTCGACGCCGGGCATCCGGCCGTCGCTGACCGACTGGCTGCGGGCCCGGATCCGCGACCGGCTCGCCACCGGACTGCCGTACCTGCCGGAGTCGGTGGACTGGCTGGGCAGGGTCCCGGTCGAGGCGCTGCGCCTGGTGTCCACCGACCTCGACCGGCCCGGTGACCCCGGTCAGGGCGGCGGCCCCGGGCGCGCCCTCGACGTCGACCTCACCGCGCACGTCGACCTCACCGAGCACGTCGTCCGCAGCCTGCGCGGCGGGATCCTCGAAGAGCTGGGCTGGCCGGACTGGGAGCTGGCCTGGCAGGAGGTGACCGGCGGCGACCACCGGGTCGAGCTGATCCGGCAGGAAGCCTGGCCGTACGTGATCCTGGCCGGGCCGACCACGGTACGCGTCCTCGGCGCCGAGGGCATCGTGCTCCGCCACGACCTGCGCATCCCGGCCGGCGACATCTGGGGCCGGCCCGGCTACCACTACGTCGACGGTCACCTGCTGGTCTACTGGAACTCCCGGGCGCTCGGGTTCGACCTGCGCGGCTACTGGCACTCGTCGCCCGGCGAGCCGCAGCCCATCAGCGGCCGCCGCCACGGCAGCCGGCCGCGCGCGAACGAGATCACTCTGCCGCTGCCCCGCGGCGGGCGGACCACCGGCGGCGGCGTGCTGCACGCCGGGGACACCGCCGTCCCGTCCGAACTGCAGGTCATCACCGACGGCACCTCCCACTGGGTCTACCGCTACAGCGAGGACGACGACAACGACCGCTGGCACGAGTACGACCCGGCCAGCGACACCCACGGCCGGCCTGGCCTGCCCCGGTTCCTGGCCGACCTCCCCGACGGCGCAGGCCACCTCCAGGAGTCGGCGAGCTGGCTGCGGCCGGCCCTGTCCGACCGGGCCACCCCGGCCGCCGTCGCGGTGGACGGTCTGCTCGGCTGGCGGGTGGTCACCCTGCCGGACGGCTCGGTACGCGGCGAGGACCTGGCCGGCCGTACCGTCACCGTCGCCCCGGGACAGAAGCCGGTCGCGGCGCTGACACTGCCCGGCGACGACCGGCCGCGCGCCGTCCTCGACGGCCTCGTTCTGGTCGACCCCGACGGGGTGGTGTCCGCCGCCGTCGGACCGCCGTCCAGCCGGGACTACACCCCCCAGACGGTCCCGCTGCCGGGACAGGAGTTCCTCGGCCACATGGTGCCCCGGGACCCGGCCGGCTCGGCCGTCCTGCGCCGGATCGACCGGGAAACCGCCGCCGCGCTGTTCAAGGCGGCCCTCGAGGAACGCCGCGTCGCCCTGGCCGAAGCGGCCGCGCGGGCCGCGGCCCGATCCGGGTTGACCGCCGCCACGCAGGCCATCACCGGCCTTCCCGTCGCCGTCCCGGCGTCCATGGTCGGCGCACCGGCCGGCACCTCCGGCTCCGGGCCGTCCACCACCGTCGACGAGGACGACAGGGACACACTGCTCGAGCTGGTCCGCTCCACGTTGCCGGCCGTCAGCCACGACGCGGTGCTGGCCGGGGTGACCGGGGTGCTGCGGCTGGCCGCCCGGGTGCGCACCGACCTGGACGCGGTGACCGAGCGGCTCACCAGGTCGTTGTCCGCGCCGAAGACGGTGGCGCCGGTGGCCACCGCGACCGGACCCACCGACAAGCAGCTCAACATGGCGCTGGACGGTCTGCGCGGCTCGGTCCACGGCGCGAGCAGCGTGACCCACGCCTTCACCCAGTTCCAGGCGTTCGCTGCCCAGCGGTCCGCCACCACCGCGACCGAGCCCGCCGTGCCGCTGCACCTTGACGGGCCGTCGCTGCCGGCCGCGCTGGACTGGTGGTCCCTGCTCGGCGATGTCGCGTCCGTCGCCTACCGGGCCGTCGCGACGGTCACCCCGGACGAACATCGGGAGACGCTGCGCGCCCTGCTCACCGAGCTGGACCGGCTCGACCTGGGCGCGGCGGCCGAGCCGGCCCGGTGGCGCCGGTTCAGGCTCCACCTGCTGGACGACGACCTGAACAACCCCGACGGCACGCGCCGGTACCCCAGGCCGGGCATCCTGCCGCTGCCCGACGGGGCGTTCATCGCTGTCCTCAATTCCAGCGGCACGGCCACCGGCTACTTCTTCGACGCGCTGTACCACGACCCGGCCGGCGTGTTCGCCGTGCCCGAGCCGTACACGGTGCAGTCCTCGACGCCGGTCGGTGACGAACGGCCGGCCGGCTGGCTGGCCGCTTTCCTCGCCGAGTGGGCCGCGCGCGGCCCCCTGCCCTGGCGGCCGGAAGCGGCCGACCAGTTCGCCGAGCTGACCGGCGTCACCCCCACCGCCGCCAAGCTGGTCCTGGCCGGCCTGCCGTACGCGGACTCGACGAGCACCGTGCCGACCGAGCTGCGCAAGGCACTCGGGGTCAAGCAGGTCGGCGAGGTCAAGCTGGCCTTCGGGGTGCTCAACGAGGCCAGGCCGCAGCTCCGGCGGGCCGTGGTCGCGGCGCTGCTGCCGGACGACGCGGCCCGGCTGTGGACCGACGGTCCGGACGTGGCCGCCGCCGCGGCGGTCTGGAACGCCGCCCTCGGGCGCCGGGTGGTGGTGCCCGAACAACTGCTCGCCGAGGCGGTGCGCGCGATCCGAACCGGCTGGGGACCCGCGAAGGCGTTGCCGGCACTGCTCGACCCGGCCCGTTCGGCCGAGCTGAGCACCGACCTGGCCTTCGAGATCCGGGGCGACCGGGCCCGGCAGGTCGACGGGCGGACCACGGGCTTCACCGGTGACGTGCTGCGCTCCACGGTCGCCCTGGCAGCCTGGGTCGCCCACCACACGCCGGCCGGCGACCCGTGCCGCGCCGCGCTGCCGGCCGCGCTGGCCGTGATCCGCGACCGGCTGGCCAACCCCGACCTGCTGCTCGACCTCAACCAGTACGTCTCCCTGCCCGCGTTCCAGCAGGTGGCGGGCACCCCGTCGGAGACCGGCCCCGGCTGGGAACGGTACGGCGCCATCGTCCTGGCCACCCACGACAGCCAACCGTCGCCCGCGCTGCGGCCGGACCTGCTCGACGCCGACGGGACGGACCCGTACCTGCCCGCGCTGCGGGGAAACGCGGCCAAGCCGTACCCGATGGAGGTGGCGCTGCGCCTGGTCCGCGACCCGCGGTTCGCGGCGCTGCTCGGCGATCCGGGGGAACCGGACGGTGGCGCGCGGGCGGCGGACGGGACCTGGTGGCCGCAGGATCCGACCCGGTCGGTGCCCGACCTGGTCGCCGAGGTGGCCGGGGAACACGGCCTGGGCGCCGACGCGGCGGCGGTGTACCTGATGCTGCTGGCCATGCCGGACCCCACCGACCGCAACACGACGAAGTGGACCGGCTGGAAGCCGGCCCGGCTGAAGGCGGCCCGCGCCGAACTGGCCGGCACCGACCTGGTCGTCGAGGCCAGCCGGCCCCGGGCCGGCCGGTCGCTGTTCCTGCCCGGCCCGTGGCTGGAGCGCGGCAGCGGGCAGGCGCCGATCGAAGGCTGGAAGGTCGCCCTGTTCGACCTCGCACCCGACGGTACGGCCGCGCTCGGCGTGACCGTGCCGTTCGAACCGGTCGCCGACCTCTACCGGCGGGCCTGGCAACGCCTCCGCGGCGGCGACCGGCCCCGGTTCGACAACCTGCCCACCCGCGGCACCCGCCGCTGACCCCGACCCCGGAGGGCGGTGGTGCCGCGACGACCGCCTCGGCCGTCGCGGCGCCACCCCGCCACCGACCCCTGTCCCGAACACCCCATCCGAACCAGAGAGATCGAGGAACACCCGTGACCGTGACGGAACACGTCCGCCCCACCGCGGCGCCGGAGACCGCCGCCCAGGTCCTCTCCGCCGAACAGCGGTACGCCGGCGAGCTGGCCTTCCTGGCCGCGTACGACGACGGGGCCCGGCCACCGGGCTGGGCGCTGACCCCGCGCGCCGTGGTCACCTTCATCCAGGGCAGCGACGGCGAGGCGTTGAAGCTGCCCGCCGACCGGCGCACCGGTCCGGACGGCACCGAACTGCCCGCCAGCATGACCATCCCGCCGAAGTTCGTCGGTGAGCGGAGCCTGGTCGAGCGGTGCGTGGTCACCCTGGCCGGTGAACGGGGCCTGCTGCTGGTCGGCGAGCCCGGCACCGCCAAGTCCATGCTGTCCGAGCTGCTCGCCGCCGCGGTCTGCGGCACCAGCGCGCTGACCGTGCAGGGCACCGCCGGCACCACCGAGGACGCCTTCCGGTACGGCTGGAACTACGCCCTGCTGCTCGCCCAGGGCCCGTCCCCGCAGGCGCTGGTCGACTCGCCGGTGCTGACCGCGATGCGCACCGGCCGGGTGGTCCGGATCGAGGAGGTCACCCGCTGCCTGCCCGAGGTGCAGGACGCGCTGGTGTCCATCCTGTCCGACCGGCGGATGAACGTGCCGGAGCTGGCCGGCACCGAGGACGGCCTGATCCGGGCGGTGCCCGGGTTCACCGTGATCGCCACCGCCAACCTGCGCGACCGGGGCGTGTCGGAGATGTCCTCGGCCCTCAAGCGCCGGTTCAACTTCGAGACCATCCACCCGATCTCCGACGCGGACACCGAGACCGACCTGGTCCGCCGGCAGGCCACCGCCGCCGTGCAGCGCGCCGGCGCGGCGTACACGGTCGACGATGCCGTGCTGGACGCCCTGGTCACCGTGTTCCGTGACCTGCGTACCGGCCGGTCGGGCGAGGGCTGGGACGTGGAACGGCCCGGCACCGTGATGTCCACCGCCGAGGCGGTGCAGGTGGCGGCGTCGCTCGGCCTGGCCGCCGCGTACCTGCCCGGCGGGGACGCGCTCGACCTGGTGCCCGGGCACCTGCTCGGCGTGGTCCGCAAGGACGACCAGAACGACCACGCCCGGCTGCTCGGCTACTGGGACGGCCCGGTCCGCCGTCGCGCCGAGGACGGCTCGGCGATGTGGCGCCGGCTCTGGGACCTCCGGGAGAGCCTGCGGTGACGACCCTCTCCAGCACGTCGACGGGTGCGGCCCCGCCGACCGCCGGCCCGGTGGCGGTCGACCCGACGACGGCCGACCCGCGAGCCGTGGTCGACGCGCTCGCCGGTTCGGTCCGGCCGTACCTGATCGGGGTGCGGCACCACAGCCCGGCCCTCGCGGCGGTGGTCCCGGCACTGCTGGACGCCGCCGGGGCCGAGGTGGTCTGTGTCGAGCTGCCGGCCGACTTCCAGCGCTGGCTGCCGTACCTGTCCGACCCGGCCGCCCGGGCCCCGCTGGCCCTGGTCGGCAGCCACGGCACGGACGGGCCGATGGGCTTCTACCCGTTCGCCGACTTCTCCCCGGAGCTGGCCGCGATCCGCTGGGCCCGGCAGCGCGGCGTCGAGGTGGTCTGCTGCGACCTGCCGCTGGCCGACCCCGGCTGGACCGCCGACACCACCGACCCGGCCACCGACTCCGGCCCGACCGCTGGTGCCGAGCCGACCGCCGGTGGCGATCCCGCCCCGGACGCCGGTGAGCCGGTGCCCGGCCTGCGCCGGTCCGGCTACGCCGCCGCGCTCAGCGCCAGCGGCACCGGCCGGGACGGCGACGACCTGTGGGACCGGGTGGTCGAGGTGCGTGCCCCGGGCTGTTCGCCCGAGGCGGTCCGTCGGGCCGCCCTCGGCGTCGGCTGGGCGATGCGTACCGACAGCGCCGGCGGCGACGGCGTGCCGGCCCGGGACCTGGCCCGCGAGCGGCACATGCGCCGGGTGCTGGCCGAGGCCGGCGCGGACGGCCGGCGGGTCGCCGCGGTCATCGGCGCCTTCCATGCCCCGGCCCTGCTCGCCGCCACGTCGACCGACGCCGACGCCGGTCCCACCAGGACGGCCAGCACGGCCGGCGGTGCCGCCCCGGAGTCCACCGTGGATGACAGCAGGGGTGCGGCGCCGGGCCCGGTCGGCGTCGGCCGGGCGTCGACCGCCGATGTCGCCGCCGCGTCCACCCCGCCCGTCGCCGCCCCGACCGGTTCGGTCCGGTCCGTGACGACCCAGCCCGGGCCGGCCACCACCAACGGTGGCGGCACGGCGGTCACCTCGCTGGTGCCGTACGCGTTCGACCTGCTCGACTCCCGGTCCGGCTACCCGGCCGGGATCCGCGACCCGCGCTGGCAGCAGGCCGTCTTCACCGCTGCCGGAGACCCGGAGCGGATCCGGGCCGCCGCCGCCCGGGCGGTCACCGACCTGTGCCGGGAACTCCGCTCGGCCGGCCACACCGCCGGTACCGGGGAGGCCGCCGAGACGGTACGGCTGGCCGGCGACCTGGCCCGGCTGCGGGACCTGCCCGCCCCCGGCCGGGGCGAGGTGCTGGAGGCGGTGACCACCGTGCTCGGCCAGGGCGAACTGCTCGGCCGCGGCCGGGCGCTGGCCAAGGCGCTGGAGACCGTGCTGGTCGGCGCCGAACGGGGCCGGATCGCCCCCGGTACGCCACGGTCCGGGCTCGGCCCCGCGGTCGAGGCGGAACTCACCGCGCTGCGGCTGCCCAACCCGGACAGCCCGAAGCCCCGTGAGGTCCGACTGGACCCACTGCGCACCGAGCTGGACGGGAAGCGGGAGATCCTGCTGCAACGCCTCCAGGTCTGCGGCGTCGGCTACGGCGAGCCGATCGCGGTGGCCGGCACCGGCGACGGTGCCGCCCTGACCACCCGCTGGCAACTGGCCTGGACGCCGTCCGTGGCGGCCCGCCTGGACCTGGTCGGCGTACGCGGGGTGACCGCGGCGCTCGCCGCGGCCGGCACCCTGCGGGAGCGGTTCCGCCGGGAGGCCGCCGACGGTGGCCCCACCGCCGCGCAGCTGCTCACCGGGCTGCGCGACGCGGCCCGGTGCGACCTGCCCGAGCTGGTCACCGACCGGCTCGAACTGGCCGCCGCGGTGCTGCCGGGCACCGGCACGCTGCCCGAGCTGCTGGCCGCACTGGACCTGCTGGAGGCGCTGCGCCGGGAACACCTGCCCGGCACCACCGCCGACGGCCGGGCCCGCGCGGGCGAGCTGGCCGTGGTGCTGCTGGACGCGGCGGTCCGCGGGCTGCCCGGCCTGGCCGGCAGCGACGCCGCGGCCGACGCCGCCGCGCTGGTCGACCTCGCGGTCCGGGCCGGCGAGGACCGGATCGGCCTGCGCCTGGACGAGGCCCTCGGCCACCTGGCCCGGGCCGGTTCGCCGCTGATCCAGGGCGCCGCCCTGGCCGCCCGGGTGCTGCTCGACCTGACCGACCTGGAGACCCTCGGCACCCGGGTGGCCGGCTGGATCGACGCGGCGACCGGACCGGACACCCGGCGGCACCTGCACCGGCTGCTCGGTGGTCTGCTCACCGCGGCGCACCCGCTGCTGCAGTCCGCCCCGGCCGCGCTGGACCCGCTGCTGGAGCGGATCGAGCGGCTCACCGACACCGAGTTCCTGGACCGGCTGCCGGCCCTGCGTGGCGGGTTCGACGTGCTCACCCCGGCGGCCCGGGAGCGGCTGCTGCACACCGTCACCGAACGGCTGGGCGACCGGCTCGATCTGGCCCTGTCCGCCCCGCCCGAGCTGCTGGCCCGCTGGGCCGCCGCCGACGCGGCCGGCCGGGCCGCCCTGGTCGCCCGCCACATCCCGATCCCGGGCACGCCGGCCGGTGTCGTCGACGCCCCCACCGGCGCCGCGCCCGGGCCGGAGACGCCGGACGCCCGGCTCACCCCCACGGACCGGTGGCGGCTGCTGCTCGGCCGCCAACCCGACCGGTTGCCGGCCGACGCCCGCCGCTACGCCCGCGCCCTCGACGAGCTGTACGGGGCGGGCCAGGGCGAGGGCGTCACCGACCTCGGCCAGGCGGTCGGCGGCGGCCAGGAAGCCTCCTTCCCGACCGCGCGCGAGTGGGCCGACGAACTCGAGGCGCTCTTCGGCACCGCGGTACGCGAGGAGGTCATCGCCCGGGCCGCCGAGAGCGGCCGTACCGACGTGCTCACCGAGCTCGACCCGGCCGCGGTACGCCCCTCGATGGAGCTGCTGACCTCCGTGCTGTCGCTGGCCGGTGGCCTGCCCGAGGGACAGCTGGCCAAGCTGCGGCCACTGGTCCGGCGGCTGGTCGAGGAGCTGACCAGACAGTTGGCCACGCAGGTGCGTCCGGCGCTGACCGGGCTGACGAACCCGCGTCCGTCCCGCCGTCCCGGCGGCCGGATCAACCTCGCCCGTACGCTGCGGGCGAACCTGGCGCACACCCAGCGGCTCGGCGACGGTCGGACGGTGGTGGTGCCGGAACGCCCGGTCTTCAACACCCGGACCCGCAAGGAGGCCGACTGGCGGCTGGTGCTGGTGGTCGACGTGTCCGGCTCGATGGAGGCGTCGGTGGTGTGGTCGGCGTTGACCGCCGCCGTGCTGGCCGGGGTGCCCACCCTGTCCACTCACTTCCTCGCCTTCTCCACCGCGGTGGTCGACCTGACCGACCGGGTCGACGACCCGCTGTCGCTGCTGCTGGAGGTACGCGTCGGCGGCGGTACGCACATCGCCGCCGGGCTGGCCCACGCCCGCTCGCTGGTGACCGTGCCGAGCCGCACCATCGTCGCGGTGGTCAGCGACTTCGAGGAGGGCTACCCGCTGGCCGGGCTGCTCGGCGAGGTTCGCACGCTGGCCAGTTCCGGCGTGCACCTGCTCGGCTGCGCCGCGCTGAACGACAGGGGAGTGCCCTGCTACTCGGTGCCGGTCGCCGAGCAGCTCGTCGCGGCCGGGATGCCGGTCGCCGCTCTCAGCCCGCTCGAACTCGCCCGCTGGGTGGGCGATCGCGTACGCGGAGGATCACGTTGACGGACCGCACACCCACCGCCGCAGTCACCGACCGGTTGCCGCCGGTGCTGCCAGGGGTCGCCGCCGCGGCGGTGGCGGCCCTGCCGCCCCGGCTGCACAAACGGCTGGACGCCACCGTCGACAAGCTGGCCGGGGTCCCGGTCGGCCGGGTCGACGGCGGCGTGTCGGTCGACTGCGGCCCCGAGGCCCTGGTCACCCTCACGCCCGGACCGACCGGCGCGGTCACCGACCCGCACCAGGCGCGGTGCACCTGCCTGCTGGCGCCCCGCTGCCTGCACCGGACCGCGGTCCTGGTCGCCTGCCCGGTCGCCGACCCGGCCGGCCACCCCGATCCGGCGTCCACCACCGCCGCATCGTCGACTTCGGACCGCACCAGCGCGGCCATCGCCCGGACCGGGCGGACCGGCCGGACCGGGCGTGCCGGAAAGACGAGTGACGCGGCCGCCGGCCCTACCGACCGGAGCGCGGCACCGACGAAGGCGCAACGGGCCGCCGCCGACGCGCTGTGGCGGGCGGCCGCCGCGGTGCTCGCGGCCGGCGTGCCGGCCGCCGGCGCGGTTCCCCAGGCCGAACTGCTGCGGGCCGCCCACAGCGCCCGGCTGGCCGGCCTGCCCCGGGCCGAGAGCGCCGCGCTGCGCACGGTACGTGGCCTGCGCGCACACCGGGGACGGCAGAACGGCCACCGGCTGGCCGAGCTGGTCGAGGTGCTGCACGACCTGCTGTACGTGGCCGGCCGGCTGGCCGCCGGCGATCCCGACCCGGCGCTGGTCGGCATCCTCCGGCGGGCCTACCAGCCGGACGGCACGCTGGAGGTGTACGGCGTCTGCCGGGAACCGGTGATCAGCGCGACCGGGTACGCCGGGGTGGTCACCCACCTGGTCGCCGCCGACGGGCGCCGGCTCTCCTTCGGCGACGTGAAACCGGGCGGCCCGGACCGGGCACGGGACTGCGCCCGGGCGGTCACCGAGATGGGTGCGATCGCGGTCAACCACGCGGTGCTGGCCCGGGGCGGCCTGCGCATCTCCGGCACCACCGTCTCCCCGGACGGCCGGCTCGGTGCCGGCAAGGGGGTCCGGGCCACCCCGCTCACCGGGACCGACTGGTCCACCGGGCCGCTGGCGGAACTGTTCGCCCGCCCGCTCGCCGAGGTGGTGACCGCCCAACTCGCCACCGACGACCCGGAGGACCCGGCCCGGGCCGGGACCGCGCTGGTCGGCTGTGACCTGATGGTGGTGGGCGCCGTCGGTGACCAGGTGCTGGCCCGCGAGCTGGCCCCCGCCACCGACGCCGGGCCGGACCGTGCGCCGGTGCCGGACGGGCCGGTGATCCGGCTGGTGCCGGTCAACTCCCACCCGATGCTGGCCCACGTGGCGAACCTGCGGCGGCTCGCGTCCTGGCCCGGCCTGCGGATCCGGGTGGTCGGCCGGTTGGACCCGGACCGGGCCAGCACGCTGCACCCGCTCGCGGTCGGCCCGGTGCCCGGTGCCACCGCGACGCTGCGGCTGCCGGCGGACTGGCACGGCCGGGCCGACCTCGGCTACGACGAGATCCAGGGCGGCCATCTACCGTCGCGCGATCCGGGCGCGATGACCGCACCGGTTCTCGCCGTCGGCGCCGACGCGGTTGCGGAGTCCCCGCTGTGGCGGGTCCGCCGGCTCGTGGAGCTGGCCGTCTCCGGCGGTCGCCGCGCCGTCGCGGAGGCGGCCCGGGGCGAGGGTGCCGGGCTGGCTGGTCCGCTGCGCCGCGCCGGCTTCACCACCGCCGCGGCGGTGGCCGCCGCGCTCGCCCACGAGTCCGACCGGCGCGGTCGGGACGCGTTCGGTCGGCTCACCGATCCCGACCCGGACGGGTACGCGTGGGCCTGGCTCGCCGCGACAGCCCACCTCGCCGCCGCCGAGCGGGAGCTGATCCGGTCATCCTGGACCGCCCCACCCGCCGGCTGACCGGCCGGAGTCCGGGGGCGGCGGCACCACCGGCTCCGGCGCGGCCGGCAGGGCGGCGCGATCGAGCCTCGCCACCGCGATGCCGACTGAGAAGGCAGGCGCGGGAACGGATCGGCGAGGGACGGTGACCCGTCCCTCGCCGATCTCGACCGGGCCGGTCAGGACAGGAACTTGTCCAGGGCCGCCTGGATGATGTCGGTGTCCGGCGAGGCGTACGCCCTCCTGGTGGTCTTGTTGTAGTCCGAGATGAAGGTCGGGCACCGGGTCGCCGGGGTGCTCACGGTACCGCCGTCGCCGATCTTCTCGGCGGTCTTCGCCGCGTAGAAGGTCAGCTTGTAGCGCGACGGGACGTAGTCGAGGGTGACCCGGTTGTACGTGGTGCCCGTGTACGTGCACTCGCGGGGCGTGCCCTCGCCGCCGCCCACGAACTCCAGGCAGCCGACCACCGAGACAGACGTGAAGTCGGTGTTCTTGGCGTAGTACGGCTTGTTCGAGGCGATCGACGTCGACGACCAGGACGCCGGCCGCTCGGGGGTGTTCGCGAAGGTGTGAACCTTGGCGCCCGACGGCCCGTTGTAGGGCGCCGCGTTCAGGATCTGGCGGCCCTCGCAGACGTCGCCCAGGTCGTCTTCGTAGCGGGCGGTCACCGCATTGTCGCCGGGCTCGGACTTCCCCGGGGTGGGGGTGTTGTCCGTGCCCGGCCCACTGCTGGTCGCGCTCGGGACGGGATCGTCGTCGAGGAAGACGAACCCGACGCCGGCGCCGCAGAGCACGAGCAGGAGCACCACGGCGACGGACAGGCCGATGGGCGGGCGTTTGCGCGACCTCTGCGGCGGCGGGAGCGGGGCCCCGAACCGCGGTCGCTGCCCTGGTTGGCCGTACCCGCCCTGCGGGGCAGGCGGCCCGCTTTCAGGGGCGAGGTTCGAATCCGGCCGCTCTCCGCGCGGAGGGTGGCTGTCAGTCATGTGAAACCCTTATCGCTGTCGATTCGTACCAAGGCAACGGGGATCATGCGACAGGGTAGTGAGCGCGCCAAAATCGCGGCAGTTCGGCACCCGGCAGCGGTCATCACATCGGTGGCCGCGATCGCCGCCGGCGACCCGGATCGCGGCTCTCGCGGCGCAGGGCCGCTCAGTCGAGCGCCGACTCACCGCCGGGGTAGGCGAAGGACGAGCGCGGTGAGTAGAAGCCCCAGACGATTTCGAGCGGCTCAGCAGGGCGCAGGGCGTAGACCGAGTGGTCGGGGGCCAGGAACTCCACCGACTCGATCTCGAAGGGGTCGACCGGCTCCGCCACGAAGGGGTAGTTCCCGCTCAGCAGCCTGCCGTCGAGCTGAGTGAGGTAACGGAGCTGTCCGCGGTTCACAGCCTCACCGGTGCGGCCGACCCGGGCCGTCGTGCGGATCACCGGTACGCCGTCCGCCTCCGTGGTGGCGACCAGCCGGTGCCCCTTCACCTCGATCGTGGTGATGCCTGCGCTCGCCGGCACGCCCCGCGCGGCGGCGTATTCGCGGACCGCCGGGCTGGAGTTGAAGTAGTGCGTCCACCAGCGACCGGGGGTCACCCCGTCCGGGGCGTCGACTCCCGACAGGTCCGGACCGAGATACGTCAGCGAGTAGGCGCCGAAGCCGGAGGTCTGCACGGCGTCGTCGACGACGTACTGGTTCATGAAGACCTGCCGGTTCGGGGCCGGCTTGAGGCCCTCCGGCACCAACGCGGCGACCGCGTCGGGGTCGGCCGGCACCCAGCCGAAATAGATCATCCGGCTGTTCACCACGAGCTGCGGTGCGGCGAGCCCAGTCATGGGAACTCCTTCCACGCATCCGATCCGTTGCTACGACGCTACGTGGCGCTCACTGTGGAGACACCGACGGATTGGCGACACCGGCAGCGCCTCGCCCGGCGGTCCTGCGGCGTGCCAGCAGGTCTTCGGCGATGAGCAGCCCGGCCGGGATGAAGCCCAGCAGGAAGCCGCTGGGGCCGACGAGAAGCGCGCACCCGGCCGCCCAGCCGCCCATGATCCAGCCGACGTAGGCGGGCGCTCGCTCGCCGCGCCGCCCCAGCCGCGCCACCAGGAGGCCGAACAGGACCAGGGGAACGACGAAACTCCCGGGCAGCGCCCAGAACACGGCCAGGGAGGCGTCACCGCCCTCGCCCGAGCGCAGCCCGCCGGTGAGCCACTCGTTCCAGTGGGGGTGGGGCAGGAAGACCGCGGTGTGCAGGACGCCGATGGTCGCCATCGACCATCCGGCGGCGACCGTCAACTTGTTCTTGATCATGCCTTGAGCCTCCGCCCCCTGTCCGGGACCGCGCCTCCCTCACGAGAGCGGCCTCTCTCCCTCGCAGGAGGGAACATCCGTAGGGCGTACGCAACAACCGAACCGGATCATGCTCCAGGGCTCGAGGACTGCGCTCCTCAGCGGAATGTCGTGCAGCGACGTCCCGCCGAGGAGCGCAGATCCTCAGCTCACCGCCTGCTTCACGAGCGCGCCGATCCTGGCCTCGTGGTCGGCGGTCAGCTCGGTCAGCGCGAAATAGGTCGGCCACATGGCGCCGTCGTCGAGGTTCGCCTCGTCGCTGAAGCCGAGCACCGCGTACCGCGTCTTGAACTTCGCCGCGCTCTGGAAGAAGCAGACCACCTTGCCGTTGCGGGCGTACGCGGGCATCCCGTACCACAGCTTGGCGGTGAGGAACGGCGCGTTGGCCTTGATCACGGCGTGCAGGCGCTCCGCGATCACGCGGTCGGACTCCGACATCTCGGCGATCTTCGCGAGCACCTCGCCTTCCGTGTCGGCCTTGGCGCCGCGCCGAGCGCCCGCCTTCAGCTCCTTGGCGCGCTCCTTCATCGCGCCGCGCTCCTCGTCGGTGAAACCGTCGTACTTCTCGCCGTTCGCGCTGGTGGTCTTCGTGGTCGACATGACAACTACCTCTCGGTGACGTGTGGCTTCGGGCGGTACTGGTCGGTGGAGCCCTGCCCCGGGCCGGCTTCCACCGCTCGTTTTCAGCGTTGAGCGACCTCTTCTGCCGTGATGGGCAGCGAGGTCACCACGTGCCCGCCTGCTGGCGGGTCGGCACGTTGAGCCGGTTGAAGGCGTTGGTGATCGCGATGTTGAGCAGCAGCGCGGCCAACTCCTTCTGGTCGAAGTGCTTGGCGGCCACGTCCCACACCTGGTCCGGCACCGGGTCTGGTTGGTCGGCGAGCCGGGTCACGGCCTCGGTCAGGGCCAGCGCGGCGCGCTCCTCGTCGCTGAACCAGGGCGTCTCCCGCCACGCGGCGACGGCGTGCGCCTGCTCTGCGCTCGCGCCGTGCTGGCGGGCCTGGTGGACGCCCCCGGCCACACACGGGCCGCAGCCGTTGATCTGGCTGGCCCGCAGGTGGCTCAGCGCCAACAGCCTGCCGTCCACCCCGGCACCCCCGATGGCTCTGTTGACCGCCATCAGGGCCTCCATCGCCTCGGGGATCAGAACCGCTGGGTTCGGCATGCGCTCGATCGACATCGCCTGTCCTTCGTCGTGGGTGTCTCTGACAGGAGTCATCCGACCATCGGCGCGCCGGCGGCCGCGCGGTCCGTGGGACACCGTGGGACACGTGGAACCTGGTCTAGCAGCGCAAACGCATCGCCGATCCGTCCCGGTGGGGCGGGACGGTACGGTGTTGCGCGTGTCCAGCCCCCAGGAGCGACTGGTGACCCAGCTCGCCCGCATCAAGGAGCTGAGCGGGCTCAGCCTGCGCGCCCTCGCCCGCCAGGCTGGTCTGAGCAGTTCGTCGCTGTCGCGGTACCTGAATGGTCAGCTCGTGCCGCCGTGGGAGGCCGTCGTGGCGCTGTGCCGGGCGGTGGGCCGCGACCCCCGGTCACTGCGCCCGGTGTGGGCCGAGGCGGCGAGGGCCGGCGCGGCGCCCGCCCCGCGCCGCAACGACCTGCCGGCCGACCTGTTCGACTTCACCGGCCGGGAAGCGGAGTCCGCGCTGGTCGAAGAGCTGCTGCGAACCACCGGCGCGGTCGCGGTCGACGGCATGGCGGGCGTGGGCAAGACCAGCCTGGCCGTGCATGTGGCGCATCGGCTCGCCCCTGCGTACCCGGACGGCGGGCTCTATCTCGACCTGCACGGCTTCACCCCGGGCCAGGAGCCGCTGGAGCCGCCGGCCGCGCTGGGCCGGCTGCTGGGCGCGTTGGACGTACCGCACCCGCCGGCCGGCGCCGCCGAACGCGCGGCGCTCTGGCGGTCGGAGCTGTCCCGCCGGCGGGCTCTCATCGTGCTCGACAACGCGGTCGACGCGGAGCAGGTGCGCCCGCTGCTCCCCGGCGCGGGCAAGTCCGCGGTCCTGGTCACCAGCCGCCACCGGCTGGTCAGCCTGGACGGGGTGCCGCCGGTGTCCCTGGAGCCGCTGACCGACGACGACGCGGCGCACCTGTTCGGCCGGGCGGCCGGGCTGGTGCTCACCGACGAGGAAGCGGTCAGCCAGGTGCTGCGGCAGTGCGGCGGGCTCCCGCTGGCGCTGCGGATGGCGGGCGCGCGGCTCCGCCACCGCCCGGGCTGGACGGTGGGGGTGCTGGCCGAGCGGCTGCGCGACACGGCCAACCGCTTCGACTCCGTGTTCGGCATGTCGCTGCGGCAGCTCGACACGGTCCAGCGCCGCGTGTTCCGGCTGCTGGGCGTCCTGCCAGGCGCCGACTTCGACGCGGCGGTGGTGGGCGCGCTGACCGCCATGCCGGCCGACCGGGTCGGCGCGGCGCTGGAGGAGCTGGTCGACGCCCACCTGGTCCAGGAGCCCTCGCCCGGGCGGTACCGGATGCACGACCTGATCCGGCAGTACGCGGCGGACATCGCCGCCGACGAGGAGCCCCAGGCCGAAGCCGCCCTGCGCCGGGTCCTGGAGCACTATCTGGCACAGGCGGTCGCCCACGACCGCACGCTGCCCTCGCCGCACCGCAAGGAACCGTCGCCGGGAGACCCGGCGAAGGCCATGGCCTGGTTCGACCTCGAGTACGTCAACCTGGTGGCCTGCTTCGACGCCGCCGTGCGGCTCGGCGCGGACGAGGTGGTGGCCGACCTGCCGCAGGCCATGCGGGTCTGGTTCTTCCGGCACCGCGGCACCGACGACCAGACACGCCTGCTCGAAGCGGCCGCGACCGCCGCGGCCCGTCTCGGCCGCGACCAGCAGCGGGCTTCGCTGCTCGCGGACCTCGGCTACGCCTGTGCCGCCGCCGGACGCCTGACCGAGGCGCTGTCTGCCTACGAGTTGGCGGAGCAGTCAGGACCGGACGAGGACGTCGCAGCCGCTCTGGCGCTGCGCATCGGCCTCGTACGCCGGGATCTCGGTGACCTCGAAGCGGCACAGACGCACTTCCGGCGGGCACGCACGCTGTTCGAGAAGATCGGGCGCCCCGCCGGGCAATCCCAGGCGCTGGCCTTCGACGGATGGGTGACACTGCACCTCGGGCGGCCCGGCGAAGCCGTCGACCTCGCCCGGGCATCCGTCGCCCTGGCGGACGGGCCCGCACAGATCACCGGGCTGGTCACCCTCGGTGTCGCACTGGCACCGGACGATCCGGCGGAATCGCTGCGAGCGCTGCACGACGCGTTGCGGCTCTCCGAGCAGAACAACCTGCAACACAACCAGGCGTGGTGCCACAACTATCTCGGTGTCGCGCTGCGGGTCATGGGTTCGCCCGAGAAGGCGCTCGAACACCACCGGCGGGCCTTCGAGCTGCTGGAGCCGTTGGCGGAGGTCCAGTTGGAGATCGACTTCCTGCACACCTACGCCGAGACGTGCCGAGCGGCGGGTCGCCACGACGAGGCGCTGGCACTGCTCGACCGGACCATCGAGGTCGCGCGTGAGCTGGGCCGGCCGTACGACGAGAAGCTCGCCCGTGCGGCGCGGGAGACCGTGCGCGCCGCCTGCTGAGCCACCGCCACCGACACCCGGCGGTTACGGCCGCTGTGGATCATGGCGTGGCGCTGACCGGGGCGGCGTCCGGATGGCTCCGATATTGGCCGCGATGACCAGCGCCATGGCCAGTCCTTCAACGGTGGTGAGCTGTTGATTCAGTACGACGAAGCCGGCGAGCGCGGCGACGGCAGGCCCGAGACTCATCAGCACGGCGAAGGTGGCAGTGGGCATGCGGCGTAGCGCCAGCAACTCGAGGGTGTAGGGCAGCACGGAGGAAAGCACCGCCACGGCTGAGCCCACCGCCAGGACAGTGGGGCTCAACAGCGTGGTTCCCGATGTGCCGACGCCCAGGGGCAGGGTCATCGCCGCGGCGGCGGTCATGGCCAGGGCCAGGCCGTCGGCCTTGGGGAAGCGTTGCCCGATCCGCGCACTGAGCATGATGTAGGCGGCCCACATGGCGCCTGCTGCGAGGGCGTAGCCGATCCCGACCGGGTCGAGCCGGTCGAATCCGGCGTTGCTCAGCAACGCCACGCCGGCGGCCGCCAGGCCGGCCCACAGCCAGCTCGCCGCGCGGCGTGCGGTCACCACGGACAGCACCAGCGGCCCCAGCACCTCCAGCATCACGGCGGGACCAAGCGGAATGAGGTCGATCGCGTGGTAGAACAGCGTGTTCATGCTGGCGAGAGCCACGCCGAACCCGCCGATCAGTAGCCAGTCCGCGCGCCGATAGCCCCGCACGCGCGGCCGACACACCGCCAGGAGCACCAGCGCCGCGATCGTCAGCCGTAGCGTCACGACCCCGTCCACGCCGACACGGGGAAACAGCAGGGCCGCGACAGCGCCGCCGAACTGCACGGACAGGACGGCTCCCAGCACGAGTCCCACCGCCCCGGCGCCTGCGCCGGGGTGCCGTGGCGACACCGTCGGAGAGTCGGTAGGCGCAGCCACGGAAGGTGTGGAGCTGAGGGCATCGGCCACACGGTCGACGCTAAGAGCCGCCCGACCGCGACGGAAATGCCGGTCTCGCTGCGGTTATGCTCTGTGGTTATGACGGTGGAGCTGCGGCATCTGCGCGCGTTCCTCGCCGTCGCCGCCGAGGGCAACATCACCCGGGCGGCGGCTCGGCTTCACGTGACCCAGCCTGCTCTCTCTCGCACGTTGCGACAGCTTGAATCTCATCTTGGGGTCCGCCTGGTCGACCGGTCGACCCATCACCTGGAGCTGACCGCTGCGGGACAGGCATTCCTGATACGGGCTGCTGCTGCTGTCGCGGCCGTCGAAGAGGCACTTGACCCGGTTCGAGTCGGGACGTGGCCGCTGCGCGTGGGCCACGCCTGGTCCGCGCTGGGTGTGCACACCACGCCCTTGCTGCGACGGTGGCAGCAGGCACACCCGCAAACACCGCTGCAACTGCTGCGGATTGATGAGCGCACCGCCGGTCTCGCCCACGGCAATGTTGACGTCGCTGTCATCCGTGGGCAGGTCGAGCTACCCGATGATGTGCAGGTTCTGCCGCTTCTGACCGAGCCTCGCGTCGCCGCGGTCGCCTCCGACGGCACGCTCGCCCGGAAGCCACGACTCGTCCTGTCCGATCTCAGCACCGAGCCGATAGCCGTCAACACCATCGCCGGCACCACGACCCTCGACCTGTGGCCTCCGGACGACGCCCCGGCCGACGCCGTCGAGGTCGCCAACACCGACGACTGGCTAGCCGCCATCGCCGCTGGTCGCGCCGTCGGCGTGACGACCACCGCCACAGCGGTCATGTATCCGAACCCGGCCGTCGCCTATCTCCCGCTCATCGACGCGCCAGCCGTCACCGTCTACCTCGCCTGGAAGCAACCGCCACGCCACCCCGCCGTATCGGATCTCATCACCCTTGCCCGTGAGCTCACCTGCCCGCAGTAGGACAAGACCCACCTGGGCCGCCACCGAGCACGAGAGCCCGAGCCGAGCGAGTCGCGGCGCGACTCGCGTTGACGCTCTCGCTCGCCGGCGCGTCCGGCGGCTGGGGCGTGTGGTCGACGGTTTATCCGCTCGGGACGCGGGTGCCGTGGGCCCCGCCCGGGCCTCGGGATCGGCCGGGCGGAGCCCGTCAGCGGGCCTCGGGTCAGCCGAGAGTGGCGGTGTCGATGACGAATCGGTAGCGGACGTCGGAGGCGAGGACGCGCTCGTAGGCGTCGTTGATCTTGTCGGCGGAGATGAGTTCGACGTCGGCGCCGATGTGGTGTTCGGCGCAGAAGTCGAGCATCTCCTGGGTCTCGCGGATGCCCCCGATCATCGAGCCGGCGTAGGAGCGTCGAGCGCCGATGAGGGAGAAGACGTTGAGAGCCAGCGGCTCGGCGGGGGCGCCGACGTTGACGAGGGTGCCGTCGACCGCGAGCAGGTTGAGGTAGGCGTCGACGTCGATGGGCGCGCTGACCGTGTTGACGATCAGGTCGAACCGGCCAGCGAGCTGCCCGAAGGTGGCGCGGTCGCTGGTGGCGTAGAAGTGGTCGGCGCCCAGGCGGAGGCCGTCCTCCTGCTTCTTCAGCGACTGGGAGAGCACGGTCACCTCGGCGCCCATGGCGTGGGCGATCTTGACTGCCATGTGCCCCAGCCCGCCGAGGCCGACGATGGCGACCTTCTTGCCCGGGCCGGCGCCCCAGCGGCGCAGCGGCGAGTAGGTGGTGATGCCCGCGCACAGCAGCGGCGCGGCGGCCGCGAAGTCGACGCCCTCGGGCACCGACAGGACGAAGTCGGCATCGACCACGACGTGGGTGGCGTAGCCGCCCTGGGTGGTGGTGCCGTCCCGGTCGACGCCTCCGTAGGTGGCCACCATGCCGTCGAGGCAGTACTGCTCGTCGCCGTTGCGGCAGTTCACGCAGTCCCGACAGGCGTTCACCATGCAGCCGACCCCGACCCGGTCCCCGACCTGGTGCCGGGTGACCTCGGAGCCGACCTCGGTGACGATGCCGACGATCTCGTGGCCGGGCACCAGCGGGTAGGGCTGGGGTCCCCAGTCGCCGCGAACAGTGTGGATGTCCGAGTGGCAGATGCCCGCGTACTTGATCTCGATGAGTACGTCGTTGGGGCCGACGTCGCGTCGCTCGATGGTCGTCGGGGCCAGCGGCTCGGACGGGCCGGGTGCTGCGTAGGCGTGAACACGCATGATGGTTGCTCCTGTCCTTCGTGAGGAGGTTGGGCTGCGGCGCGGCCGGTCGCGCCGATGGGCACCCACGCCGGCGTAGGGCGTCGGGGTGCCGCGTCGCGCCGGGATGGCGCCGGTTGACGAGGTGGGCTCAGGCGAGCGGCTCGCTGCTCGGCGTGGCCGTCGGCGCCGCCGAAGCGGGCGAGGAACAGCCGGCATCGTCCCCGTCGGCGCAGCCGGCGAGGACGATGCCGACCATTCCACGGTGCGCTCGGTGGCTGGTCGTCGCGTTCATCGTCATCCAGGAAACCTCGTCCGGGGCCTGTCGGGGAGTCTCTGATGAGAGGTGTACCGGCAGGGCACCCCACGGCGAGCCGGACACGCGTGACGATCGCACCCCGGGGGCCCGCGAGCGTGTCGTCTCGCGGTGAGCCACGACCGCCCACCGGGACACCACCCGAAGACCGGGTTCCCTGCCCCGGCTATCGGGCGGGGAAGCGCAGGATGCGATCGTCACCGTCCCGTACGTCACCGCGGCCGTCGGTGTTGGAGGTGGTCAGCCACAAGGCTCCGTCGGGCGCGACCTGGACGGTCCGCAGGCGGCCGTAGCGTTCCACCAGTTGCGCCGACGGCTCACCGGCGGTCCCGCCGTTCAGCGGGACGGTCCACAGCCGCTCGCCCCGCAGCGCCGCCACGTACGCGACATCGGCGGCGATGGCCAGGCCCGACGGCGAGGCCTCGCGGACGGGCCAGGTGACGAGCGGGTTGGTGTACCGCCCACCGTCCGTGTCACCGGTTCCTTCGACCCGGGGCCAGCCGTAGTTGCGTCCTGGCTCGATGTGGTTGACCTCGTCCAGTTCGTTCTGCCCGAACTCGGTGGCGAAGAGCCGCCCGGCCGAGTCCCAGGCCAGACCCTGCACGTTGCGGTGTCCGAGGCTGTACACCGGGGAACCAGCGCTCGGATTTCCGGCGGCCGGCGCGCCGTCGGGGGTCAGCCGCAGGATCTTGCCGTTGGGGCTCGCCGGGTCCTGCGACCGCTGTGTGTCACCGGCGTCGCCGGTGCCGACGTAGAGCATGCCGTCCGGGCCGAACGCGATCCGTCCGCCATTGTGGTAGCTGGCCTTGGCGATGCCGTCGAAGATCACTTCAGGGCGTCCGCCGTCAAGCCGGAGGCGGACGACCCGATTGTCCTGCTCTGCGGTGAAATAGGCGTATATGCGGTTGTCCTCGGCAAACGTTGGCGACACCGCGAGGCCGAGCAGCCCACCCTCGCCGCCCGCCACCACACCCGGCACCTCGTACACCTGCCGGGGGTCTCCGCCGCCCGGACTCAACCGCAGCACCCGACCCGTGTTCCGCTCCGCGACCACGGCGTCGCCGTCCGGCAGGAACGCCAGACCCCATGGAACGTCGATGCCCCGCGCCATCTCCTCGCCGGCGTCGAGATCGGGACTTCCTGACGGCGTGCTGGCGGCAGCGCTGGTGGCCACCCCCTGCGGCGCTCGACCGGACTGCTCTCCGCCACCGGGGCCGCCGCCACAGCCGGCGAGCACGCCCACCACGAGCAGCGCAGCGCACGGCGCACGCCACCGTCTGCCTGTTGTGACAAGTGCCATCGCATTTCCTCCAAGACGGGTGGGGGAGTGTTCACTGTTGGCCGCCGAAGACTCACGCGAGCCAGGCCGTAGGCGCGATGGCGACGCAGACGTCGGCGGCGAGGTCCCATTCCGGACAGCAGCGGTGCGCCTTCTCGTGCAGAAAGGTGAACCGCGCAGTGTTGGCGGGACCTGCGGGCCGGCGTGCACGTCGGCGTAGAACGCTCGTGCCAGCCGGTTCGCGGCGAGCAGCTCCATGCGGCCGTTGCTCACGAAGGAGGGGCCCTGGGTCACCGCGTCGGGGGTCCATGGCCCGCCGGCTGGGGGCCGGCCTGCTCCGGGCTGATCCTGGCCCGCCGCGAGACGAGGAACTCGCGGACCTCCGCGCGGTTGTCCACATCTCGACCGTACGGGCCACGGCTGGCCGGTGGGGTGCCCTGTCAGTGCACCTTCCAGGAGGAACTCCCTGATCGGGCTCTGCCGGGGTTTGCTGGACGGCATCGACGCGACCGCCGGCCGTCGCGCCCGGGGGAAGCGACTGTCGCCGCCCTGGGTGGGTAGCACGTTCGGATGGCGGCATCCTCACGGCTTGCTCGGCCAGGCCGGGAAGGATAACAGGCCGGATCGCGGCCGGTCCTTTGATGAAGGGAAGAACCGATGCGCGGTGTTGTCATGCATGCCCCCGGCGACGTCCGGGTGGAGAAGCGGGAGGACCCGCGGATCCTGCTCCCGACCGACGCGATCATTCGCCTGTCCGCGACCTGTATCTGCGGATCGGATCTGTGGCCGTATCGGGGTATCGAAACCGTCCGAGGGCCGTCCCCGATGGGCCACGAGTACGTCGGCGTCGTCCAGGACGTCGGCAGCGAGGTCAAGAACATCAAGCCCGGCCAGTTCGTCATCGGCTCGTTCTTCGCCTCCGACAACACCTGCCTGATCTGCCAGGCCGGGTACCAGGCCTCGTGCATCCACCGGGAGCCGGTGGGCGGACTCGGTGCCCAGGCCGAGTACCTTCGTGTCCCCTTGGCAGACGGCACCCTGGTCGCCACGCCCGAGGTTCCCTCCGACGACCTGATCCCGGGTCTTCTCGCCGCCTCCGACGTGCTCGGCACGGGCTGGTTCGGCGCCGTGGCCGCCGAGGTCGGCCCGGGCAAGACCGTCGCGGTGGTCGGTGACGGTGCCGTCGGTCTTCTCGCCGTTCTGGCGGCCAAGCAGCTCGGCGCCGAACGCATCATCGCGATGAGCAGGCACGAGCCCCGTCAGAAACTGGCGATCCACTACGGTGCCACCGACATCGTCACCGAACGCGGCGATGACGGTGTCGCACGCATCAAGGACCTCACCGACGGCCTCGGGGCACACTCGGTCGTCGAGGCGGTGGGCACCCAGGAATCGATGATGCAGTCCATCCGCGCCACCCGTCCCGGCGGCCACGTCGGCTACGTCGGGGTCGCCCACGACGTCCAACTGCCCGGCGACGAGCTGTTCTTCTCTCACGTGCACCTGCACGGCGGCCCAGCACCCGTACGCCGCTTCCTGCCCGACCTGATCGACCTGATCTGGAACCGGCAGATCGACCCGGGCAAGGTCTTCGACCTCACCCTTCCCCTTGAGCAGGCCGCCGAAGGGTACAAGGCCATGGACGAGCGCCGCGCCATCAAGGTCCTCCTCAATCCCTGACGACCTGCGCCACCCCCTCGTGCGGGCGCGATCGGTCGCCGACCGCCTTCGCGATCGGCATGCACCTCGTCGTGCTCGACCGGCAGTAAGGTTCGCGCATGCCGAAAGCGCCATCGGGTTCGCAATGGACGATCAGCTTCGCCGACCAGACCGCCGTCATCGTGGAGGTCGGCGGGGGCCTGCGGACGTACCAGGCCGGAGGCCGCGAGATAGTCGACGGGTACGCCGAGGACGAGATCTGCCCGGCCGGCGCCGGGCAGGTCCTCGCGCCCTGGCCCAACCGGCTGCGCGACGGGCAGTTCACCTTCGGTGGGCACACCCACCGGCTGCCGCTGTCCGAACCGGGGACCCGCAGCGCCGTCCACGGTCTGGTCCGCTGGGTCCCCTGGCGGCTGCTGGAGCAGACCCCGTCCGCCGTCACGCTCGGCTTCGACCTTCCGGCGCAACCGGGATACCCGTGGAGCCTGAGCCTGACCACCCGGTGGGAACTGGGGGGCGACGGCCTGACGGTGACCCACACCGCGACCAACGCCGCCGCGGAGCCGGCGCCGTTCGGCCTGGGCGCTCACCCCTACCTGCTGCCGCCGGTCTCGGTCGAGGAGACCTGGCTGCGCATTCCGGCCCGGTCACGGCTGCTCGTCGACGCGCGCCATCTGCCGGTCGGGGAGGCGAAGGTCGCCGGCTCGGAGTTCGACTACACCGTCCCGAAGCGGATCGGGACCGGCCGGCTGGGCACCGCCTACGGCGACGTCATCCTGGCCAGCCGCGATCGGCATACCGTCACGCTCGGCACCTCAGACGCGCCGGTGACCAGCGTGTGGGCCGACGCTGCGTTCGCCTGGTGGCAGGTGTACACGGCCGACAGTGTGCCGTCGCCCCGGCACCGGCGGTCGATCGCGGTGGAGCCGATGACCTGCCCGCCGGATGCCCTGCGGTCAGGTCGCGACCTGATCGTGCTCAAGCCGGGCGAGCCGTGGAGCGCTTCCTGGGGCATCACTCCCCACTGACGCCCGCGCCTGTACGGTGCCATGACTCATCGCGCACGCTGTGAGCTCGGGGTTTTCGGCGCTTCGGGTGCGGAGCGAGTAGACGAACGCCCGACCGAACGCATGCCGGAGCCGCGCCCGCGCGCTCTCCTGCCGAGTCGAGGGACGTTCGCTCTGTGCCCGCATGGAAATCCTCCCGTGAGATCCTCGCCGCATGGACCTTGTGGGTCGGCTCGCAGCAGCGGTGACCAGCCTGTCTCGAATCCAGGACCGGGTCCTGGTAGGCGTTGACGGACCAGACGCGGCAGGCAAGGCGACCCTGGCCAATCGGCTCGCCGACGCGCTGCAGGTTCCGGCGGTACGGGCGTCGATAGACGGCTTCCACCAGCCGCGCGAGCTGCGCTACCGGCGAGGTGACCTGTCGGCCGAGGGCTACTACCACGACTCGTTCGATTACCCGGCTCTGCTCGGGGCGTGCCTCACACCGTTTTTCGCGGGCGCCTTCCGCGTGCAGATCACAAGGTACGACTACCGTGCGGACGCCGGCCCCCCGGTCCACGTCGCGGACGTTCCGGAACGCGCCGTCCTCATCTTCGACGGCGTGTTCCTCCTACGTGACCAACTGCGTGACCATTTGACGCTGTCTGTCTACGTCAACGTGTCGCCGCAGGAGACGCTACGTCGCGCGACGGTCCGCGACGTGGACCTGTTCGGGACGCACGAGGAGATCGAGCGGCGCTACCTTGGGCGCTACCTGCCGGGGCAGGCGCTGTATCGCAGCGAGGCAGATCCAGAGGCTGTCGCGCATGTTGTCGTGGACAACGAGCCGAAGGTCACCCGTTGGACGGTGCCCGACGTTGGCGCTCTCAGCGACAAGAGTTGAGCCCTGCGCATCAGGGCGGCCTTCCCTCGGCCGGCGGTCGCCCCCGCGAGGCTGCCGAAGGGCAGGGCGAAGGCCAGCGAAAGGAACACGTCCCACCGGGGGCGGCGCGAATACGACAGAAAGGGGGCCAACGCCCGGCTCGCCGACCCGCCCCTCGCTGCTCGGCACCAGGACGAAATGGGTGGCCTCGCCAGCCCGTCCCGCCCTACCGTGTAACCGGATCTTCTCCGACCTACTCACAAGAGGACTTCACCCCGCGTGACGCCGCCTGCTCTTTAGACCTGACACCTTCTCCGTGCATCGGTCGCCGACGTCGCCGTCGGCTCTCTTCCCCATGCCCTCCGTCAGGTCTTCAGAGAGATCATGTCTACGCATCCTCATATCGTGCTGCCCTGGACCGTTCGGCGCACGCGCCTTTCCCTGCTGGCGTTCCGCTGCGTCCACTGCCATTCCGGCCTTGCCAGCACCGGCGGCGGGAAGTTCCGCGTCGATACCAACGGCAATCTCCTCGGCAATCGGCTCCTGGTCGCCTGCGTTTCCTGCGACCACACCAGCAGAGTCACCGTTGACGATCGCGTCCCGGTCCGGTGCCTGAGCCCGATCCTTCTGCAGGGCTACTCCGGCAGCTCCTCGGCCCTCGTCGCCGGCGTCCTTCTCGACCCGCTGATCGCCCGGCGCAACCGGTTCGCCCTGGAATGGGACTCATGCTGGAAACTGCTCGCCCCGTCCTCTCCCGAAAGCCCCTGGCCCGTCCAGGCTTCGGCCATCTTCGACAACCCCGTGCCCCTTCGCCGCGAACGGCTCATCGCCGAGGGGGCTGGGCATCAGCCGCCGGGAGATTGCCTGCCGCGTCAAGATCGGCATTCCGCTGAACTGCAGAACTCACAGGAACTTCTCGTTCGTCCTGCTATGAGCCGCCGCCGTGGGCCTGAGCCGGGGCGAGAGGCAAGGTGGCCTTGCCGCGGACTGCATCACGCGGCGGTCCGCGCGCGGTCGCTCATGACCGGGCGCGAACGAGGGCCGGGGCCGGCCCGATACCGGCGACGAAGGTGAACGCCCGGATGCATACCTCCGGACGTGCCGGTGACAGCGCGTGCTGTGACACTGCTTGGCATGACCATCTGCTCGTGCGGCACCGCGCCCACCAGCGCAGTAGCCGACGCCAGCGGCACCGCAACTCGCTGCGCCCCGGCCGCTGCTCGTGGGCGATACGCAGAACCCCGCCCACGCCGACCAGCCGGTGTGGTCCCTGTGGTGGGTCCTCGGTCTCCCACCGATCACCGTCGGTGGCAGGCAGCCCGGCACACCGACTGCCGCGGGTAGCGGGGCGGTGGCCCGGCCTGTCCGAATGTGGTCATGGCCGCAGCCGGACAGGTCATCAGACCTGGCGTCGCCCGACCTGCTGACTAACCTGGCGTCGCCGGGCTGCTCCCGGTGATGCCGGACCCTCAATAGATAGATGATTATCGTGGACAAGAACAAAAGGAATGGGCTGATTGCCGGGGCGGGTGCATTGCTGCTCCTGCTCTGCTGCAGCTCTGGCGTTTTCGGTTACCGGGCCGTGTTCAAGGACGACGCCGAGGATGTGGCGGAGAAGTACTTCTCCGCCATCCAGGACAGAAGTATCGATGACCTGCGGGCCGTGATCTGTGCCAGCGAGCAAAAGAATTTCGATGGCGACGAGTGGGACGACGACGAAGGTCTGCTGGACTGGGAGATCACATCCAGCAAGGAGCGTGAGAACTCGGCGACCGTGACCGCGGATTTCACCGGAACCGACGGCGGCGAGATCAGGACCGGCAACATCACCATGACCCTCGTCAAGGAGGACGGCGACTGGAAGGTCTGCGACGTGGACGAGGATCGGGACTGAGTCGGTAGGGGCGCGGCCGCGACATGCGGTCGCTCCTGTCCCGATGGAGCGGCGTCCCGCAGCCGCCCCCAAACCGAACACCGTCGGGCCGGCGACGCGGTCGGCGCGCTAGCGCACCGACCGCGTCACGCCCCTCTCCAGCCCGCGCCCCCGAGCCGGTCCGCCATATCAGCCGACGGCGGGGCCGAACCACCGTGGCAGGTGGTCGAGTAGGTCCTGCTGGTCGTCGCCGACCCAGGCCACGTGGCCGTCCGGGCGCATCAGCACGGCCGGGGTATCCAACTCCTCGCTGGCGCCGACGAGGTGGTCGACCCGATCGGCCCAGCCCGCCGTCGAGAGCTGGGCGGTTTGGTCGAGCAGCAGCCCCAGCAGGCGGTCGATGACGGGCTGCGGGATGCCCAGGATGTACCGGTGCGCGCTGTCCAGCCCGTCGGGCGACGGTTTTGCGATGCCAGCGAACAAGCCACCCAACGGTGCCGCTGGCCGTGGGCAAGGAATCGCTCCAGCAGACCACGCTGGTCCATTATCTCGATGCTGCGTACGTGCAGGCCCATCGCCCGTACCTGCCCGGTCGGCTCTGCCTCCTTCCCCAAGTATCGCCGGGGCTGGTCGAAACGGTGTGGCACATTCCCGCCTTCTCCATCCCGCTGGGAGCCGATGGTGTCATGCGTGGCGTCGGCGACGGCCCACTCCACGCGGCCGTGCCGAATGCCCGTGCCGCCGCCGGACCTCGGGCGGTTCATCCATTTCATGGCGACAGAGATTCGCTTCCGCCCGAGTCGGCATCGACAGTGGGCCATGGGCCGCCGGAAGGGTGCTCTGTCAGTACACCTTTCGCCAGTGACTCCCCGATCAAGCCGAGGCACGGTTTCCTGGATGCGCCACAAGGCGCGCCGCCGGAACGCCGCGGCCTGACGATTCCCCGTCGGCTCGACCCGCGTCGGGTGCCCGGAGCCCGGCGTGCCCGGGCCAACCATGACGACGCTCTTCGGCTGTCTTTCGGTCCGTCCTGGCTGAATCAGTACCAGCGGGTGCCCGGCACCACCCCCCGTTCGCCGGGCACCCGCCCTGTCCCGAACGAGAACAGAGGAGAAGTCATGCGGATCAGCATCATCACCGGGCTCGCCCTGTCCGGAGCCGCGGTCGCCGTGGCCGTCGCCGGCGGTGCCGCGTACGCCACCGACGACGCCGACCACAGGGCCGTCGTGCAGATCGTGACCGAGCAGGAGGCGGCTGGCAGCGGCGGCGCTGCGTCGCAGTGGTCCCGGGAGGACTGCCCGGACAAGGGCGGTGCGACCTCGACCGCCCCCGACCCGGGCGGGTCGGGCCAGCCCACCATGCCGCAGGAGGCGCTGTGACAGCGGCCCCGACCCTGGTGAACGGCACCGAAGTCGTGGCGGATCTCGACCACGCCCACGCCGCCCGGCTGCTGGAGCAGACCCTGTTCGAGGTGAAGCGGGTCATCGTCGGCCAGGATCGGCTGGTGGAGCGGCTGCTCACCGCGCTGCTGGCGCGAGGGCACTGCCTTCTGGAGGGCGTTCCCGGGGTGGCGAAGACGCTCGCCGCGGAGACCCTGGCCACGGCCGTGGGCGGCAGCTTCGCCCGGATCCAGTTCACCCCGGACCTCGTGCCGTCGGACATCCTCGGTACCCGGATCTACCGGTCCTCCCGGGAGAGCTTCGACGTGGAGCTCGGCCCGGTGATGGCCAACCTCGTCCTCGCCGACGAGATCAACCGGGCCCCCGCGAAGGTGCAGTCGGCGCTTCTGGAGGTGATGGCCGAGGGGCACGTCTCGATCGGCGGTCGCACCCACCCGGTGCCGACACCGTTCCTTGTCCTGGCCACCCAGAACCCGATCGAGTCCGAAGGCGTCTACCAGCTGCCGGAGGCGCAACGGGACCGGTTCCTGATGAAGGTGGTGGTCGACTACCCGACCGACGAGGAGGAACTGGGCATCCTCTACCGGATGGGCGCCGACCGCCCGACCGCCCGCCCGGTACTCGACCCGACCCGGCTGGTCGCCCTCCAGACGTTGGCCCGGCAGGTGTTCGTGCACCACGCCCTGGCCGAGTACGTCGTGCGGCTGGTCGCCGCGACCCGGGACCCGGCCCGGTTCGGGCTGCCCGAGGTGGCCGGTCAGCTCGCGTACGGGGCGAGCCCGCGGGCCACCCTGGGACTGGTGGCCGCCGCGCGGGCCGTCGCGCTGCTGCGCGGCCGCGACTACGTGCTGCCGGCCGACGTCCGGGAGATCGCGGTGGACGTGCTCACCCACCGGCTGGTGCTCTCCTTCGACGCGGCCGCCGACGGCGTCGACGCGGGCACTCTCGTGCGCCGGCTGGTCGACACGGTGCCCCTGCCGCAGATCGCACCGGCCCAGGAGAACCAGGGGCCCGGCCTGGGAGCCGCCGCGTGACCCGACCCGAGCCGACCGTCCGCCACCTGGCGCAGCAGCGGCGGCTACGTCACCTGGAACTGACCATCACCCGGCGCCTGGACGGACTGCTGCACGGCAACCACCTCGGTCTGCTGCCCGGCCCGGGCAGCGAACCGGCGGGCAGCCGCGAATACCGGCCGGGGGAGGACGAGGTGCGACGGATGGACTGGTCCGTGACCGCCCGCACCACCGTGCCGCACGTACGCACCGTCGACGCCGACCGGGAGCTGACCACCTGGACACTGGTGGACGCCACCCCGAGCATGGACTTCGGCACCGCCGAACTGGAGAAGCGGGAGTTGGCGGTAGCCGCCGTGGCCGCCGTCGGCTTCCTCACCGCCGGCGTCGGCAACCGGCTCGGCGCGCACCTGCTCACCCACGAGGGCCTGCGCCGCTTCCCGCCCCGCACGGGACGTACCCATCTGTTCGGGCTGCTGCGCACGCTGCTGGACGTGCCGCGCGGGCTACCGGCCTCGGACCCGGTGCCGCTCGCCCACGGGCTCGACGGCCTGCGCCGCGGCGCGGGACGCCGCGGCCTGGTGGTGGTGGTCTCGGACTTCCTCGACGGCCTGCCCGACGCGGGGGTGGCCGGGGCGGCGGGACCGCCACCGGAGTGGGAGCGTCCGCTGCGCCGGTTGGCCGCCCGCCACCAGGTGCTCGCCGTGCAGGTCGTCGACCCACGCGAGCGGGAACTGCCCGACGTCGGCCTGGTCACTCTCGTCGACCCCGAGAGCGGACGCAGACGCGAGGTGTCCACCGCCAGTCGCCGGCTGCGCGAGCGGTACGCCGCCGCGGCGGCCGCGCAGCGGGAGGCGGTGACCCGGGCCATCCGACGCAGCGGCGCCGCGCACCTGACGCTCTCCACCGACCGGGACTGGACAGCCGACATCGCCCGACACGTGTTCACCCAGCGCCGGCTCGCCGGCGCCGCACGACCCACCGGAGGTGCCGCGTGACCGGACACCGGCCAGGACCAGTCCATCGCGGGGGGACGACGTGACCTGGCAGTCCCCCGAACGGCTGTGGCTGCTCGCCGGGGTTGCCGCGCTGGTCGTCGGCTACCTGCTGATGCAGCGCCGGCGCAGCCGCTACGCCGTCCGCTTCACCAACCTCAGCCTGCTCGACAAGGTGGCGCCGCAGCGTCCGGCCTGGCGCCGGCACGTGCCCGCGAGCCTCTTCCTGGGGATGCTGGCGCTGCTGGTCGTCGGTTTCGCCCGCCCCACCGACGAGGTGCGGGTACCCCGCGAACGGGCCACCGTCATCGTCGCGGTGGACGTCTCCCACTCGATGCTCGCCACCGACGTCACTCCGGACCGGCTCGGCGCGGCCAAGGCGGCCGCCCGGGAGTTCGTCGACGGCCTGCCCGAGGAATTCAACGTGGGACTGGTGGCGTTCGCCGGCAACGCCTCGGTCTTCGTGGCCCCGGACACCGACCGGGTGGCGCTCGCCGCCGGCATAGACCGGCTCGCCGAGGGCACGACCGGCACCCAGGGCACCGCCATCGGTGAGGCGATCGCCAGCTCCCTGGAGGCCATTCGCGGCCTGGACGACCAGGCCGCCGACGACCCACCGCCCGCCCGGGTGGTACTGCTCTCCGACGGGGACAACACCGCCGGCCGGGACCCCGCGCAGGCCGCCGCGGTGGCCACCGAGCAGGGGGTACCGGTGGACACGATCTCGTTCGGAACCCCGAACGGGTCGATCGGCTCCGGCGGCCCGAGGGTCCCGGTCGACGGCGAGACGCTGCGCGCGGTCGCCACGCAGACCGGCGGCGGCTACTACGAGGCCGGCACCAGCGACGAGCTGCGTGACGTCTACGCCGACATCGGCTCCTCCGTCGGCTACCAGACGGAGCGACAGGACGTGTCGGCGCGGTTCATCGGCGTCGGCCTGGTGCTCGCGCTGCTCGCCGCGGCCACCTCGATGCTCTGGTTCTCCCGCCTGCCCTGACCGCCCGAGAAGGAGGCACCCCGCCATGTCGACCACCACAACGGGTCTCGGCGAACCACGCGGTCCGGCGTTCCGCTCACCGGACCTCGCATCCGGCAGCGGCGCTGTCGGCGTATTGCCGCCAGGAGCGGGACCGGCGGCGACCTCGGCCGACCGGCGCTGGCCGCGGCTGCTGGCGGCCGGTCTGGCGCTGGTCGCGGTGTCGGCGGGGGCCGGCGGCGCCGCCGGGCACCTCGCCGCGCCGGACGCGTCGGACAACCCGGCACCCACCGCCGCAGGGCCGCTGCCGGCACCACCGTCCGGCCGTGGCGCGTCGGTCCCCTCCGACCTGGTCACGGCGGCGGCGCGGGCGCTGCCGGGGGTGGTCTCCGTCCAGGTGCGCCGCGGCGGCAACGGTGCCTCCGGGTCCGGCTTCGTCGTCGACGACCGGGGCCACATCGTCACCAACAACCACGTCGTCGCCGGTGGCGGCGCGATCAGCGTCGTCGGCCAGGACGGGCGTCGCCGGACCGCCCGCCTGGTCGGCCGGGACCCGGGCAGCGACATCGCCGTCCTGCGGGTGGACGACAGCGATCGGCTGCCGGCGCTCCGGCTGGCGTCCGTCGGGCAGACTCGGGTCGGCGAGCAGGTCCTTGCCGTCGGCTCGCCACTCGGGCTCTCCGGCACCGTCACGGCGGGCATCGTCAGCGCCCTGGACCGGCAGGTACGCCTCGGCGGCGGGGCCCGGCAGTCCGCGGTGCAGACCGATGCGTCGATCAACCCCGGTAACTCGGGTGGACCGCTGGTCAACGCCCGGGGCGAGGTGGTCGGCGTGAACACCGCCATCGCGACGCTGGAGGGCGGTGGCAGCATCGGCATCGGTTTCGCCATCCCGATCGAACGGGCCGCGCCGGTGGCGACCGGCATCATCGCGAGGGGATAGGTGGCGTCATGCGGCTGCTCGTGGTGGAGGACGAGAGGGACCTGGCCGACGCGCTGCGGGTCGGCCTGACCCGGGCCGGATACGCCGTCGACGTGGCGGCTGACGCCGCCGGAGCGTACGACCTGTTGCTGGTCAACACGTACGACCTGATGCTGCTCGACATCAACCTGCCCGACACCGACGGCTTCACGGTGTGCCGGGCGATCCGCCGGGGCGAGGTCGAGGTGGCCGGCGGGCGGGACCTGCGGGTGCTGATGCTGACCGCTCGCGGCGCGCTCGGCGACCGGGTACGGGGTCTCGACGAGGGGGCCGACGACTATCTGATCAAGCCGTTCGCGCTGGTCGAACTGCTGGCCCGGGTCCGGGCGCTGCTGCGCCGGGACACCGCGGGCACCGGCGCGGTGCTCACCGTCGGCGACCTCGTGCTCGACGCCGCGCGGCACGAGGCGCACCGTGCCGGGCGGGAGCTGCGGCTCACCCCGAAGGAGTTCAGCGTGCTGCAGTACCTGATGACCCGCCCCGGCCGGGTGGTGCCAGCCGAGGAGCTGCTGGAACACGTCTGGGACGCCAACGCCGACCCGTTCACCGAGACCGTGCGCGTCACCGTGGGCACGCTGCGCCGCAAGCTCACCGGCGGGGACGGCGAGCCGCTCATCGAGACGGTGGTCGGGCGGGGCTATCGGCTGCGGGAGGCGTCGTGAGGATCTTCCGGTCGATCCGGTTCCGGCTCACCGTGCTGTACTCGACACTGCTGTTCGCGTTGGCCGGTGCCGGCCTCGTGGTCGCGTACGTGGCGGTGGACCGGGCGGTGGACCCGAAGCCGGTGACCAAGCGCTATGAGGCGCAGTTGGTGAAGCAGAAGAGCGACGGGCGGACGGTGCCGACCGGCAACACCATCGAGGTCGCCGAGGTGCAGCAGATCGAGGGTGAGGTCAACCTCCGGCTGATGCAGACCCTGCGGGACTACTCCCTCGTCGCCCTCGGCGGGCTCTTCGTCGCCAGCCTCGGCATCGGCTGGGTGCTCTCCGGGCGTGCCCTGCGCCCGGTCGGCGCCATCGCGCGTACCGCCCGGGACATCCAGGCCACGGACCTGTCCCGGCGGATCCAGCTCCAGGGTCCCCGGGACGAGCTGTGGGAACTGGCCGACACCATCGACTCGATGCTCGACCGGCTCGACCACGCCTTCCGGGCCCAGCGGCAGCTCATCGACGACGCGTCCCACGAGCTGCGCAGCCCGCTGGCCATCATCCGGGCTCACCTGGACGCCTCGCTGACCTCTCCTGAGGCGACCGAGGACGAACGGACACAGGCGGTCGCCAGTGTGGACCGGGCCACCACCCGCATGTCCCGGCTGATCGAGGACCTGCTCGCCACCGCCCGCCGCGACACCGAGGCTCTCGCTGACACCGACGTCGACCTGAGCGTGGTCGCCCGCGAGGCCGGCGAGGACGTCACCCCGCTCGCCACCGCGCGTGGGCTGCGCCTGAGGTACACCCTGCGCCCGGGCCTGAGCTGCATCGGCGATCCGGACGCGCTGCGCCGTGCCGTCGGCAACCTGCTGTCCAACGCCGTACGCCTCTCCCCGCCGGGCGGCGCCATCACCATCGGAACAGGGCGGGTCGGCGGCTGGCTGTGGGTGGCGGTCGCCGACGAGGGGCCCGGCATCGCCGAGACCGACCAGGCCCGGGTCTTCGACCGGTTCTGGCGCGGGGAGAATCTCCCTGACCCGTCCGGCCACCGGCGCACCGGGTTGGGTCTGGCGATCGTACGGCAGATCGTCGAGTCGCACGGCGGGCACGCGGCGCTGTTTTCCCGGCCCGGCGCCGGCAGTACCTTCGTGTGCTGGCTGCCGGCCACCGACCGCACCGACGACGGCCCACCCCCGACGACGTCACCTCTGTGCCGCCCGGCGGGAACGCCACGTGAGCACTGTTGGTCGAGCTGTTCCTGACGCGTCGTGCGAAGCTCGGACCGGTGGTGGACCGCGCCAGGGGTTGGATGACGTGTGGGCTGCGGCCACCCACATCCGCTACCGCATCCGCCGCTGAACCAGTCGAACTGCGCGGGCGGTCCGGTGCCGTGCCGACCCGTCCCGTGACGCAACGGGCGGCCGGCGCCTGCGTGGGCGCCGGCCGCCCCGTCGCCGCGTCAGCCCGCCTTGCTGAACTCGATCGAGATCGACTCGACCGCCTTCTTGCGGGTGAACGACCGATCCTGGCCCATCGCCTCCAGCGCGTCGTTGACGCTGTCCACGTACGCCGTCAGGCTCGGCGTGGCGGAGTAGTAGGTGCCGCTCCTGGTCTGGGTGGACGAGCAGCTCGTGTCGGTGATCGCGCACGCCATCGCGTAGTGCACGGCGCTGTTCCACTGGGTCGAGGTGCCCTGGATGTACAGGTTGGTGTTCACCCGGCACGCCGCGAACAGGTACGGGTTCCGGACCGTGGTGGTGAACGTCGCGGTGTCGGTGCCGGGCCAGTAGCTCACGGTCGCCTCCGCCACACAGCCACCGTCGAAGCTGCTCGACGACTTGGTGACGGTGTACTTGTCCAGCGTTCCGGCCGCCGCCGGAGTGGCGCCGAGCGCCACCACACCGAGGGAGGCGGCCAGCATGGTGACGGCGGTCACGGCCGCCCGGGTGACACGGGCCGGTGCTGCGTTCATGGGAACCCCTTTCGTGCCGGCCCGGTGGTCGCGGCCGGTCGTCGTTCGTCGCCGATGTGACAGGCGGCGGTGTCCCCGGGATGTTCCGGGTACCGCCACCTGCAGATTCTTCGGCCGGGGCGGGAGGGTGTCCAAGACGCGACACCGATGGGCCATAGGGCGGACCTATGAGTGGTGGTAGATCTTTTGATCGTCGATGCCCGGGGGCGGGCAGAGGGGATCGTCATGGTGGAACTACGTCAACTCCGGTACTTCCTCGCCGTCGCCGAGGAGCGGTCCTTCACCCGCGCCGCCGCGCTGCTGCACGTCAGTCAGCCGACGCTGAGCCAGCAGATCCGCGCCCTGGAGCGGTCGGTGGGCGCGCCGCTGTTCCACCGGGACCCGGCGGGCGTACGGCTCACCGAGGCCGGCACCGCGCTGCTCGAACCGGCCCAACGGGCCGTGGTCGGGGTCGCCGACGGCGTACGGGCGGCCCGGGACACCGTCGGCGCCGGCGGCGGCACGCTACGTGTCGGCTTCAGCGTCGGCGGGGCCGGCGACCTCATCGCGTCGATCCTGCCCGCCTGGCAGGGGGCGGCCCCCGAGGTGCGGCTGGTCCTGCGCGAACTGACCGTGGGCGGGCTGTACACCGCCCTGCTCGAGGATCGGATCGACGTGGCGCTCACTCGGCTGCCGCTGGACCCCGAACGGCACGACTGGACCGTGTTGGTCGCCGAGCCCCGCGTCCTCGCGCTGAGCGCGCGGCATCCCCTGGCCGACGCCGGGGCGGCGGTGTCGCTGGCGGATGTGCTCGGACTGGCCATGCCCCGCATCGAGGACGTGCCGAGGATCCGCGACTACTGGCTGCTCAACGACTACCGCGACGGCTGCCCGCCGCCGCAGCGCGGGGTGACGGTCACCTCGCCGGCGGAGATGGCGTACCTGATCCTCCAGGACCCGTCGGTGGTGGCCGTGGGTCCCCGCACGGCTCGCGGGCTCTCGCCCCTGGGGGAGCTGCGCTTCGTGGAACTGTCCGAGGTCGCCCCGGTGCCCTTTGTCGCGGCCGCCCGACGGCACGACCGCCGTGCCGCCGTCCTCGCCTTCCGCCAGGTCGCGGAGACGGTCGCGCGCCGCCTGCACGGCGTGTGCGCGCGGCCCGCTGGCAGACCGGGCGGGATGGCCGGCGTCGGGGCGAGTCGCGCGGCTGGCGCCGGGGCGGGCCGGACCGGCGGTTGAGCCGCGAGCGGACACCGGCCCCGCGCCCGTCCGGCCCGCCCTCGATCAGCGGTACCGCCCGGGCGGCGACCACGTCGTCAGGATCTCGTGAGGATGACGAGTTGTTGCGTCGCTCGGGTCATCGCGACATAGCGGTCGACCCCTCCTTCGATGCCTTCGCCGAACGCCTCTGGCTCGACGAGGACGACCAGGTCGAACTCCAGCCCCTTCGACAGCTCCGGGGTCAGCGACCGGACGCGGGACGTCGCCTGGAGTGTGGGATCGCCGATGACGCAGGCGATCCCGTCGGCGTGCGCGGTGAGCCACGTGTCGAGGATCGAGCCCAGGTCCGACGTCGATCCGTGCACGACGGGGACGTTACTGCTGCGGATGGAGGTCGGCACGTTGGCGTCCGGGAGCACGGCCCGGATGACCGGTTCGGCTTCCGCCATGACCTCTTCCGGCGTCCGGTAGTTGATGCTCAGGGAGGCCAGGTTGATCCGGTCGAGCCCGATCCGCTCGAGCCGTTCCTGCCACGACTCCGTGAACCCGTGCCTGGCCTGGGCGCGGTCCCCGACGATGGTGAAGCTCCGGGACGGGCAGCGCAGCAACAGCATCTGCCACTCGGCGTCGGTCAGTTCCTGAGCCTCGTCCACGACGATGTGCGCGAACGGGCCGGCCAGCAGGTCCGGGTCGCTGTCGGGCGACGCGATCCCGTCGATCAGGGCGTCCCGGAGGTCCTGTTGGTGCAGCATCGTCAGCAGACCTTCGCCGTCGTCGTAGGCGTTGGCCTCGATCAGGTCGTCGACGACCCTGGCCATCTGCTCGCGTTCGACGGCGGCAGCGGCGTCGGGCCGGCGCCGACGCCGGGACGCCTCCGGGTCGCCGAGCCGCCGCCGTGCCGCGTCCAGGAGCGGCAGGTCGGACACCGTCCAGGCCTGGGCGTCCTTGCGCTGCAGCTTCCGAACGTCGTCGAGGCTGAGCCAGGGAGCGCACTTGCGCAGGTAGGCGGGTACCGACCACAGGTCTCCTACGAGGTCAGCCGCTTCGAGCAGCGGCCACGCGCGGTTGAAGGCCGTGAGCAGTTCCCTGTTCCGCAACAGCGACCTGCGGACCAGGTCCGCCGGTTCGTCGCCGTCGTACTTGTCCGTCAGGATCGTGAGCAGCTCCTCCCAGATCTCGTCGCGCGCCTCGTTGTGCGGGGTACCGGGATCCGGCGCCTCGAACGCCTCGGCCCAGTCGTCGGCGCTCAGCCAGATCTCGGACTCGTCGGTCGTGACCGTCATCCCCTTGGTGGGCGGCTCCTCGTAGAACCTGACGGCCGTCTCGATCGCCTTCACCAGGTCCGCGGACGACTTCAGGAGGGCCACGTCCGGGTCGGTCTCGGTCGCCGCTGCGGCTCCCTCGGCGACGAAATCCCGCACGGTGCACATCTGCACGTCCTCCTCGCCGAGGTTGGGGAGGACGTCGGCGACGTAGGCCAGGTAGGGCTGGTGCGGACCGACGAACAGCACGCCGCCTCGGCGGTGACCGAGGCGAGGGTCGGAGTAGCGGAGGTAGGCGGTGCGGTGCAGAGCGACCACGGTCTTCCCCGTACCCGGACCGCCGTCGACGACGAGAGCGCCGCGGGATCCCGCGCGGATGATGGCGTCCTGGTCGGCCTGGATGGTGCTCAGCACGTCCCGCATCCGGGCCGACCGGCTGCCGCCCAGGCTCGCGATGAAGGCGGACTGGTCGTCGAGCGCGGCGTGCCCTTCGAACCCGTCCGGGGTGAACACCTCGTCCCAGTAGTCGGTGATCCGGCCGCGGGTCCAGCGGTATCTGCGGCGGCTTGCCAGCCCCATCGGGTTGGCGTGGGTCGCTCCGAAGAACGGCTCGGCCGCGGGGGAGCGCCAGTCGAGCAACAGCCGACGACCCGCGCTGTCCGTGAGGCCACGTCGTCCGACGTACACGGGCTCGGGGTTGTCCGCGCTGACCATGCGTCCGAGGCACAGGTCCAGACCGAAGCGACGCAGGGCACGCAGGCGAGCGGTCAGCCGGCGGATCTCCTGGTCCCGGTCCAGCGCCCGCTGGCCCTTGCCGCCGGGCGCCTTGCGCTCGGTATCGAGGCGGTCGGACAGGTCGGCAGCCAATTGCTCGAGGCTCGCCGCGAGGGCCGCGAAGTGCTGCTCGTCGCCGGCGATCAGCCTCGGGTCGGCCTTGGGGGAGAGGCGTTCGGGAAGGTCGAACGCGCTGGTGGTCAGCGGGTTCACGTCATCAGCTCCGATCTGAGGTAGCTGTCGATGGGGAGCCGAGTGCGGTGGCCGGTCGCCGGATGTGCTGCTGGCCGGGTAATCGAGTTCTGCCGGGGTGAAGGCCAGGTGCATCAGTATGAAACGCATTCGCGCGTGACCTGATCGTCGACAACAACGTACGCATTTTCGCCACTCCCATTTGACAGGTTTCCGGGGCTCGGCCGGCCATTCTGCGGCACGATCCTGGTCTTGCCGCAAGTCCCCTGGTGCGATATATGTTGAGGGTGGAGGGGAGCAGGTGCTTCCCTTTCCCGTAAAAGTGCAGCGCTGACCGCCGGTGCGGTTCGTGCCGTACGACCCACGCCGCGAGGCCGAGGGCCTTTGCCGATCACCCGGTCGTCTGCTTCACACTGGCGTCATGGTTCTTCACCTGCTGGCTGCCGCTGGGGTTCTCGGGCTGCTGACCCTCGTTCCGGGGCCGGACATGGCGGTGGTGACGCGCCGCGCTCTGGTGGGCGGCCGAAGTGAAGCCCTGCGCGCCGGGGTGGGCGTGGTCTGCGGGCTTCTTGTCTGGGGAAGCCTGGCGGTGCTCGGCCTCACCGCCCTTCTCACGGCCTCCCCGGGGGCGTATCTCGTCGTGAAGGTGGTGGGCGTCGCCTACCTGCTCTTCCTGGGCTTCCAGGCCCTACGCCGCGGCAAGGACGACAGCGCCGTGGCCAGCGCCGCCCCCACGAAAGGCAGGCCCTTCCTGACGGGCCTCGCCACCAACCTGTTGAACCCGAAGATCGCGGTCTTCTACACGGCGCTGCTGCCCACCCTCGCGCCGCCGTCACTCGGTGCCTGGGGACTCGGGGCCCTGGTGCTGATTCACGCGGTCTTGACCCTCGGCTGGCTCAGCGGGTACGCGTACGCGCTCAACCGAGCACGTGCGCTGCTCGAGCGCCCCCGCGTACGACGGGCCCTCGACCGCGTCACGGGCGTCGTCCTGATCGCCTTCGCCGTGCGTCTCGCTACCGAGCGCGCCTGACAACGCCCTCTAGCGCGCGATGAGTGCGTCGTCGGTCGCCCCGAGCGCGTGGAGCGCCCGAAAATCGTGACCGTCACTCGCCGCCGGCCAGCTACCATCCCCGGCAATGGCGGAGTTCGTGCACATCACCCCGGCGAGGTCGGCTCGACGCATCGCGCGCTCGGGAATCGCCGCGCGCAGCCACGGGCGGGCCGGCGGACGGGGCGTGTACTGCATGCCGGTGCTGCCGTCGTTCACCCTCACCCACCAGTGGGTTCGTGAGCTGCGGCGCTGGCACTCGGGCGTGCTGGTCGCGGTGCATCTGCGGCTGCCCGACGACGAGCCGGTGACGGTCGGGCGTTACGGCACCCCACCGCGCGAGGCCACGGCTGCGCAGGCCGTCGCGGCCGTGCGCGAACTCGACGATCCGCGCGGCTACGAGGTGTTCGTGTCCCGCGCGATCACCAGAGCCGAGGTACGACGGATCCGTGACGTTCCGCAGGGAGTCGGTTGGCGGTACCTGCCGGCAGCCCACGGCCGGCGGCCCTGCCCATGCCCTTCCTGTCTGCCGCGCGGCGGGTACAAGGTGGCCAGGTTGCGCCGTCGGTTCCCTTACGACGAGCCGCCCAGGCCGAAAGATGAGCTGATGACGCGGTTGCGTACGGCGAGCAGCGCCGACGAGATCATCGACGTGCTCGGCGAGCTGGGCCGGGGCCGGCGCGGCGGGGCCGAGGAGCTGGCATACCTGGCCGATCACCCCGATCCGCACGTACGCGACACGCTGGAAAGCGTCCTGCGGGTGTACCGCGGTCGCGAAGCGCGGCGGCTGCGCGAGCGGTTGCAACTCGGCGATCCGACAGCGTCGGATCCGGACAACTGCTGATCGACGCCGTCGGCTCGCCACAGCGCCTTCGCGTCCCACCCGGCTCAGCAGGCCGGCCAGGAGGATGGGGAAGACAGCCACCCGCCTACCGGCCGACACGACCGGTAGGCGGGACGGCGCTGCCGCGACCGACCGGGGCAGCCGGTCAGCCGGTGCGACGGGCGCGGGCCATGGCCAGCCCACCGAGGACGGTGCTGATCAGCCCCACCAGGAGAGCCACGTAGGCTCCGCCTCGTCCGTTGCCGGTGCCGATGCCGCTGTCGGCGGTCGCCACGACCAGTCCACCAAGGCCGATGCCGATCAGCCCCGCCACCAGGGCCACGGTGGCTCCGCCTCGTCCGTTGCCGGTGCCGATACGACTGGTGGGGCGGGCCAGAGCGAACCCGCCGATGAGCGCGCCGGCCAGCCCCAGCAGGGCGGCCACGGTGGCCCCGAGTCGCCCGGCGCTCATGGTGTAGGCACTGGCGGCGATCGGCTGGGTCGAGACGTGCGCGGCCGCCGGTGCGGCAAGTCCGACCGCCCCGACCAGGGCGGCTGCGGCGGCGGCAAGCAAGTGGCGGATGGACATCGAGGATTCCTTCGGTCGCGTGACGGGTACAGGCGGCAGCGTATGTACCAGCGTGGTCACGAGTCGTCATGCCGGAGTTGCCGATGGCCGTACCACTCGGGTTGTACGCGGTCGGGGCGCCGTACCGCCGCGGTTGTCTCCCCGGGCTTCCGTTGTGATCAGGACCGGTCAGCTACCCGTGGCCCCATGAACCCGCTCCCGGCGTGCACCGGGCTGGTGTCAGGAGCGGGCGAGCCAGCCGGGGACGGTCAGGCCGGACTCGTACGCGAGGATCACCAACTGGGCCCGGTCGCGGACCTGGGTCTTGGTCATGATCCGGCTGACGTGCGTCTTCGCGGTGGCCGGGCTCAGCACCAGCCGCGCCGCGATCTCGTCGTTGGACAGGCCGGCGGCGACCAGCGCCATCACCTCACGCTCGCGCTCGGTGAGCGCGCTCAGCCGCGGCCCCGGGTCGGGATGCACGGCCCGGGCGGTGAACTCGGAGATCAACCGGCGGGTGATCGACGGCGCGATGAGCGCGTCACCGCGCGCCACCACCCGCACCCCGTGGATCAGCTCCGCCGGCTCGGTGTCCTTGACCAGGAAGCCGCTCGCGCCGGCCCGCAGCGCGCCGTAGACGTAGTCGTCCAGGTCGAACGTGGTCAGGATGATCACGCGGACGTCGGATTTCGCGGCGATCTCCCGGGTGGCGGCCAGGCCGTCCAGCACAGGCATCCGGATGTCCATGAGCACGACGTCGGGCCGTAGCTGCCGGGCGAGCCGCACCGCCTCGGCGCCGTCGGCGGCCTCGCCGACCACCTCGATGCCTTCCTCGCCGTCCAGGATGGACCGGAACCCGGCGCGAACCAGGGTCTGGTCGTCGGCGAGCAGTACCCGGATCACGCCGCGCCTCCCGGCGCCGATCGCGGCGCCGGCGCTCCCGCCGGCACCGGGCCGGGCCGCAGCGGAAGGCGGGCGCGCACCCGGAAGCCGCCAGCCGGCCGGGGGCCCGTGGTCAGCGAACCGCCCAACGCCCGCGCCCGCTCGCCCATGCCGAGGATTCCGTTGCCGGGCGGGCCCGGTGCGCCGGTGCCGTCGTCCTCGACCTCCACCAGCACGTCGTCGCGGTCGGGCCGGACCCGGATCACCGCGGCGGTCGCGCCCGCGTGCCGGGTCACGTTGGTGAGCGCCTCCTGGACGATCCGGTACGCCGCCAGGTCGACCTCCGGCGGCAGCGGCCGGGTCTCGGTCAGCTCGGTGCGGATCTCCAACCCGGACCGCCCGGCCGCCGTGACCAACTCGTAGAGGAGGTTCAGGCCGGGTGCGGGCGCGGTGGGCGCCTCCCCCTCCTGGCGCAGTATTCCGAGAGTCGTGCGCAACTCGCGCAGCGTCTCCTTGCTCGTCTGTTTGATCGCGGTGAGCGCCTGCGCGGACCGGGTGGGGTCCGGGCGGTGCAGCGCGGCGCTGGCCTGCACGTTGATCAGCGAGAGGTGGTGGCCGAGGACGTCGTGCAGCTCGCGGGCGATGCGCAGCCGTTCCTCGGTGGCCCGGCGCCGGGCCTCCTCCTCCATCCGCTGCTCGGCGGACCGCGCCCGGGCCTGTGCCTCGGCGAGGTAGGCCCGGCGGTTGCGGGTCACGCCGACGATGACCGCGATGAGCCAACCGGCGTGCAGCAGCGTCGCCCCGTTCGCGCTGTTCGCTGTCCGGTGGTAGCTGTCCGCGACGGCGAACGCGACCACCGAGCCGAGACCGAGCCCGATGGCGACCGCGAGGTGCCCCTCGTCGACGACGGTGTAGAGCGCCACGACGAACACCAGCATGATCGGCCCGGGCCGGTGCAGCAACGCTCCGTACGCGCCGACGGCGACCAGCGCCACCACGCCCACGGGCACCGGATGGCGGCGGCGGACGTACAGCGCGGCGGAGGAGGCCAGCACGGCCAGCAGCGCCGCCCACTCGGCGGCGGTGTCGATGCCGCGCGACTGCACCACCAGGCCGACGAGGGCGACCGAACCGGTGGCGAGCACCACGGCCGTGTCCGCCACCCGGCCAGGCCATCGCCACCTCGACATGCGCCGAAGCCTAACCTTCCGCACCTGGACGGGAGAACATCCGGCCGGTCGGCCTGCTCGCGGTGCTGTCGGCCGAGCAGGCCCCGCCGGCGATCGAGGGACCGGATGGGGGAACGCTCACAGTAGACGGTCGGTGACAGAATCGCGGTGTCCGGTCGTGCGGTGCTCAGATGGGATGGGTGGGTTGCTGCGGGTACTCCAGATCACCGTCACCACGATCGTCCTCGCGGTCATCGTCCCGACGGCCGTGAACGTCGAGACCGGGGGCAGTTTCCCGGCATGGCTGAAGCCGGTCGGTGACTGGCTCTGGCCTGCCGCGATCGCGGGCATCGCGAGCGTGGTCGCCATCGAGGCGTGGACCCGCAGGTCCCCGGCCTACCGGATCTCGACGCGCCATCCCGACGATCCCCGCAACGACACCCACGCCCTCGACCAGGTGCAGCGCTATGTCGAGCTGCGGATGCGCGGGTCGCTGGCCGAGCAGGTGCGGGTGGCGCTGGCGCTGGACGAGCAGCCGACCGCCGTGTTGCCGCCCACGAATCTGGTACAGCGGGTCAGCGGGAGCGAACACCACCTTCGGATTGACGACGACATCCTGGGTGTGTTCGACGAGATGGGCGAGTCGATGCTCATCCTCGGAGCGCCCGGCGCGGGCAAGACGACCCAGGTGCTCGATCTGGCCAGGGCCCTGGTCGAACAGGCTCGATCGTCTCCGGCGGACGTCAGGGCCCCGATACCCGTCGTGGTCGATCTCGCCGACTGGTCGCGGTCCCGGCCGCGTATCCTGCCGTTCGCGGGGGCCCGGGACAGCGGCCCGCGGGACTTCGTCGAGTGGCTGCTGGACAGTCTTCGCCAGCGGTACCGAATCCCGGAGAAGGTGGGCCGCGTCTGGCTGGAGACCGATCGGTTGATCCTGCTGCTGGACGGCCTCGATGAGGTCCGCGACGCCGACCGGGCCCGGTGTGTGGCCGAGATCAACGGGCTTCAGGAGCAGCGGGGCGTCACCCGGCTGGCCGTCTGCAGCCGCATCGCCGACTACGAGATCCTGTCGGCCCGCCTGTGCCTGCAGGGGGCGGTGCTGATCCGGCCGCTCAACGAGGAACAGGTGGTGGATTTCTTTACCGCGATCAGCCCCTGGCTCAACGGCGTGCTCGACGCCCTGCGCGAGGACCCCGAACTGTGGGAACTGCTGACCTCGCCGCTCATGCTGCACATCATGGCCCTCGCCTACGGTGCTCGGCCGGTCGAGGTGCTGACCGGTGAACAGGATCCGCTCACGAGACGAAGTCTGCTGTTCGACGCCTACCTGGTGGAGGTCCTCGCCCGCCGGGGAGCCGGCACGGTGGATCCTGGCCGTGCCCTGCGTGCTGTGCGCACCCTCGCGGTCGCCGCCACCGAGCTCAACTCCGGGGTCACGGTGCCAGCTCTCAGCCCGGCGAACGTTCCGCACGTCGTCACCCCGGTCGTTCGTGCTGCCAGCCGGGACTGGGTGGGGCCGGCCACGGGAGGTTCCTGCGCGGTGGCGAGCCTCGTCGCTCTGACCTCGCAGACGAGCCTGCTCTCCGGGCTGCTCAGCGCCATGACCATCGGTGGCATCGTCTGGATGATCACCACTTACACCAGACGGGCCCTGTCGGGCCCGGTGGCGCCTCGATGGCTGCCGCTGACGACCTGGTGGGTGGCGGTGGCGGCGGGCAATGTCGCTGTCTTCCTGCTGCTGTGGTGGCTCGCGCGGCTCGTCGCCGACCAGTCCCGGCTCACGCTCGCCGTCACGGTGGTCGCCATCGGAGTCGGTCAGACCGCCGTACTCGGCGTGGTGAGCGTGCTCCTGAAGGGAAGGCGGCGACGCAGGGTTTTGTGGACCTTGTTCGGTCCGGCGCTGGCCGTACCGCCGATCGCTGTCTTCGGGCTCTCCGAGGCCGCGCTGGTCGGTTGGGCCGCCGGGGTGCCCGCCTGGCTGACCGTGGTGGCCGGGCTCATGTGGTTCACCGAGTTGGAGCCCGCCGTCGGCACTCCCGAAGCCGAGTCGATCGAGCCGCGCAGGTGCCGGCTGACCTGGGTGGCGGCTTCCTGCCTGGCAGCGCACGTGGCGGCGGCCGTCCCGGTGGCGCTGCTGGTGGCGCCGGGATGGGCGGCGCCATTCTGGTCTCCGCTCGCCGGCTGGTTCGCGGGCGCGCTCTTCGCTCTCTGGCCGGCGAGCGTCGGAGCGCTGCTGGCCGACAGCGGGTACGCCCGGATGTGCATGGCGGTTGCGGGGGAGCCCGACCCGTGGCGACGCAGGTACCTCCGTCTCGCCGTCGACCGCAGCCTGCTGACCAAGGTCGATGGCGAGTACCGCTTCGTCCATCTGCTGATCCGCGATCACCTCGCCGGCTGCGATCCCGATTCGCTGGCCGTCGAGGTCGAGCGGCGGCGGGCCACGTTGACCGGGTCCGCCGCCGCACCGGCCCTGACCTGACGGGTCGTCACCTGGCCGGTGCCTCGCGCAACCAGCCCGCGCGTCAGCGGCCAGGCCGCCGGCCGGCCCCGGTCACGTTCCCGCCGCGGCCGGCGCCGGCTGATCGAACTGGGTGCGGTACAGCTCGGCGTACCGGCCGCCGCGAGCGAGCAGGTCGGGATGCCGGCCGCGTTCCACGATGCGGCCGTCCTCGAGGACCAGGATCTGGTCGGCGGAGCGGATCGTGGACAGCCGGTGCGCGATGACCACGCTGGTCCGGCCGGTCAACGCCTCGCCCAGCGCCGCCTGCACGGCCGCCTCGGACGTGGCGTCGAGGTGTGCGGTGGCCTCGTCGAGGATCACCACACGGGGGCGCGACAGCAGTAGCCGGGCGATGGTGAGCCGCTGGCGTTCGCCACCGGAGAGGCGGTACCCCCGCTCGCCGACCACCGTGTCCAGGCCGTCCGGCAGTGCCCGGACGACGTCGGCCAGCCGCGCCCGGTGCAGCACGTCCCACAGGTCGTCCTCGGTCGCCTCCGGGCGGGCGTAGCGGAGGTTGGCGCGGATGGTGTCGTGCAGCAGGTGACCGTCCTGGGTGACCACGCCCAGAGCGTCCCGGATCGTGTCGCCGGTCAGGTCCCGGACGTCCCAACCGGAGAGTCGGACGGCGCCCTCCTCCACGTCGTAGAGCCGCGGCAGCAACTGGGCGATGGTGGACTTGCCCGCGCCCGACGAGCCGACCAGGGCGACCATCTGCCCGGGCTCGGCGCGGAACGAGACTCCGTGCAGCACCTCATCGCCGCCGCGGTCGTCGAGTTTCGCCACGTCCTCCAGCGAGGCCAGCGAGACCTTGTCCGCCGACGGGTAGCCGAAGCGGACGTCGTCGAACTCGATCGTCACCGGCCCGTCGGGGAGTGACCGTGCGGTCGGCTTGTCCTCGATCAGCGGCTTGAGGTCCAGGATCTCGAAGACCCGCTCGAAGCTGACCAGGGCGCTCATGACCTCCACCCGGGCGCTGGCCAGTGCGGTCAGCGGGGCGTACAGCCGGGACAGCAGCAGGGCCAGCGCGACGACCGCACCGGCGTCGAGTTGCCCGCGGACGGCGTACACGCCACCCAGGCCGTACACCAGAGCCAGCGCGAGGGACCCGACCACCGTGAGTGCCGTGATGAAGACCATCTGGAGCATGGCCGTGCGGACGCCGATGTCGCGGACGCGCCGCGCGCGGACGGCGAACTCGGCGGACTCCTCCGCCGGACGCCCGTAGAGCTTCACCAGGGTGGCGCCGGCGGCGGAGAACTTCTCGGTCATCCGGTTGCTCATCGCCGCGTTGAGCTCGGCCGCCTCCCGTTCGAGCCGGGCCAGCTTGCGGCCCATCCGCCGGGCGGGCAGCACGAAGACGGGCAGCAGCACCAACGCCAGCAGGGTGATCTGCCAGGAGAAGGTCAGCATCACCGCGAGCGTGAGGAGTAGCGTCACGATGTTGCCGACCACACCGGAGAGCGTGTCGCTGAACGCCTGCTGCGCCCCGATGACGTCGTTGTTGAGCCGCGACACCAGCGCTCCGGTGCGGGTCCGGGTGAAGAACGCGACCGGCATCCGCTGGACGTGGTCGAAGACGGCGGTCCGCAGGTCGACGATGAGGCCCTCACCGATCCGGGCCGACTGGTAGCGGGTGAGCAGGCCCAGCCCGGCCTCGGCGAGCGCGATCAGGGCGATCCCGAGCGCCAGCCACAGCACCGTCGAGGCACCGGTGCCGGACACGATCGCGTCGACCACCCGGCCGGCCAGCACCGGCGCGGCCACGGTCAGCACCGCGACCACGATGCTGCACGCCAGGAACCAGGCGAGCAGGCGGCGGTGGGGGCGCGCGAAGCCGGCGATCCGCTTGAGGGTCGCCTTCGAGAAGGGACGCTGGTCGCGCTGATGCATCGTGTGGTGCAGGGACATCCACGCGGTGACTTCCATGCTCATGCCGAGAACCTAGGACCTCGAGGAAGGTTCAGGTCAAGTGAGAATGTGCCGACGGGGCCGAGCCCGGGCCGTCACCCCGTGGGTGGGCCAGTGGTCGGCGTTGATGTTCTGTGCGGCTCAGACGAGCAGCCCGCCCGTCGCACGGATGTTCTGACCGGTGATCCACTGCGCGTCGGGCCCGGCGAGGAAGGCGACCACGGCCGCGATGTCGTCGGGCTGGCCGAGCCGTTGCAACGCGGTGACGGCGGCGGTCTGGGCCAGGGCCTCCGGGGGATTGGCGGCGTGCAGCAGGTCGGTCTCGGTCGCGCCGGGCGAGATCGTGTTGACCGTGATGCCACGGCCGCCGAGCTCCCGGGCGGCGACCGCGGTGAACTGTTCGAGCGCGGATTTGCTGGCGCAATAGAGAGAGTGACCGGGCGCCGGCACCACGGTGTTGAGGGTGGAGATGTTGATGATGCGGCCCTTGTCGCGCAGCACGGGCGCCGCTTCGCGCATGGCCAGCACGGGGAATTTGGTGTTGACCGTCAGGACTCGGTCGAACTCGTCCTCGGTGATGTCCGCGATCAGCGCTCGGGGGTTGACAGCGGCGTTGTTGACGAGAATGTCCAGGCCGTCACGGACCGGCTCGAACATGGCCGAGAGGTTGCGGAGGTCTTCCTGGTCGGCGCGGACGGCGATCGTGCCGGCGAGTTGGCTGACGAGGTCGTCGGCCGCCGCGCGGTTGTCCTTGTACGTGAACACGACCGTTGCGCCTTCGCGAACGAGTCGACGCACGATCGCCCGCCCGATTCCCCGCGAACCGCCGGTCACGAGTGCGGTCTTACCGGTGAGACTCATGCCGGGACGCTAGCCGGGGGCGAGCTCCCTGGTCTTGAAAGAATGCGCACAGCTCGGTCGGCGTCAGGCCGGACATCGCGCGGACCTCCCGGTTGAAGTGCGGCTGGTCGGCGTAACCGCAGTCGATGGCCGTCTGCGGCAGGCCGGCGGACCGGGTGAGCATGTGCAGGGCGCGCTGGAAGCGAGCGATCCTGGCGACGGTTCCGGGCGACAGACCGATCTGTCGCTGGAACCGAAGCTCAAGAGTGCGCCGGCTCACGCCCAGTTCGTCGGCCACCGCGCTGATCCGGAGCCGATTCGCCGACTGCTGGAGTCGCCGCCAGGCATGCGTCGTCAGCCCGTCCGGCTGCGCGTCCCCGGCAAGCCGCGCGGTCAGGAAGTCATCCAGCAACGCGAACCACGTCGGCCGGTCCGGTGCCTGCCCAAGCCGCTCGGCCAGCTCCGCCTCGCGGTGGCCGAGGATGTCCGCCAGCCCGAAGGTGCCGCCTGCCACCTCCCGCATCGGCACGCCGAGGAGCGCGGCCACCCCGGCCGGCGTCAGGCCGACGGAGACGCCGTCCCCCCACGCGGTCTGCTCGTGGACGACCGGGTCACTTCGGGGCCCGGTGATCACCCTGCTCGGCCCGGCGAAGTCGACGATCATCGTGGCCAGGTTCATCGGCAGGACCCGGTGCCGTACGGCTGCTCCCGAACCTGAGCGGAAGACCCCGTAACCCACGACATACGGCCGCAGCCGCGGATGCGGGAGGCTGGCGATCGTCGCGCACGGCTCGGGATGAACCGGCACCGGTATGGAGTGCACGTGGCTCACAGCAGCCATCATCCACGCGTCGGAGGAGCGGTACGAGTCGCAGTGGCACCTCGACGGTGTCCGCGCCGTGACCGCCACGCGCATGTCCGGCGCGCCGGCCGTCCTCGCGCTCGTTCTCGTGCTGCCCCGCCGGCGCGGACGGCTGGTCGCGCGGTTACCCTGCGGCGGTGGTGGTCGGTGAGGACGGGGAGCGGTTGGCGGCGTCGCTGGCTGACGGGCTCGACGAGGTCACCTTCACCGACCTGACCACGGAGCAGGTCACCGCCCGGCTGATCGACGCGGTGGTCGACTGGGCGGGACAGCAGGGCTGGCGGGTCTACCGGCGGGCGCCCAGCGTGCTGCCGCTGCCGCCGCCGATGTCCGCACAGCAGTCGGTGCTCGACGTGGCCTGTGCCCGCCCGGACGGGCCGCCGGTCGTCGTCGAGGTCGATCACGGTACGCGCCGCCGCACCTGGGAGAAACTGCTCGCCGAGGCCGACGCGGGGCGGATCCCGCTCTGGGTGCGCTGGGGTGTCGGCCGGTTCACCGCGCCGCCTCCGCCGATCCGGATGGTGACCTGCGAGGTGAGCAGGCGGCCGGACCCGACCGGCCGGGGTCGGGTGCACAGCCGCTCGCCGCGGGCCGAGAAGCTGCCGCCAGCGCACTCCGCCGTGCGGGTGGGGGCGGTGGCCGCCGTCGAGCTGCCGCTGCCGCCGCCCGAGGCACCCGGCGTCAGGGCCTGAGAGGGCCTGCCCAGGCCACGGCTGAGGCGGCACGCGGGCGCTCGTACCCACCCGGGCCAGCCGTCGGTTGGATTCCTGGTCCAGGTGACGGCGTACGGTCACCGGCTCAGGCGAAGTCGCGGTGCTTCAACTTCGCCCTCCGGCCGTCCGGATGGTGCCAGACGATGCCCTCGTACTGAGGGTGCGCCAGCAGCCAGTCACGCAGGCCGTCCAGGTCGCGCGGCACGTTCAGCTTCTCCGCGTCGTCGTGCGGTACGAGCTCGTGGGCCCGCACGCCCTCGGGGTTCCCGTTGATCTTCGGACCGATCAGCTCGTAGGTGCCGGATCGGCGTCGTTCGGGCGGGCCGGCGAGGGCCTCGGCGTGGTACCTCGCGTACGGCGACTGCTCGACCGGTTCCCAACCCACGGTCTTGCCCGTGACCTCGTCCGTCATCACCGGCCGGTAGCCGGGCGGCCGCGTCCGGCCGGGCCGTACCTCGCGCCGTGCCCACCAGGTGCCATCCTCGTCGAGCATCACGCAGGTGCCGTCGTACTTGCGCGTCGGCGTTCCCTCGCCGTCGAGGACCCACTGGCAGGCAGGGTTGGCCGCGGGCAGGACGCGCTTGCGGTCGTCCGGGTCGCGGCGAAACAGCGTGGGGATCTTGTTCACGCCAGCATGGTCTCACCGACGGGAAACGGATATCCGCAGGCGCGTCCCCGCCCTGACCGCCCGCAGGCCGCTCGTCGCGATGCTCTTCGGGACATGCTGCCCGCGCTGCTCCGGATCGTGATGATGATCCACTGTGGGATCATGGCCGTTCATGCGCGATCTTGGCGCCGGAGCATTTGGGGGACCGTGTGCGTGGACTAGTGCGACGACTGACCATCTCGATCATCTCCGCCACCGTCGCGGCGGTGGGGCTCGCTTCGCCCGCTCAGGCTGCGACGAATCCGTTCACCGCGGCACAGGCGTGCAACAACGACTTCGGGGGCTCGTGGGCGTACGCCAGTGACGGCCACCGCTCGATCTACGCGTCGGACGGCACCAAGGTGGGCGACGTCTACCTGATGTACAACAGCGCCACCGGGTACAACTGTGTCGCCACCATCAAGCGGGTGGCCGTCGGCTCGACGACCGGGGTTTCCGCCGGGATCCGGGTGGAGGGCGGCTCCTGGGTCTACGACTCTGGAAACTTCAAGTACTACGCCGCGATCCAGCGCTCTGCCCGTGACAAGTGCGTCATGTACAGCGGCGAGGTCCTGTACTTCACCAGCTGGCAGGGCGCTGGCCGGTACAGCTGGGGCAACTGCGGCTGAGCTGCCCCAGCCTGAACTCACCCGTGGACACCGGCCGGCCCGGCCGCGTAACTCGTATGCCGGGGCCGCTGAGCGGGCCAGTGAGAAACCGGTCCCACCGCCGGAGACCCTCCGGCGGTGGGACCGGTCGTCACCAGGCCCAGACGGTTGGTTCACCGAGCTGGCCGAGGTCGGCGCCGAGAGCCGGTGTGGCCTCGGTCCGCAGGATCCGGCCGCTGGTGTCGAGGACGTTCACCCTGGCCACCTGGCGGGGATCGGCGCGTATCGTGCCCGCACCGGCTTCCAACCGGCCGCTGGCGATCGTGCGCCCCTTGCCGTCGAGCAACTCGGCGCGGACCGCCGAGGCCGGACCGACGACCAGCACGCCTGTCTCGCCCGGCACCTGGACGGCTACCAGGTCAGGAAGCCCGGTGGCGGTCCGGTAGTTGACCGGTGACACGGACCCCGGTTGCTGCGACACATCGGGATCGGCCATCAGCAGGGCGGCGCACCCGCCGTCAGCCGAGCAGGAACTCACCAGCGCGGCGGCCGGCGCGCCAGGAACCCAGTCGGGTAACCGTGCGCTCCAGATCACCCGGGGCGCTGGCCCGGCGAGCCCGTGGCCCTCGATCGTGTCCTGCAGTGCGCGTACGGCGGCGGCGGCGAGCGCCGTTTCCGCTGGGCCGCGTGCGCCGGTGGTGGAGGCCGGCGGTGCCTTCTCCGTCGGGCCGGCCGTGCCCGGCCCACCACCGCCCGGACCGGCGTATCGCACGACGCCTGATCCACCACCGCCCGGACCGGCGTATCGCACGACGCCGTCGCAGGTGAACCGCCACCGTTCGGCCACCTGGCCCGCCCCCCGGACCACGAACCCATCGGTGCTCAGCGCCTGCCAGCTTCGGGCGACCGATCCATCCGGTTGGATCCGGCCGTCGGTGGAGGTCTCGACGCGGCACCCGGTCGGTGCCAGCCCGACGGTGAGATCGGTGAGATAGCGGCCGTCCACCGGAGACTGCCGGCCGAGGAAGACGATCGGTTCCAGAGGCTGCGGTTCGTCCGGGGTGTCGGTCTTGTTCAGCAGTTCCGGCACGGACGCACCGGCATCACCGATTCCGTGACGCAGCGATGCGTGCGAGTCGTTCAGGAAGGCCACCACCACCGTCCGGGCACCCGGTGCGTCGTGTGCGAGCAGCACCTTCACCTCGTCCAGCGCCGGGTCGACCAGCAGTTGGGTGCGAGCCGACCGGTACTGCCGCTCGATGTCCGCGACCAGGGCCTGGTCGCCGGCGAGGTTGCCCCGGGTCGGCGAGTCCAACAACCGCCGCACCATCGGCTTGTCGACCCGGCTCGCCGGCTGGTACGTCCCCATCGCAGGTGGCGGCGACGCGGCGTCGGTGCCTGTCGACGGGCCGGCCGAACCGAACATCGGCAGCGCCACCGCCACCGCCGCCAGGCCGGCCACGCCAGCCACTGCCGTACGCCGCTGCCGGCGCCGCCGGACGCGGACCAGCAACCGGTGATACGGGTCGGGGCGCGGGACCACTGGCTCGGCGAGCCGGGCCAACGCCTCCTTGATCTCATTGGCCATCGTTCGCACCTCTCCAACTGGTCACGGCGGGCAACGCGACGATCGGCGACGGGTCGTTCGACGGTGGCGTCGGCTCGTCCGGCCGGGACGATCCTGCCGACGGCGTCGGCAGCACCGCCCGCAGCCGGGCGATCCCGCGGGACGCGAGACTCTTCACCGTGCCGACCGAGCAACCGAGCGTCTGGGCGGTCTGCGCCTCGGTGAGGTCCTCCCAGTAGCGCAGCACCAACACCGCCCGCATCCGGGGCGGCAGACCGTGCAGGGCGCCGCGCACCTCCTCGCGTACCACGACGTCGTCCGCCACGTCCCGGCTCAGGCCCCGGTCGGCGTGCAGCCGCCAGGCGCCGGTCACTCCGGCCAGGAACTCCCGGGAACCGAACCGGTGCCACAGGCTGACCCGCTCGTTGACCATGATCCGGCGGACGTACGCCATCGGTTCGCCCACGTGCCGCCACCGCCGCATCGCCTTCATCAGCGCGTTCTGCACCAGATCTTCGGCCGCGTGCCGTGAGCCGGTCAGCAGGTACGCGGTCCGCAGCAGATCCGCATACCGGATCTCGACGAACTCGCGGAAGCCGTCATCCGTCACGTACACCCTCCAGCCCTACGGGCATCATCGACGAGAAGAAGACCCTGGGACGCCGGAAAAGGTTGACCGGCGACCACGGCGCCTGTTTCCGCCCGCTCGGGTTCCGGGAATCAGCGGTGACCGGGACCGCCGAGGCGAACCTCGACGCCCGCCGTCCGCCACCCGTGGCGGGTCGGCGGGTGGCCGGACGGAGGCGGCACAGGATCGCCGGGCCGGATCCGGCCACGATCGCGGCTTCCCCTTCCCCTCCCGACCTTCGATGGGTACCTTCTGGACCTACGCGGAAGTGCATTGCGTCCGCTGGTTGAAACGATTCAAGGTGCCTGCCGTACCGGGGTGCCAGGAGGGAGTTCTGGATGAGGCCATCGCAGCCGGGAGCGGCCCGCGTCGGCCCGGTCCGCTTCAACCACCTGGACGCGGCGCTGGGGATCACCGACCCCTCTCCTCGCGTCAGTTGGACGACCGGAGCGGGCGACGGTTGGCGCCAGGGGGCGTACGAGATCGTCGCCGACGATCCGCTGACCGGCCGCTCATGGACGACCGGGAAGGTGGCCGCGGCCCGGTCCACCTTCGTCAGCTGGCCGTTCGCGCCGCTCCAGTCCCGCGACCGCCGCCTGGTCCGGGTACGCGTGTGGGGCGAGCACGACGACGAGCCGACCGGATGGGGACCGGACGCCGTGCTCGAGGCCGGACTGCTTCGCCCGGCGGACTGGTCGGCCTCGCTCATCGTGGCCGACGAGGCTGCGCCCGGCGCGGGTGACCGGCCCCCCTGGTTGTTCCGCCGGGAGTTCGAGGTGGGTCCGACGATCGAGTCGGCGCGCCTCTACGCCTCGGCGCACGGCGTGTTCGAAGTGGAGATCAACGGTCACCGGGTCGACGACAGTGTGCTCGCGCCGGGGTGGACGAGCTACGACCACCGGCTGACATACGTCACGACCGACGTGACCGAACTGCTTCGACCCGGGCGGAACGCCCTCGGCGCCGCGGTGGCGGACGGCTGGTTCCGGGGCCCGCTCGGTCCGTTCGGGGGGATCAGCGAGGTGTACGGGGACCGGGTGGGCCTGGTCGCCCAGCTGGAGATCCGCCTGGCGGACGGACGGACCGAGCGGATCGTCACCGACGGCACGTGGACGGCGAGCCGCGGGCCCGTCCTCCGTGCCGGGATCTACGGCGGCGAGTGGTACGACGCCCGCCTCCGCCTGGACGGATGGTCCGCCCCGGGCTTCGACGACTCGGCCTGGCAACCGGCTGCCGTCGCGCCGTTCGAGGCCGAGCGGCTCGTCGGTCCGGAGGGACCGCCGATCCGCCAGACCGAGGTCCTTCCTCCCGCGGAGATCCTGCCGACCGACGGCGGCCAGGTCATCGTCGACTTCGGCCAGAACGTGGCGGGCACGGTGCGGATCAGGGTCCGGGGAGACGCCGGGCACACGGTGACCGTGCGGCACGCGGAGGTCCTCGAAGACGGCGAGTTGTGCACCCGGCCGCTGCGGGACGCGGCGGCCACGGACACGTACGTGCTCCGGGGAGACGAGGCCGGCGAGGAGTGGGAGCCGCGCTTCACGTACCACGGCTTCCGCTACGTGGAGGTGCGGAACTGGCCGGGGGAGCTGTCCCGCGAGGACATCTCGGCCGTCGTCACCCACTCGGACATGCGTCGCACCGGGTGGTTCGAGTGCTCCGACCCCTCACTCAACAAGCTCCACGAGAACATCGTGTGGGGCATGCGGGGCAACTTCGTCAGCCTGCCCACGGACTGCCCGCAGCGGGACGAACGGCTGGGCTGGACGGGGGACATACAGGTCTTCGCGCCGGCCGCCTCCTTCCTGTTCGACTGCGCCGGCCTGCTGTCGTCCTGGTTGCAGGATCTCGCCGCGGAGCAGCGGGCGGTCGGGACGGTGCCGGCGTACGTGCCGTGGATCGACTTCGAGCGGGCGGGAAAGTCCGTCACCCCGGCCGCTGCCTGGGGCGACGCGTCCGTGATCGTCCCCTGGGTCCTCTGGCAGCAGTTCGGCGACCGGTCCGTGCTCGAGCGCCAGTACGCGAGCATGACCGCCTGGGTGGACCAGATCGTCGACATCGCGGGCCCCAGCCGACGCTGGGAGAGCGGCTTCCAGTACGGGGACTGGCTGGACCCCGCGGCGCCGGCGGACCGGCCGGCCGAGGCGCGCACCGATCCGTACCTGGTGGCGACCGCCTATCTGGCGGTGAGTGCCGACCGGCTCGCCCGCGCGGCGGCCGTCCTCGGGCAGGACCGGGACGCGTCGCACTACCGGGAGGTCGCGGACCGGGTCCGGGAGGCGTTCCGCGCGGAGTACGTCAGCGCGAACGGCAGGCTGGTCAGCGACACCCAGACCGCGTACGCGCTGGCGCTGCACTTCGGGCTGTTGACCGAGGAGCAACGGCGCCGGGCGGGAGAACGCCTGGTCCAGTTGGTCGAGAAGAACGACCACCGCATCGGGACCGGCTTCGTCGGCACGCCGATCATCTGCGACGCCCTGTCCGCCGCCGGAGCGCACGACACCGCGTACAAGTTGCTGCTGCAGCGGTCCTGCCCGTCGTGGCTCTACATGGTGGACATGGGCGCGACGACGGTCTGGGAGCGCTGGGACAGCATGCGTCCGGACGGAAGCGTGAACACCGGGGAGATGACGTCGTTCAACCACTACGCCTTCGGCGCGGTGGCCGACTGGATGCACCGCACCGTGGCCGGGCTGGCGCCCGGGTCGCCGGGATACGGGCAGATCGTGGTGGCCCCCCGCCCCGGCGGCGGGCTCACCCGGGCGGCGGCCCGCCACGAGACCCCGTACGGTCTGGCGTCGGTGCAGTGGCTCCGCGACGAAGCCTCGCTCACCGTGGACGTCGTCGTGCCGACCGGGGCGACGGCGCTGGTCGACCTCCCGGCGGAGGGGTGGCGGCCGGTCGAGGTGGGGTCCGGCAGGCACTCGTTCCGTTGCCGCTACCGGGATCCCGCCGAGGACCCGGTCTGACCGCGGACGCGGCCAGGCCGGCGCCGGAGGGGCCCGGCCTGGCCGCACGCTACGGCGACCGGGCGCCGGTCCCGGGTTCGGTCAGCGGCGCTCGTTGCGGCCGTGGAACGCCTGGGTCGCCCGGTCGAGGGACGACTGCGTCTCGGGGTACGTCCGTTGCGCGACGGCGACGTACAGGCAGTCGAGGACGACGAGCTGGGCGTGGCGCGCGGCGAGCGCCTCCTTGCGGAACGACGTGTCGCGGGTGGCGGTGGTCAGCACGAAGTCCGCGATGGACGCCGTGGTCGAGGCGGGGTAGTTCGTCAGCGTCACCGTGGTCGCCCCCTGCTCCTTGGCCAGCTTGAGCGACTCGACGACCTCCCGGGTGTCGCCGGAGTGGGTGATGGCCAGCGCGACGTCCCCGGCGCGCAGTTGCAGGGCGCTGGTCATGGCGGCGTGCACGTCCGGCCAGCACCACGTCGGGCGTCCGATCAGGTGCAGTTGCCACTGGAACTCGAGGGCGGCCGGGACGCTGCCGCCGACCGCGTAGAGATCGATGCGCCGGGCGGCGGCGATCGCGTCGGCGACCGCCGCCGTGGTGGTGAGGTTCAGTTGGCTCGCAGTCTCCTGCAACGCCAGCACGTCGGCCGACACGATGACGTCGAGCACCCTGGCGAGGCTGTCGTCGGGGGCGATCTCCCCGCCGACGAAGGGCGTGCCCTTGGCGCCCTCCGCCCGCCCGGTCTCGGCGGCCAGCCGGATGCGCATGTCCGCGTAGTTGGCGAAGCCGGCGAGCTTGCAGAACCGGGTGATCGTGGCCAGTGACGTGCCGGTGCGGGCGGCCAGTTCGGCGATGGTCAGGCGCGAGACGCCCGCCGGGTCCCGCAGGACCTCCTCGGCCACCCGCCCGCTCGCGCCGCTCAGCCCGGGCAGCAGTCCTCGCAGCCGCGGCAGTACCGCCTCGATGCGCTCGGGTGCGTCGCTCGCCGGCGTTGCTGCCCTCATGGTCATAGCTCGTTCCTATTCTGGGAGTCGGGGTCCCTCGCCCGCAGCTATTGACACTCGCAAAATCAATGGCGAGTATTCGCGCGCGATGACAGGTGTCGACGGTAACAATTATGGCCGCGCCCGTCGGGGCACCTATCCGTCCCCTTGCGGGCCTCGTGGGTCGTAGTCGAGGAACGACACGAACTGCGCCCACGAGGCCCGCCACAGCGTGATCGCCGGCGGCCCAGATGTTCGACGCGAACGGGATGAGCCTGGGCTTGTCATCTCCATGACCAGATCACCCGCCGAGCGCGGCTCGGCGTGGGTCTGGTCAGACTCTGACGGCGAACACCCGGTCGACGTAGACGGCCGCGATTTCCGGCGAGTTCGGCGGTGCCGCATAGACCATCTTGCTGCTGTCGGACTCGTAGGTGCCGGGGATCGGGATCTCGTGGTAGAGACCGTCCGACAGCTGTTCCACTGGGACGCTGATGACGCTCTCGGGGTGTGGGTATACGCCGAGTTCGATGGCCTTGGCCGTCGCGGGGGCAGAGCCGGTGTCGGCGCGGACCGAGACGTAGAGCTTCCAGGTTCCCCCGGGGGGAAGGGATCCCAGTGGTAGCTGGACCCCCCAGTCGGGGCGGTTGCCCGGCATCCGCACCGTGTGCCTATTCGACGACTTGTCATCGGCGAGGATCGTGGTGACCGGTGCGTACAACTTCAGGTGCGGTTCCTGGAAGTCGATCCAGTCGGAGCTGGGAAGCCCGTTGGTCACTGCCGGAGGAGTCGCCGGGCTCGCGGCGATCCGCATCAGCGCGAGCAGTTCCGCCGGTGTTCCGCCAAGCTCGTTGAAGCGCGTGAGGCCCGAGTCGGCCAGCTCCAGCTCGAACCGGTTGAGCCTGTTCTGGGTGTCCGGGTCCCAGTCCACCCCGGCGACCGCGGCGGCCTGGACGTACTCGTTGGTCCGTACGAGGATCACGTAATCGACCGTCATCCGGAGAGCTCGCACGTGCTTCAGCCGCGCCGCGTCCTGACGGACGGCGGCTTCGGCCTGCGACAGGAGCGCGTCGGCCTCGCGCATCGCCGCGAACCCCAGGTGCGGTGAGCCGACGAACGTCAGCCAGCTGAGGTTGGTCGAGGTGTCCGCTACCGACTTGCGCATCACCTGCATGTACGCGTAGATGCTGTCGGCGGCCGCCCCGTAGTACCCGCGAAGGAACTCACGGATCAGCTTGTCGGCGTCCAGGCGCGGATTCCACAGCAACCTGCTGATCACCCAGATCCGAAGATGGGAGAACTCTGTGCCCGCGGCGTTCCAGGCGCCTTGGCCGAAGTAGCCCTGGACCGTCGGCAGGGTCGCCAGCGTCTGGACGGACTCGCACATCGCCCACCAGTCCGGGAACGGAATGATGTAGCTGTTGAATCCGGTCAGGTAGTCCCACATCACGATGTGGTTCGCCAGGCGGGACCAGGTCCTGATGCTGTCGCCGATCTCCTTGTTCTTCTCACCGAACAGCGACTGACCGAAGTCGGCATGCAGTGCGGCGATGGTGAGCACGACGCTGTCGTCGACCGTGACCCCGGTCGGTGGCGCAAAGCTGAAGCCGTACGCCTGGGCGGACAGGCGTGCGCCCGGGATCTCCTGGCGCACACGCCTTGCGACGTCGTTGGTCATGTCGATGATCGGCGCGGACAAGGCACCACCATGAGCGTTGGCGAACGCCTGGCTGGCGGGATCCGGAGTCCAGCCTGTGTCCTCCTGGTGGAACGATGCGGACAGGTCCTCACCCGCGGCCGTTCGCCTGCGGATGATCTCTACGAGTGACGTCGCCGCCAGCGCACGCGTCTCCGGGTTCATCGCCGTGAGCTGGCTGCCGGACCAGTGAGTGCTGTCGGTGACGACCTGGTGGTACGAGTACGGACGCTCCTCGGGCCAGTACGACGACCAGGTGTCGATGCCGGCGGGGCGAGGCACGGTCCAGTACTGGTCCCGGCGGCCGTTGAGCATGTTGTGCTGCCGGTAAGCGGCGTCATTGGCGTCGCCGGCGAGGATCGTCCGGAAGCGGAACCGGGGCACCTGGTCATCGTTGAGGTCAGACGTGGGGATCGTGAGCACCGACTCCGTCGGCACGATCGTGTAGTCCGAAGACAACCAGCGGACCCCGCACAGGTGGTCGAGCAGCCAGTACACGCCGTAGAGCGTTCCTCGTGGCTCTGCTGACGCGATCAACACGTTGTCTCGAGACGTGCGGAGCGCGAACCCGTCATCGCTCAGGCCGTCGTAGTCGATCGTGCTCGGCCAGCGCGCCGCCACGGGGTTGTCGCGACCTACCACGAGCAGGTGCCCCGACGCGGGCGGCCGGTCCGCGGCGACGACCGGGAAGGTGGCCGAGGTGATGGCCTGCAGGTACTCCGACAGCTCGTTGGCCGCGTGGCGTACCACCGCGCCTTCACGCGCGCCGACATAGATGACGTACCTGGTGCGCCCGCCGTCCGCCAGCTTCAGCCTCGGCGCTGGCGTGGCGTGCGCTGGGGTCGGCGACACCGACCCCACGGCCGTGGCGATCCCTGCCGCGACGCTGGCGCGCAGGACAGTCCGACGGGTCAGCGACGTGCCGCCGGGTTCCGTTTCGGCGATGGGCATGTGTTGGCTCCGTTCACGTTGCTCGGGACGGGGGAGAGGCGGAATGAACCGCTCCAATACAAATAGTTGATGATCGCTCATGTCAAGGGTGATGCACCGAGGCTGATCGCGGGCAGGTTCGGAGCGGACCTGCCAATGTCCGGGTTGCAGCCGGGCACCGCGTCACACCGAGGCCCTCAGCGCCCCCGTTGACACCCCCTGGTCGCCGCCCTACAGTGCGGAATGCATAGGGATTAGAGCGCTCCAGAAGATGGTCAGGCGACGGGCTGCGCCGTATGGTGCCGGTCAGCGCGACCGCGGGTGCGCGCGAGTCCGTGGGCCCTGCCCTGGACGTCAATGGACGACGACCCCTCCGAGAGGTTCTCGCAGCCATCGGGCTGGCGTGCCTGCGGTGGAGGGCCGAAAGAAATCGAGGCCGCGTCCGAGGCGGAACCCGGGTGTCAAGGTCGCGGTCCGGCACGAACCGAACGAGGAGGATCAATGGACGACGAACGATTGACTGGTGGCGTCACCAGGAACATCTCCTGGTTGATGTCGATGTTGCCGGAGCCCGACGGTAGCGCCGGCATCTGGGAGCGCCTCCGGCTCGACCGCGACGAGGTGGTCTACTGGGTGCGCCCGGACTGCACCTCGGAGGTGGCGAATCTGTTCGGACGTGCCGCCGTCGAGCTCGGACGCGAGGACCTCGGACCGATCTCCGACGGGCTTCTCGGCTGCGTGATGGGGATGCAGGTCGAGTCGGGCAGCTTCCCGTTCTACGTGTACCGGCCGCCTGTGCCGGGAGTCGTCGAAAGCGTGCACCTGGGCGACGTTCGGTTCCCCAACGACAGCGGCAAGACCCTCGAGGCGCTCGCGATCGAGCACGACCGGCGCGCCGGCGAGTTCCCGCTGCTGCTCGCCCGTACCATCGGCCGGCTCGCGGACTACCTGGTAGAACACCAGACGCCTGAGGGCTGGTTCGAGCTCGAGGGGAAGTCGTATCCCGGTCCGTGCTTCGTGTCCTGGCCGATCATCGGACTCACCCGTGCCTATCGGGTCACCGGCAACGACGCACACCGCCAGGCGGTGCTCCGGGCAACCGCCTACCTACGGTCCCTGCAATTGGACGACGGCCGGCACCGGACCTCGTTCGAGGTGAACGGCGACGAGGCGTGGCGCCCACCCTCCTCGGAGACGGCTGAGGCACTGCGCGCCTACTCCGTGGTCCAGCGTTACCTGGGCGAGGACCTCAGCCGGCACATCGCCGACTCCGGCCGGTTCCTTCGGCGCCTGTCGACACCGTCCGGCGCGATCCGCAACTGCGACAAGGACTGTGCCCACGCATCGAAGCAGCGTGACCCGAGCCTCACCGACCTCGTGTACACCTGTGGATACGGCCTGCACGCCTGGATCGACGCCTGGGAAGCCACCGCTGACCGGAGTTATCTGGACGACGCAGTCAGGCTGGGCGCCTTTCTGCTGGACATCCAGTGCGATGCCTCCTCGGAGGTGTACGACGGCGCGTGGCGCGGCGCGTACGACGTGGACCGGCGCGGCTGGCGCGGCCGCGCCAACCAGGACAACCCCATGGACGAAGGTGGCGCCCACTCGGTGTACACCGGGTGGTGCAACGCCACCATCTCCAACGGGCTGCTGCGGTTGGCTGAGGCACGTGGTCCGGTCGACGGTGGTCCTTCTGCGGGCAGTGGAGCTTTGGTTCACGCCGCGAGATAGCACAACCCTCGTCAGCTCGGCCGGAACAGGCGCACGGGCTGCGACTCCGCGAGACGAGCGCGAAGCTCTTCGAGCGTGCCGGTCGCGGCGCCGTGCGTTCGGGCCTGGATGAGCACGTTTCCGAGCGCCGTCGCCTCCACGGGGCCGGCGGTGACCGGGCGGCCCGACAGGTCCGCGGTGAGCTGGCACAGCAGGGCGTTGCGGGATCCGCCGCCGACGACATGGATCGTGGCGAGTCTGGTGCCGGCCAGCGATGCGGCGCTGTGCAAGGCCCGCGCGTAGGCCGTGGCCAGTGAGTCCAGCACGCAGCGGGTGACGGCGGGCGCGTCCTCGAGCGGTCGGTGCCCGCCGGCGACGACAGCGGCGTTGATCCGTGCCGGCATGTTGCCCGGAGCAAGCAGCTCCGCATCGTCGACATCGATGACCGGGCCGTCGGCCGGCAGTGCCTGCGCCGCGGCCAGCAGGGCGTCCAGCTCGTACGCCGTCCCGCCCTCGGACCAGGAGCGCAGAGACTCCTGCAGCAGCCACAGTCCGGAGAGGTTGCGCAGGAACAGGACGCGGTCGTCCACCCCTCGCTCGTTCGACATGCCCGCCAGCCGGGCATCCTCGGTGACAACCGGATGGTCGAGTTCCAGCCCGACCACCGACCAGGTGCCGCTGGACACGAAGCCGAACGAACGCGACTCTGCCGGGAGCGCGACGACGGCCGAGGCGGTGTCGTGGGACCCGACGGTGGTGACGACCGTCCGGTGGGGCAGGCCAGTCCGCTCCAGGATGGTCGGCAGTAGCGGACCGACGACGTTACCCGCCTGCCTGAGCGGGGGAAGGAAGTTGCCGCCGAGGCCGATGGCGTCCAGCGCAACCGGTGACCATCGGCCGGTTCGTGAGTCGAGCAGCCCGGTCGTGGATGCGTTGGTCAGCTCCGTGCCGACCTGACCGGTCAGCCAGTAGACCAGCAGATCCGGCAGCAGCATGGCGTGTTCGGCTCTGGTCCACTGCGGCGACGACCGGTCAGCCTCGAGCTGGTAGATCGTGTTGATGGGCGCCGGCTGGATCCCGTTGACGGCGAACAGCGGAGCAGCGCCGCCGACCAGCCGGTGCACGCGGTCCAGCGCGGGTCCGGCCCGCAGGTCACGGTAGGACACGGGCTCGGCGAGCAGGGTGCCTGCGCCGTCGAGCAGGCCGTAATCGACGCCCCAGGTGTCGATCCCGATCGACTCGACGTCAGGGTGCTGGCGGCCCAGCTCGCGGAGTCCGGTGAGGATCTGGTGGTAGAGGTCGGTGAACCGCCAACGCAGCGCTCCGTCCTGAGGGACGGCCTCGTGGCTGAAGCGGTGCACAGTGCGTAGCGTGACGGCCCCGTCTTTCACGACGCCCGCCATCACCCGGCCCATGGAGGCGCCGAGGTCCACGGCGCCGAAGACCCGCGCCGTCATCGAGGGCTCGCAGCGGTTGCGGCCCAGTCCAGGGCGTACGGGTGGTCGTTCATCCGGGCTCCTCGTCGATCCTGAACTCGAATCGGTGCAGCCGTGACCGAGACGTTCGTCGCCTTGTGCCATGTCCTCCGGCGCTCGACGGCGCCCGGTGCCGTGGCCGCGCACGTTCCTACGACTTCATCGCGGAGTGTAGATCAATTGGAGCGATTCAACTACCCTCTTGCGAAGACTCGAGGAGGGAACCGGTATGCCGTTGAGCGCTGGAGACGACCTGCACCTGCTCGTTCGCACCGCCGGCGGTGTCGCCCCAGCGGAGCGGCGAGTCGTGCTCGACGAGCACGCGGACCTGCCGCTCGGCGAGCCCGACCGTTGGCGGTGCGGCTACGTGCTGCGTGGCGTGATGACCGACTGCAGAGGTGTCGACGACACCGCTGCACCCGGTGCCCTGCGACCGGGAAGCCTGCGCCTGCGAGACGCCCGCGGGCCGTTGCGGGTCGGCCGGGAGGTTCTCGTGGACGAGCACTGGGCCGCCGTCACCCGCACCGGGCCGGTCACCGGGCCGGTCATCGCCGATTACGAGTTCTCGCTGCTCCGGGTCGACGCCTTGGTGCTCGACGGGCAGACGCCACGAATCGTCAGAGGCCACAGCCACCTGAGCAACCCGCTGCCGCCGCCTATCCCGGCCGGGTCTCGACACCTGGCGGCGATCTTCGTCCCGTACTTCGCCACAGCGTCGGAGGCCGTGGTGGTGCGGATCGACCGCGGACCTGGCCATCCGATCTCGCCGCCGCAGCGCGAGCTGCTGCCGGCGACGTCCGCAGCCCTGGCCGCCGGGCGCCCGCTGCGGATCACCTGCTGGGGCGACAGCGTGACAGCCGGGGCCTCGGCTTCCAGCCTTCAGACCACCTACCCCGCGCAACTCCGGCAGATGCTCGCGGCAGGGGGGATCGCGGCCGACGTCGCGACCGTCGCCGTCGGCGGCACCACCAGCGCCGAGTGGTTCGACGACGATGCAGGCGTGGAGAGCGGCGCCGACTGGGGGCAGGTCGCGGCCACGCGTCCGGATCTCGTGATCCTGGAGTTCATCAACGACGCCGACCTCGAACCGGGCGCCTGGGCGGGCTTGTACGACGGCATCCTCCGGCGGATTCGGGAACTCGGAGCCGACCTGCTCCTTCTCGAGCCGCACTTCTCGCGCATGGACTGGATGCGGATCGATCGGATCGACGCCGCCGACCCGAGGCCGTACGTCGCGTTCCTGCGGCGGTTCGCCCGTCGCGAGGGGGTCGCGATCGCCGCCGTCTCGCGTCGATGGGAACGCCTGTACAGCGAGGGAGTCCCATACCCGACCCTGCTTCGCAACGGAATCAATCACCCCGACGACCGCGGGCACCGCATCTTCGCGGAGGAGGCGGCCGCCGTCATCGGTGTTCCGCGTACGACCTGACCGCCGCGCGAGGCGCGGCCGGTGCCTCGCGTGGCCCGCCCGCCCAGAGGGCGAGGATTTTGAACCGCTCCATGAGGTAGTCGGGAACGGCTTGTCGGAGGGTCGGCGGGGCACTTCTCGCCGGCTCGGCTTGCCAGGTACGGGCGACTCGCAGGGTCAGATCGGAGCCGTCGAGCGGCGCACCACGAGCTCGGGGACGAACTGCTTGCCGAGATGGGTGTGCTCCTTACTGGTCACCTCGTCCAGGAGCAGCTCGAAGGCCGCCCGGCCCATCGCGTCCATCGGCTGGCGGACGGTGGTGAGCGGGATCGCCAGGTACTGCGCCAGATCGATGTCGTCGTACCCGCAGATCGCCACCTGGTCGGGGACGCGCACGCCGAGCTCCTGGAGACCGAACATGAGTCCCATCGCGATCAGGTCGTTGCCGCAGAGCACCGCGAGCGGCGTGGACAGGTCGCCGGCGGCGATCGTCGCTGCCGCCTGCCGCCCGCTCGCCACATCGTCGCCGGCCACGGTCAGCTTCTGAACGTGGAGACCGGGACGTCGGCCATCTTCGGCCAACGCTTCCCGCAGCCCGGTCAGGCGGTCGCCGTGCTGCGTGGTGCGCTGCGGGCGTCCCGCGAACGCTATCCGCGTGTAGCCGCACTCCAGGAAGTGGCGCCCGGCGAGGCGACCGCCTTCGACGTCGTCGACCGACACCGAGCACTCGTCGTCCCCGCCCGGGCTGTCCAGCAGGACGACCCGGGTGCCGATCTTTCGCAGGCTGGCGACGGCGGTGGCCCGCAGCGCGGCCGTGGTCAGCAGTACGCCTTGGGCGCGCTGACGCATGAGCAGGCGCAGCGCGTTGTCCTCGCGGGCGGCCTCCGCGCCGGTGCTGGTCAGCGTGACGACGTAGTCGCGTTCGAGCGCGATGTCCTCGACGGCGCGTGCGATCCGCCCGAAGAAGGGGTTGCTGGCGTCGTGGACCACCATGCCGATGAACCGGCCGAGTCCGCCGGCGAGCACCCGGGCGGACTCGTTCGGCACGTAGCCGAGCATCTCCATGGCGTCGGTCACCCGCTTGCGGGTGGCCTCGGCGACGATCCCGGGACGGTTGATGACGTTGCTGACGGTTGACCGGGCGACGCCCGCCAGCCGCGCGACGTCCTCGATGTTTGCGATCACCCGGTGTCCACACCCTTCGTCAAGAACGTCGCAAGCTCCCGGAGCCGGTGTTCTGGAGCGCGTCAATCATAACGGTCGACGGTCGGTCGACGGTGGGCGGCGCGGTGGTCCGGGCGCCCGACGGGCCGCCCGCTCGGGACCGACTTCACCGCCATTGCGGGTGTTCCTGCTTCTCATGGTCGAGACGTGGTCGTGGCTCGCCGGCCGCGAAGGGTATGCTGCTTTGGAGCGCTCCAGAGGTGGCGGTCGGAAGATGCCCGCCGCGACGAGGTGCCTCAACCAGGGTGCGGCAGGCCGGCCCGACCGAGGAGGCGTATGAACCACCACGGATGGCGCGATGACGCACGTGCCGCCGACGAGCTCAGCTCGCTGGCCCGGTGGCTCGGCGACGAAGCCCGGGACCTGGCAGTCCTCGGCGAGGGAAACGTGTCGATGCGGCTGGACGCCGAACGCATGCTGGTGAAGGCGAGCGGGTCGGCGCTCGCGGCGGCGACACCGGACACGCTCGTCGAGGTGCGGCTGAGGCCCCTGCTCGAGCTCCTCGACACGGCGGACGCGGACGACGAGGACGTCCAGCGGGTTCTGCTCGGGAGCAGGGCCGACGGCGAGGAAGCCCAGCCCTCGGTCGAGGCGCTACTGCACGCCGTATCGCTCACCGACGGCGGCGCGTCGGTCGTCGCGCATACCCACCCTCAGTCGGTCAACGCGATCGTCTGTTCCGACCGCGCGCCGGCGCTCGTCGCCGGCGCGCTCTTCCCGGACCAGATCGTCGTCCTGGGTCGTGAGCAGATCCTCGTGCCGTACGTCGATCCGGGGCTGGATCTCGGGCGAGCCGTCCGGGCGGCCGTCAGGGACTACCGGTCGCGGTGGGGTGACCGGCCGCGTGCCATCTACCTGGCCAACCACGGGTTCGTCGCGCTGGGGGACTCCGCCGACGAGGCCAGACGCATCACGGTCATGGCTGACAAGGTCGCCCGCGTCCTTCGGGACACCCTCGCGATCGGGGAGCCGCGATACCTTGGCGACGAGTTCGCTGACAGGATCCACACCCGCCCGGACGAGATGCTCCGGCGGCGCGTTCTCGATGGTCGATCCGGTCCGGCGTCGTTCGCGGTGGTTGCCCCACGATGACGGCCGAGCACGAGCCCCGGATGTCGGCGCCGGGCGGGAGAACCTGATCCAGTTCGTCGCGAGATCCCGCGCGGGCTGGCCGCTGTGGAGTGGGCAGGGGCTCCTTCCGTCGTCGATGCCGGGAAGCCGTCGAGGATCCGCTGCCCTCGTGCACGTCGCCGACAGTCTCCGGGCGCCCGGGGATGGTCACCGGCGCTCGTTGCGGCCATGGAAGGTTCGGGATGCGCGGTCGAAGGACGCCATCGTCTCCGGGTACGTCCGTTGGGCGACGGCGACGTACAGGCAGTCCAGGATCACGAGCTGGGCGTGTCGCGCGGCGAGCGACTCCCTCCGGAAGGACGTGTCGCGGGTCGCTGTGGTCAGCACGAAGTCGGCGAGCGTAGCCGTGGCTGAGGTGGGATAGTTCGTCAGCGTCACCGTGGTGGCCCCCTGTTGCCGGGCGAGCTTGAGCGACTCGACGACCTCACGGGTGTCGCCGGAGTGGGTGATGGCAAGTGCGACGTCTCCCTGGCGGAGCTGCAGCGCACTTGTCATCGCCGCGTGCACGTCGGGCCAGCACCAGGTCGGGCGGCCGATCATGTGCAGTTGCTGCTGGAACTCCAGGGCGACGGACATGCTGCCGCCGACGGCGTAGAGATCGACCCGGCGTGCGTCGGCGATCGCGTCGGCGACCGCTGCCGTCACGGCCAGATCGAGCTGGCTCGCGGTTTCCTGCAGAGCCAGCACATCGGCCGACACGATGACATCGAGCACCCGCTGGAGGCTGTCGTCGGCGGCGATCTCACCGTCGACGAAGCGGGTTGCCTTGGCGCCCTCCGCCCGGCCGGTCTCCGCGGCCAGCCGCACCCGCATGTCGGCGTAGTTGGCGAAGCCGGCGAGCCGGCAGAACCGGGTGATCGTGGCCAGTGACGTCTCGGTGCGGGCGGCGAGTTCGGCGATCGTCAGGCGCGCGACGCCGGCCGGGTCTCGCAGGACCTCCTCGGCTACTCGCCCGGTCGCGCCGCTCAGCCCGGGCAGTAGTCCGCGCAGGCGCGGCAGGACCGCTTCGATGCGCTCGGGTGCCTCCCCCAGTGGCGTTGCTGCCCTCATGGCCATCTCTCGTTCCTTCGCTGGGGGGCTGGGGTTCATTCGTCCGCGGCCTATTGACACATGCAACATCGATGGTAAATATTACCGCGAGGTGGCCGGCTGCGGTGTTAAGAATTATCTCCCCGTGGCCCGGTTGCCGTCCACCCACCGTTCCCTGGGCCGTGCCGGTGGCTTCGTGTCGCCCCGCTCAGGTGTCCCGAACGCACGGAGGAGTGTCCAATGAGGACTAGAAGACTGGTGGCGGTCGCGTCCGCCGCGGTCATGACCATTGCCGTAGTCGCCGGCTGCGCCCCGAGCAGCTCGTCCGGATCGGACGGAGCCTCGGGGGACAAGGTCACCCTGTCGGTGTGGTCCTGGCGTACGGAGGACGCGGAGGGCTACCGGAAGATCTTCGACAAGTTCGAGGCCAAGCACCCGAACATCACGGTCGAGTTCAAACCCTTCAAGAACACCGAGTACGGAACGGTGCTCGCGACCGCGCTGTCCGGGTCGGACGGCCCGGACCTGGCGCAGCTGCACGCGTACCAGGCGGTGACCGACCTGGCCGACGCGAAGAAGCTGACCCCGCTTACCGACGCGGACGTGCCCTCGTTGCACGAGGCGTTCTCCAAGGACGACCTGGACGCGGTGCGCGGCACCGATGGGCAGGTCTACGCGGTTCCGGTGGCGACGCAGACCCTGCAGGTCATCTACAACAAGAAGATCTTCAGCGACAACGGGCTGACGGCCCCGACCACCTGGCCGGAACTGATCGCCCTGTCCGACACGCTCACGGCGAAGAAGATCGTCCCCTTCGCCATGACCGGCAAGGACGACTGGATGCTGCCGGTCACCTTCGAGATCTTCGGCGGCACCCGTTACGGCGGAATACCGTTCCAGGAGGGGATCGCCAAGGGGCAGAAGAAGCTCACCGATCCTGACTTCGTGGCGGCCCTGGAGGTCATGCCCAGCCTCAAGAAGTACTTCCCGAACAACCTCAGCGCCGTCAGCTACACCGACTCGCAACTGCTCTTCACCACGGGGAAGGCCGCGATGTTCCCGGGCGGCCTGTGGGAGCTCGGGTACTTCAAGCAGCAGAACCCCGCCTTGGACATGGGTGTCCTGTCCCTGCCGGCGCCGCCCGGTTCCCCCACCCAGCAGCCGCTGATCTACGGCTTCCTGGACGGCGGCTACGCCCTCGCCGCCAAGTCCGAGCACCCCGAGGAAGCCAAGAAGTTGCTGGCGTGGATGGCGACCCCGGAGTTCGGCAACGCGTTCATGGACACGCTCCTGCAGATGTCGCCGGTAAAGGGCGTGCAGCCCTCGGACCCGCTGCTGGCGCAGATCGCGAAGGACTACAGCGCCAACCCGGCGAAGATGCTCTTCTCCACCACGCTCGGCAGGGGAAATCCCACCTCCAACTCGGTTCTGTCCGGCGGGCTGCAGCGGATGTTGATGGGCAAGGAGAGTGCCCCAGCCGTGGCCGCCAGCGTGCAAAGGAGCGTCGACCAGTGGTTCAAGCCGTCGAACTGACCAAGCAGCGCGCGCGCCCCGGGTCGGAGGACCCGGCCCGGGGGCGCGCCCCCGGCCGACGGCCCACGCTCTCGGCCGAAGTGGCGAGGCGTCGCCGTCCGTGGGTGCTGATGTTCCTCGCGCCGGCGATCCTGCTGTACAGCGTCCTCACCATCTACCCGTTGGTGACCGGCCTCAGCTACAGCTTCTTCTCCTGGCACGGTACGACCAGGGACGCCTTCATCGGTCTGGGCAACTACAAGGCCCTGTTCACCACCTACCCGCTGAACGAGCAGCTTCCAGGCGCAGTACTCAACACGTGCCTGTACTTCGTCGGTGCGATGCTCGTGCAGAACACCGTCGGTCTGCTGCTGGCGGCGCTGCTGCACCACACCCGGCGTGGACGGCAGTTCTTCAGGACCCTCTACCTCATGCCGTACCTGATCAGCCCTATCGTCGTCGCCTACCTCTGGGCCATGATCCTCAGCCCGTCGTTCGGACCGCTGGCGGCGTTCCTGGAGTGGGCGAATCTGGACGCGCTCAACCACCCTTGGCTCGGCGACACGAGCACGGCGCTGCCGACCCTGGTCCTCATCAGCGCGTGGCAGTGGTTGGGCTTCCCGATGCTGCTCTTCGGTACGGCGATGGCGGGAATTCCAGACGAGTACTACCAGGCCGCGCAGCTTGACGGCGCCTCGGAGTTCGCCGCCTTCTGGCACATCACCCGCCCCCTTCTCGTGCCGGTCATGGGCATCGTCACGGTGCTGACCTTCATCGGGAACTTCGGCACCGGCGCTTTCGGCCTGGTCTTCGGTCTGGAAGGCAGCAACGGGGGACCGGCGGGATCCACCGACAACCTCGCCCTGGTCTTCTACCGCACCGCGTTCATGGGCGGCGGCAACGGTATCGGCATCGCATCCGCGCTGTCGGTCCTGATGTTCGTCCTCATCGTCGGGGTGGCGATGGGCATCAACCGAATCACCCGGGCCGCGGAGGAGAGGCTGTCATGACCACAGCGGCCGCACCGCGCCGGATCTCGATCGGCACCGTGACGAGGAGGGGCATCCTCTGCGTCTACGGCCTCATCGCCAGTGCTCCGCTTCTCCTCATGCTGATCAACTCGGCACGCAGCTCGCAGGAGATGTTCACCGATCCGCTGGGACTACCGACGAGCATCAACGTGTCCAACTACCGGCGTGCCTGGGCAGACGCCTCGTTCTCGACGTACTTCCTCAACTCGGTGATCATCACCGTGGCGGCGGTGGGATTGTGCACCGTATTCGCCCTGCTGGCCGCCTACCCGTTGGGACGGTGGAAGTTCCGCGGCGGGCCGCTGGTGACCAGCTACTTCCTCGCCGGGCTGCTGTTGCCGAGCCAGCTGGGCATCGTGCCCATCTTCTACATGCTGCAGTCCGTCGGGCTCAACGACTCCCGACTCGGTCTGTCCCTGGTCTACGCCGCGGGCGGCCTACCCATCGCCGTGTTCATCCTCACGGCCTTCTTCCGCGGGCTGCCGAACGAACTGGACGAGGCGGGACGCATCGACGGGGCCGGTGAGTTCCGGCTCTTCGCGAAGGTCATGGTGCCGCTCGTCCGACCCGCCGTCGCCACCGTCGCGGTCTTCCAGTTCGCCCCGGTGTGGAACGACTTCTTCATGCCGTTGATCCTGCTGCGCACGTCCAGCAAGTTCACGTTGCCGGTCGGGCTCACCAACTTCTTCGGAGAGCACCAGGCCGACTGGGGTCCCGTGTTCGCCGGGCTCGTCATCACGGCCCTACCACTCATCGTGCTGTTCATTTTCGCGTCCAAGCAGATCGTCGCCGGCCTGACCGCCGGCATCACGAAATGACCCCGCTCCCGAGCAAGCGAGGAACACCATCATGACCGTCGGCTCCGCCGAGTTCGTCCGCAAGGTCGAAGAACTGATCCCTCTCGTCGCCCAGACCGGCAGGTCCGGCGTCCGGTCTGCCGCCGATCTCATCTACCGCTGCATCAGCGACGGCGGCGTCGTCCAGACGTTCGGCACCGGCCACTCCGAGGCACTGGCCATGGAGATCACCGCGCGGGCCGGCGGCCTCGTGCCGACGAACCGGCTTGCGTTGCGGGATCTGGTCACCTTCGGTGGGCGTCCGCCGGAGGACCTTGCCGACCCCCTCCTCGAACGGGATCCCGGCGTGGCCCAGGAGGTCTTCGACCTGGCGGCGCCGAAGCCGGAGGACGTCTTCGTCATCGCGTCCAACTCCGGCGCCAACGGCTCCGTCGTGGAGATGGCCCGGATCGCGAAGCGGAACGGCAACCCGCTGATCGCGATCACCTCCGTGGCACACTCGTCGGCCGTCGAGTCGCGGCACGCGTCCGGGCAGAAGCTGGTCGACCTCGCCGACGTGGTCCTGGACAACCACGCGCCCTACGGCGACGCGATCCTCACCACCCCCGACGGCGTGCCGGTCTGCGGAGTCTCGTCCATCACGGCGGCGCTGCTCGCGCAGATGATCGTGGCGGACGTCGTGGCGACCATGATCGAAGCCGGCGATCAGCCCCCGGTCTACCTCTCTGCCAACATCCCCGGCGGTCACGAACGCAACACGGTGCTTGAGGCCCGGTACGCCGGGCGGATCCGCCGGGTCGGTGCCTGACCATGTCCGACAGCGGTGCGGCCCTGTTCCTCGGCGGCGACGTCGGCGGCTCCTCCACCCGGGTCGCCGTCTCCGACCGGACGGGAGCCGTCGTCGGCCGCGGCCTCGGCGGGCCGGGCAACCCGCTCACCGATCCAAACCGCGCGGCTGCCTCCCTGCGCGCCGCCCTGGCGGACGCGCTGCGCGACGTCGACCTGGGGCGGATCCGCGCGGCCGCCCTGGGGATCGCAGGCTGCGGCCCGGCGGGCCAGCCACCACCGGAGTGGCTCATGAACGTCTGGCACGACGCGGGCCTCGCCTGCCCGCCGGCGCTCGTCACCGACTGCGAGGTCGCCTTCGCGTCGGCCACCGACGGGCCCGACGGCACCGTGCTCATCGCCGGGACGGGCTCCGTGGCGGTGGCGATCCGCAGCCACGAGATCGTCCGGCGGGTGGGGGGCCACGGCTGGTACCTCGGCGACGAGGGCTCGGGCTTCTGGCTGGGCAGGCAGGCGCTGCGACACGTGCTGGACACCGTCGAGCGTCGGGCGCCCATGACGCACCTGTCGGCGGCCGTGCTGCGCGAGCTGGGCTGTGACGCCGCCGGCGACCCGGAAGAGCTGCGTGAGCTCGTCATCGACGCCGCCTACCGCCGCGACCCGGCACAGGTCGCGGGCCTTGGGCCGCTGGTGACCGCCGCCGCGTCCGACGGCGACCACGCCGCACGACAGATCGTCTCCGAAGCGGGCGCGGCGCTCGCCGCGCTGGTCGACCGGGCCCGGGACGGCCACGAGCAGGGCCCCGTCGTGCTGGCCGGCGCGGTCGCCGTGTCCGACAACGCCGTGGCGCGGGCCCTGCGCGACCGCCTGGCCGAGCGCCACGGCGCCCGGGTTGTCACCGTCACGGACGCCGTGCCGGGTGCCCTCGCACTCGCCATCCGGCTCGCCGCCAGATGAGCGACGCGCCCCGCCGCGACACCGTCACGGCACGACTGGCCCGTACGGCGACACCTCACCTCCGGACACCGCCCACCAACCGTTTGGAGACGTCCATGAGTGCCACACCGACCGAGCCGGGCCTCCGCGCGACCCGCCGCTCCCTCCTCGTCGCCGGCGGAGTCGGCGCCGGCGCGGCCCTGATGGGAGTGACCGACGCCGCGCTGGCCGCGCCAGTCGTCGCCGACGACGCGAAGATCCGGCTGGCCCAGGACGGCGACACGCGCTACCAGGTCTACTGCGGCGCGGGCGAGGACGCGACCGTGCGGCACGCCGCCCACGAGCTGGCGTCCTACCTGCACTCGATCACCTCCGCCACCTTCCCCGTCGTGGTGGCCGACCAGCCGCCGGCGAGCCCGTTCCTGGTCGTGGTCGGGAAGAACAACCCGATGACCACCCGCCTGGGCGGCAGCGTCGACTACGGCCGCCTGGGCGAGGACGGCTTCGCCCTGCGGACGGTCGGCCAGACGGTCTTCGTCGTCGCGGCGAACTCGCGAGGCGCCCTCTACGGCGTCTACTGGCTGCTGGACCGGCTGCTCGGCGTACGGTGGTTCGCCGCCGACTACACGCACATCCCGCAGGCCCGCACGGTCGAGCTGGCGCGCGAGGACCTGTCCGGGTACCACGTGCCGCGGTTCCGGTACCGGCAGATCTACGCCGGAGACGCCGCCGATCCGGCGTACCGCCACCACAACCTGCTCAACGGCCACCGGGGCTGGGACATCCCGCCGAGCCCGAGCGTCGTTGCACCGCCGGTGCCGGAGCACCTGGACACGTGGTCCACCTACTGGCCGGCCGACCCCTTCGGGGGGAACTACCGGGAGATGGTTCCCGACGAGACGCTGTGGCACGGCGGGCAACTTCTGGCGATGGACCCGCGGACGCGGGAGATCGCGACCGAGAACCTCGTGAAGAAGCTCCGAGAACGCATCGCCGCCGGACTCGATCCGTCGTGGGGCTTCGAGCAGTACGACGCCGACTGGCAGCCCGACCCCGCGAGCAGGGCGTTCGCCGACAGCCACGGAGGCGCGCTGTCCGCCGCCGTCGTGGACCTCGCGAACGACGTGGCGGCCCGGGTCCGTCAGCAGATCCCGGAGGCCCGGCTGAGCACCCAGGCCTACTGGTTCAGCTTCACCCCGCCGACGGGGATCAAGGTGGGCAAGGGCGTGGTCATGACCGTCGCCCCGATCGAGGCGAACTTCGCCCACTCCCTGTTCACCGACGACAACACGCAGATCGGCGACCACATCAAGACGTGGTGCGACCTCGCGGGCGACATCGTCATGTGGGACTACGTCACCGACTTCGCCTGCTACATCCAGCCCTTCCCGGACTACTGGGCCTTCGGCGAGAGCATCAAGACCCTGGCCCGGTACGCGGAGGTCGGGGGCTACTTCGGCCAGAGCGCCTACAACGGGCAGGGCAGCGAGTTCGTGCACCTGCGCACCTGGATGCTCGGGCGGCTGCTGTGGGACCCGACGCTCGACTCCGACGCGCTGATCCGGGAGTTCCTCGACGGCTACTACGGGCCTGCCGCCGACGCGGTCTACCGGTACATGCGGCTGATGAGGCAGTCGGTCGAGGACACCGGAACCCGCCTGACCTTCAACGCGACGCTCAACTCGCCCTACCTGAACTTCGACACGATGGTCCGGGCCGACGAGCTGATGGCCGCCGCCGAGGCGGCCGTCCAGGACGACCCGGAGCGCCGCAAGCACGTCCAGGCGGTGCGGATGGGGGTCGACTACGTCATCCTGATGCGCTCGGCGGAGTACGTGCGCGTCGCCCGGGAGCGGGGCATCGACTGGAACCCGGACTCGGCGAACCGGCTGGCCCGGTTCGAGGTGGAGATGCGCAGCGCGGGGCTGACCCGCTACAACGAGGGCGGTGGCACCCCGGAGACCGTGATGCGCCAACTGCGTATCCAGGCCGCACCGGCGTCCCCGCCGGCCACGGTCGCCGGTCTGTCCGCGTCGGACTGGGTGGACTACCAGGAACCGGCGCTGCGACTGTGGGCGCCGGTCACCACGATCGTCGACGACGCCGACGCCTCCAACGGCTACACGGTGCGGATGCCGGGCAACGTGCCGGACTGGGGGGTGCAGCTTCCGCTCGACTGGCTGCCGCCGAGCGGCACCTGGAAGCTGTACGTCTCGGTGCGGGCCGACACCGGATCCGCCGCGCCCGACGCGGCCGCGCTGTCGACGGGAGTGTGGCCGCCGTTCGGCAACGAGCGGATCGTCAAGGTCTCCGAGCTCTCCGACGGCGCGTACCACGAACTCGAGCTGCCGGGCACCTACCGGTACCAGCCCAACACCACCGAGGTTCTCTGGATCGCGCCCCCGAACTCGCCGGAGATCCCGCACGTCTACGTCGACCGCGTGTTCGCGGTCAAGGCATAGACGTGATCCGACGACATGCCCAACAGGGGAGGTTCCATGCCCGTCCCACCTCGACTGGGTCGCCGGCACGAAGGACACCCACTTCGGCCACGTCGTCGAGTGGCCCGTCTCCAGGAAGCTCGCGGACCTGGGCTTCCACGACAGCTACCGGGACATCCACCCCGACCCCGCCGCCAAGCCAGCCCACACGTGGACGCCGGGGCACCCGATCGGGAACGTCTCGCCGAGCGAGGTGCACGACCGCATCGACTTCGTCTTCGCGGGTGGACCGGCCACCACCCGTGACAGCTGGATCGTCGGCGAGACCGGGCCGTACACCGACCTCGCCATCGACCCGTGGGTGTCCGACCACCGCGCCGTGCTCTCCGAGTTCGAGGTGACGCCCGCTCCACGGTCCGTGCTCGCGCAGGACCCGGCACCGGTGTCCGCGACCCTCACCCCCGACAAGAGGGACTACGTCCAGGGCGAGACCATCAGCATCGCGTACACCGAGTCGACCAGGACGTTCGACATCGTCGCCGTTCATCCCGCCAACGAGGCGCCCACCGCGCCGTCGAGCGTCTTCAAGTACACGGCGCTGGACTCGGAGACCATCGCCGGCCCGATCAAGCCGACCGGCCGGGTGACGTTCCCGTCAGCGGCCCTCCGGCCCGGGACCTACAAGGCCTACCTGCTCGCGAACAGAGGCTTCTTCGCGCTGGCGGAGACGACCTTCACCGTGCGGCAGGGCTGACGAGCCCGCCGGACGAGAAGAGGCTCCGGACGGGTGTCGTGCCCGTCCGGAGCCTCTTCTCGTCCACGTGCGGCCCGGGTGGTCAGCCGTCCACGAGCACGACCTGCAACTGGCGGGGGCCGTGCACCCCCTCCACCCGGTCGAGTTCGATGTCGCTGGTCGCGGAAGGCCCCGAGACGAAGGTCAGCGGGCGGGTCGGATCCTCCAGCCGGGCCAGCGCCTCCGGCACGCCGCCGGCGATCTGGTCGACGCGGACGACGCAGACGTGCTGGTCGGGGACCAGGGTGAGCAGCCGGCGGCCCTGGTCCGGCCCGGCGTCCAGGATCAGGGTGCCGGTCGTGGCGATCGCGACGGCGCAGCCGGTGAGCACGGCGAGCCCGGGCGCGTCCAGGTCGGTCACCGCGAGGGGCCGCGCGGCGTCGTCGCGCCGGACCCTACCCGGGTACGGGACAAGCCACTCGGCGGGCACCCCGGCCGGGACCGCCACCTCCGGCACGCCGGCCAACAACCGGGCCAGGACCGCGGGCAGTTCCCCGGCGGTGCACCGGTGCACCGTCGCCCGGTAGTCCTCCAGCCGGTCGACGAGCAGCCCCGCCAGGTCCGCGTGCGCCGTCGAGCGGTCGTACGCCCGCGGCACGTCGACCGGCGCCGTCGGCCGAGCCGCCCGGAGCCGGGCGAGGATCTCCTCACGCGCGTCCATCGCGCTCCTCCTCCCGAGCCGTCCACCACTCGCGGAAGGTCTGCCGGGCGGGCAGCGGCGCGTCGCGGCTGTCGGTCCAGGCGGACAGCGGCCACGGCAGGCGGCGCACGGCGGCGCGGCCGCCGGCCATCAGCCGCAGCGGCGCGGCGCCCCGGCGGGCGGCGCGCAGCGCCGCGGCGTACCGCCTGCGGTCGCGCATCACCCAGGACATGGCCCGCATGGCGGTGCGCTCGGCCGACGGCCCGGCGCGTCCGGCGTCCACACCGGTCTGTCGCAAGTGGACGAGAACCTGGGGGATGTCGATGCGGACGGGGCAGGCGTCGAAGCAGGCGCCGCAGAGGGTGGACGCGAAGGGCAGGGTGCGGTTCGCGCCGCCGTCCGGGCCGGTCATCTGGGGGGAGAGGATGGCGCCGATGGGCCCCGGATACACCGATCCGTAGGCGTGCCCGCCCACCCGCTCGTAGACGGGGCAGACGTTGAGGCAGGCGGAGCAGCGGATGCAGCGCAGCGCCTGCCGGCCGACGGTGTCGGCGAGGGTATCGCTGCGGCCGTTGTCGACGAGCACGACGTGGACCTCGCGCGGCCCGTCCCCGGCGCTGACCCCGGTCCACGTGGACGTGTACGGGTTCATCCGCTCGCCGGTGGACGAGCGGGGGAGCAACTGCAGGAAGACCTCGAGGTCGGTGAAGCGCGGCAGGATCTTCTCCACCCCCACCACCGAGATCAGCGTCTCGGGCAGGGTGAGGCACATCCGGCCGTTGCCCTCGGACTCCACCACCACCAGGGTGCCCGTCTCGGCGATCGCGAAGTTCGCGCCGGAGACCGCGACGCGGGCCGTGAGGAAGCGCTGCCGCAGGTGCCGACGGGCTGCTTCGGCCAGCACCGCCGGCTCGTCGGTCAACCGTGCCGGATCCACGCCGGGCATGCGGCCGGCGAAGATCTCGCGGATCTGCGTGCGGTTGTAGTGGATCGCCGGCACCAGGATGTGCGACGGCGTGTCGTCGGCGAGCTGCACGATCAGCTCGGCCAGGTCCGTTTCGACGGCGCTGACGCCGGCGTCGGCGAGAGCCTCGTTCAGCCCGATCTCCTGGGTGGCCATCGACTTGACCTTGACCACCTCGTCGGCCCCGGTCCGCCGGACCAGATCCGTGACCACCGCGCACGCCTCGGCCGCGTCCCGCGCCCAGTGCACGACCGCACCGGCGGCGGTGGCGGCGGCCTCGAACTGCTCCAGCAGCTCCGGCAGCCGGCGCAGCGCGTCGTCCTTGATCGCGGCTCCGGCCGCCCGCAGCCGTTCCCAGTCGTCGACCTCGCCGACGACCCGCAGCCGCTTGTCCCGGATCGTCCGGGTGGCCCGGCGCAGGTTCGTCCGCAGCTGCGGGTTCGCCAACTGCGCACGGGCGGCGGTGGGAAAGGGGAGGCGGGCGATGATGTTGCCGGTGCCGGTCACGCGCTGCCTCCCGTGGTCGCCAGGATCTCGGCGTAGTGGATCGGTCGGGGCGCGCCGGCCCGGCGGGACAGCCCACCGCCGATGTGGGCGAGGCAGGAGTTGTCCGCCGCGGCCAGGAACTGCGCACCCGTGCCGACCGCCGCGGCGCACTTGTCGGCGAGCATCGCGGCGGAGACCCCGCTGTTCTTCACCGCGAAGGTGCCGCCGAACCCGCAGCACTGCTCCGCGTCGGCCAGCGGCAGCAGATCCAGCCCGCGCACCGCGCGCAGCAGCCGTTGCGGCCGGTCGCCCAGGCGCAGCATCCGCAGACCGTGGCAGGTCGGGTGGTAGGCGACCCGGTGCGGGAACTCCGCGCCGACGTCGGTCACCCCCAGGACATCCACCAGCAGCTCGGAGAACTCGAAGGTCCGCGCGGCGACGGCGTCGACCGCCGCCGCGAGCCGCGCGTCCGGCGTCGCCAGCCGCGGGTACGCGTCGCGGACCATCGCCACGCACGAGCCGGACGGGGCGACCACCGCCTCGTACTGCTCGAACGTCTCGACGAAGTTGCGCACCATCGGCATCGCCTCGGCCCGGTAGCCGCTGTTCGCGTGCATCTGCCCGCAACACGTCTGCGCCTGAGGGAACTCGACGCGGTGACCCAGGCGCTCCAGGACCCGTACCACCGCCTGCCCGGTGCCCGGGAAGACCAGGTCGTTCACACACGTCACGAAGAGGGCGACGCGCACCTACGCCCCCTTCGAGACGGGCGGACGGGCGGGCGTGCTGGACGCGCGTACCACCAGCTCCGGCTGGAACACGACGTGCCGGTGCCGGTGCCGACCCTGGTCGTTGACCTCGTCGAGCAGCAGTTGGGTCGCGGTGCGGCCGAGCTGCTCGCGGGGTTGCCGTACCGAGGACAGCGGAACGGCGGCGGCCGCGGCGAACTCGATGTCGTCGTAGCCGACGATGGCGACGTCATCCGGGACGCGCAGGTCCCGCTGGGTCATCTCCTGCAGGACGCCGAGGGCGACCAGGTCGTTGGCGCAGAACACGGCGGTGGGCCGCTGCCGCGCGGGCAGTTCGGCGATCTCACCGGCGGCGTGGCGGCCGGCCGCCACGGTCAGGCTCGGCGTCTCGACCACCCGCAGCTCGCCGTTCGTGCCGAGGGCCGCGGCGGCGCCGGCGTGCCGGTCGGCGACCTGCCGGATCGACGCCGGCCCGCCGACGAAGGCGATCCGGCGGTGCCCCTGCTCGAGAAGGTGCGCGGCGGCGAGCCGCCCGCCCAGCACGTCGTCGACGGCCACCGAGCATCGGTGGTGGTGGCCGGAGCCGCGGTCGACCAGGACGACCGGGGTGCCCCGGGAGATGAACTGTTCCAGGCGGGAGTCGGGTCCGTCGTCCACCGGTGTGATGAGCACGCCCTGGACGCGCTGCTCCTCCAGGATGTCGAGGTGGCGGTGCTCCCGGGCGCGGTCCTCGCCGCTGTTGCAGACCACGACCACGCCGCCGGCCTGCTCGGCCTCCATCTCGGCGCCGCGTACGACGTCGGCGAAGAACGGGTTGGCGACGTCGAGCACCACGATCGCGATGGTGCGGCTGCGGCCGGCGCGCAGTTGGCGGGCCGAGTCGTTGCGGACGTAGCCGAGCGCGCCGATGGCGTCGAGCACCCGCTGACGGGTCGCCGGGGCGACGAGGTCGGGCCGGTTGAGCACGTTGCTGACGGTGCCGATCGACACGCCTGCGTGCCGGGCGACCTCCTTGATGCTCGTGGTCGACATGCTCACCAGCCTCTCCGTTGCTGCCGGCCCGGGGCGGCGGGCGTTTGATGGGTTGAAGCGTTCCAACATGGAGGGTGTCTCCGCGTGGACGTCGCCACCAGGTGCGTCGCGGCAGACCCTTGACGTATCGATGGAGTCGTCCGTAGGGTCGTCGGCGTTGACGATATGAAACGTTTCATTGCCCCGTCAAGTCGCTGCTGCGACGCGTCGCCGGGGCGCCCCCACCTGACCACACGGGAGACACGGATGACTGACCTGGCCCCGGCCACCCGATCGCGGGTCGCGGCGGTGCTGCGCCACCAGCGGATCGAGACGGCGTCCTGGGCGTACGGGAACTCGGGCACGCGGTTCAAGGTGTTCTCGCAGGAGGGCGTGCCCCGCGACCCGTACGAGAAGGTCGCCGACGCGGCCACCGTGCACCGGTTCACCGGCGTGGCGCCGACCGTCGCGCTGCACATCCCGTGGGACCTCGTCGACGACTACGCCGAACTGGCCCGGTACGCCGCCGAGCAGGGCATCGCCCTGGGCGCCATCAACGCCAACGTCTTCCAGGACGACGACTACAAGCTCGGCAGCGTCACCAATCCCGACCCGGGAGTCCGGCGCAAGGCCCTCGACCACCTCCTCGAGTGCGTCGACGTGATGGACCGCACGGGATCCCGGGACCTGAAGCTGTGGTTCTCCGACGGCACCAACTACCCGGGGCAGGACGACATCCGTACCCGGCAGGACCGGCTCGCCGAGGCACTGCGGGCGACGTACGACCGGCTGGGACCGCAGCAGCGGATGCTGCTGGAGTACAAGCTGTTCGAGCCGGCCTTCTACCTCACCGACGTCCCCGACTGGGGCACCGCCTACGCCCACTGCCTCCAGTTGGGCGATCGGGCCCAGGTGGTCATCGACACCGGCCACCACGCCCCCGGCACCAACATCGAGTTCATCGTCGCGTTCCTGCTCCGCGCGGGCAAGCTCGGCGCGTTCGACTTCAACTCGCGCTTCTACGCCGACGACGACCTGATGGTGGGCGCGGCCGATCCGTTCCAGCTGTTCCGCATCATGCACGAGATCGTGCTCGCCGACGCGCTGCGGCCCGAGGCGGGAATCGCGTTCATGCTCGACCAGTGCCACAACATCGAGCCGAAGATCCCGGCGGTCATCCGTTCGGTGATGAACGTGCAGGAGGCGACCGCAAAGGCGCTGCTGGTCGACCACGAGGCGCTGCGCGCGGCGCAGGACTGCGGCGACGTGCTGGCCGCCAACGCGGTCCTTATGGACGCCTACCACACCGATGTCCGCCCGCTGCTGCGGCAGCTTCGCGAGGACATGGGCCTGGACCCCGACCCGATCGGCGCGTACCAGCGTTCCGGCCACTTCGAAAAGATCAGATCCGAGCGTGTCGGCGGGCAGGCCGCCGGCTGGGGAGCGTGACGTCATGTCCACACCACAGGAACTGGTTGCCCGGTCCCGGCGGCTCGGGGCCGACCCCCGCAACACCAACTACGCCGGCGGCAACACCTCCGCCAAGGGCCGCGAGGTCGACCCGGTCACCGGCGGGGAGGTCGACCTGCTGTGGGTCAAGGGCTCCGGCGGCGACCTCGGCACCCTCAGCCCGGCGGGTCTGGCCGTGCTGCGGCTCGACCGGCTGCGGGCGCTGGTGGACGTCTACCCGGGCGTGGAGCGCGAGGACGAGATGGTGGCCGCGTTCGACTACTGCCTGCACGGGCGTGGGGGAGCGGCGCCCTCGATCGACACCGCCATGCACGGCCTCGTCGCGGCCGCCCACGTCGACCACCTGCACCCGGACGCCGGCATCGCGCTGGCCACCGCCGCCGACGGCGAGGCGCTCACCAAGGAGTGCTTCGGCGACCGGGTGGTGTGGGTGCCGTGGCGCCGCCCCGGCTTCCAGCTCGGTCTGGACATCGCCGCGGCACACCGCGCCAACCCGGACGCCATCGGGGTGATCCTGGGCGGGCACGGCATCACCGCCTGGGGCGCCACCAGCGAGGAGTGCGAGCGCAACTCGCTGGAGATCATCCGCGCCGCCCAGGCGTTCCTCGACGAACGGGGCAGGCCGGAACCGTTCGGCGCGGCGGTGTCCGCGAACGCGGCGCTGCCCGTCCCCGAACGCCACGCCCGCGCGGCGGCCCTCGCCCCGGTCATCCGCGGCCTGGCCGGCACCGACCAGCGCGTCGTCGGCCACTACGTCGACAGCGACACCGTGCTCGACTTCCTGGCCGCCGCGGGCCATCCCCGGTTGGCCGCGCTCGGCACCTCCTGCCCCGACCACTTCCTGCGGACGAAGGTCCGCCCGCTGGTGCTGGACCTGCCCCCGTCGGCCCCGCTGGCCGACGTGGTGGCGCGGCTGCGCGAACTGCACACCGCCTACCGGGACGACTACCGCGCCTACTACCAGCGGCACGCCGGCCCGGACACCCCGCCGATGCGCGGCGCCGACCCCGCGATCGTGCTCGTGCCCGGCGTGGGCATGTTCTCCTTCGGCCGGGACAAGCAGACCGCCCGGGTCGCCGGCGAGTACTACGTCAACGCGATCAACGCCATGCGCGGCGCCGAGGCGGTGTCCCGTTACGCGCCGATCGACGAGGCGGAGAAGTTCCGCATCGAGTACTGGGCGCTGGAGGAGGCGAAGCTGCGCCGGATGCCGGCGCCGAAGCCACTGGCCGCCCGGGTGGCGCTCGTGACCGGGGCCGGCTCCGGGATCGGCCGGGCCATCGCCCACCGGCTCGCCGCCGAGGGGGCCTGCGTGGCGCTCGCCGACCGGGACGGCGAGGCGGCGGCCCGGGTGGCCGAGGAGATCGGCTCCACCGACGGCGCGCTCGCGGTGCCGGTCGACGTCACCGACGAGGCGGCGGTACGGGCGGCGTTCGACGCCGTGGTGCTCCGCTTCGGCGGCGTCGACCTGGTCGTGAACAACGCCGGCCTCTCCATCTCCAAGCCGCTGCTGGAGACCACCACAGCGGACTGGGACCGGCAGCACGACGTCATGGCCCGCGGTTCCTTCCTCGTCTCCCGCGAGGCGGCCCGGGTGATGATCGAGCAGGGCGGCGGTGGCGACATCGTCTACGTCGCCAGCAAGAACGCCGTCTTCGCCGGCCCGAACAACGTCGCGTACGGGGCGGCGAAGGCCGACCAGGCGCACCAGGTCCGGTTGCTCGCCGCCGAGCTGGGGGAGCACGGCATCCGGGTCAACGGCGTGAACCCCGACGGGGTGGTGCGCGGGTCGGGGATCTTCGCCGGGGGGTGGGGCGCCCAGCGGGCCGCGGTCTACGGGGTGCCCGAGTCCGAGCTCGGCGCGTTCTACGCCCAGCGCACCCTGCTGAAGAAGGAGGTCCTGCCCGAGCACGTCGCGGCTGCCGTCGTCGCGCTCACCGCAGGCGAACTTCCCCTCACCACGGGCCTGCACATCCCCGTGGACGCCGGCGTCGCGGCGGCGTTCCTGCGGTGACCACGGCCGCGCCGCGCAGAAGGAGGGAACGCTCCCCGTGACCGTCACACCTGTCACCGTCGCCGCGGTGGACCTCGGCGCCTCCAGCGGCCGGGTCATGGTCGGCCGGGTCGGATCAGACACGCTCGACCTCACCGAGGTCGAGCGGTTCGACAACGTCCCGGTGCGCGCCGGCGGCACCCTGCACTGGGACATCCTGCGGATCCACCGGGGTGTGCTGGACGGGCTGCGCGCCGCCGGCCGCCACGCCGGTCCGATCGCCTCGATCGGGGTGGACTCGTGGGCGGTCGACTACGCGTTGCTCGACGCCGACGGGCGCCTGCTCGGCAACCCCGTGCACTACCGCGACGGGCGCACCGACGGCGTCGCCGACACGGTGACGGCCGAGGTGCCGCCAGCGGAGCTCTACCAGCTCACCGGCGTGCAGTTCCTGCCGTTCAACACCATCTACCAGCTCGTCGCCGCGGCGGGCACCGCCCAGCTCGCCGCGGCGACGACGCTGCTGCAGATCCCCGACCTCATCGCCTACTGGTTGACCGGCGAGACCGGGGCGGAGGTCACCAACGCCTCGACCACGCAACTGCTCGACGCCCGCACCGGCGAATGGGCCACCGACCTCATGCGCCGGCTGGGTATCCGGCCCGAGCTGTTCCCCGCCCTGCGCCGCCCGGGTGAGGCGATCGGCGCACTCCTGCCCGAGGTGGCCCGGGCCACCGCGCTGACCGCGCCGGTGCGGGTGACCGCGGTCGGCTCACACGACACCGCCTCCGCCGTCGTCGGCGTGCCCGCACGGGACGACCGCTTCGCGTACGTCTCCTGCGGCACCTGGTCGCTGGTGGGCGTCGAACTGCCCGGTCCGGTGCTCGGCGAGGAGAGCCGGGCCGCGAACTTCAGCAACGAGGCGGGTGTCGACGGCACCGTCCGCTACCTGCGCAACGTGATGGGCCTGTGGCTGCTGCAGGAGTCGCTGCGCAGCTGGCGGGCCGCCGGCCTCCCCGCCGACCTGGAGACCCTGCTGCGGGAGGCCGCCCGGGTGCCCGCGTTCACCGCCGTCATCGACCCCGACGACCCGGTCTTCCTGTCGCCCGGCGACATGCCCGCCCGCATCGCCGACGCCTGCCGCGCGCTCGGCCAGCCACCGCCTGGCTCGCAGGCCGAGACGGTGCGGTGCATCCTGGACAGCCTGGCGCTGGCGTACCGCGCGGCCGTCGCGGACGCCCAACGGCTGTCGGGCCACGACGTCGACGTCATCCACATCGTCGGCGGTGGCGCCCGCAACGAGCTGCTGTGCCAGCTCACCGCGGACGCCTGCGGCCTGCCGGTCGAGGCCGGGCCGGTGGAGGCCGGCGCCCTGGGCAACGTGCTCGTGCAGGCACGGGCGCTGGCGGCCACCGGCACCGACCTGCCCGCGATGCGGTCGCTGTTGCGGGCCACCCAACCCCTCCGCCGCTACGCTCCGCGTGGCGACACCAGGGCGTGGGCCGCCGCCGCGACGAGGCTCGCCCCGACCGCTGTCCGTCGCGCGGACGGCCCGCAGCCGGCGCCTCACCGGCCCCTGCAGCGCTCGCCACGCTGACGACCGCGACTCTTCACCCCGCCACCGACGCCCGCCGCCACCCGGGGTCGCCGTGGGCGCCGGGTCGGACCGGCTACCGTCCGGCGTGGTGCCGCTGGTAGTGGCGGGCGACCCGGGCGCGATTGCCGCAGGACGGCTTGCACCACTGCTGGCGCGCGTGCTCCTGCAGGAAGTAGCGCACGCAGCGCGGCGCCGGGCAGGCGCGTAGCCGTTCGCGCTCAGCGCCGGCGAGGAAGTCGAGGGCCGCGCGGGCCAGCGCCGCGGTGAGCCGGACCCGCAGCTCCGCCGGGCCCGCGTGCCGGGTCAGCGTCGGCGCCGCATCGTCCGGCCAGGACAGCCGCGGACTCGTGGGCAGCCGTGCGGCGGCGTCGTTGAGGTGGCACACCGCGGCCGCCGGGCTGAGCAGCGAGGAGTGGTCCGCCCGGCTGGGCGGGGCCGGCGCGACCGCGCGGGCGAGCAGCGTGCGTACGGCGCGGCGCAGCGCCACCACGTCGAGCCGGGTCAGCTCGTCGGGCAGGCCGGCCGGCGGTGCGAGGTCGTCGTCGTAGGCCCGCAGCGGCCCGGCCTGCTCGCGCAGCCACCGGGCGAGCCCGGCGGCGTCGGCGAGGTCGTCGGCCACACCGCCGTCGCCGTCGTGCCGGATGGTGCTGGCCAGGGCGAGTGTGAGGGGGCCGGACATGCCTCTCCCGTCGTGGCGGCGTCTTGTGGATCTCCAGGATGCCAGGGTAGCGTCCCTAACGCATATCAGGCAGAGAACCGTTAGGGGGTCTCGTGCTGACCATCGCCCACCTCAGTGACACCCACGTCGATGACCATCCGCGCTCGGCCGAGCGGACCGCCCGGGTCATGGACTACCTGCACAACCTCGCCCGCCCGGTCGACGCCATCCTGATCACCGGCGACGTCGCCGACCACGGGCACGTGTCCGAGTACGAGTTGGCCGCCAAGCTCTTCTCCTCGCCCTTCCCGGTGCTGGTCTGCCCCGGCAACCACGACGTACGCGACGCGTACCGCAAAGGGCTGCTGGGCGACGCCGACGGCGGCGACGGGCCGATCAACAGCCGGCACGACGTCGCCGGCGCGACCTTCCTGCTCGCCGACTCCAGCATCCCCGGGCGCGACGACGGGCGCCTGGACGACGAGACGATGGGCTGGCTGCGCGAGCAGCTCGCCTCGGTGGCGGCCGGCGTCCCGGTCTTCCTCGCCTTCCACCACCCGCCCGTGGCGCTGCACCACCCGGTCATCGACGACATGCGGCTGCTGCCCACCGATCCGCTCGCCGACCTGCTCACCGCCCACCCGCAGGTCGTCGCCGTGCTGACCGGGCACTTCCACACCGCCGCGGCGAGCACCTTTGCCGGCCGCCCCCTGCGGATCGCGCCGGGCGTGGCGTCCACCCTGCGGATGCCCTGGGAGGGCGAGGGCTCGCTGACCGACCAGCGGCAACCGCCCGGCGTCGCCTTCCACGTGTACGACGACAACGGGCTGCTCACCACCCACTACCGGGTGGTGGTCTGACCGATGACCGGAGTGGCCCTGCTGAGCTTCGCGCTCGCCGTGGCGCCGATCACGCTCACTCCCGGCACCAGCTTCGCGCTGGTCGTCTCCGGGGTGGGCAGCGGCGGCCGTCGCCAGGGCTGGTGGGTCATCCTCGGCACGGTGACCGGGCTGTACGTGCACGCCGTGCTGGCCGCGGCCGGCCTGGCGGCGCTGGTGCTGCGCTCGTCGCAGGCGTTCTGGATCATCAAGCTCGCGGGCGCCGGCTACCTCGTCGGGCTGGGCCTCTGGCTGCTCGTCTCCGCCGCCCGCCGGCGGCCGGCCGTACCCGAGGCGCCGGCCGCGCGGGCCGGATGGCGTCGGCTGCCGGGGCGGGCCCGGCATCCCTTTCTCCAAGGGCTGCTCGGGAACGTGCTGAATCCCAAGGCGGCCGCCATCTACCTGACCCTGGCCCCACAGTTCCTCGACCCGTCCGGGCCGGTGCTGGCGCCCATGCTGCTGCTCGCCACCGCCCACGCCCTGCTGCACACCGGATGGCTGGGCGGCTGGGCGGCGGTCACCGGGGCGGCCGCGCGGCTGCTGCGTACCGCCCGCGTGCGCCGCGCGCTGGACCGGCTCACCGGCGCAGTGCTCGTCGGCCTCGGCATCCGGTCCGCGCTGACCTGATCGGCGCACGGCCGGGCCTCGTCCAGGCTATTGACAGATCACTTTGGGCACACTGAGGATTGCCTCAGTCCACCGACCGTCACCGGAGCACCTCTTCACCAGCCCGACGACGCTTCCGCCGCAGCTCCGCGCGGCTGGCGCCGGTCCGCCGCAACCGGACAGCACCACCTTCCTTCCACCGCCTCGTGGCGCCGCGGAAGTGGCGCGCGAGGCGACGGGGCGGAGCCGCGTACCCCGGGCGGGCCCCTCGGCCATCTCGATCGGTCACCCGTGCCGACGAACAGAAGGGTCGACAGATGCGTGATCCCCTAGGTCCCCGGTGGCGACGCCGCCTTCCCCTCTCCGCCGTGCTGGCCGGGGCAGTGGCCGTGGTGCTGCTGGTCAGCCCGGCCTCGGCCACCGCACCGGCCGCCGCGCCCGCCGTCGACCTGGTCCGGGTCGGCGACGAGGAGGCGAACGTGGTCGAGGTGCTGCTGGCCGACACCGCCCAACTGGACGCCCTCGTCGCCACCGGCGTCGACCTCGACCACCACGTCGGCCACGACGAGAACGGCGTCGTCGCGCACGCGGTCGTCACGGCCAGCGAGGCGGCGGCGCTGACCGAGGCCGGCTTCACGCTCGGCCGGGTGCTGCACCGGCCCGCCGACGCGCGGGAGCGGGTGGCGGAGCGCGAGGCGACCATCGCCGGGCACGTCACCGAGAACCGGCAGTTCGCCGCCGCCGCGGCCGACCCCGCCGCCCCGGACGTCAAGATCATTCGGGCCGACTGGTACACCTCCGGCACCAGCCAGATCCTGTCCGTCGAGGCGAAGTGGGCCCAGGGCCAGACGGCCACGACCCCCCTCGTCGTCGAGCGGGACAGCGGCCCCGGCACCGCCATCGGCTCCGGCGGTACGCAGACCATCTCCCGGTTCGTCGACGCCGGCGTCTACCTGTACCACCGGGGTGCCGCGACGGTGACCAGCCGCCCCGACCGTATCCGGATCACCAGCCCGACCGGTGACGTGGCCATCGCGCAGGTGCGGGAGTGGCTGCCGACCCCGGGCACCGGCCCCGAGGGCCCGGGCTACCAGAAGGACTTCGTCACCAGCTACCTGACGCCCACCGAGCTGTACGCGCGGATCCACCAGTTGGCCGCCGAGTTCCCGCAGCTCGCCGAGGTCGCGGAGCTGCCGTACAAGACCAACGGCTACCGGCGGCACGCGCAGGCGGTGCTCGGCACCGCCACCGCCAGCCGCGTCGCGGTGGACTCCCTCGCCTGGGGCCACGAGGGCGGCAACGCCATCTCCGTGGAGCTCGCCGACCCGGGCGCGGCGAACACGCCGCTGTCGGTGACCGTCACCGGCTCCGCGGTACGGGTCACCCTGGGCACCGACGGCGCGGGCGCGGTGACCAGCACCGCCGCCCAGGTCGTCGCGGCGCTCAACGCCGGCGCCGGGTCGCTGCTGAGGGCGTACACCTATCGGGGCAGCCCCGGCACCGGTGTGGTCGCGCCGGCGCCGCGGACCTCGCTCACCGACGGCCTCAGCGCGCCCGCCAGCGTCTCCCGCGACCCGCACCCCGTGTACGCGATCCGGATCGGCAAGCACCGCGACGGCTCGAAGCTCGGCGTGCTCGCCTACGCCCAGGAGCACGCCCGCGAGTGGGTGCCGCCGCTGGTCACCATCGAGACGGCGGAGCGGCTGCTGCGCAACTACGCCCACGACGGCCAGACCAAGCAGCTGCTGGACAACCTCGACATCTGGATCGCCCCGTCGGTCAACCCCGACGGCGGGCACTACTCGTTCTACGACTTCAACTCCCAGCGCAAGAACATGACCAACCACTGCCCGTCGACCGGGGCCGCCGACTTCCTGGCCCGCAACTCGTGGGGCGTGGACAACAACCGCAACTACACCGAGTACAGCCTCTTCGACGGCTACTCCGGCGCGTCGTCGAGCTGCACCAGCGGCACGTACGCCGGCCCGAGTGAGCTGTCCGAGCCGGAGAACCGCAACGTCGACTGGCTGGCCGCCCGCCCGAACATCAGGTTCTCGATGAACCTGCACTCGTCGGGCAACTACTTCATGTGGTCGCCGGGGGCGTACGCGCTGCCCGGCCGGGTCTCCGCGCCGCGGCCGACCCTGGCCGAGGAGTCGGCGTTCTGGGGCGCGTCGTCGCGGATCCTGGCCGCCATCAAGCGGCACCGCAACATGGCGGTCACCCCGGCGCGCACCGGCCCGATCTCCGACGTGCTCTACTCGGCGGCCGGCAACTCCGGGGACATGCTCTGGTACAAGTACGGCATCTACGCCTGGAACTTCGAGGTCGGCACCTCGTTCCAGCCGGAGTGGGACGAGGCGCACGACGAGACGATGGAGTTCGCCAACGGGCTTGTCGAGATGATGCGGGTGGCCCGTGACTTCGCCCAGGACAACAGCCGGCCGCGCAGCACGCTGGCGGTCGGGCCGAGTTCGACGCCGGGCATGGTGACGGTGACGTTCTCCACGAGCGAGCCGGCGGCGGTCTTCTACACCCTCGACCACGCCGCCCCGACGTACGCGTCGACCCTCTACGGCTCCGCCGGCGTCCGGGAGGGCGGGGAGACGCTGACCGTCCCGGCGGGCACCACGGTCCACTGGTTCTCGGTGGACTCGGCGGGCAACGTCGAGAACAACTACCGCCCCGACGGCAACGGCACGAACTACCGTAAGGGCACCGCCGTCCTTCCTGCTGGCTGAGGTCCTCGGGCCGGTACCGACGGCCCGCCGTGCCCTCGTCGCGTAGCCGGAACGGCGCGGACCACCTCGGGTGGTCCGCGCCGCTTCCGTACTACCGGCCGCCGGTCAGGCGATCGGCAGGTTGTGGAAGGTGAGCAGCCCACTGCCCGTCGCGTTGACGATCCACGGGCCGGCGCGCAGGTGGCTCAGGTAACTCACCCCGGTCGCCCCGTCGGCCGGCGCGGAGAGCGTCAGCACCAGCAGGCCGCCCGCCCGGTATTCGACGTCGGTGACCGTCGCCGTGCTGCCGTGGATCCGGAAGTCGGCGGCGACGCCAGGATCGACGACCAGCGGGTCGTCGCTGCGCAGTTGCACCGTGACCTCGGTGCGCTCCGGGTTGGAGAACGCCGCGGTGCGCGGGTTGGGCGGTGCCACTCCGGCACTCGGGCCGTGGTACAGGTCGCGGGCCACCACGGCGAACGTGTGGTCGCCCATCTCCCGGTAGCCCCCCTCCCAGGCGTAGTGGCACCCGTCGTGGCCGGACAGTCCGTTCGTGGACAGCAGGGTGACGCCGAGCGTGTCGCCCATCTGCCGCTGCGCCTCCCGCAGCGCTCCCGTGGTGCTGTTGCCGCAGGGGGACGTGCGGACCTGGTAGACGAAGTACCGGGCGCCGTCGCCGAGGCGGGTGCCGATCTCGCTGCGCCAGTCGGTGAGCAGCGCGGTGAACCCGGAGACGTGGACGGCGGCGTTGTCGCTGTCGGACTCGCCCTGGTACCAGAGGAGCCCGCGTACGTCGGCCAGTACCCCGGCGGCGACCAGTCGCTGCCGCAGCCGCCCGTAGTTGGTGCTGATGGCGTCGGGGTCGGCGTCGTCGCGCTGGAAGAACGAGATGGGTCGGCCGCCGTGGCCGCCGTTGACGAGGGCGACCGGGACGCCGTAGGTGTCGACGATCCGGCGGGCCATGCGAATGCCCCACTGGCCGACGGACCCGGGCTGGTTGGTGACCTCGCTGCCGGCGTAGTTCCAGCTGCGTTCCACCGCGGACAGGACCGGGTCCGCGGTGGGCGAGCCGAAGCTGCGGATGAACGGCGACTCCTCGCCGGCGGACGAACCCCGGTACATGGCGGAGACGGCGTTGGACTGGCCCTGGATGACGTAGACGTCCCCGGCCAGGACGCCCTCCCACACACCGGCCCGGCGGGTGACGCCGGCACCGAGCGCGCGCAGTTCGAACCGGTACTCGCGTAGCGCAGCCTCGATGCGGGGGCTGAACGAGAAGTCGCGCCGGTCGGTGACCTCCCTGGTGTAGGTCCACTCGTCCGCGCCGCTGGTCACCGTCAGCTGCACCGCCTTGACCCGCGGATCGGTGACCGTCCCGGACACGGGCACCGTGGCACCGTTCGAGGCGTCCCGTGGATACAACTGGCGGTCCTGCGGGTGCTGGTCGAGGGCGAGCACCGACGGCCGGGCGTACACGGTGAGCCGACGCTGCGTGAAGGTTGCCGCGTTGCCGGCGAAGGTCCAGTCCGGGTGCCCGCTGGCGGCGGAGCCGATGCCGACGGACAGCGGCGCCCCGGAGGAGGTGAAGGTGTTGACAGCGAGCACCGTCCGGGGCGGCACGGACGACGGGCGGGTCGCGCCGACCTGGTGCACCTGGAAGGACCCGTACCCGCCGGACGGGTTGACGGTGTCGTCGGCGTCGTAGACGCCCGGCGAGGCACCGGAGATCTGGCGGGACGATCCGGTGCCGTACGTGTTGGGCCACATCTCCACGTGACCGGCCAGGTCGGTGCCGGTGACAACGCCCGGGACGTTCGACGCGACCTCCAGGTCGTTGACCCGCTGCCGGACGATCTGCCCGGTGCGGGTCGGCAGGCCGAGCCGGCCGGCGTCGGTGGTGAACGGCGCCATCGCCGTCCACACCCACTGCGTTCCCGCCGCGGTGGCCAGTTCCAGGCAGTATCCGACCCGGTCGAAGCCGGCGGCGACCTCAGCGGTGCGGTCGAAGGCGTACGGCGGGGTCTGGTTCAGCCAGCTGGCCCGTTCGGGCAGGTCCAGCGCGAGGACGGGCGTGAAGTCGGCCATGCCGTCGACGTTGGCGGCGCACGAGGTGTCGTCGACGGCTCTGGAGCCGACAGGAGCGGGGTCGGCGCCGGCGGCGGGCGGCTGCCCGAGCACCATGGCGACGGTGGACAGGAGGAGGCTTACGGCGGCGGCGACACGGCGCGGGTCGCGGGTCGGCCGGGGACGGTGTGGACGGGGCATGACTCGAACCTCCAGCAGGTCGGGTAGGTCGGGTCCGCCGGATCGGCGTGGGTCATGCCTAGCTATCGATATTCATCGGCCGCAATACGTATGCGATGAGCGGTGGGATCGCCGCGGCGGGAGCGCATGTCACGGCGACGAGCGGGCGACCGGTTGCCGGGTATCGCGGCCTCGCTCCGACACGACACGGCGGAACGGCGACGGCGGCGGTCACCAGCCGCCATCGTGGACTGCGGTCACGACGACCGCCCTGTCGCGGCCCTCGATCAGTCGGGGAGCAGCGGCATCTCCAGGCCCGGCTCGCGGCCCAGCAGCACCGCCCTGGTGAGCGCCGCCGACCCGAACCGGTCGCGTACCGCGTCCACCGCCGCGTCCAGGTCCGCCCCCGGGTCGCGGTCGAACGGCAGCGGCGGCTGCACGGGGGAGTCGTCCAGGTTGCCCACCGAAACGCCGATCAGCGTCACGCCGCGCCGCTCGATCTCGGGCAGCGCCGCCCGCAGCAGCGCCCGCGCCGCGCCGAGCAGCGGCGTCGTGTCGGCGGTCGCCTTGGCCACCGTGTGCGAGCGGGTCGCGCGGGTGTAATCGCCGAACCGCAACCGCAACGTCACCGTCCGACCCGCCCGCGCCGCCGCCCGCATCCGCCGGGTCACCCGGTCGACCAGGCCGGCGAGGATCGCCTCCAACTCGGCGGGGGAGTGCGGGACGGGCCCCAGGGCGTGCTGCGCGCCCATCGACCCGCGCCGGCGGCCGACCTGCACCGGCCGGGGGTCGCGGTTGTGCGCCAGGGCGTGCAGGTGCCGGCCGGCCCCCGCGCCGAGCAGCGATACCAGCGTCGCCTCGCCGAGGCGGGCGACCTGCCCGACGGTGCGGATGCCCCGCTCGCGCAGCTTCCCCGAGGTCACCGGCCCGACGCCCCACAGCCGCTCCACCGGCAGCGGGTGCAGGAACGCCAGCTCCTCGTCCGGCGGCACGACCAGCAGGCCGTCGGGCTTCGCGACGCCGCTGGCCACCTTGGCGAGGAACTTCGTCCGGGCCACGCCCACGGTGATCGGCAGGCCGACCCGCGCCCGCACCTCCCGGCGCAGCCCGGCGGCGATGTCGGCCGGCGGCCCGACCAGCCGCCGCAGGCCGCCGACGTCGAGGAACGCCTCGTCGATGGAGAGGCCCTCGACGACCGGGGTGGTCTGCCGGAAGATCTCGAACACCGCGCGGCTGGCCGCCGTGTACGCCGACATCCGCGGCGGCACGACGACCGCCTCCGGGCAGAGCCGGCGGGCCTGCCGGCCGCCCATCGCGCTGCGCACGCCCCGGGCCTTCGCCTCGTAGCTGCACGCCAGGACCACGCCGCCGCCGACGATCACCGGCCGGCCCCGCAGGCGCGGGTCGTCGCGCTGCTCGACCGACGCGTAGAACGCGTCCAGGTCGGCGTGCAGGATGCGGGCCTCGCGCGACACGAACACATGTTCGCACGGAACGGGTCGGCAGCGGCACTGACCTGCCCGAACAGCGCCGGACGGTCGCCGCTTGCGACGGTGAGGCCGAGCGGGCGCGGGCCCCGCCGCCGTACGCCTCAGGCGACGCGCGGGGCCGCGACGATCGGGAGTAGGCCGCGGTGGGTGGGCCGGTCGATCTCGCCGGTCTGCTCCACGGCCGAGGCGGCGCGCGGGCGGGCCGGGGCGGCGCCCTGCGGCGGCCCGCCCGGGGCGGAGCCGGTCGGCGCGGCGTCGGTGATGTCGGTGAGCAGCGACAGCAGCGCCGGCAGGTCGGCGACGGCCAGCCGGAAGGATCCCCGGCAGACCGTGCCCGACCACAGCGACAGCACCACGGCGCCCCGCTCGGGGTGCCAGCTCACCCGCATCGTCCGGTCGCTTCCGCGCAGGTCGGTGAACAGGTCACCGAAGCTCGGCATCGGTAACACCTCTCCCATCCGCCAATGATGCCGGACGATCGACGGGCGGGAAAGGCCGCCGGAGACGGCTACAACTCGTCGAACGGGCGGGCGTAGGTGAACCCGCCCCGGATCGACGGCTGCCAGGGGCTCATCGGGCGCGCCATGAAGTACTGCGGCCCCCACGGCTGCGGCGGGGTGACACCGAGGTCGACGGCCGGGCGGAACCCGAAGCGGGGGTAGTAGTCGGGGTGACCGAGCAGCACGACCAGCGGCTCGTCGCGCGCGTCGGCCGCGCCGAGCACCGCGTGCATCAGCGCGGAGCCGACTCCGCGCCGCTGCCAGGCCGGCAGCACGCCGAGCGGCCCCAGCCCCAGCGCGACCGGTTCGCCGGCGACCCGGCCCCGGGTGCACACCACGTGCCCCACGACCTGCCCGTCGCCGTCGACCGCGACGAGGGAGAGGGCGGGCAGCCACCCGGCGTCCGCCCGCAGCGCGTCCACGAGCCCCGCCTCGACCGGTACCACGTCCGGCTTGTCGGGGTCGGCGAAGGCGGCGAGGTGCACCTCCCGGACGGCGTCGATGTCGGCGGGGGTCTCGCGTCTGATCAGCACCGCGACACGATAGGCGGGGCGGGCCTGCCGGCGCTTTCGATTATCGGCGCCGACCGGTCACACCGCGGCTCGACGCTGCGAGGCGCGGCGCGCGATCTGGTGCAGCGCCACCAGTGGCAGCACCCCGACGGGGTACCAGGCCAGGTCGACCGGGTCGAACTGCACGCCGAGCACGAGCCTAGCCAGCAGGCTGCGCGCCGAGAGCGCCGCCGGTATCCCGGTCAGTTGCGACACCTCGACCGCCCAGCAGAAGGCGATCGCGACCGCGCCCGCCGACAGTGGCGCCGTACGCGGGCGGAGGAACAACACCCCCGCCCAGACCATCGACGCGTACAGGGCGGTGCCGGAGTGCTGCTCGATGCCGCCTCCGGCCGTCGCGCGGATGACGAGGGCGACGGCGAGGAAGCCGGCTGCCGCCGCGAGCCCCAGGAGCCGGCAGCGCCGAACGGTGATCGACATTCCGGCGATGCTAGTGCGGTGTCCACCAACGTTCACCGGGTCCTGCGGTGTGTGGTGGATCAAGGCGGCTCGACCGGCATCACCGTGCGCCCGGCCGACGAACGAGGCACCTCCTCGACCTGCCTTACCTGCCGCCGGCGAGGTGGGCTGTGCACACCAGCAAGCCGTCGCGATCGGTCGCGGCGCTCGCCGATACTGGCGACAGCAGCACCGCCGCCGCGGCGCAGCCACCCGACCTTCCAGGCCGACGACGTCGGATTCCACATCGCACGCTCTGCCGGGCATTACAACTAGTACGGCAGCCCGGGTTCGCTTGTAGATTGTCGGCGATGAGTTCAACGGCCTGCGCCGCAGCGAGGCCGTGGGCCTGCGCCGGGAAGACATCCACTTTGTCTTGGACGCCAGCGGGCTGGGCTGCCGGATTCCCGGTTCCCACCCGGAGAGAGCCGCAACTGCTACCGTTCGAGCCGATCATTACCGGGGTCGACTGGGGGAGTAACCAACGATGCAGCGTCCGATGGCCGTTGTGAGCGTCGCCACCGTGGGCGTTCTGCTGGCAGGTTGCAGCGGCAACGACGACAAGTCCAACTCGACACCCGACAGCAGCGGCAGCACCACAGCCACCACACCGTCGGCGCCGGCAGTCGCCTCCTTCGACCCGCCCAAGGCATTCGTCGCGATGTCGGCGTTCGGGGTCGAGCGCACGGACAGGGGCAATCAGTACACGCTCCAGGCCGGCATGGTGGGCCAAACCTCCCTGATCGCGGGACTCACCGGTGTCACCGGCCGCAACATCGCCGCGCAGGGCACGCCGTGGACCGTCCCGTCCGCTGCGGCGCCCACCACCGAGACGCTGGACGTGACCGCACCGATGGGCGTCCAGCTGGATGGCAAGGACGTCGTAGCGATCGCTTACGTTCAGAACGACAAGGGGAACGGCACCCAGAAGGCCAAAGGCCAGGTGGTGTTCCAGTGGCTCAATGCGGCCGACGGTAAGAAGGTCGCCGAGGTCACCGCGGACCTCACCCCGGCCCTTGGCGCCGGCCAAGGCGGCGACAACGTGGTGAGCCAGGCGTACGACGCCGCCACCGGGCAGATCGTCGTCGGTGTCGGAGCCGCCGGCGAAGCGGCCGCCAAAAAGGGCGGCGAGGTGTTCACGGTCTATGCCGACCCGAAGACCCAGAAGTCGAACGTCATCCCGTTCGTCACCCCTGCGGGCGTGCTGAACGGTGTCGTCGCTGGCGCAAAGGGCAGCAACCAGGAGGGTGCGGCCGACGGCACGATCGTGATCGCCGATGGCGCGGCCGGCAAGATCACCAAGCAGACCCCGACCAAGCAGGACTACCTGAACGCGGCGGGCAGCGGCTCCAAGCACGCCTACCTCGCCTCCAACTCGTACGCGGGCAACGACAAGTACAACAACGCCCTTTACTCGGTCGACATCGCCAGCGGCGCCGTCGTACAGACCAAATCACAGGTTGTGGACGAGCGCGTGAGCACCTTCACCTGCTGGAGCGATCAGGCCAGGGCTGTGGTCTGCACGTCCGGCGAGTCCGGCGGCAAGGAGATCATCGGCTTCGACGACACCACCGGCAACAAGACCTGGGGGTACACCGACAAGTCGGCGAGCCGGGTCGTCCCGGCGGTCACCGCGGCGTTCCACGGCATCGTCTACGCCCAGACCGAGGCCCAGCCGGTGCTGATGGACGCAGCGACCGGTGCGGACGTGCCGACCAGCACGCCGGCTGCATCCTCGATGCCTTCGGCCGGCGCGACCTCGACCGACGGTACACCGTCGCAGGGCAATGACCCGGGCAGCGCGAACGGTTCGGACATGTCGCTGTACGACGGCAGGCTGAAGTCGCCGACGGCGGTCACGCGGTACGGCGGTGCCTACCTGCAGGCCGCAAGTGGCGGTAACTACGACTTCCAGTCAATCCTGATCGCGCTGGCACCCACCGCCTGACCATGTGAAATCGGGTAGGAGGGCCGCGGTAGCTCAGCCCGGTCACCCGCTGGGGGCGAGCACCGACGCGGTGCTCGCCCCGATCAGGACATCGCGGTCGGCGAGGGCGGGGCGGTGCCGCCCTGCGGCGCCTCCGCCGTCATCAGCCGGACGATCTCCGCTCGGTCGGCGGCGGACGGCAGGCCCCAGCCGGGGCGGTACCCGTACACCTCGTGCAGCGGGTGGGAGGCGGTGCGGCCGTCGAGGACCTCGATGGCGTCGGTGTCGATCAGGCCCGGGTGCTCGACGCCGCACGCCTCGGCGACCTTGACCAGGTCCCGGCGCAGGGTCCTGACGTAGTTGGCCGCGCGGACCGACTTCGAGGTCGGGTCGAGGCCCCGGGCGAGCCACGGGTTCTGCGTGGCGACGCCGGTGGGACAGGTGTCAGTGTGGCACTTCTGGGCCTGGATGCAGCCGATCGCCAGCATCGCCTCCCGGCCGACGTTGACCATGTCGCAGCCGAGCGCGAACGCCACCACGGCGTTGTCGGGCAGGCCGAGCTTGCCGGCGCCGACGAACACCACCTGCTCGTGCAGGTCGCGTTCGGCGAAGACCTTGTAGACCCGGGTGAAGCCCTGCTGGAACGGCAGCGACACCGAGTCGGTGAAGATCAACGGAGCGGCGCCCGTGCCGCCCTCGCCGCCGTCGACGGTGACGAAGTCGACCCCGCGCCCGGTGTCGCGCATCAGGGTCGCCAGCTCCTCCCAGAAGCCGAGGTCGCCCACCGCCGACTTGATGCCCACCGGGAGGCCGGTCTCGGCGGCGAGCAGTTCCACCCAGTCGAGCAGGCTGTCGCAGTCGGAGAACTCGGCGTGCCGGGACGGGCTCACGCAGTCCCGCCCCTGCGCGATGCCCCGGGTCGCGGCGATCTCCGCGGAGACCTTGGCGGCCGGCAGCAGGCCGCCGAGGCTGGGCTTGGCGCCCTGGCTGAGCTTGACCTCCAGCGCCCGCACGGGCGCGCCGGCGACGAGGTCCTTGAGCCGGTCGAGGCTGAACCGGCCCTGCTCGTCCCGGCAACCGAAGTACGCCGTGCCGATCTGGAAGACCAGGTCACCGCCCTTGCGGTGGTACGGGGACAGCCCACCCTCGCCGGTGTTCTGCAGGCAGCCCGCCAGCGCCGCGCCCCGGTTGAGGGCCTCGACGGCGTTTCCGGAGAGCGAACCGAAGCTCATCCCGGAGATGTTCACCACCGACTCGGGCCGGAAGGCGTGGGCCCGGCCCCTGGCCGCGCCGATCACCTTCGCGCACGGCAGCCGCACGTCGTGCCCGGCACCGGGAGCGGATGGCGGTACGGCGCGGCCGAAGGTGCGGTGCTTGATGATCGGATAGCCGGGCGTGAACTCGATGTCGTTGTCGGTGCCGAAGCCGAAGTAGTTGTTCTGCTGCTTCGCCGACGCGTACACCCAGCGGCGCTGGTCGCGGGTGAACGGGCGTTCCTCGTTGTTGCCCGCGACGATGTACTGGCGCAGCTCCGGCCCGATCGACTCCAGCAGGTAACGGGCCCGGCCGAGGACCGGGAAGTTGCGCAGCAACGCGTGGTCGCGCTGGATCAGGTCGCGCGCGGCGAGGGCCGCGACGGCGGCGACGGCGGCGGGTACGGCTCGACTTGCCCACTTCATGCCCGCCACTCTTTCCGCGATCGCCCTCGGCCAAACGGACCGGCGGGGCGGACCCGGGCCGGATCAGCCGGATGTCGGCTGGCGACGGACGACCAGCAGGGCGATGTCGTCGGTCGGTTGCTCGGTGCCGAGGGTCGTCATGACGGTGCGGCAGACCTCCTCGGGAGGGCCCGGCCGGACCGCGTCGACGAGCTGCCGGACACCGACGTCGATGACCTCGTCGCGGCGTTCGACGAGCCCGTCGGTGAAGCAGACCAGGACGGCGCCCGGCGGCAGGTCCACCTCGGTCTGCTGGCGGGCCGGCGGCCGGCGACCCGTGCCGAGCGGAGGGCCGACGTGGACCGGAACCAGGGCGCCCGGCCGGCCCGGCACGGCGAGGACGGGTTGCAGGTGCCCGGCGGTGGAGACCCGGATCCTGCTCCGGTCGGGGGAGATCATGGCGTAGAGGGCCGTGGTCAGGCTGCCGGCCTCGAAGTGGAAGACCTTGCGGTCCAGCAGCGTCAACGCCTCCGCCGGATCGTCGCAGACCAGCGCGTACGCGCGCAGCGCGCTGCGGACGCGCCCCATCACCACGGCGGACTGCAGGCCGTGCCCCGACACGTCGCCGATCACCAGCCCCAGCCAGCCCGACGGCAGGCTGAACACGTCGTACCAGTCCCCGCCAACGCCGGCGACGTGACCGGGCACGTACCGGGCGGCCAGGGCCAGACCGGGCACCTCGGGCAGTTGGTTGGGCAGCAGGCTGCGCTGCAGGGCGAGGGCGGCGTTCTGCGCCAGGTTGTTCGCCCGCGCGATGTTGGCCAGGCTGGCCCGGTCGGCGACCAGCTCCAGCAGGCGGATGTCGTCGGCGGTGAACTTGCGGTGACGCAGCGTGCCGACGTGCAGCACGCCGATGACCTCACCACGGGCGAACATCGGCACGCCCAGCAGCGACGTCAGGCCCATCGCCAGCAGGACGGGGTTGACCACCGTGTCGGAGGTGACCTGCTCGACGACCACCGGCCGTCGGGTCAGCGCGATCCGGCCGGCGAACCCCCGGCCGATCGAGACGCGGAAACCCCGCCGGACCTCCTCCTCGAGCCCCTTGGCGGCGGTCGCCACGAGCTGCTGGGCGTGCGCGTCCAGCAGCAGGATGGCGGCGGTGTCGACGCCGAGCAGATCCCGGACGCGCTCGAGCAGCTCGTCGAAGAGGTCGGCCGCGTCGAGCCGGGACAGGGCGGCGTCGGTCACCGCCTCGAGACGGCGTAACCGCTCGTCGTCCTGGATGAGCCCCGCGTCGGCCACGACAGGATCCTAGTCCCGCCGGCTGCTCCCGCCACCGCAGGCCACGGCGCGTACGGGGCGGGAACCCGGTCCGGCGGCGACGCCGCGAACGGCGGCGGCGATCCGGCGCGAGGCCAGCGCGTGGTCGTCCCGAACCGGCCCGTCCGGGCGTTTCGCGCCGGCAGCGGTGCGGGCGGCCGGTGTCAGGTGCGGTGCCGGCGGGCGGACATCGCCTGGAGCGTGGGCCGACGCACCACCGCGATCCGGTCCCCGCGGGCGCGCAGCGACGTCCGCCCGCCGCGTCCACGTCGGACGGTCAGGTCCACGGTGCGCCCGCCGACCTGCACGCCCTCCAGGACGAGGTCCGGCAGCCACTCGGGCAGGTGCGGGTCGACGAAGATCGTCCGCAGCGGCGCGGCCGGGCGCAGCGCCAGCAGCGCCTGGACCAGCGCGACGACCGCGCTGGCGGACCACGCCTGCGGGGAGCACGAGTTCGGGTAGACGCCGGGGTGCGGGTGCGCGTCGTCGCGCGGCAGGCCGCTGAGCACCTCCGGCAGGCGGTGCTCGGCGAAGAGCGCCGCCGCGGCGAACATCCCCTCGGCGAGCCGGTGCAGGTGTTCCCAGCAGCCGTACCGGGCCAGCCCGAGGCCGATCGTGCCCGCCTCCACGGGCCAGACGCTGCCCCGGTGGTAGCTGAACGGGTTGTACGCCGGGTGCGCCGACGACAGGGTGCGCACCCCCCAGCCGCTGAACATGTCGGCGGCCAGCAGCCGGTCGGCGACCAGGGGAGCGAGCCGGGCCGGCACGATCCCGGTGGCGAGCAGGTGACCGTCGTTGGAGTTGACGGAACGCACCTGCCGCTTGTCCGGGTCGAGCGCCATGGCGTGACAGCCCCACTCGGGCATCCAGTAGGCGCGGTGGAAGCGGCGGCGGAGGAGCGTGGCCCGGCGGACGAGCCGGGCGCCGAGCGCGGGGTGACCGGCCGCGGCGAACACCACGGCGGCGTGCCGCAGCGCGGCGTACCAGTACGCCTGCAGCTCGCTGGTCGCGATCGGGTTGGGCACCACCTCGCCGTGCTCGTCGACGATGGCGGTGTCCGAGTCCTTCCACCCCTGGTTCTTCAGCCCGGCCCGGGACCGGCAGTGGTACTCGAGGAAGCCGTCCCGGTCGGGGTCGCCGTACCGGTCGATCCAGTCCAGGGCGCGGCGCGCGGCCGGCAGCAGGTCCCGCACCGTGTCGAGATCCCCGGTCCAGGCGAAGTACTGACCGAGGAAGACCAGGAAGTCCGGCGCGGTCGACCAGTCGCCGTAGTAGCCGCTGAACGGGTCGAGCCCGAGCGCGGACACGGGGCCCCGGCGGGCCTCGTGCAGCGGCTTGCCGGGCTCCTCGTCGCGCCAGTGGTCGATGCGCCGCCCGAGGTGAGCGGCGTTGAGCCGCAGGCTGTCCGCCAGCATCGTCGGCCCCGCCAGCAGTGCCTGCCACGACGCGGTCATCGTGTCGCGGCCGAAGATCTCCTGGTAGATCGGCAGGCCGGCCATCGGCGCCGTCGGCCCGGCCGGCTCACCCAGCGGCAGCACCGCCAGGTCGTCGACCGCGCACCGCCAGGCCGCCGTGACGTCGAAGTTGCTGCTGCTCAGCCGGGTCAGCTCCCGGGCGAGGTGGGCGCGGGCGCGGGCCGCGTCGTCGCCCGGCTCGGCGAAGGTCGGCGGCGGCGCGGCGAGACGCCGTCCGTCGAAGACCGGCTCGACCACGAGTTCCACCCGACCCGACCCCCGGGGCGGCACCGCGACCGCGACCAGGACGGCGCCGTCCACGTACCGGACGGGCGAATCCGCGTGCACGGCGATCGCCACCGCCCGGTCGAGGCCGTCGCACCGGTAGGTCAGGCGCAGCTCGCGGTCGTCGGGGTCCCAGCTCGCCTCGACGTCGCCGGACTGCGCCCGGCGACCGCTCTCGGCCTCGCTGGTGTCGGCGAAGTCGGCGGCGAGATCGACCCGCAGTTCCAGTTCCAGCGGCACCGGGGCGTAGCTGACCACGGTCAGCCGGGTGCGCAGCCCTGCGCCGACGAAGCGCTCCACGAGCAGGTAGGCCGCGCGGGAGGGCAGCGTCTCGCCGTCGCCGAGGGCGGCGTACGAGAGTTGCGCGTGGCCGCCCACGTTGGCCGTGCTGAACGGCACCGGCTCGCGGCCGTCCACGGCGAGGCGCTCCGTGCTGAGCACCCGGGTGTTGTGCGCGAAGAAGCCCTGCGGGTCGGCGCCGGTGATCCGGCCGCGCACGTCGGTGACCAGCGTGCTCCAGCCGCTCGCCACGTAGAGCAGATCCGGTCGGACCCGCAGGTCCCGGACGCCGCTCATCGGTCCGGCGGCCGAGGCGGCCTCGGTGTCCGGGGCGGCCGTGGCCGACGCGACCTCCCGCGACGGCAGGCGGCTCCGGCGTGGCGGGCGGCAGGCGCGCTCGGCGGCGTCGACGGCATCGGGGCACCCCCTGACCAGCGGCTGCGGGCCCGGGCGCGCCGGTGGGGCACGCCACGGACCCGTCGGACAGCGGTCGGTACCCGGTCGCGTCGCTGGTACACCTCCGCCCCGGCCGCCGGGCCGAGGGAGCGCTCCCGGGATCAGCCCTGGGGCTGGCCGATGTTCACCATCCAGCTGATGCCGAAGCGGTCGACGCACATGCCGAACTCGTCGCCCCACATCTGCTTCTCCAGCGGCATGGTCACCGTGCCGCCGTCGGCCAGCTTCTCCCAGTAGCCGCGCAGCTCGTCCGCGTCGTCGCCGCTGAGGCTCACGGCGACGTTGTTGCCCGGATCGTGCTCCATCCCCGGCGCGGTGTCCGAGGCCATCAGGGTGTAGCCCCGGTCGGTCTCCAGCGTCGCGTGCATGATCTTGTCGGTCAGCGCGGGATCGTCCGTGCCGAACTCGCCGAAGGTGTTCATCGACAGCGAGCCGCCGAACACGCGATGGTAGAACTCCATCGCCTCCCGTGCCGTGCCCGGGAAGCTGATGTACGGGTTGAGCCGAGACGCCACAGCACCCTCCTCCGGTCGTGAAGGCGTCATCGTCGCAGATCAGGGGCCGGGTGTGGACGAGGCGCGCCCGCGTTGTCGCGGCCCGTGGGAGCGGGTGGCGCTCCCACGGGCCGCGGGCGGTCAGTGCCGGAAGGAGTGGCGCACGACGCCGCCGACGAGGACGCACCACGTGTTGGTGGTGAGCTTGCCGTCGCGGGGCAGGCCGTGCAGCGCCTGGAGGTCCTGGACGGCCTTCTTGGTGGCGTGGTCGTACTCGCCGGTGACGGCGACGTCCGCCCACCCCTTGAAGTTGAGCATGAACTGGGCGGCGCTCACGGGGATGCCGGTGGCGTCCTTGTCGAGCTCCGGCGCCAGGGTCTCCCAGGTCGGTGCGGTGAGGGTGGCGTCGACGTCGACCGGGATGCCGTTGCGGAACTGCCAGTCCTGCACGGCCGCGACGGTGGCGGCGTCGAAGACGCTGTTGACCGGCACGGTGTAGCCGCGGTACGCCAGCAGGTACTGCACCACGCGGACCGACGGCGAGCCGACGAACCGCCACAGGTCCGGCCAGCGGCGGGCCGGCACGTCCGCCAGGTCGGTGCCGAGCGCCTCGAAGACCCGGCGGCGCAGGTCCGGGAACTGCCGGTAGAAGGCGGCGCCGGGGCACTGCGTGGTGCGGAAGTCCCAGTGCCCGAAGATGTCGTGGGCGTGCAGCCCGTACTGCTGGCAGATGGTCGTGCAGAGCTTGACCAGCGAGTCCAGCAGCGCCTCAGGCGGCGTCTCGGTGACGTACGTGCCCTCGTTCTCGATGCCGATCGCCCGGCCGTTCTCGCCCGGGCAGTGCGCCGAGATCATCTGCCGGTCGCCGGCCTGCAGCCGCTCCAGGCTGCCCCGGCGGCCCTCCATGACGTAGCCGCCCCGGCTGACGGTGAAGTGCTGGCCGGTGTCGGACCAACGGTTGCCGTCCATGTGCAGGTTCTGGCAGTCGCGGGCCAGCTTGATCGCCTGCGCCTCGGAGTAGTCGGTGACGTTCGGGAACGCCATGTGGTGCACGATGATCTTGTTGGTGGGGATGGCGCTGACTGACAGCGGGTCCGCCGGCGGACGCGCGCCCCACTCGTCGCAGCTGTAGATCCAGTCCAGGTCGGCGCCCGGGTCCGCCTGCGCGGCGGCGGGGAAGGCGAGTTCGCTTCCGACGACCGCGACCGTGGCGGCGCCGAGGCCGGCCCGCAGCAGCGTCCGACGGTCCAGTTCGGAGTGGTCGAGGTGCATGGCATCTCCTGTGCGGCCGGGTTGGGGGTGGAAGGGGAGCGTGCGTGAAAGGTAACTCCAATGGCCGCCTGTGTTGTGGAGGATATTGCCAGACCTGCGCCGCTGGTCAATAAGGAGTCGACCGGTCGTTCGGGTGACGGCCCACGCCGACGGCGGGAATCACGGGCAGCGACGCGCCGGTGGCCGTGGGTCGTCGGGTTTCCGACAGTGGAGGTTCGGCTGGTGGGCCGGGTCGGCCGACCGGGCCGCCGGCGGCGCGGACTGCCAGGGGGCGTCACCAGGGGACGGGGACCGGTACGAGCCGGCCCGCGGCGCGGACCGGCGTCGGACCATCCTCCGGAAGGGACGTTCCGCCGACGGTCGGGTGATCCGGCCGCACCGAGCGGGGGACCACCGGGCAGCGGTGCGCCCGCGATACTCGTTCGGCACCGGAATCAATGAATTTACGGCGATGCGCCTCACACGGCCGCATGCCCGTTGTCCCACCCTGTCGCTTCTCTCGCTGAGAAAGGGCGCACGTGGCTGAAGTAATCGGGGCGGTCGTCGGTGGAGTTTTCGCGATAATCGCCGCCCTCCTCGCGGTTCGTTATCAACAGAGGGCGAGCAGGCGGCCGAAACGGTGGGAGGCGCCTACCCCGCCCGCACCACCCCGAATCGCGAACACCGGGGGAGCGGGCCGCCCCCCGTCGGCCCAGGCGCCGCAACGGCAGAACGACGACGACCCGGCGAAGCGTGAACTGCCGCTGCGTCGTGTCGGGAACCTCTACGAAGGGCTCAGCGGTGACGAACTCCTGGTCCGCTTCTCGACGGATGCGGAACTGCGCGCCCGTTCCGGAGACACCTTCATCCTCGACGACGGAACGGGGGAGCGGTAGCGTGTTCATTCCACAGAGGTTCCATAGGGCGGTCATCTCGCACGCGATCGCGGTGGCCAGCATCGACACCTATCCGCTGCTCCTGGCCATTCAGGGCCGGCCGGGTGACGGAAAGTCGTACCAGACCCGCGAGAGTCTCCGGCTCGGCGGGTTCGTCGTCTTTCCGTTGTCGGCGGCGGCGCTCGGCGGTTCGCACGAGGGCGACTCGGTGCAGGGCGTACGCGACCTGTACGAGCGGGCGCGGGCCTACCGGACGAGCCCCCAGTCGCCCGGCTATCCCGCGATTCTGCTGGAGGATTTCGACCTCAGCCCGGCGAACCAGCGGGTGGACAGCCGCTACACCGTCAACTCCCAGCTTCTCGTGGGCTTCCTGATGAACATGGCCGACGACCTCGGCATGTGCCAGTTGAGCACCACCGAGCGCTACCCCGTCTTCCTGACGGGCAATGACTTCTCGATGATGCACGGCCCGCTCATGCGGCCGGGTCGGATGAACATCTTCACCTGGGAGCCGAACGCCGACGAGCGCGCTCGGGTGATCTACCACATGCTCGGTCCGTACGTCGTCGGGCTCAGCGGCGGTCAGGCGGTCAAGCTGGCGACGAGATATGCCGCGGCGCCCCTGGCCGCCTTCTCCGCCGCGATTCACGACTGTCTCGCGTCCCGCGCCTACGAACACGCGCGCAGCGTCGGGGAACTCGACCTCGACGCGACGCGGAAGGCGTTCCGCGCGCCGGCACTGACGTTCGAGGAGTTCGAGATGGCGTTGAAGTTGCGGCATGACGAGTCCGTCAAGCCCCGCCGGTTCATCTAGGAGCTGACATGACCGATGGTCCGAAGATCAAAGTCAATGTCAGTCCCAAGGTCGCCGCGTTGGCCCGGGCCAACGTCATCGGGCACATATCGCGCGAGGTCGCGGCGGCTGCGGATGTGCCCGACCACGCCCTGGCCACCATTTACGAGGGCTTTCGGGACGGCCTGATGGAGAGGGTGCAGATAGCGCAGTACACGGCCGCCGGGGAGCGCGTCGGCTATCTCATGATCGAGGTGGACTGGAAGCAGTACGCCGTCAACCTTACGCAGGGCTCCCACAAGAGTGTCTTCAGACTGGACCCCGACAGCCCGGTGACCGGCCAGGTCGCGCCGTTGCTGGAGATCGCGGCCGAGTTCGTGGCGGCGAAAACCAAGGAGAACGGGGTCAAGGAGGTCGTCACCCACTTCACCGCGGTCAGCGAGCGGAAGGAGGAATTCAGGCGTCGATTCCACACCTCGCCCGTCTCTGACACCGCGGCCGAGCGCATGCGTGAAGCTGCCCTCGACCACGAGCTGATCGTGACCGAGGAGGGGACGTCCGAGTTGAAGGTCACCTATCGGTACAAGGACATGAAGAAGTAGCGGCCGGTCCCGTGTTCCCGACAGCGCCGGTGCTGGCCGCTCGGTGCGGACCGTCGCGGGTCGCGGGTCAGAGCACCTGGGAGAGGAACTGGCGCAGGCGGGGGTGCTCCGCCCGCTCGAAGATCGCGGCCGGCTCGCCCGACTCCAGCACCACGCCGCGATCCATGAACGCGACGGTGTCGGCGACCTCGCGGGCGAAACCCATCTCGTGGGTGACCACCACCATGGTCATGCCACCGGCGGACAGCTCGGCCATCAGCCCCAGCACGCCCTTGACCAGCTCCGGGTCCAGGGCCGAGGTGGCCTCGTCGAAGAGCATCACCTGCGGCCGCAACGCCAGCGCGCGGGCGATCGCGACGCGCTGCTGCTGCCCGCCGGACAGGTGCGCCGGCCGGGCGTCGGCCTTGGCCGCCAGCCCCACCAGCTCCAGCTGGTCGCGGGCGACCGCCACCGCCTCGTCCTCGGGAAGCTTCCTGATCCGGCGTAGCGCGAGGGTGATGTTGCGCAGCACGCTCATGTGCGGGAAGAGGTTGAACTGCTGGAAGACCATGCCGACCCGCTGCCGCAGGGCGTCCGGGTCGTCGCCCAGCACGCTGCGCCCGTCGAGCAGCACGTCGCCCCGGTCGGGCTCGATGAGCCGGTTGATGGTGCGCAGCAGGGTGGACTTGCCCGAGCCGGACGGGCCGATCACGCAGGCCGTGGCGCCGCGCGCGACGTCCAGGTCCACGCCGCGCAGCACCCGGTGCGACCCGAAGGCCAGGTGCATGTCGCGGACGCTCAGGCTCACCGAGGTCGTCGTGTCGATGCTCATCGCTGGTTCCCTCCCGCGGCGCCGGGCAGCGCCAGGTCGAGGTCGTCGTCGGCGTCGGCGGGCGCGGCGGCCTGCCGGCCGTGCCGCAGCCGTCGGTCGATCCAGTTCACGGCGTGGGTCAGCGGCACGGTCAGCACCAGGTAGAACAGGCCGGCCAGCAGCAGCGCCGACTGGTTGCCGGTGTTCGCCGCGTAGTCCTGCCCGATCCGGAACAGCTCCCGCTGGCTGGCCAGCAGGCCAAGGAAGTAGACCAGGCTGGAGTCCTTGATCAGCGCGATCAGCTGGTTCACCCAGGCCGGCAGCACGCGGCGGATGCCCTGCGGCACGATCACCAGGCGCATCGCCTCGCCCCAGGACAGGCCCAGCGCCCGGGCCCCCTCCAACTGGGCGGCCTCCACGGACTGGATGCCGGAGCGGAAGATCTCGCCGATGTAGGCCGCCGCGATCAGCGACAGCGCCAGGATGCCCAGGGGGTACGGGTTGGGCCCCCACACCTCCATGCCCAGCGGCGCCAGGCCGACGCCGATGAGCAGGATGGTCGCCGCGGCCGGCAGGCCGCGGAACACGTCGGTGTAGACCCGCGCCGGCCAGCGCAACCATCGCGTACGCGAGATGCCGGCGACGGCCAGCCCCATGCCCAGCACCGAGCCGAGCAGAGCGGCGGAGATCGCCAGGATCAGCGTGTTGGGCAGCCCGACCGTCAACATCTCGGGCAGCGCCTCGCGCATGGAGTCCCAGTCGAAGAAGGTCTCCCACAGGGTGCTCAACGGATCCATGTCGTCTCTCCTACCGCTCCGCTCGCTCGTCGTCCGTTACGCCTCAGGAGGCGGCCGACGCCGACGGCGCGGCCGACGCCGACGGCACCGGAACCGTGCCGCTGCCGGGCTTGAAGTCGGCCGGGATCGGCCGGCCCGGGTAGTACTGGGCCTGCAGGCGGCTCCACGTGCCGTCGGCGATCACCTCGTCGAGGCCCTTGTTCAGCGCCTCGCGCAGCTTGTCGTTGCCCTTCGCGACCGCGTACGCCGTGGGGGCCGGGCTGAGCTCCTTCGCCACCATCTTGACCTTGCCCCCGCTGTCGCCGGCCATCTTCTCGCCGATCTCGGCCGGGGCGATCCACGCGTCGGCCGTGCCCGCCTTGAGCAGGTTGAGGGCGGTGTTGTAGTCGGGCACCCGCACCGGGTTCAGGTTCTTCCCGGTGGCGTAGTCGTCCTGAACGGTGCCCTGGACGACCGCGACCCGCTTGCCGGCGAGCTGGTCGAAGCCGGTGATCGAGGAGCCGGCCGGCACGTCGAGGCCGAAGTGGGCGAAGTCGTAGCCGTTGCCGAAGTCGACGGTCTTCTTCCGCGCCTCGGTGATGGTGATCGAGGAGCTGCCGACGTCGAACTTGCGGGTGTTGACCTGGGAGAGCAGCGCCGAGAAGTCCGTCCCGACGAACTCGACCTTCAGGCCGATCTTGGCGGCGACGGCGGTGAGCAGGTCGTTGTCGAAGCCGGTGAACTTGCCGTCCTTCAGGAAGACGTTCGGCGGGGCGTCGGTGAGCGTGCCGGTGCGCAGCACACCCGGCTGGAGCAGGTTGTACGGGTTGTCGGCCGCCTCGGAGGCGTCGCCGCCGCAGGCGGTCAGGGTGGTGGCGGCGAGAACGGCGGCGACGCCGAGGGCGGCGGCGCGGGTGAGGGCGGGAAGGAATCGCACAGTGTCTCCGAAAGGTGTCTCCGACGGCGGGCACGGGCGTGCGTCGCCGGCGGTGCGCCCGGTGGGGCGTACCGCTGAAGGTGGTCCTGGGAAGGGGGTCGGTGCGCGGCTAGCGCGGGTCGCCGGGGCGACACGAGGCGCTGCAGACCCGCATCATGTCGACGTGGCGGCGCCGGGTCAGGGGCGGCGCCGGGGTCGCGGCGGGGTCCGTCGGTATGACGCAGATGCGGAAGGGCATGGCTCTCCTCGGTCGTTGCTGACCTGGGAACCAGGCCACGCTTGCACCGGAGCGGCTCCGGTGCCTGGTCTTCACCCGGGGCACCCCTGCGCGGACGAGGGTTGCCGGCCAGCGAGCCGGGGCTTGACGCTGGCGCTCATGACCTGCCGACGAGGCTAGCAGCCCCCCATGGTGGGGCGTCCAGCCGCTATGACCACCCTCACGTGTCGCCGCCGCCCGGCGGCGCGGGGGAGACCGGTGCCGACCCGGGCAGGCACCGAGGCCGACGCCGAGGCCGCCCCGGCGGGGCGGCGGCCCGGGGCCGGCCCGGGGGCCGTCACTCCTCGATCGCGCCGCCCACGCGCCGCAGGTGCTGCCGGAAGGTGTAGCCGGGGTCGGTGGCGCGGCGGGCGAGGTAGTCGGCGAACCCGGTCTGCTCGCGCAGCGTCTCGCCGGCGCGGATGCGCTGCGCCTGGATCCGCTCGACGCCCCGGATCCGCTGCGCCGCCGCGAACACCTCCCCGGCCCGACCGGCGGGGACGAACAGCACCCCGTCGTCGTCGGCGACGACGAGGTCGTCGGCGCTCACCAGGTGCGGTCCCACCCGGGCGCTGGTGAGCGTCTGCGGCCCCCGCTCGTCGAGGCGGTCCGGGCCCAGCGGCAGGCTGCCGTAGCTGAACACGGGCAGGCCGATCTCCACCAGCTCGGGCGTGTCCCGGTGCAGGCCCCAGACCACGAGGCCCGCGATGCCGGCCGCGACGCCCTCCAGCACCGCCAGGTCGCCGACGCACGCCTCGTCCGTCCGACCGCCGTTGTCGATCACCAGCACGTCGCCCGGGGCCGCGGCCGCGTACGCCTCCAGGAACACGTCGACGCTGCCGTGGTGGCGCACCGGCAGCACCCGCCCGGCGAGGCGGTGGCCGGGGACGACCGCCCGGATGCCGGCCGGCGCGGCGCGCAGCGGCACGCCCAGCCGTACGCAGGCGTCGGCGATCAGCGGCGTGGACAGGTCGGCGAAGCGCTCCGGCATGGGGTCCTCCCGGCGGTGTCCGAGGCGTGGACCGTCATCGTAGGGAGGCCGGCCCGCGTGGTGGCCAGGTCCAATCCGGACCCGCTGGCCCGGCAGGTGATCAACCGACGAGGCGCCGCGGCACGCCGTCGAGCAGTCACGTCGTCGCCTGGGCTGCCGACTCGGACATCACGGCTGTGACGCGGTGACCAGCCCCGTCTCATAGGCGAAGATCACTAGTTGGGCGCGGTCGCGGGCATGCAGTTTGACCATGGCCCGGTTGACGTGGGTCTTGGCGGTCATCGGGCTGATCACCAGGCGCGCCGCGATCTGCTCGTTGGACAGTCCTCGGGCCACCAGGGTGACCACTTCGCGCTCCCGGTTGGTGAGTTGGGTGAGCGCCGCGTCGTCCGCAGTCGGGGTTGGCCGGTGCACGTACTCGCTGATCAAGCGTCGGGTGATCGACGGTGCGAGGAGGGCGTCGCCGCGGGCGGCGACCCGTACGGCGTGGAGGAGGTCGGTGGGTTCGATGTCCTTGACGAGGAAGCCGGTGGCGCCGGCGCGCAGGGCGTTGAAGACGTACTCGTCGAAGCCGTAGTTGGTCAGGATGACCACATGAACCCCGCGCAGGTCGGGGTTCGCGGCGACGTGCCGGGTGGCCTCGATGCCGTCCATGACGGGCATCTGGATGTCGATCAGCGCTACGTCCGGTCGGTGCTGGGCGGCCAGCGCGACGCCTTCGCGGCCGTTGGCGGCCTCCGCCACGACGTCGATGTCATCCTCTGCGTCGAGCAGCGCCCGGAATCCACCGCGCAGCAGTGGCTGGTCGTCAACGAACAAGACGCGGATCACGACGCCTGATCCACGGGAAGGGTGGCCTGCACCGTGAAGCCGCCCTCGGGTCGAGGCCCAGCGTGCAGCCGACCGCCGAGGGCGGTGACGCGTTCGCGCATGCCGAGCAGCCCGACACCGGGCACCGGCTCGGTCTTCGGCGTGGCTTTCCCGTCGTCATCGACACGTACGGTGAGCGTGTCCGGGGCGTAGTTGATGCACACCAACGCTGTGGCGGGGCCGGCGTGGCGGGCGACATTGGTCAGTGACTCCTGGACGATCCGGTACGCGGCCCGGTCGACCGCCGTCGGCTCAAGACATGGTCCACGGGCTCGCTTCCGCCCGACCACGCCGAACTCCTGAGCCGCTGGGAGATCTACCACGACATCCGCACCGCCACCGCCGTCATCGCGTTCGTCCTGCTGATCGTCCTCGTCGACAAGACACGCAAGGCCACGGCATCGACGGAGGTGGCCGGCAAGGGCGGGTGGGGCGCTACCGGGCATGGCGTGCGCACCAGTGGGCGCGAGAGCGGGCTCGTCGTCGGGCGTCGAACGCGGTCCGATGATGACCACCAACACCCATGGACGCCCCGACGTGCGACCAGGTCGCAGCCTTGACCGAGGCTGTGACCTGGTGGGCGACGGACGAGTCGACCTGTACGCCGGATTATGACCGTGGCACCCCCGCTGACCAGGAAAAAGCCTTGCAGCCTAAGCTAGTAGGCCGCCACCAGGCCGTCCGAGTGATTGCGCCCCTGGACGGCCATCAGAAAGCCAAACGGAAATCCTCGATCCTCTGTCTCAGAACTATTGACGGATCCTCGCCATTTGCTCTGTTCTGAAACATTTGGAGCATATCCTCATCATTCAGAATGATTAACATCTTCCTATGCAGCATCCACTGCTCGCGTCTAACAAAATCCGCCGCGCGATCAATACCTCTTCGCGTCACAATTACACTAAACAACCCCGTTCCATGCGGAGACATATAGTTACAAACCTGAAGCACGTTCACCTTGCTAACCAATCCTTGCAAGTTTTTAGCATCCACAACCACAAAATCTGCTCGATAGTGACTTCGAAGGAATGCCCAGAATCCCGAGTCAGAGTAGTTCGGCATAATAAAATCCCGCCTATTGACCCCGGACGCATTAGGGCTCTCCTCTATAGCCTTGGAGAGCTCCGGGCAGAATAGATATTCGAAAGCCTCGCGACATAGCTTTTGATACGCTGACCAGTCCTTCTTTCCGGGTTCAATCCCAAAAAGACGCTCACCCCACTGACCAGCCGGCAGCTCTTCAATCTGAATGCCATTCTGATTCGATACGCGAGGATTATCCCCGCGAGAAGACCACGAATCAACCGTGCTCGACGCACTGGACGTACGGCCAAGTTGACCGAACCAATGCTTATCCCAGACGTCAATGCCAGCCGAAGTTAAGGCGGCCATCTTGTCAGGCGTGAGGGTTCCGGGTATTGCCAACGTCAACCGAACAGGCCTATTCGGGTAGAGCGTGGAAGCCGCTTCACGGTACGTCAAAAGCTGATCTCGGACGTCAAGTAGCCGCGAGACCGTTTGCGGATAGTTTCCCTTGACTTCAACTATGCGGACCTCTTCCGGATCTTCAATGATAAGGTCCGGCAAAAATCCGCCGAGCACCCGAGCCTCACGGCGAATGGTCGCGTTCGGCTTTGTCGCCGCAAAGAGCAATTCGAGGTGCCGAACCAAGGCCTCTTCGGCCAAACTCGACCATTTGATGTCACTCACCGGCAAGATTCTATAGTTCCCACGCCGCCCGCGATACCTGCAACCGATCTGCGGTCTGCTGGCTTGTGAAAACCTCGTCGATGGCTCGGCGGGTGCGTTCCTCGCTGGCCGGCATCAGGTGGGTGTAGACCCGGAGCGTGAAGCCGGGGTCGGAGTGCCCAAGGTACGAAGCAAGGGCCTTGATGCTCTCCCCCGCGTCGAGCAGCGCCGAGGCGTAGAAGTGGCGCAGCGCGTGCATCCCCGTCGCCCGGGTCGGGACGATGCCGGCAGCTTCGACCGCAGGACGCCAGCTCTTCCCGTCGAAGGTGGCCCGCTTGATCGCACCCCGCCGGGTGGTGGTGAAGATCAGTGGCACCGTCACCCGCTCGTCGCTGAACGGGTCTTCCCACGGCAGAGTGATCGACAGCGGAGGGTACTTGTCGGCGTGCTCTTTGAGCGACTGTGCCACCGAGTCGGGCAGCGGGACTCGACGGTCCCGATCGTTCTTGGGCAGGCCGAAGACCAGCCGGGAGCGGACCACCTTCACTTGCCGAACGACGTGAACCCAGCCCGACGCGAAGTCGACGTCATCGACGCCGAGCCCGAAGATCTCCCCTTGCCGCAGCCCACAGCCGGCGCCCAGGTCGACCATTGGGCGGTACCGCTCAGCGAGGCCACCGCGGATTGCCGAAACCTCGTCGGCCCGCCACGGAACGACGCGACGTTGTACCGGCCGGGGCGGCTTGACCGAGGCGGCCGAACACGGATTCTTGGCGATGCGCTCGTCGTCGACAGCCGCGCCGAGAATGGTCCGCAGGTGAGCGAAGACGACGGCCCGGGTCGCCGGGGCCAACTTGCCGACCATCCCGGCGTCCCACTCCCGGATGTGCCCCGGCTTGATCGAGGCCAGTTGCCGAGAGCCGAAGAACGGCAGCAAGTGCTTCCGTACCCGGAACTCCGTGCTCTCCCGGGTCGACTCGTCGAAGGAGCGCGTACGTAACCAGCTCTCGGCGTACTCGGCGAAGGTGATTCGGCCGGCGGACGGGTCGACGTACGAGCCCCGGAGCTTGTCCGTCTCCGTGGAGACGAGGAAGGCGTCAGCGTCGCGCTTGGCCCGGTCCGGGAAGGACTGGCTGCGTTCCCTGCCGTCTGGGCCGATGTACCGAACCCGGTAGCGCATCCCCTTGCCGAACAGATCCGACTTGATCCGCTCCTTCCGTCCGCCGGGGTGCCGGATCACCTTGTGCCAGCGGTCTTCTACGTGTCCCATCAGGCCGCCGCCTGCTCACGTACCCACGCCCGGACCGAATCCGGCTCGTACCGCAGGTGTCGACCGACCCGGGCCGCCGGCGGACCGTACTTGACCTTGCGCCAGCGGTACAGCGTCTCGGCGGGCACCCGGAGGTACGCCGACACGTCCCGGATCGTCCACAGCTCGTCGACCGTCTTCATTGCTGCCCCTCCCCCGTGTCGTGCGTCGCTCCGTCCGGTGATGTGCTCGACGGCGGCTGTGCGGCCCTGTCCTTCGCAGCCAGCAGCTCGGAGCGCCACCGGGCGCGTTCGCTGATCGACCGTAGGAGCCGGTGCGCCATAGCAGGAACGTCGGGATCGTCGGGCCGGGCGAGTTCCCAGGCGTGCCGGACCGGTTCGACGTCGGTGCCCTGGTTGTCGACGCCATTCAGGCCGACGGTGACGCCGAGCAACGCCCGCACCCAGGCCCGTACGTCGTGCTTGTGGTCGGTCAGCGTCTTGCCCGACCAGTCACGGGAGATGAGGATGCGCCGGCCGCCGATTCCGAGGGTGTCGCGCTGGTGGACCTTGCCCTTGCAGCGGCCCCGCCCGAGCCCGCCGCATCACCGACCGGTCGATCCACGCCCTCACCGACGCCGTCCAGGAGCTTGCCGACCTCGGGTTGGTTAAGACCGCCACCACCGAGGTACGCGTCCATAGGGCCGCCCCGCTGTTCAAGCTGTTCATCATCAACGAGCAGGAAGCGTTCTTCGGCTTCTATCCGGTCGTCGAGCACACCGTCTCCGTCGAGGGCAAGCCGATGGCGATCTACGACGCGATGGGTAAGGACGCGATCCTCTTCCCGTTCACGCCCAGCGACGAGGACAGCAGCAATGACGCCCTCTACGTCGAGCAGGCCCGCGCCTGGTTCGACAGCATGTGGGGCACCATCGCCCGCGAGTACGCCTCGTGACCGCCCCCGACCTGGCCAAGGTGATCGACCGCGCCCGCGTGATCCTGCTCGACTTCGACGGCCCGGTATGCAGCATCTTCGCCCAACACTCGGCGTCGACCGTCGCCCATGAGTTGCGCCGGCTGCTCGTCGACCAGGCCGTCACCCTGCCGCCCGAGATCCTGGCCGAACGCGACCCGCTCGCCGTACTCCGCTTCACCGCCACCCTTGGGCGCCTCGCCGTCGTCCGCCTAGTCGACGAGGCCATGACCCGCGAGGAAGTCACCGCGGCCCGCACCGCCGAGCCGACCCCGTACGGCCGGGAAGTCATCGTCGCCGCCCACCAGACCGGCCGCCGGATCGCCGTTGTGTCAAACAACTCGGCCGCCTCCATCCACGCCTACCTGAGCGCCCGCCGACTCACCTCGTACGTGCACCCGGTCATCGGCCGACCCGAGGCCGCACCCGAGCGGATGAAGCCGGACCCGTTTCCTGTACTGGCAGCCGTCCGCGAGCTGGGCGCGGAGCCGGCGGAATGCGTACTCGTCGGCGACTCGGTCAGCGACATCGAGGCCGCCCACGCCGCCGGAGTCGCCACCATCGGATACGCCAACAAGCCCGGCAAGCGCGAACGGTTCGCCGTCGCAGATGTCGTCATCGACAGCATGGCCGAACTGGTGACCGCCTTCGCCGTCGACGAGCTGTAGCACCACAACACCGCACACGAGCGCCCCGGGAGATCGTCACCGGGGCGTTTCTCGTGCCGTCAGTTTACCCCGGCCCGGGATCGCGGTGGAGCCACCTTGGAGCTAGTCCAGGTCCCCGCGCTTGGCAGCGATCCACGCCTCAACGTCTTCGGCAAGCCAGACGTTGCCCATCTGGAGCGTCGCTACGGGCTCAGGGAAGTCGCGCCGGTTGGTGATCTGGTAGACGCGCTGGCGCGAGACGCCACCGAGCATGATCCGGATCTCCCCCGACCCCACCAACCGCAGCTTCCTGCCCATGACGCTGACGCTAGGCACACGCCGACTAGGCGTTAGTCAAGTTGACGGACACCTAGTTACCGCAGGCCCTAGTCGCTTACCCTTTACGCATGACTAGGTTTAAGTGGTTCCAACGCCCCGGCCAACCTGTCGACTACGTAGCCGGTGAGCCAACCCCATCCAGGTACGGCCGGGAGCCGCATAGATGGACTGGTCGCGCCGCCGTCCCCGCACCAGAGCGTCCCCTGATGACCAAGGCAGGAGGCTGGCGCCCCAGGAACGCCGCGACGCGCCTCAACCAGAGGTAGGCCATGTCGATCCCGCAGCAGCGACCAGAGCCCCCGTTCCTCGTCCTGATGGCGGGCAACGTCGTCGACTTCCACAACCGCGCCGCCTGCCGGCAGTGCTCCGACGACGGATGCCCACGCCTGTCAGCGGCCGGCGAAACCCTACGAGCTTGGCGCGACAGGAAGAGCCGACGTGAAACCCGGTGACGTCCTGCACCTAACCCGTGCAGCCAGCCCACAGTTCGTACGACCGATCTTCTTTCGCCTCATCAAGATCCGCACGGAGCTAGACACCTATCACGGCTGGGTTTGGCTGGACGGCTACCAGTTGGACGGGGCGGGCGAGGCCGCAGCTCGCAGAGAGCTGTACGCACTAAGAGCAGGCATTAGGTTGCTAACAAGCCCGACGCCGTCGCCAAGGACCCACCGCAGCTCACCCCCTCGACAACAACCAGGGCTTGGCAGTAGAGCCATCTAGGCCGGATCTACCGACTGACTCCAACGCCCTTGACCCTTGCGCAGCCAGCATCCGGGATGCCAGGAGTATACGCTTTTGGCCCAGCAAGCGGCATTCACGTTGGGCAACACGCCTCGCACCTACCCCCGGGGCCCCACTAGATGTGGGAAGCTACGGCTCGGGTGCAGGGAGGGCCAGTCTCGTGACAGCTTGGAGTCCCAAGGGATTTAGCCTTACTCCGGCAGAGATGTTCAGAGCGTCTGCCACCGACGTCGAGAGCGAAAACCTTTGCCGACAGTACGCGTATGTGAAGACCCGATATCGCTCCAAGGTGAGTGGCGCTCACGGCTGGGCCCTAACGTATGATCGGGAAGAAATACCGCTTAAGCAATTATTTGAGGCCCTGCAGGTATTTCACAGTTATCGTCGAATGGGACGCACACACGAGGATGCCCACAAAGCCGCTGTGGCGCATGCGCGTGATGCACGCCCTATTCTAAGAAATTTTCTCATAAGAGCAATTGACAACTACCTAGACTTTCTGGAGTCACGGGAAGAAGAGCTAGGATTCGCCCTCAAGTACATAGGGTATGACTTGCAGGCAAGGGTAACTAGCAATGGTCAAATATCCTATTGGGGCCCGACCTACCGCTCAGAAGAAGGACATGTAGAAGTTCACCGCGTGCGGCTTAAGCACGCTAAGAGCGCAGTTACGAGATGGGCTGAGCTTGCTGGATACGCAGCCGCACGGATCGTCGGCCAAGAGACGCTATCGGTGACCGTTGCCGAGGTAGGGCTCTTCAGCAACGGAAAGTCGTCTGACACGATAATCTTTGACCGAGTTCATCCGCGAGAACTGAGCGACCGGTACCGGTCTTCCGTGCGCCCCAGGGCGCTAGAACTTTTCGAAGGCGCCGACCCTTCTCCTGGCCGCAACTGCGAAAACTGCAAAGCGGTGGGCGCCTGCGACGCCGTCATATCCATGGATGGGGCGCTGCATCAAATAGGACCGGGCGCTTATACCCGCTCGATATCAGCGACCGATCTTCACATATACGAGCGATGTCCGGCTCGGTGGCATATGGAACGGAAGCTTAGGCTCCCGCCAGACCTTGACGTCGAGGCCTACGGGGAGGAGGCGGATCGGGGCCGCGCCGTACACCGTTGGCTCCGTGTTGCTCACGCTAGGTCCATGCCGTGCAGCGAACATGACCTACCCGAGCTCTCTCGCCGGAGCCCTCATGACGTCGCCTTCCAAGACTTCGATGATGCAACCTATGCAACTATACGCCCCTTTTTGCTGCATCACATAAAGCAATGCCCTATATCGCACGAAGTAGGCCTTACCCTTTTGGAGTCTCCCCTCTACGGCTGGGATCGCACGGCAGACACCATCATTGCTTCGGCACCCGATGCGATCTACTTACGGGGCAAAGATCTGGTAGTTCGAGAAACCAAGACCACCAAGGGTGAACTACCTATTGACGCAGATAGGGCACGCGACGGGTTCGAAGGAATTGTTTACTGGCTGCTGACGCTCCTAGGCGGCGGCTGGACGACTCGCTTTGGATGCACCGAAGGAGTCGTAGAGCTCGAAGTACTGACACCTCAAGGGGCTGCGCTCTTTTCGTACCGCACCAGCGACGATACTGTGATGCTGATTGCGGAAACTCGCGTTAGCAACCGAGTAGGGCAGTGGCATTACGACACCGAATGGCAGGCCCGGCCAAGTGCCCACTGCACGACATGCCCAATGGCGATATGGTGCCCTGACGCAGCATCCGGAACCGCCGCACCTCGTCCCCCTGACGAGCGCCCCGTCCAGCTAGGAGCACCCTTCTAATGACGCGTCCAACTCCAAATCCTGGGATGTTCCGTCGCCGCCACATCAGTGGCATTCCTGCCCGGAGCACGCAAAATAATCCTGCTTCTCACGCCTTTCCAAATAACGTAATACCGCGAGGCGATCACCGGCGCTTCGCACTCGTCGATGCAGGCATTCTTTTTTCTCTCGGGGCATCTACTCGAATCAACGGGGCGACACTGTTTCAGGAATTGTATGAAGACCGCGCAGCGACCACGGATGCCGTTCGAGACGAAGTACGCCTAAAGGCACGAGCAACGAACGCGGAACCCAGGGGCATTCAGCCGGCAGCGGTTAAGGCGCGCAATTTTTTCCTCAACAGCGCCCGACTGGGAATACAAGAATTGCCTATGTCTCAGGAGCTTGCCGCACGACTGCAGGTTGTCCATGATCAGTTGCGTTCATACGAGGCCGCTCGACGGAAGCCGGGAGCGCAAGTGCACGGACTCACTAAGAAGCACGCGGGCGAGGCGACTTTGATCGTCGCCGCGCTACAGCGGACAAACTCGGTCCTCCTAACCAACGACGCGGGCGCCAGCTACGTCGCAGACCGCCAAAATCCGAATATCCCATCACGCCATTTCGGACATCTACTTCGAGAACTGCTGTGCCACGCGTGGGGTTCGATCCAACCTGATGATGTGGTCGCCGACTATGCAGCAGCATGCCTAATCTCGGGCATCCCGGACGAGGCTAAGCCGAGCGCCAGTACTAGTTATTTTTCTTGCAGTCGCGACGCCTCTAGCGACAAGTGCACTGTTTGCGATCAGAATTAGAGATCCGCTCGCACTTGCCAGCCTTGCAATTCAAGGTCGCGCCTGACGTTGTCTTCCGGCTGGCCAAGAGCGCTAGCTACGACACTCGCAGGAACGAGGCCTTCTTCGTACAGGTGCAGCGCGGATTCCACTAACCATACCGAAGCACTGGCCTTACCTTGCTCTTCGACGAGCTCATCCCAGATTGTCCCGAGTCCCGCCGACTGCATACAGCTCCACACAGGGGACTGCGCGATTTCCTGGAGCAACGCCCTTTTCGCAAGCCTTTCCTCAACGAGAAGGCGGATCGAGGCCTGCCGACTAATACCGAAGTGCAACATGAACTCACACAGCGCCTTATTAACATCTCCCCCGCTGCCTTTCAGGTGAGATGACCAGATGGCGCGCGCTTCTAACGATGGAGCGAGAAAATGGCGCGCGAATGCTTCAGCGCGAACTTCCTCACCCTTGGCACTCTCAGGCACTTTCTCATCATTGACAAAGACTAGCCCAGAGTCCCGATACAGCACATGACACAACTCATGAGCTAAGGTGTAGCGTTGACGCACCCAGAAGTCTTGAACGCGAATAAGTATTGCGCAGTCCCAAGTACCGAGGGACTGGTCATGAATAGTCAAACCATGAATTCCCTCAGGTAGATCCTCCCTGAACTCCACAGGGATACCCAGAGACTCCACCAACGAGACCAAATCACCGATCGGGCCGTCCCTGGAAATGAGCTTCATTCGGGCAAGCATGGCGCGAACCTGTTGAGCTGCAAACTTGCCTGCATTCGGCGAGAATGCTTCATGCGAGATCATGTTCCGGGCCCGCTCTAACCGCGAAGCACGCTCAGCCCAGTCAGCCCCAAGCCAAGAGCAAATCAAACGGGACGTACCGACCAACTCGATCCCGCGCCGCTGCGCGGCCTCGGTCGCTTCGCCGGGAGCTGCAAGGGTGCCTGCTCGAAGGGCCACCCCAGTACTGGCTGCGGGATCCACCAGCCCAGCAAGAACCGGTACAGGAATCGACGTAACGGCTGACAGAATCAGGTACTCCGATGCCGAAGGTGCGACATCGCCGCTAAGTGCGGCCTTCAGCCAATCCGGATCCTCACCGACTTCAGCTACAACACTTGCCACAACTTCTTCGTGCGTGTAGCGAGCCGCCTCAAGGGCGGCTAGCAGCGAGCTGTACCAGGTGGTGCCGGTGGGGGGACTCATGGCTAACACCTCCTTGGCCGCAGACGTAGCGTACGTGGTGGCCTGAAGCTCTCACATACCCAACGAGAGCCCCTACATAGCGCGACGGCTTGATCACCACCAGCTGCACCGTCTTGCCTACAGAGTAGTACGCCTGTACGACACAATGCGAGGGTCGATCGCGCGACATGGATGGATGCCCGGCCTCACAGGAGGCCTGACCAGGGATTTAGCGCGAATCCCGATGGCATTGCCGAGTTGCCCTCTAGTAGATCAAGGCACCGCGCTTCGCGCGGTGCGGGCGGCAAGCCCGGCCGGCGGCAAGCCGCCCCGGCCGCCTCCGGCGCCGGGGCGGTGAGCCACCGACAGCCGCCGGGACACCGCCCCCATGCCGTGCCAGATCCACCGTACGGCGATCTCAAAAGGCCGTGACGGAAGCCGGAGAGGTCGGCCTTGGTGGTGGGGTTGGGGCTTCCGACTGCCGCACCAGTCCAAACCCGGGACTGGCTTGCCACCGAATCACGCATCTCGCGCCGCGGTCGGTCCCGGCGCAGGGCCGGACAGGTCCGGCAGATCTGCGTCCGCTGTGGGCAGTCGGTAGCGGTAGCGGATCGCCTCCAGGTGGTCGTCGTGCGGCGTCCAAGAGGTCCAGCGCCGTACCCGTCCGCCGCTGGTCACGATCTCGCCGTTCGGGAGTCGCGACCACCGGATCTGGTCGACGACCACGAGATGGGTTTCCGCGTCGTACGCGTGGTGCACCTCGTTTTTGGTCAGCTCCACCGTGTCCGCGGTACCTGACGAGCCCTTGACCTCGATGTGCAGCTCCTTGTCGCCCTTCACGGCGCGAAGGTCGTAGGGCTTGCCCATCTCTTCGATGTCGTAGCCGTCGTACAAGGGGGCGGCTCGGTTGACTGCATGTCGTTCCAGTGCCTGCCTAAGAATGGGGTCGGCGATGTACCCCGAGCCGCCACGAGATCGCCTTTCTCTCGCTGGGTTGCCGGCTGCTGGCCGGGGGCAGAGCGCGCAGGTCGCGAGGCGTGGACCCGCGGTACGGCGGCCAGCTCCGGAACAGCATCGAGAATCGCCAGAGGCAGCTTCACCAAATACGCCTGCATGACTCGCACCGGACGGCTCGCGTAGAAGGCGAACGGGAAGTACAGCGGACCCTGGTACGTCGCGTCGAGTTTCTGCCTGATCTGGCGGAGGGCTGTCTCCGCGTGCTGTAAGGCCGTCTGGTCAACGGGTGCGGGCAGCGGGGTGTAGCCGGTCAGCTCGTACCGCCAGGACGGTTGCGGCTCGTGGTTCGCCGGCCGGCTTTGGCCGTAGGTCCCGCGGGCCTGCCAGACAAGCTCGTCCTCGAACGGTCCCTCAACGGCTCGTGAGTAGCCGACGATGCCTGGCACCTGGTGCTTTGTCTTATGCCAATGCAGGACGATGTCTCCCGGCCGGAGCGCCGTCACCAGCGCGTATGACCAGTTCTCCCGACCGCTGCCGTCGCGCTGCAACGCCTGGACATTCGCGCCGAGGTCGTCGCGGTCTGTGATCTCCAGCCAGTAGCACTCGGCAGGATCGTCACGCCACCACTCGTTGAGCCGCACCACGCCTGGTTCTCCCGCTCGGCGGGGCGCCGGCAAGGGACTGGCCGGTCGGGGCGTGGCCGAGCCCGCGGGGACTCCTCTGGCTAGGTCAGCAGCGAGGCGGGCAGCGTCCGTCACGCCGTATCCCGGGACCTCCACCCGTAGCCGCAATCGCTTGCGGTTGTTGCCCGCCTTCTGCGCCCCGGGTGCCTGACCGATGCGACCCTGCCGGCTGGTGAGCTGAAGCCGGAACGCCGCCAGGTCCTCGACGTCTGAAAGCCTGACGCAACGATCCAGCACCCTCCGCTCCGACTCTGGCAGCTGCTCGGTCCGCTGCGAGTCGACCAGGGCGTCAACAAGAAGAGCGCCCCACGTCCGCAGCCTACGAAGAATCAGTTCCAAGGCTGGGGTGTAGTCGGAGTTGCGGGCAGGGCCAACGGCAGTGACGCCGCCAGCACTTTCCAGGATCACCGAAAGCCGCTGGCCCTCTGGCTCCACCGCGAATTCGGCATTCAGCATCCGCCCGGTGTCATCGGTCATGCGCACGCAGTACAGATTGCCACCGGTGTGCGACAAAGTCCTTGTCCCGCGGACGCCAGGCCGTCTCCAGGCCGTCCCAGGCCGTGGCCAGGCCGTCAAACGCCACCCAACGATGACCAAGGTCAACCAACGGCACCAAACAAAAGACCAGCTCAAAGCCTTGATCAGGTCTCTGAGCTGGTGGGCGACGGACGAGTCGACCTGTACGCCGGATACTGGTCGCAATCGCTTGGGCTTAACGTCGATGTGTGAGTAGTGCCGGGGTGGCATGGGGGCTGCTGGCTGTTCTACTGGCGGGCGGGCTTGCCGCCATTGCGGTGCTGTTGCGTCGTCGCAGGCATGCGGCTCGGCCGCAGAGCCGCGCGGACGTCATGCGGGCCGCGCGGGTTGCTACCCGCCAGATCGCGCGTGACAGGCGCGGAAACCAACGCGGCACGCTCCGTGGTAAGGGCGGCGGAGGTGACCCCAGTCTCATGTACGACACGGCATACACGAGCGACGGCGGGACGCCCGGCGGAATCTGATACCTGCGACCGATGATGGTGGAACGCCGTACGGCGGCCGGATCTTGTGCGATTCCCAAGCTGACAGTCTGGGAGCGGAATCTCAAGGAGGTGCCCGTGACTCGGATGTTCATCGCCGACTCCTTTACGGTTCCTCGTGTTGGCATCGTGGTCACCGGGCGCCCGGAGCTGGGGGACATCCGCGAGGGCGATCTCCTGTGGCTGAACGAGGGCGCGGTGCGGCACAGGGTCACCGTGCGCGGCGTCCGGCACTTCTGTGCCAGGTCCATCGATCCGCGGGTTGCTCCGGTCGGCGTAAACACCTCCCTGGTCCTCGACGGCGTTCCCGAGGACATAGAGCTGCCCAGCCTCTGGCTGTCCTCGGAGTAGGCCACGATGGCAGATAGTGACGTTCACTGACCGCAGCCTGACCCCAGCGCGACTCCAGTTGCCGCCACCCGATCAACACCGGCCACGAGCCAGCGGGGGAGGCGAGGCGGGTGACGACGGATGCGGGACGCACCTACGGATCAAGATGCATGCCACAGCGCGACCGCCGACCGCGACCTCGCCCTCAGCGGTCGCTGAAGGTGGTGGCGAAGGCGTTCAACGCGGGTTTCCAGCGCTCGTCCATCGGTCTCTGCCTGCTACGGCGAGTTCGCCCAGGTTGCGACAAGTACTGGGGCCCGCCTGAGACCACGGGGTCAGTTTCCGGCGGAGCCGACAGCGAACGGCGCCGGCCGTCGCGCACTCAGACGGTGCACACCTACACGCCGGTCGGCGATAACCTGTCTCGCTGCCATGTGACGGGGTGGCACGGGAGGAGCTGACCATGAGGACCGCGTCGATGAGGCGCACGGCACTGGCGCTGGCCGTAGCGGCCGTACTGCTGACGGGCTGCGGCGAGGGCGCTGGCGACGGGGTGGACGTGGCCGTCTGGGCGACACCGGCCGACAACGGCGTCGCCGGGCTCACGCCGGAGCAGATTCTGGAGAAGTCGCTCGCGGCGACGAAGGCGGCGAAGTCGTTCCGCATCAAGGGCTTCGCCGAGGCTGACGGCACGCCGATACGCCTGGACTTCAAGTTCAGCGGCAGGGATGTGCACGGGACGGTGACGATGGAGGGTGCGACGGTCGAGATGCTGTCGGTGGGTGGCGATCGGTACATCCGCCCGGACAAGAAATTCTGGGCGCTCACCGCCGGCGCGAATGCGGCGGACAGGATCGCCATTCTGCTTGGTGACCGCTGGGCGATCGTCCCGGACGATGACAAGAGCCTCCGCGGGCTGTTCACCCTGGTCGACGTTGACAAGCTGTTCGAGCCGGAAGGCACGTTGACCAAGAACGAGACCACCGAGGTCGCCGGCACCCCCGCCGTTGGCCTCGTCGATCAAGGCGGCGACAGCGGCACGCTGTGGGTGGCGAGGTTCGGCGAGCCTTATCCGGTGCGTATGGATGCCCCGCCCGACGAGGAGGGGCAGGTGACCTTCACCGAGTTCGGTGCGCCCTTCGCCGAGATCAGGAAACCGGCCGCTGCCGACGTGGTCGACCTGGAGAAGCTGGCCGGACGCTGAGTTGGCGGCCGGCGCCGGTGGGGCGTGGCTGTGACGGCGGTAGCGGGTGGCGGGCGAGCGGCGCCGGCCGGTGAACCTCGAGACCGACATGCAGGCCACGCCCGCACCAACGCCCAACGGCAGCATGAGAACGGCCCGCGCACGGCTGCCGGCAGAACCGTCCGGGCCTGGCCACATACCTGGAGAGGGGACCGTTGACCAGAATGGCCTCATTCGTCGTGACGGGAGGAGCGCAAGGCGTGGGGCGCGCAGTCGCCGAACGCCTGACCGCGGACGGCGCCGTGGTCGTGCTCGACGTGACCGAACGCCTCGACTGGCGGCACGACCACGTCCGGCTCGTGACCGGCGATGCGAGGGATCCCGACGTGGCACGTCAGGCGGCCGCGGCGGCCGAGGCTGACGGCCCTCTGGTCGGGTAGGTGAACAACGCCGCGATCTTTCAGGACGCCGGCCTCACATCGGCGACGGCGCCGGAAGTCCTCGACCTGATCACTGCGAACGTGGCGCTGGCCGTTACGGGATGCCACACCGCGGTCAGGCACTTCCTGGATCACAACCGCCGGGGAGCCATCGTCAACGTGTCCTCCCACCAGGCGCAGCGCGCCGTGCGCGGCGCCCTGCCCTACGCCACCGCGAAGGCCGCCGTCGAGGGACTGACTCGCGCCGTCGCCGTGGACCACGGACCCGCCGGCATCCGCACCAACGCCGTCGCCCTGGGCTCGATCACAACCGCCCGCTACGAGGGATACCGGGCGGAACACCCCGAGGTCGACGCGCAGATGGCGGCCCTGCATCCGCTCGGCCGTGTCGGCACCCCTACCGAGGTGGCCGACGCCATCGCCTTCCTTCTCTCCCCGGCGGCCGGCTTCATCAACGGTGTCGTCCTTCCGGTCGACGGCGGCCGAGCAGCGAACGGGGCGGACCCCGAGGCTGTCTAGGCGTGTCCGGCCGATCTTGTAGGGGTTGGTCGTTGCCGATGTGCCGGTGGTGCGTCGTGGTGAGTTGACCGATGCGGCGTGGGCGGTGATGCGCCGTTGCTGCCCGAGCCGGTGGTGCGCGGGTGGAACGCTGCTTCAACCGCCTCAAGCAGTGGCGCGACCTGGCCACCCGCTACGCCAGACGCGCATCCCTCTACCGGGCCAGCCTCGTCCTCATCGCCGCCATCATCTGGCTTCCATGATCGACAGAACCTAGTTGCTGCGTTTGCTGGCGTCGAGGGCAGCCTGCTCCACTCGCTGGCGGTGGTCCAGCCACCATGACTCGTCGGCCGGGGGCAGGTTGTCGTTCCTGGGCAGCAGCCCGGCCGCGCCGTCGATGAGTTCGCGCACGATGTCAGCGTGGCCGGCGTGCCGTTGTGTTTCCGCGATGACGTGGACCAGGACGTGGTGCAACGTGACCGCTGCATCGCCCCACCACGGCACGCGGCCGACTTCATCCAGTGCAAGGGCTTCAATGGTGGTGTCGGCGTGGGCGATCGCGCGACGGTACAGTCCGACGATCTCCTCGCGGGTCTCATCCGCGGTCGCCCACATGTCGGCATTGGTCTCCGCTCCGTCGCCGACCCACGGCAGCTCCTGCTCGAACGGCCGGCCGAACACGACGCCGAAGTAGAGGATCTCCATGGCCGCCGAGTGCTTCACCAGACCGAGCAGGTTGGTTGCGGTCTGGGTCATCGGACGCCGAATATCGTATTCGCTGAGCCCGTCGAGCTTCCACAGCAGCGCGTCGCGGCCGCCCTTCAAGTAACTGTGCAGGTCTGCCTTCATCGCGGCACTATGGCATCCGGTTGGGTGTCGGCGCTGCCCCGGACGATCCACGGAGCTCATGATCGGCAGGACACGCACTAGTAGTGCTTTGTTAGGTCCGGCGTGTCGGAGGGGTTGCTGAGGGCTGGCGGTAGTGTCATGTCGCGGTGACCCCTCACGAGCTTTCGGTTGT
>NZ_JBIAZP010000004.1:0-528948 GCF_042899165.1 Micromonospora sp. NPDC000121
GGCCGGAAATGTAAGCTCGGTAACGGGTTCAGTTGACCGGTACTAATAGGCCGAGGACTTGACTACTAAGCTGCTACGCGTCCACTGTGCAACTCCCGGCAAACGAACAACAGACCCGGTTGGGTGTTGTTTGATATGTCGATAGAGTTACGGCGGTCATGGCGGAGGGGAAACGCCCGGTTACATTCCGAACCCGGAAGCTAAGCCCTCCAGCGCCGATGGTACTGCACTCGGGAGGGTGTGGGAGAGTAGGACACCGCCGGACAATCTTTCCGTTCAGGGCCACCCCATTGGGGGTGGCCCTGAACGCGTTTCCCGGACCTTTTTTGCCGAGCCCGTACCGCCTCTACCGAGCATCGTCTCGGCCAAGGCTGTGGGTGAGCCGCACGTTCCGGCCGCGCCTTTCAGGAGGTGTTCGGGTCGGGGTAGTGATCGGGCGGGGTCCAGCGCGGGCGGGCTTGACACGTGCCCATCCGTCGCCGTCCGCGACGGACACCTTCGTCGCCGCCGGCCACGAAGACGTCGATGCTGTGCCTCGTTCTACGGCCGGGAAGGCACGGGTGGTGGGTGACCTCGACGGGGATGGGGCCCGCCGTGCCCGGCGCAGGGATCAAGCCTGACCGCCCGGAGCCGGGCACGGCGGGCCCACCCCCACCCCACACGGACCGCAAGGGACACGGGGTAGCGCCTAACATCGCAACAAGGGCACGACCCCGGCGCAGCGCCCAAGCCACGGACACCACAAAAGGGAGGCGCACCCGGGGCAGCGCCCAACCGACCCTTCAGGCAGCACACCAACGGGACACGACCGCACGCGGGGCCCCAAACCCACCCCCGACCGGAAAACGGGCTCAGGCAGGACCACACGCCCGGCCAATCAGCGCATCCGGCCGTGATCCCGACCGTTCTGGTAACCCGCCACAGAGCCCGGGCGGCTGTTGCGTACGCCGGAATGGAAGCGCCCCGCCGGCGGGGCCGGCGGGGCAGCGACGTGCGGGAGTGGGGCGGCGGTCAGGACGGTTCGGGCCCGCAGATGAAGCGCGGCTCGGCGTCGTAGCGCCAGGTGAACTTCTCCCGCTTGACGACCTTGCCGTCCTTCTTGATGACCCGGAAGGCGTCCTGGGTGAAGCCCTGGCTGCCGCTGGCGGGGATGCAGGTGGGGCCCGGCTCCAGGTAGACCGTCTTCGGCTGGGTGATGTTGCGCCGCGGGCTGTACTCGGTCTTCACGCTGTCCCAGATCTTGGTGCTCCAGATCGACACCGTGATGGAACTGGACGTGTACGAGGTGTCGATCAGGACGCCGTACTCGGTGTTGTTGCGGAACTTGAAGTCCAGGTCCGGCCAGAAGATGGTCGACTCGATGACCGCCGGGTACCGGCTGAACCAGTAGGAGTGCGGCTTGTGCTCGACGTCCTCCAGGCCCGCGTAGTAGGTCGCGTTGAACAGCGTGGTGGTGAACTGCGAGGTGCCGCCGCCGACGCCCGGCACCAGCTTGCCGTTGAGGATGACCGGGGCGTCCCGGTAGCCCTGGGCGTAGCCGCGCTCGCCGGTGTGCCCGTTGAGCGAGAACGTCTCGCCGGGCAGCACCACCGTGCCGTCCACGTCCTTGGCGATCGTGATGATGTTCTGGCTGCGCGGCGAGGAGAGCCCTCCGGTGAACCGGGTGGTGAACGTGGACACCCGCTCCTTGATGCCGAGCCCGGCCAGCTTCTCGGCGGTCAGCTCCGGCTCGGCCGGCTTCAGCTCGCCGGTGACCTTCCGGTCCTCCGCCTTCGGCAGGACGGCCAGCAGGTCGCGGCCGAGGGCGGCGCTGTCGAGCTGCTGCCCCGGCTTGCCGTCGACGACCTTCGGCTTGCCTCCGGAGATGGTCATCCGGGCGTCCTTCGGCGGCACCTCGATCTTCGCCAGGTCGCCGCCGAGCGCGGCGCGCAGCCGCTTCACGTCGACCTGCGGGGTCAGCTTGCCGGCCTTGTCGGCGGTGAACCGCAGGCTCCTCGCGATCGCCTTCGGCGGGATCTGCACGGAGCCCTTGTCGGTGGTGAGCGTGACCGGCGCGGCGACGGCCGGCTTCGCCAGCTCGTCGACCAGCCGGTCCACCTCCTCGGCGGTGGTCGCCGGGTGCGTCTCGACCAGCGGCACGGTCACCGGCTGGCGGCTCAGCCAGCCCTCCCGCACCACCTGCGCGGAGCGCTCCGGATCCAGCGCGAGGCTCGGCTTCGGGTGCACCGCCTTCGGAGTGGTGCCCTTCCAGGTGATCGCCGGCATGGTCATCTTCCGGCCCTGGTCACCGACCACCTTCTGCAGGGCGGCGTCGAGCTTGGCGACGTCCACGGTCACGACCGGCTGCACCGCGCGGGAGCCGACGAGCCGGTCGACCGCGTGCGCGTCCGCCTCGACCGCCGCCGCCACGGTGGCGTCGACGTCGACCGCCAGGCCGACGTCGGCCGGGACGATCTCGGCGGTCTGCTCGCCGACGCGTACCGGCAGGGGGGCCGCGAGTTCGGCGGCGCGACGGTCCAGCTCCGCCCGCAGCTCGCGGGCGGCGTCCGCGCGGCTCCGGCCGCCGAGCTCCGCCCCGAGCACCGTCGTGCCGCGGGGCACGTCACCGGCGTACGCGTAGGCGCCCACCCCCGCCACGGAGGCCAGCACCGCCGTGGCGATCCCGGCGGCGAGCAGCAGGCGGACCCGGCGGGACCGGGGCCCCCCGCCCGGCCGTCCGGCGGGCACGACGGGTGCCGGCTCGTCACCCGGCCAGGTCACCGCGGTGACCCGCACGGTGGGCCGGTCGTCGGCGGGTGGATTCTTCTCGCCGTACAGCGTCACGGTCACCTCGATAAGGGCGTGCCACAAGGGGGGAGCGTTCGCCCCCGCCCGGAAGACACCTACCGTAACCGGCGGCCCGGCGCGGCGGCAGTCTGCGCCCCACCCGTTGCGGCAGCGCGTGTCGCGGCGTGTCGCGGCGGGCCGCCCGGGCGCGGGTCGCGCCGGCGGCCGTGGCACGGTAGGGGCATGCGAGCAGACGAGGCGGTCCTGGCGTACGGCGGCGGTTGGCTGGACCGGGCGGGGGAGTTGCGCGCCGACCCGGAGCGGATGGCCGCGCTGCTGGCCGACCCGGCCGGCGTCGTCCTGCCGCTGTGGCGGGACCGTTGCCTGGCCGCCGAGGACGTGCCGGTGCGGCTGACCGGCGACCGGGCGGCCGCGGTGCTCGCCGTCGCCGACGAGACCGCCTTCCTGGGCATGGACGACACGTCGCCCGTCTTCGCGGCGGACCTCTCCGGCCTTCCTGAGGCTGCCGCCGTGGAGGCGGCCGGGGCGGGCGCCGCCGTGGACGTCCGGGCGTTGGTCGGCCGGCTCGGTCCGGCGGAGGCGGCCGTCCAGGCGTACGCGCGGGGGCTGCTGCACTGGCACCGGCAGCAGCGTTTCTGCGGCGCCTGCGGGGCGTCGACCGTGGCCCGGAGCGGGGGACACGTCAGGTCCTGCACCCGGGCGGAGTGCGGCCGGCTCCTCTTCCCCCGGATCGAACCGGCGGTCATCGTGCTGGTCGAGGCGCCCGGACCACCGGACCGCTGCCTGCTGGCCCGGCACGCGGGCGCGCGCGAGGGGGCGTACTCGACGCTCGCCGGCTTCGTGGAGGTGGGCGAGAGCCTGGAGGACGCCGTCCGGCGGGAGATGGCCGAGGAGGCCGGGGTGACGGTGACCGACCTGACGTACGTGGGGTCGCAGGCGTGGCCGTTCCCGGCGGGGCTGATGGTGGGCTTCCGGGCCACCGCCGCGTCCGAGGAGGTGCGGGTGGACGGCGAGGAACTGCTGGAGGCGCGCTGGTTCACCCGGGACGAGCTGCGCGCGCGGGTGGCCGCCGGACGGCCGCTCGGCCGGGTCGACTCGATCGACCACCACCTCCTGCGCGGCTGGCTGGCCGAGGGCTGACCAGGGCCCGACCGGTTCCAGTGACGTGCCGGCCCGGCCCGGGAGGCAGGGCCGGGGTGCCGGCGGCGGTGCCGTCAGCGGGCGCCGGTCGAGGGACGGGTGCGCGTGGCGCCGCGGAAGGTCAGCCAGGCCATGACGGCTGCCGTCAGGACGGCGGTGGCGAGCGCGCAGACGAGAACGCCCTCGACCGTGCGGGGGGCGACGAGCAGGGCCGCCACGGTGAGGCCGGCGGTGGCCGCCCAGAGCGGCGCGGCGGGCCATCGGGCGCCCGTCGCCACCCGGTCGTTGGCCAGCATGAACACCACCGCGTACAGGGCGCCGACGGCGGCGAAGAGGGGGGCCGCGCCGGCCAGGTGCAGGTAGCCCGCGCCACCGGCGAGGCGGATCGCCAGGTCGCCGGCGAACGCGGAGGCGCCCACGAGGGCCGCGCCGCAGGCCAGGATCAGCGCCAGCGCGGCCACCCGGGCCCGGCGGTCGCCCCGGGCGAGCCGGGGCAGCACCAGCACGGTGACCACCTGCGGCGCCCAGAGCGCGCCCTTGGTGAGCACCGACCCGACGGCGTACCCGCCCGAGGCGTCGCCGGGGAGGAGCTGGCGGGCTAGGATCAGGTCGGCGTACGAGACGGTGAGCATCGCCAGCGACGCGCCGCACGCCGTCATGACGTGCCGGGCGGTCAGCTCGCCGTCCACCCCGGCGGCCGGGGTGCGCGCGGCGGGTGGGGCCGGCGCGGTGGGCGGTCGCGGGCGGGCGAGGTGGGCCAGCAGGGGCAGGACGGCCAGCCCGGTGAACGAGGCGAGCAGCAGACAGGCGACCGGCCCTCGGCCGAGGGCCAGCCCGACGACGAGCCCGCCGTAGCGGCCGGCGGCGAGCACGGTCATCGCGGTGGCGAGGCGCAGGAACCGCTGGTCGCCCTGGAGTTCGCCGAGCCACCGGCCGGCCAGCACGGTGGCGAAGGTGGTTGCCGCCAGCAGCAGGGCCAACGCCAGCGGCAGCCGGAGTGCCACGCTGACCGCCGGCGCGGCCAGCACCGTGACCCCGGCGGTGACCGCGGCCGTGCGCAGCGCGAGCCGGGCGGTGCCGGTGGCGCCCCAACGGGCCCGGTGGGCGGCCACGGCGATCTGCAGGCCGAAGCCGGGCACCGCCGCGATGGCGGCGAGGCCGAGCACGGTGGCCAGCGCGCCCAGCTCGGCGGCGGCCAGCCGGCGGGCCCCCAGCACCGGCACCAGGTACGCCAGCCCGTTGGTCAGCATGCTGGCGGCGGTGACGGCGGCTCCCGCCGCGCCCAACCGGACGGCGCCGACGCCGCCGCGTGAACCGCCCGCGGTGCCGGGCTGCGTCGGCTCCGCCGCTGTCCGCCGCTCGTCGGGAGTCACTCGGGCTTCGGGGCGGGGTTGCCGATCGCGATCTCGTTCGTGCAGAGCGTCATGTCCGTGCCGGTCACGGTCAGCTCCACCGCGTCACCGCCGCCGCTGATCTCGAAGAACCGCTGGTTCAGCCCCTTCGTCACCGGGAAGGTGTGGCTGCCCTGGCCGAGCCGCAGCGTGGCGGTGCCGTCGGCGGAGCTGAGGTAGCCGATGCGCACGACCCAGAACCAGTCGTCCCGGGGCGAGTCCAGTGGCATCCGCACCGTCTGGCCGGCGGCGACCAGGTAGCCGCAGCCCTCCTGGGGGCCGGGCCTGATGCTGCTGCCCTGGATGGTCGCCACCTGGATCCGTCCGAGGCCGTCCAGCACCGACGCGTTCTCCGTCTCGTGCACGAACTCGGGTCGGGCGCCGGCGGCGGCGAAGAACCGGGACTGGAGGTTGTACGGCCACGACAGGTTCGGCACCACACCGCCAGGGACCGGCGCGTCGAAGAAGACCGTGCCGGGCGGGGCGCTGGCGAGCTCGATGCGGGCGGTGTCGAGATAGGAGCGACCGTACTTGAGCGCCCACTCGTCGCTGTAGCGGGAGGTGGTCCAGGCCGTCCCGAACATGGCCGCCACCAGGAGCAGCAGGAGACCGGCGGTGACCACCTCGCGGTAGCGCGCGGGCACCGGGCCCAGCCAGTCGGGCTGCGGGGGAGCCGGCTCGGTCGTCGGGTCCGGTCGGGTGGGCGGCTCCGGGTCCGGGTCGGCCGGCGCCGGCCGGGCGGGCTGCCCCGGCGGCTCCGGGTCCGGGTCGGCCGGTGTCGGCCGGGCGATTCCCACCAGGGCGATGCCGACGCAGATCGCGGCGACCACCACCACGTCGCTGACGTACCGGGGCACGCCGCCGGCCACGGCGCTGAAGACCGAGCCGAGGCGGGTGGCGCCGAGCAGCGCGGCGACGAGGATCAGGTAGGCACCCAGCAGCACCCACGCCCGCCCGGCCGTGCGGTCCCGCCGGACGGTCAGCACGACCAGCGCGCCGAAGGCGACCCAGGCGATCCACCGGCCCAACTCGGGCGGGGCGACCACCGGCGCGCCGTCGCCGGCGCCCAGCCATCCCCACGGACCGCCGAGCAGCCCCGGCACGAGGGTCGAGCCGAACAGTTGGGTGAGGAAGGACAGGAGTTCGCCCACCGACTCCGGCCGGCGCAGGGACGACTCGGAGCGGACGAGGTACACCGCGGCGAAGGCGCCGACCAACGCGGTCAGCGTCAGCCAGGAGGGCCACCACCGGCGAAGCGTGGTCAGCGTGGCGCGTACCGGGCCGCCGTCGGCGAAGAAGCAGACCGTGAAGAGGAAGACCAGCGGTACGACCAGCAGCGTCTTCTCGAAGAAGAGCAGTCCGAGCAGGACGGACAGGGCCAGCGACAGCAGGTGCCGCCTCCGGCCGGTGCGGACGTACTTGAGCTGTGCGCCGAGGGCGAGCACCATGGCGAGCTGCATGGGCAGCATGTTCGCGCCGACCGCCCACCAGGAGGTCGCCTCCAGCGTCAGCGGGCTGAACAGGAACATCCCGAGCGGGACGAGCAGCAGCCGGCTCGGCCGGAGCAGTGTCCGGAGCAGTCGGTAGAAGGCCACGCTGAGGATCGCCTGGCCGGCCGCCATCAGCAGCACGTACGGCCAGTAGGTGAGCCCGACGGCATCGGTCACCAGCCAGGTCAGCAGCCGGCCGCCCGGCATGAAGTGGTTGTTGTACAGGGTGAGCAAAAAGCCCGGGGTCAGGCTCGACTCGGTGGACTGCGTGATCAGCACGTAGTCGTCGGCCGCCAGGTAGCCGCGGGAGGCGATGTGCGCCCGCCACAGCACGCTGAGCGCGATCAACGCGAGGGCGACGGACCGGATCGGGTCGGCGCGTACCACTCCGCCGGCTCCGCCGGTGTCGCCGGTGCCGTCGGGCGCCTCGCGCACCTCGGTTCCTGTCGATGCCATGGCGGGAAGACTGCCACACCCCCGACCGGTGACCCATCAGGTCAACGGTTGGTTCGGGGGCCGCGCGGGCCCGCGTACAGTGGCCGCCACCAGCGCGGCGACCGTCGTGCCCGGCAGTGGTGAGGTCGAGGGATGCGCGAACGGCTGGTGCCGCACGGCGTGGCCGCCGCCGTGACGGCGGTGGTGCTCGCCCCGCTGGTCCTGCCCGGGTACGTGCTCCGCTACGACATGGTCTTCGTTCCCCGGCAGGCGTTGAGCTGGGAGGCGATCGCCCCGGCCTCGGCGCTGCCCCGGGCCGTGCCGCAGGACGCGGTGGTGGCGCTCGCCAGCCAGGTGGTGCCCGGTTGGCTGCTGCAACGGCTGGTGCTGGGGGCGATCCTGTATCTCGCCGCGCTGGGCGCCGCCCGGCTGGTGCCGACCGACCGGGTCGCGGTCCGGGTGGTGGCCGCCGTCGGGTACGCCTGGACGCCGTACCTGGCCGAGCGGCTGCTCGTCGGGCAGTGGGGGCTGCTGGTCGCGTACGCCGCGCTGCCCTGGCTGGTGCGGGCGGCGCTCGACGTGCGGGCGGCCCGGCGGGGCGCGCTGCCCCGGTTGCTGCTCGCGGCGGCGGCGTCCGCGATCACGCCGACCGGTGGGGTGCTCGCCCTGGTCGCGGTCGCGGTGCTGCTGCCCGGGCGGTATCCGGCGGCCGTCCGGTCGGCGTCGCTGGGCGTGGGGTTGACGGTGCTGCTCAACGCGCCGTGGCTGGTGGCGGGCGTCGCCAGCGGCGGCGCCGGTCGCTCCGACCCGGCCGGGGTGGCGGCGTTCGCCGCGCGCGCGGAGAACTGGGCCGGTCCGCTGGCGGCGCTGGCGGGCACGGGCGGCATCTGGAACGCGCAGACCACCCCCGCGTCGCGGGGCGTGGTGCTGGTCCCACTGGCCACCGCGCTGCTGCTGGCCGTCGCCGGGTACGGCGTACCGCTGCTGCGCCGGCGCTGGCCCCCGTCGGTCGCCAACCGGTTCGGCCTGCTCGCCGCCGCGTCGTGGCTGGCGGCGGCGCTCGGGGTGCTGCCCGGCGGCGCGGCCCTGCTCGGCTGGTTGGTCGCGACCGTGCCCGGCGCCGGCCTGGTCCGGGACGGTCAGAAACTGCTGGTGCCGTACGCGCTGGCGCTGGCGGTGGCCGGCGCGCTCGGCGCGGAACGACTCGCGGACCGGCTGGCGGCCCGCTTCGACGCGGCGACCGCCGGGGTGGTGCTGGTGGGTGCGGCGCTGCTGCCGGTGGCGCTCCTGCCCGACCTCGCCTTCGGCGGGGCCGGCCGGCTCCGGCCGGTGAGCTGGCCGGCGGACTGGGCGACGGTGGCCCGGCTGACCGCCGAGCGGCCCGGGGAGGTGGTCTCACTGCCCTTCCAGGAGTACCAGAGCCACTCCTGGAACCACGGCCAGGTGGTGATCGACCCGGCGCCCCGGTACCTCGCCGTGCCGGTGCTGATCGACGACACGCTACGGGTGGGTGGGCTCGCGGTGGCCGGCGAGGACCCGCGCGCCGCGCGGGTGCGGGAGGGGCTCGCCGCCGGCGCGCCGCTGTCGACGACCGGCGCCCGGTGGGTGCTGGTGCAGCGGGCGGCCGGCCCGGCCCCGGCCCCGGCGGCACTGGCCGGGCTGCGGACCGTCCACACCGGACCCGAGTTGACGCTCTACGAGAACCCGGCCTGGTCGCCGCCGGCCGCGCCGGCAGGGCCGGGCCCGGTGGGACTGGCCCACGTGTTGGCCGGAACGGTGGTGATGGGGATCGTTTTTTCGGGCGCTGCGCAGGGACGCTACCGCGTGGTAGCGTCCCGGCACGCGAGTCCCGCGGAAGGAGAAGGTGGATGAGGAACCTGCCCGCGTTCGTCGCCGTCGGGGTACTCGGGGTCGTGCTCGGCCTGCTCGGGAGCGTCGGGCTGGCGAATGTGCTCAGCCCGTCCGCCAAGGAGGTCGCCAACACCAAGGTGAGTGAGCAGGGGACCGAGGCTCCGCTGTACGGCACCCGCTGAACCACGAACGCACGGAGGGCACCCGCGTCGCGGGTGCCCTCCGTCGTGTTCAGGGCCGGGCGGCCACCTGCGTCACCAGGCGGGCGAACCGTTCCCCTGTCGCCGCCCAGGTGAAGCGGGACGCGTGGACCAGCGCGGCCTCGCCCATCGCCTTGCGCCGCACGTCGTCGGCGAGCAGTCCACGGACGACGGCGGTGAATCCCGGCTCGTCGTCGACGAGCAGTCCGGTCTCGGTGTCGACCATCGCCTCGGCGACGCCGCCGGCGTAGCGGAACGCGACGGTCGGGGTGCTCCGGGCGGCGGCCTCCACGATGGTCAGTCCCCAGCCCTCCTTGAGCGAGGGGGTGAGCGCGAGCCACGCCGAGGAGAGCACGGCGTGCTTCTCCTCCTCGCTGATGAAACCGGTGAACCGGACGTGGCCGGCGATGCCGAGTGATTCGGACAGCTCCCGCAGCGGCTGCTCCCACCAGCCCTGGCCGGCCACCACCAGCTCCAGGTCGGGCAGCTCGCCGACCAGCTCCGCCACCGTGCGCAGCGCGATCTCCACCCGCTTGTGCGGCACCAGCCGGCCGAGCACCAGCAGCGACGGGTGCGGTGTACGGGGCAGCGGCGGTCCGGTCACCGGCGGCGTCCCGTTGGGCACCACGTCGATCCGTTCCGCGTCCACCCCGAGCGTGGCCAGCTCCGCCCGGCTCGCCTCGGACACCGTCACGTAACGGCAGCGGCGGTAGAGCCGGACCGCCAGCCACGACTCGATCCACCAGCCCAGCCGGGCCGCCCAGGGGCCGAAGATCACCGGCCACTGCTCCCGGTGCACGTGGTGCACCAGGGCGAGCACCGGGCGACCGACGTAGAGCGGGGCGAAGAACGGCACCCCGTTGCAGACGTCGACGACCAGGTCCGGCCGGCCGAGACGCCGCCGGCTCAGCGGACCGAACCCGATCCGGCCGGCCAGGCAGGTCAGGGCCGCCCGGGCGTAGACCGTGATCCGGGAGCCGCGGCGCAGCACGCGTACGCCCTCGGGCGTGGTGTCGGCCGGTCCGGCGTTGCCGTGCGCGGCGCAGAGCAGGGTGGCCCGGTGGCCCGCGGCGACGAGTTCGGCGGCGATGCGCTCGATGTAGACCTCGGAGCCGCCGCCCTCGGGGTTGGTCGTGTCGCGCCAGTTGAGGAACAGGACGTGGCGCGAGGGGGTGTCGGAGTTGTCCACGCTGCTCCTACCGGCGAGTAAGTGAGCACGATCGCGCCACCCTAGGGCGACGTGCGTCACATTCGCAATGGGTCGCTCCGGCGGTCGTGGCTCCGCCACGGCCGGACGATCGGGGGTTTGCCGGCAACGGAAAACCTTGGCAGGGTGTGCAACGCAACCCCGCACGGTGGCCGGGATTCGGCCGCCGGCGTGCGGCACGACGTGCGGCCGGGCGGCCCGGTCCGGCGACGACGAGGAGGTGACCGGGCGGTGTTGCGCCACGGTCCCACTACGGTTCGACATCCCTTGCGGCGGTCGCCGGTGGTGCTGCTCAGCGGCGCGCTCGCGCTGCTGCTGGCCGGTTGGGCCACGGTGGCGTACGTGCGGTCGGACCGGGGCGTGCCGGAGTGCGTCGAGCGGGTCCGGTTGCGGGTGGCGGCGCCCCCGGTGGTCGCGCCCGCCCTGGACCGGATCGTCCGGGCCAGCGTCGGGACCCAACCCTGCGTCTCGATCGCGATCCAGGCCCGGGAGTCCGCCGCCGTCGCCGCGGAGGTGGCCAACGGCGCGGACGTCGCCGACGCCTGGGTGCCGGAGTCCACGTTCTGGCTACGCCGGGCCCGCGCCGCCGGCGCCTTCGAGGTGCCCAGCCAGGGCACGTCCGTGGCGAGCACACCGGTCGTGCTGGCGGTGGCGGAGCCGGCGGCGCGCCGGCTGGGCTGGCCGGCGAAGCCGCTGACGTGGCGGTCCCTGATCGGCCCGAAGGCCCGCGCCGTCGCGGTGGGGCTGCCCGACCCGGCCGCCGACCCGGCCGGCGTGGGGGCGGTGCTCGGCGTACGCGGACTGGCCGCCGGGGAACAGGACCCCGCGGGGTCGGCGGCGGCGGTGCTGCGCCGGCTCGCCGACCGGACGTTCGCCCCCGACGGAGCCGGGAGCCCGCTGCCGGCCGGCGGGACGGGTCGGTCCGGGCGGGCCGACGCCGTGGCGACCAGCGAGCAGGCGGTGCTCACGCACAACGCGCTGGCCGGCGCCGACAAGCTGGTGGCCGCGTACCCCGAGGTCGCGGTCCCCTCGCTGGACCTGCCGTACGTGGTGCTGCCCGGCGCCCACGGCCCGGCCCGGGAGGCCGCGGCCCGCTTTCTCGCCAACCTGCTCACGGTCGAGGCCCGCGACACGCTCAGCGGACACGGCTTCCGTACCGCCGCCGGCTTCCCGCCGGCGATGCCCCGCGACGGCCGGCTGTCGGTGGAGGTACGCGAGCCGGCGCCGCTGCCCGCCGAGGAGACCGTCACCGAGGCGCTGACCGGCTGGAGCGGCGTGCAGCGCAGCGCCCGCATCCTCACCGTGCTGGACATCTCCGGCTCGATGTCGGCCCGCGTGCCCGGCTCCGACGAGACCCGGCTCGGGGCCACGCTCAAGGCGGCCAGGGAGGGTTCCGGCCTGCTGCTGGACAACAGCGAACTCGGGGTGTGGGTCTTCTCCACGAAGGTCGACGGCGACCGGGACTATCGGGAGATCCTGCCGGTCGGTCCGCTGCGCACGCAGCGGGAGCGGCTCGCCCAACGGTTGGCCGCCGTCCGGGTGAAGCCCGAGGGCGGCACCGGGCTCTACGACACGACGCTGGCCGCGTACCGGGACGCCCGGCGGCACTGGACGCCCGGCCGGATCAACCTGGTGCTGGTCATGACCGACGGACGCGACGAGGACGAGGACAGCATCGGCCGGTCCCGGTTCCTCGCCGAGCTGGCCGGGTTGCAGGATCCCCGTCGGCCGCTACCGATCGTCTTCATCGGGCTGGGCAGGGACGTCGACGCGGACGAGCTGACGTCGATCGCCCAGATCACCGGCGGGCGGGTGTTCCGCACCGACCAGCCCAGCGGCATCAGGCAGATCTTCTTCTCCGCGCTCGCCGACCTGAGCTGCCTGCCCCCGGAGTGCCGGCGGTGACCCTGGGGCGCCGGGTCGTCCGGCCCGTACGCGAGGCGCCGCACACCGCCCTGTCCCTGCTGCTGCTCACCGTGATCGCCTTCGTGCAGCGGCCCGGGCAGGTCACCTTCGACACCAAGCTCGACCTCGCCGCGAACCCGGCGCACTTCCTGGCCCGGGCGCTGCACCTGTGGAACCCCGAGGCGACCTCCGGCGAGCTGCAGAACCAGGCGTACGGCTACCTGTTCCCGATGGGGCCGTTCTTCGCCGGGGGGCAGTTGCTGGGCGTACCGCCGTGGATCACCCAGCGGGTGTGGACCGCGCTGCTGCTCGCCGCCGCGTTCTACGGCGTGCTGCGGCTGGCCCGGGCACTGGGCATCGGCACCGAGCCGACCCGCTTCGCGGCCGCGCTCGGCTACGCGCTGGCCCCCCGGATCCTCACCGAGATCGGCGCGCTCTCCTCCGAGACGCTCGCCGCCGCGCTGCTGCCCTGGGTGCTGCTGCCGCTGGTCCTGGTGCGCCGGATCGGGTCGCCACGCCGCGCCGCCGCGCTCTCCGGGCTGGCCGTGCTCGGCATGGGCGGGATCAACGCGGCGGTGGTGCTGCTCGCCCTGCTGCTGCCCGGGGTCTGGCTGCTCACCCGCCGCTGGGATCGGGAGCACCTGCGGCTGGTGGGCTGGTGGTGCCTCTGCGTCGTGGGGGTCTGCCTCTGGTGGATCGTGCCGCTGCTGCTGCTCGGCGAGTACAGCCTGCCGTTCCTCGACTACATCGAGTCCTCGACCACGACGACGGCGGTGGCCTCGCTCTTCCAAGCGGTGCGCGGCACCAACCAGTGGGTCGCGTACATCGTGCAGGGCGACCCGTGGTGGCCGGCGGGCTGGCTGCTGATCGACAACCCGGTGCTGATGGCGCTCACCGCCGTGGTGGCGTTGATCGGCCTGGCCGGGCTGGCCGGCAACCTGCTGCCCGAGCGCCGCTTCCTGGTGCTCGGCTTCCTCACCGGGCTGACCCTGCTCACCATGGGCTACGTCGGCAGCCTGGACAGTCCGCTCTCCGCGCAGGTGCGGGACCTGCTGGACGGTCCACTGGCGCCGTTCCGCAACGTGCACAAGCTGGATCCGGTGCTGCGGCTGCCGCTGATGCTCGGCTTCGCGCACGGCGTCGACGCGTGGGTCACCCGACTGCACCGGGCCACCGCCCGGCGCCGCCCCGCCCTCCGGCTGCGCCCGCTGATGTTCGTGCCGGTGCTGCTGCTGGTCCTGGGGGCTGCCGCGCCGGCGTGGCTGGGCCAGTTGCGGCCCGGGCCGGGCTGGTCGGACCTGCCGCCGCACTGGCGGGCGGCGGCGACCTGGCTGGCCGAGCGGGACGCGCTGGCCCGCACCCTGGTGGTGCCCGGCTCGAGCTTCGGCCAGTACGAGTGGGGGCGGTCGGTCGACGAACCGCTCCAGGCCCTGGCCGGGGCGCCCTGGGCGGTGCGCCACCAGATCCCGCTGGGTTCGGCCGGCAACACCCGGATGATGGACACGGTCGAAGCCGTCCTGTCCCACGGCCGGGGTTCGGCCGGCCTGGCGGACTTCCTGGCCCGGTCCGGCTTCCGGCACCTGCTGCTGCGCAACGACATCGACCGTACGCAGGTGGACGCGCCGCCGGTGGCGGTGCTGCGCCGGGCGCTCGCCGCGTCGCCGGGCATCGCGCGGGTGGCGACCTTCGGCGGCACCAGCACCTTCGGCCGTACGCCCGGCAGCCCCGTCGACGACGACGCCGGTCCGCTGCCGGCGGTCGAGGTCTACGAGGTGCAGCGGCCGGTGCCGGCCGCCTCGGCGGTGCTCGCCGCCGACGTGCCGACGGTGAGCGGCGGCCCGGAATCGCTGCTGCCCCTGCTGGAGCAGGGTTTGGTGGAGCGGGACCGGCCGGTGGTGCTGGCCGGCGACCGGGCCGGCTTCCGCGCCGACGGCGGCGACGGGTCGTGGATCGTGACCGACGGGCTGCGCCGCCGGGAGCGCGACATCGGCCGGGTCCGGGACAACCTCAGCCAGACGTTGACCGCGGCCGAGGCGGGCCGGCAGGGCCGGGTCGCCCTGGACCTGCTGCCGTTCTCCGGCGACCGGCACCAGACGGTCGCCACCTACCAGGGCGTACGCGAGGTGACCGCCTCGACCGCGGCCAGTTTCGTGGACAACCTCGCCCCCGCCGACCCGTCGCACCTGCCCTTCGCGGCGGTCGACGGCGACGACCGCACCGCCTGGCGCTCCGCTGCCCTGGCCGGGCCGGTCGGCCAGTGGCTCGAGGTGGACCTGGACACCCCCCGCGAGGTCGAGAGCGTGACGCTCGCCTTCGTCGACGACCTCGGGGTGGGTTGGCCGGTGACCCGGTTCCGGCTCACCACGGACCGGGGCTCGGTCGACCACGAGGTCGCCGCAACGCTGGGCGCCCACCCCTACTACACGCTGCCCGGGTCCACCAGCAGGGTGCGGGTCACCGTGCTGGCGGTGGCCGGCGACCGGCTCGACGGCGGGGTCGGCATCCGTGAGCTGTCCATTCCCGACACGACCCCCCGCCGCGCGCTGCGCACCCCCGCCGACGTGCCGGCCGGCTTCGCCGGCCCGGTCGCCTGGTCGTTCAGCCGGGGGCCGGCCGACCGGTCCGCCTGCTTCCCGGTCGCGGCCGCCGGATCCGGCTCGGACGCCGTGCCGACGGCCGGTCCCGGCACCCGGCCCGCCGGGACGGTGGTCCGGTGCGACCGGTTCCTGGCCCGGGTCGGCGAGGAGCCGCTCGGAGTGGACCGGCTGTTCCACAGCGCGACGCCGGGGACGTACCGGCTGGCCCTCACCGCCGTGCCCCGGCCGGGCGGCCGGTTGACGCTGTCCGGCATGCCGGTGACGGCGGCCGCCTCCTCGTATCTGGCCGGCGACCCGGCCGTCGCCGGGTACGCGGCGGTCGACGGTGATCCGGGGACGGCCTGGCTGGCCGACACGGGGGACCTGCGGCCCACCCTGCGGTTGAGCTGGTCGGGGCAACGCCGGATCGCCGAGTTGCGCCTGCGTCCCGCGGACCTCCCGGTCGGCTCGCTGCCCAAATCGGTCGAGGTGCGTACGCCGGGCGTCAGCCGGGTGGTGCCGGTCGGGGCGGACGGCGTCGTCCGTTTCCCGGCGGTGCGCACGGACCGGGTCGAGATCGTCGTGCGGGAGTTTACCGAGCGGGTGGCCGACCGGCGGGGCAACGGCTGGACCGCGACCCCCGGCATCGCCGAGGTGCGGATCCCCGGGCTGGACGACCTGCTCCGTCCGCTCGCCGGCACGACCCGGGTCGTCGAGCCGTGCGGCTCGGGGCCGGTCGTCGAGCTGGACGGGCTCCGCTACGACACGTCCGTCGCCGGCACCCTCGCCGACGTGCTCGCCGGTCGGCCGCTGCCGGTCACCGTCTGCGGTGGCGCCGGCGCGGTCGTGGACCTCCGGGCCGGCGGACACCACCTGTCGACCTCGCCGTCGGCCGCCTTCGTCGTGCAGGACGCCGTACTGCGTCCGGAGGCGGCGGCCGCCGCGCCCCGGCACCGTGAGGTGACCGTGCTGGACTGGAATCCGACGGACCGGCGGGTGCGGGTCGCCGCCGGCGGCGCGGCGCTGCTGGTGGTGCCGGAGAACTCGAACGCCGGCTGGACGGCGACGGTGGACGGTCGGGTGCTGGCCGCCACCCGGGTCGACGGTTGGCAGCAGGCATGGGTGCTGCCCGCCGGTGCGGGCGGGGAGGTCCACCTGACGTTCGCGCCGGACCGGACGTACCGGGGCGGGCTGGCGGCCGGGGCGGTGACCGCGATCGGGGTGCTGCTGCTGGCGGTGCTGCCGGTGCGGCGACGCGCGGCAACCGGTTCCGGGCCGTCCCCGTCGGGGGTGCTCCCGGCGGAGGGCCGCGCCTGGGTCGCCGGCGTCCCGCTGGTGGTGCTGCTCGCCGCGCTCGGCGGGGTGCTGCCGGTGGCGATCGCGCTGGCCGCGATGCTGCTGCGACAGTTCGCCCGCCGGGCACTTCCGGTGGTGGTGTTCGGCGCGCTGACCGCCGCCACGGTGGCGGCGGTGACCGGGCGGTTGCAGGGCCACGGCCAGGAGTGGGCGTACGGCGCGTGGGTGCAGGGGGCGATGCTGGTCGCCGTCGGGGCGGTGGTCGCCGCGGTGCTTCCCGTGCCCGGCGTCCCGCCGGAGGCCGGCGTCCCGCCGGTCACCGGGTCCGACGCCGCCGCCTCCGACGTGCCGGCCACGACGTCCGCCGCACAGGCCGGCGCGCCGGTCACGGTGGTGCCCCCGCGCGCCGACGGGAGTGACGGAGGTGGATGATCTGACGCCGGACACGGAGGGCGGGCGGCCGGCCGCAGCCCCCGGGTCGGGACGACGACGGGACGGTGGCGCGATGAGCGCAGCACACGACGGGGCCGGTGCGCGGGCGGCCCGTCGCCGGTTCGCCACGCTGGGCCGGTCGGTGGCCCTGTTCCGGGCCTTCCTGGTCGAGCAGACCGACCCGGACCACTTCTACGGGCTGCTGGCCGAGGACTCCGTACGCCAGGTGTCGGGCTACACGCCGCTCGCCGGACGGACCGTGCTCGACGTCGGTGGCGGTCCGGGCTACTTCGCGGCGGCCTTCCGCGCCGCCGGGGCGCACTACGTCGGGCTCGACCCCGATGTGGGCGACTTCTCGGCGGCCGGGGATTCGGTGGCCGGCATGCTGCGGGGCAGCGGCACCGCCCTGCCGGTCCGTTCCGCCGCGGTGGACGTGGCGTTCTCGTCCAATGTGCTGGAGCACGTCTCGGAGCCGACCCGGATGCTCGACGAGATGGTCCGGGTGACCCGCCCGGGCGGCGTGCTCTTCGTGTCGTTCACGCCGTGGTTCTCGCCGTGGGGCGGGCACGAGACCGCGCCGTGGCACTACCTCGGCGGCGACCGGGCCCGCCGGCGCTACCAGCGTCGCAACGGTCGCCCGCCGAAGAACCGGTTCCGCGAGACGCTCTTCCCGACCTCGATCGCGGAGACGCTGCGCTGGGCCCGGGGCAACGCCGAGGTCGAGCTGCTGGACGCCCTGCCCCGCTACCACCCCTGGTGGGGGCGGTGGGTCATCCGGCTTCCCGGCGTCCGGGAGGTCGCGGCGTGGAACTTCCTCCTCGTCCTGCGCCGGGCCGGGACGGAACCGGCGGCGAGGCGGGAAAAACAGGGCTGACCGGGGGTCGCGTTGCTATGTGACCAAGGAGTAACCTCGCGGCCATCTTTCATCGACAGCGGCGAAACTTAGCTCCTCTGGGGAGGAAACATGAAGCACCGCGCCATAGGTGCCGTGCTGTTCGGCGGCGGCGTACTGCTCTTGGCGCTTGCCGCCGGGCTCGTGTTCGTCGTCAAGCCCGCGATGGCCAAGCTGCCCTACGATCTGGACGCGTCGACTTCGGTCGCCGAGGCGAGGGGTGCGACCTTCCTCCAGATCACCAACGGCAACATCGCCATCAACCGCGCCGATCTGAAGTCCACCGTCCGCGTCTCGCCCGACGCGAAGACGACCGGCGAGCTCTCCGGCGACCTCGACGGCAAGGCCGTCGTCTGGCAGGTCGGGCAGACCGTGGAGCGGACGGACACCAAGGAGCTGGTCAGCGCGTACGGTGCCGCGCTGGCCCTCGACCGGGTCTCCGGTGCCGCACTGGACTGGAACAACCAGTACCTCGACGACACCGGTACGCGGGAGAAGGTGCAGTTCTCCGGCCAGATGTACAAGTTCCCGTTCGGCGCGGAGAAGGAGACCCACGAGATCTTCGACCGTGACCTGCGGAACGTCCGGCCGGCGGAGTTCAAGGGCACCGAGGACATCGAGGGCATCGAGTCCTACCGCTACGAGCAGGTGATCACCGACGAGCAGCTCAACCTGGCGGAGGACCGGGTCAAGCTGCTGCTCGGCGCGCTGGCGCCGGGCGCGACCACCGGCAAGGTCGTCTACAGCAACACCCGGACCGTCTGGATCGACCCGGTGACCGGCTCCTTCCTGAAGGTGCGCGAGGTGCAGCGCAAGACCCTGGTGCCGGACGTCGGCGCGCCGACCACGCTGCTGGACGCCGACTTCTCGTACAACGAGGAGACCGTCGCCGCCTCGGTGAAGCGGGCGCAGGACAGCCGGCAGAAGCTGACGATCCTCGGCGTGTACGCGCCGATCGGCCTCGTGCTGCTGGGCCTGGTGCTGGCGGCGGCCGGTCTGCTGGTGGCCCGGCGGGGCGCGGCCCGGCCGGCCGCGGAGGCGCGTCACCGGGCCGACGCGACCGCCGAGCAGCCGACCGTCGCCCACGGCGAGGGCGGGCTGCTGAGCGACGAGATCCCGCCGGCATCGACGAACTGGCGCGGCAACGATCCGTCGGTGCCGGGTCAGCGCCCGGCGCCGGGCGAGGTGGACCAGCGCTGACAGCGCGCCGAGCGGTACGCGACGGGGGTGGGCCGGACCGGTCCACCCCCGTCCGTGTCAGAGGCGGGCGAGCGCCCGGCGCAGCGGGTCGAGCCCGAGCGAGCCCAGGTCGAGCGCCTGGCGGTGGAACTCCTTCAGGTCGAAGTCGGCGCCCTTGCGGGCCTTCGCCTCGTCGCGGGCCTGGAGCCAGATCCGCTCGCCCACCTTGTACGAGGGGGCCTGCCCCGGCCAGCCGAGGTAGCGGTTCAGCTCGAAGCGCAGGTTCTCGTCCGGCACCCGGCAGTGCGCCCGCATGAACTCCCAGCCCAGCTCCGGCGTCCAGCGCTCGCCCGGGTGGAAGCCGAACGGGTTGTCCTTCGGGATCTCCAGCTCCAGGTGCATGCCGATGTCGACGATCACCCGGGCGGCCCGGAACGCCTGCCCGTCCAGCATGCCGAGCTTGTCGCCCGGGTCGTCCAGGTAGCCCAGCTCGTCCATCAGCCGCTCCGAGTAGAGCGCCCAGCCCTCGCCGTGCCCGGAGACCCAGCAGAGCAGCCGCTGCCAGCGGTTGAGCAGTTCGGCGCGGACGGCGGTCTGGGCGACCTGGAGGTGGTGACCCGGCACGCCCTCGTGGTAGACGGTGGTCACCTCACGCCAGGTGGAGAAGTCCGTGACGCCCTGCGGCACCGCCCACCACATGCGACCGGGCCGGGAGAAGTCCTCGCTCGGGCCGGTGTAGTAGATCGCGCCGTCGCTGGTCGGGGCGAGGCAGCACTCGATGCGGCGGACCTGCTCCGGGATGTCGAAGTGGGTGCCGTGCAGGTCGCTGATCGCCTTGTCGGCGAGTGCCTGCATCCAGTCCCGGAACGCCTCCTTGCCCTGGATGGTGCGGGCCGGGTCGGCGTCCAGCGCCGCCACCGCCTCGTCGATGGTCGCGCCGGGGCCGACGATCCGGGCGGCCACCGCCCGCATGTCGGCCTCCAGCCGGGCCAGCTCCTCGAAGCCCCAGGCGTACGTCTCGTCGAGGTCGACCTTGGCGCCCAGGAAGTACTGCGAGGCCAGCTCGTAGCGCTCGCGGCCGGCGGCCTGCTTCTCCCGGCCCAGCGGGGCCAGCTCGGTGCGGAGGAACTGCCCGAACTCGGCGGTCGCCCCCGTCGCCGCCGCCGCGCCCCGGCGCAGCTCCGCGCCGAGGCTGCCGTCGGCGCCCAGCCGCTCGACCAGACCGTGGAAGAAGTTGTCGCCGTTCGGGTCGGTCCAGATGTCGCACTGCTTGGCGACCTCGACCAACTGCGCCCGGGAGCTGACGTGGCCGGCGGCGGCCGCCTCGCGCAGGGTCGCCTTGTAGCCCTCCAGCGCGCCCGCGAAGCCGTTCAGCCGGGCGGCGATGTTGGCCCTGGCGTCGTCGCCCTCGGTGGGCATCAGGTCGAACACCATGCGGACCTCGTGCAGGCCGCTGGCGATCACGTTCACCTCGCTGGTCGTCTCGCCCGCCTCGTAGCGGGCGAGGTCGAGGCCGAGCCGCTCCTGCATGGCCTCCTTGGCGGTCCGTTCCGACTCTGATTCCGGCTCGGTCACGTCCAGGTCGGCCAGGGTCTGTCGGATCAGCCCGGCCCGGGCCGCGTACCCGTCCGGAGACAGGTCGTCGAGCTGGCCGTCGTAGCCGGCGATGCCGACGTAGGTGGCGCCGGTCGGGCTCAGGGGCGCCCACTCGGCCACGTACCGGTTCGCGAGGTCATCGATTCGTCCCACGCTGCGACCCTACGCGACGCGGCCGCCGGGTTGTCGAGCGTGTTTGCGGTGTTCAGGGCGGCGGTCGCGCGGTCGGTCCGGACAGATGGCGGCGCGCCGGCCCGGCGCCCGCGAGGACGCCCCGGCGGCGGTGCCGACCGGCGCGATCCCGACCGGTAGGACGGTCGCTGTGGTGGTGGACACGGCGTGGAGAAAGTTGCGGGACATTGTCGGACGGCTGCGGCAGAGTGTCAGGAGTGACAGCGGATATCACCCCTGACCGGGCGGCGCTGCGGAGCTGGCTGCCCGGGTTCGTCGCGTTGGCGGCGATCTGGGGTTCCAGCTTCCTGTTCATCAAGGTCGGCGTCGAGGAGCTGCATCCGCTGCACCTCACCCTCTACCGGGTCGGCGCCGGCGCGGTGACGCTGCTGGTGGTGCTCGCCGTGTTCCGTGACCGGCTGCCCACCGAGCCCCGGGTCTGGGCGCACCTGACCGTGGTCGCCGCGTTCGGCGTGGCCGTGCCGTTCACCCTCTTCGGCTACGGCGAGCAGCGGGTCGAGTCGATGCTGGCCGGCATCTGGAACGCGACCACCCCGCTGATCGTGCTGCCGCTGGCGGTGCTGGTGTTCCGCACCGAGCGGCTGACCGTACGCCGGGCGGTCGGGTTGGCGCTGGGCTTCGTCGGCGTGCTGGTGGTGCTCGGCGTCTGGCAGGGCGTGGGCGGGGCGCACTTCGTCGGGCAGTTGATGTGCTTCGGCGCGGCCGCCTGTTACGGCGTCGCCATCCCGTACCAGAAGAAGTTCATCGCCGGCAGCGCGCACTCCGGGCTCTCGCTCTCGGCGGCGCAGTTGTTGGTGGCGGCGGCCCAGCTCGCGATCGTCGCGCCGATCGTCGCCGGAGCGCCCCCGGTGCCGACCGGCCTCTCGCCCGAGGTGGTCGCCAGCGTGCTGGCGCTCGGCGCGCTCGGCACCGGGCTCGCCTTCGTGATCAACATGCGCAACATCCGGGTCGCCGGGGCGAGCACCGCCTCCACCGTGACCTACCTGATCCCGGTCTTCGCGGTGCTGATCGGCGCCCTCGCCCTCGGCGAGCGGCTCACCTGGCACCAGCCGGTCGGTGCGCTGGTCGTGCTGCTCGGCGTCGCCGTCTCGCAGGGCCTGGTCGGCCGCCGTCGGCCGGCGGCGGCCGATGTCGCCGCGCCGCCCGCCCCGGCCACCGTGCCGGCCACCCACCGCTGAGCGGTCCCGGCCGCCCCGCACCGCCCCTGCCGGCGGGCACCCGGACCAGGGCCGGGTTGGCCGGCGAGGCGACGCTCAGCGCGCGGCGTGCTCGCGCGCCCAGTCGATTAGCCGGTCGGCGTCCCACGTGTTGACCACCCGGTCGGCGGGCACCCCGCAGAGGGCGGCGCGCTCGCAGCCGAACCGCTGCCAGTCGAGCTGCCCGGGGGCGTGCGCGTCGGTGTTGATGGCGAAGTCGCAGCCGGCCTCCAGAGCCCGGCGGATCAGCCGCTTCGGCGGGTCCTGCCGCTCCGGCCGGGAGTTGATCTCGATGGCCACCCCGCGCTCGGCGCACGCGGCGAAGACGGCGTCCGCGTCGAAGTCGCTCTCCGACCGGGTACGCGGCCGGTGCGCCCGGTCGCCCGGCCCCTTCACGCCGGCGGGCCGGGACGACACCATCCGCCCGGTGCAGTGGCCCAGGATGTCCAGGTGCGGGTTCGCGATCGCGGCCAGCATCCGCCGGGTCATCTTCGCCCGCTCGTCGTTCAGGCCGCTGTGCACCGAGCCGACCACCACGTCGAGGCGGGCCAGCAGCTTCTCGTCCTGGTCCAGCGAACCGTCGGCGAGGATGTCGACCTCGATGCCGGTCAGGATCCGGAAGCCCTCCGGCAGCGCCTCGTTGACCTTCGCCACGTGGTCGAGCTGGCGGCGCAGGCGGTCGGCGGTCAGGCCCCGGGCCACCTTCAGCCGGGGCGAGTGGTCGGTCAGCACCATGTACTCGTGGCCCAGCTCGACCGCGGCGAGCGCCATCTCCTCGATGGGGGAGCCGCCGTCGGACCAGTCGGAGTGGGTGTGGCAGTCGCCGCGCAGCGCGGTGCGCAGGGCGGTCGCCGCCGCGTCCAGGTCGGTGCCCTCGGTGGCGACCAGCCGGCGCAGGTAGACCGGCTCCTCGCCGGCGAGCGACTCGGCGACGCAGCGGGCGGTGACGTCGCCGACCCCGGACAGCTCGGTGAGCTTGCCGGTGCGGGCCCGCTCGGCCACCTCCCTCGCCGGCAGCGCGGCGAGGGCCGTGGCCGCCGACCGGAACGCCCGGACCCGGTAGGTCGCTTCGTTCGCCCGCTCCAAGAGGAATGCGATCCGGCGGAGATCGGCGATCGGGTCCCGGGCGCTCATTCCATGCAAAATACGCCTCCGTGCCGCCGGTCGCAGGGACGGTCGGCGGCGCGTGACGGGTCAGCCGGTCGTCGCCGGGGCCTTCGGGCAGCCGTGCCGGCGGTGCCACGCGGCCACCTCGGCGGCCGGCTCGCGGTTGCCGTTGCGCCGCCACGAGTCCAGGTAGGGCGCCGGCCAGACCACGCCGCGCCGGATCCACCAGCCGTCCCGGCCGGTGCAGGGCGGGGAGATGCCGAAGTGCAGGTGGCAGACGTTGTTGGCGTTGCCCGTCCGGCCGACCTCGCCGAGCCGCTGCCCCGCCCGTACCCGCACGCCGGCGTCGATCCCGTCGGCGATCCGGCGCAGGTGCGAGCCGTAGTAGCGCACCCCGTCGTCGCCGAGCAGCGAGACCGACAGCCCGCCGTTGTAGGGCCCCCGCGGCCCCCGCCTGTCGAACCGGTCCACCCGGCTGACCTCCAGGACGACGCCGTCGGTCACCGCCACCACCGGCTCGCCACAGTCGGCGAAGATGTCCGTCCCGGGGTAGGCCGAGTGGGTCGGGTGGTAGGCGACGTCCGCCGCGCGTACCGGAAAGACGTGCGGCAGCCCGGCACGGGTCGGCGCCGCCGACGGGCCGGTCGGGGCGGCGTCGGTCGGGGCGGCGGACGACGGCGCCGGCTGCCCGGCCGTGGCCGGCAGGCTCGGGCGGGGGGTGCCGGGTGCCGTCCCGGGCCGGCTCGTCGCGCAGCCGGCGGCCAGCGCCGGCACGAGCAGCAGCAGGACCGGGTACGCCGGACGCGCGCGGCGGCGTCGGATCGTCGGCGAGGGCATCCGGACATCCTGACAGAGTCGGTACGGTGGGACGAGGCCACACGGCAGAGGGGAGGGACAGGTGACAACCGGTCAGTACGCCTTCCCGCCCGACCCGGACTTCCGCCCGGTGCCGCGTGCCCCCTCGGGGCTCTTCCCCGCCGGGCCGCCGTCGCGGCCCACCTACCGCGAGCCGCACCCGGTCACCGGCGTGGGCGTCGCCGTGGGCGGCGGCGCGACGGCCGTCTGGCTGCTCCTGTTCGGCCTGCTCGGCCGCAGCGTGTCCGAGTACGCCTGGTGGACGGCGGTGGCCGGCGGCCTGGCCTGGCTGGCGGCGCTGCTGCTGGTCCGCGCCGGCGACCGGGGGGTGGCCACCGGGGTCGCGATCGTCACGGCCGGCGGGTGGAGCATCGCCGCCGCCCTCGTGGCGCTGCGCTGGGCGTCGAGCGGGAACTGGCCGCTCTGGTAGGCCCGGTCACGGGTGGGTCCGGGGCGGCGGGCGCGGCTGCGCTGCGTCGCGGGCCGGCTGCGCAGCGAATCCCGTCTTGACGTGGCCGCCGGGACTCGGCACCCTCGGCGGTATGGCCTGGACCACTCCGCGGCTCGATCCCGAGCGCAGCCGTCGCCGCCAGCAGCTCCTCGCCGAGTTGGCGGGTGCCCGGGCGGTCCGCCAGCGCGAGCGGCCGCAGCGGGTGCGGAGCGAGCGGCTGCGGGAGCTCATCGCCACGCGCCGTCGCATTGCCGGCTGACGAGAGTTTCCGCAGGATTGACCGGCGCTTCGGGGCGTTGACCGGTCGCCTGCCGACCCGACCGGCTAACGTGCACGCGTAACGGGTCGGCGTGCCGAGGCTTTTGGGGGGACCGTGTCGTACTTCGCTGCGGCGGTCGTGCGTGACGACAGCGGTTGGACCGCGGCCGAGGTGAACCTGCGGGGCGTCACCGACGTCGACGACGTCGCCGACCGGCTGCGCGACGTCGACCAGGACGCCGACCTGTCGCTGCTCTTCGTCGAGGCGGACGACGCGTACCTGGTGATCCTGCGCCTGGACGAGGGGGAGGACCTGCGGGTCTTCGGCTCCGACTCGGCGTACGCGGAGGAGTCCCGGCTGGGCGCCCTGCTGGTGGGGGACCTCAAGACCTCGGTGACGGGGGTGGACGACACCGACGAGGCGCGTCCGGCCCCCTCCGGCGACGAGGAGGCCGAGCAGCCCGCCGTGGACCCCGAGGCCGACCCGGTCGGCGACGCCGACATCCTGGCCGACCTGGGCATCCCCGCGCAGAAGCTGCTCAACCTGTGCGCGCAGGAGGGCATGATGCCCGCCGACGTGACCGCCGAGGTGTGCCTGATGCTCGGCTGCGCCGACGAGGTCGAGGAACTGCGTGAGGTCTGACCCGTCCGGTTCCGTCGGGCCGGGCCGGTCGGGGGCCGGCGGCGGGGAGCCGTCCGACGCCACCGATCCGGCGCTGGAGACCGTACGGCCGGGGCAGCCGACCCCGGGCTCGGTCGGCCGCGTCGGGCCCGGCGCGCACGAGGGGCTGGCCGACCCGGACGGCGCCGGCCGGCGACAGTGGCACGAGCTGTGGATGCGCCGGGCGCTGGAGGTCGCCGTCACCGGGCCGGCGGAGCCCCCCGGCGGCGCGGGCCAGGACGGCTCCGACGACATCCCCGTCGGTGCCGTGCTCTACGGGCCGGACGGCGCCGAGCTGGCGATCGGGCGCAACGAGCGGGAGCTGACCGGCGACCCGACGGCGCACGCCGAGGTGCTGGCGCTGCGCCGGGCGGCGGAGCGGTTGGGCCGCTGGCGGCTCGACGGCTGCACGCTGGTGGTCACGCTGGAACCCTGCACGATGTGCGCGGGCGCGCTCGTGCTGGCCCGGGTGTCCACAGTGGTGTTCGGGGCCTGGGAGCCGAAGACCGGAGCCGCCGGCTCGCTCTGGGACGTGCTGCGTGACCGTCGGCTCAACCACCGGCCGGAGGTCTACGGCGGTGTCCTGGAGTCGGAGAGCGCCGCGCTGCTGCGCGCCTTCTTCCGCTGAGGGAGACGGCCGGTCGCGAGTCAGGCGGGCGGCAGCTCGACCGTGACGTCCAGCCCGCCGCCGTCGCGGGGCCGGGCCGTCACCGTGCCGCCGTGCGCCCGGGTCGCCGCCCGGACGATGGACAATCCGAGGCCGAATCCGCGGCCACCGCCGACCCGCTCGCCGGAGAGCCGGCGGAACGGCTCGAAGATGGCCGCCATCTCGTAGCCGGGCACGACCGGGCCGGTGTTGCTCACGGTCAGCGTCGACCGCCCCGCCACCGCGCTGGTGCGGATCCCGACCCACCCGCCGGTCGGCAGGTTGTGCCGCAGCGCGTTCTCCACCAGGTTGGTGGTGATCCGTTCCAGCAGCACCGGATCGCCGGTGACCGGCGCCGCCGCCAGCTCCCGGTCCACCACCGGCCCGGCGCCCGCCCGGACCGCCTGGTCGACGACGTGCGCGGCCACCTCGGCCAGGTCCACCCGGGACCGGGCGGTGAGTTCGTTCTCCGAGTCGGCCAGGGTGAGCAGACCGTCGATCAGCCGCTCGTGCCGCTCGTTCACCGAGAGCAGCAACTCGCCCAGCCGGCGGACGTCCTCGGACGCGCCCGGCCGGGTGACGGCCAGCTCGATCAGCGAACGGTTGAGCGCCAGCGGGGTGCGCAGTTCGTGCGAGGCGTTCGCGACGAACCGGCGCTGCCCGTCGAACGAGCGGTCGAGCCGCTCCACCATGTCGTCGAAGGTGTCCGCCAGCTCCCGGACCTCGTCCCGTGGCCCGGAGAGCGAGATGCGTTCGTGCAGCCCGCGTCCCGCCACGTCGGCGCCGGCGATCCGTCGGGCGGTCCCGGTGATCTGGTGCAGCGGTTGCAGCGCCCGGCCGGCGACCAGCCAGCCGAACGCGATGGCCACCACGGAGACCAGGGCCAGCGCGATGCCGCCCTGGGTGAGCAGCGAGTACAGGGTCTGGTCCCGGGCGTCGTCCTGCGCCCTGGTGACCAGCACCCGCAGCTGTTCGGCCTGGGCTTCGTCGATCTTCGGCTCCACCCCCTGGACGACCGGCTTGGCGTCGCGCAGCGCCATCCCGAACGGCTGCGTCGTGCGCTGGTCGACCAGTACGTAGGTGACCGCGAGCAGGACCAACCCGGCGACCAGGAAGAGGCCGCCGTAGATCAGGGTCAGCCGGGCCCGGAGGGAGAGGCGCTTCACGAGATCCGGTATCCCACACCGGGCACGGTCTCGACCACCGGCGGGTCGCCCAGCTTGCGGCGCAGCTTCATCACGGTGACCCGGACGACGTTGGTGAACGGGTCGATGTGCTCGTCCCAGGCCCGCTCCAGCAGCTCCTCGGCGGAGACCACCGAGCCGTCGGCGCGCAGCAGCTCGACCAGCACCGCGAACTCCTTGCGCGACAGCGGCACGTACCGGCCGTCCCGGTGCACCTCGCGGCGGCCGGGGTCGACCACGATGCCGGCCCGGGCCAGCGTGGGCGGTGCGGCTGGGCGGGCCCGCCGGCTCAGCGCGTGCACCCGGGCGGAGAGTTCGACCAGGGCGAACGGCTTGGTCAGGTAGTCGTCGGCGCCGAGCGCCAGACCGGCCACCCGCTCCCGGACGGCCGCCGCCGCGGTGAGCATCAGCACCCGCGTCTCCCCGCCGCCGTCCACGATCGCCCGGCACACCTCGTCGCCGTGCACGAGCGGCAGGTCCCGGTCGAGGACGACCACGTCGTAGTCGTTGACGCCGAGCCGCTCCAGCGCCGCGTCGCCGTCGTACGCGACGTCGACCGCGAACGCCTCCCGGCGCAGCCACTCGGCGATGCTCTCCGCGAGCAGGCTCTCGTCCTCCACCACCAGCACCCTCACCCGCCAATGGTGCCGCGCCCCGGATAACGCCGCCGTTAACGCCGCCGGTTACGCCCCGGATACGCCCCCTGCCGTCGACTGGTCGGGACGCCCGGTGCAGCGCCGGGCCGAACGGGGGGTGCCCGGCGACGTCCGCCGGGCCCGGAGAGGAAGCGTGTCATGCGACGAGGACTACTCGCGGTGTCGCTGCTGGTCGCCCTGGCCGTTGCCGGCTGCGGCGGGTCGGGCGACGGGCCGGCGGTGGCGACGGCGGGCGGAGGCGGCGGTGCCGAACCGGTGTCGGCCTCCGCCGACACCCAGCTCAGCGACGAGGAGCGGCAGCTCAGATTCTCCGAGTGCATGCGGGAGAACGGGGTGGAGGTGCCGGACCCGGAGCCGGGCGGCGCCCGGCTGTTCCGGTTCGACGAGAAGACCGACCCGGGGAAGGTGCAGGTGGCCATGGAGAAGTGCCGGCAGCACCTGCCGAACGGCGGGGAGAGGCCGAAGCTCGACCCGGAGCAGGTGGAGCGGATGCGCAAGTTGGCCGCCTGCATGCGCGAGAACGGCGTGCCCGAGTTCCCGGACCCCTCCGCGGACGGCGGCATCCAACTGCGGCTCGACTCGATGAACGTCGACGACCAGCAGATGAAGGCCGCGATGGAGAAGTGCCGGCAGTACGCGCCGAAGTTCGCCGGAGCCGCGCGGTGAGGGCTCGCCGGTTCCGGCTCCGGACGGTCGCGCTGGCCGTCGCCGTCGTGGTCGCGGCCGCCGTCGGTGTCGCCGCCGCCGTGGGCTTCGACGGGACCGACCGCAGCACCGCCGCCGCCGACACCGCCCCGCCGGCCACCGCCACGGTCACCCGGCAGACGCTGACCGACGCCCAGACCGTCGACGGCGAGTTGGGGTACGGCACCACCCGCACCGCCTCCGCCCGGCTGAGCGGGACGATCACCGCGGTGCCGGACACCGGTGCGACGGTGAAGCGGGGCGGGCGGCTCTACGCCGTGGACAACGACCCGGTGGTGCTGCTCTACGGGTCGCTGCCCGCATACCGGGTGCTCGAACCCGGCGTGGAGGGGGCGGACGTCGCGCAGTTCGAGCGGAACCTGCGCGCGCTCGGCCACGACGGCTTCACGGTCGACGACGAGTACACCGGCAGCACCGCCGACACGGTCCGGCAGTGGCAGGAGAAGCTGGGGTTGCCCGAGACCGGCCGGGTCGAGCCGGGCCGGATCGTCTACGCGGCCGGCGCGGTCCGGGTGGAGAGCCAGCAGGCGGCGCCCGGGGACGCGGCCCAGCCGGGCCAGGCGGTGTTGACGTACACGGGCACCAGCCGGTTGGTCACCGTCGAGATGGAGGTCGACGACCAGCGGCTGGCGAAGAAGGGCGGCGCGGTCTCCGTCAGCCTGCCCGACGGTGGGCCGGTCGACGGGAAGGTCGAGACCGTGCAGACGGTGATCGACGCCGGCACCGGCGGCGCGGCGGGGCAGGACAGCGAGGCCGAGACGAAGATCGAGGTCACCGTGTCGGTGGCCGACCCGGCGAAGCTCGCCGGCTACGACCAGGCGTCCGTGGAGGTCACCTTCACCGCGGCCGAGCGGCCCGACGTGCTCACCGTGCCGGTGGCGGCGCTGCTCGCCCTCGCCGAGGGCGGCTACGGGGTGGAGGTGGTCGACGCGGGGCGGAGTCGGATCGTCGCGGTCACGACCGGGCTCTTCGCCGCCGGCCGGGTCGAGATCAGCGGCCCGGACGTCGCCGAGGGCATGACCGTGGGGATGCCGGCATGACCGCCGACGCCGTCGTGCTGGACGGGGTGAGCCGGACGTACCCGGGCGGGGTGGTGGCGCTGCGCGAGGTGTCGCTGCGGATCCGGTACGGCGAACTCCTGGCGATCGTCGGCCCGTCGGGGTCGGGCAAGTCCACCATGCTGCACCTGATCGGCACGTTGGACCGCCCGTCCGCCGGCCGGGTCCGGATCGACGGGTACGACGTGGCGACCCTGCCGGACCGCCAGCTGGCCGCGCTGCGGGCCCGTCGGATCGGCTTCGTCTTCCAGCAGTTCCACCTCGCCGCCGGCACGCCCGTGCTGGACAACGTCGCGGACGGGCTGCTCTACGCCGGCGTACCCCGGCGGGAGCGGCGGCGGCGCGCGGAGGCCGCGCTCGACCGGGTGGGGCTCGGGCACCGGCTGACGCACCGGCCGCACGAGCTCTCCGGCGGCGAGCGGCAGCGGGTCGCGGTGGCCCGGGCGGTGGTCGGGGAGCCGGCGGTGCTGCTCGCCGACGAGCCGACCGGCAACCTCGACTCGGCGGCCGGCGCCGGGGTGCTGACGCTGCTGCGCGAGTTGCACGCGGCGGGGACCACGGTCGTGGTGATCACGCACGACCGGGAGATCGCCGACGGGCTGCCGCGGCAGGTGCGGATGCGGGACGGCCGGGTGGTGGCCGACCCGGCGGCGCTGGTCTCCGAGGGGGTGTGCTGATGGCGGTGGACACCCGGCGCGACCGGCGTGGGCTGATGCTGGTGGAGACCCGGCCGCGGCTGGTGCCGGCCCGGCTGGGGCCGGCCGACGTGCTCCGGGTCGGCGGGGTGGGGCTGCGGACCCGGCCGCTGCGCGCGTTCCTCTCCGCCCTGGGCATCGCGATCGGCATCGCGGCGATGGTGGCGGTGGTCGGCATCTCGTCGTCGTCCCGCGCCGACCTGGACCGCACCCTGGACCGGCTCGGCACCAACCTGCTCACCGTGGCCCCGGGCAGCACGCTCTTCGGCGAGCAGGCGCGGCTACCGGTGGAGTCGGTCGCCATGATCGGCCGGATCGGGCCGGTGACCGCGGTGGCCGCCACCGGGCAGGTGCCGGAGACCCCGGTCTACCGCTCCGACCGCATCCCGTCGGGCGAGACGGGCGGCATCGCCACCCGGGCCGCCCAGCTCGGGCTGGTCGACACCGTCGGCGCGACCGTACGCAGCGGCACCTGGCTGAACGCGGCCACCGAGCGGTACCCGGCCGTGGTGCTCGGCGACGCCGCCGCCCGGCGGCTCGGGCTCGGCGCGGCCGGCCCGGACGTGCAGGTGCACCTCGGCGGGCACTGGTTCACCGTGGTCGGCATCCTGGCGCCGGCCCCGCTCGCCCCCGAGTTGGACGGCTCGGCGCTGGTCGGCTGGCCGGCCGCAGAGACGTACCTGGGCTTCGACGGGCACCCGACGACCGTCTACACCCGGTCGCGGGAGGCGTCGGTGGAGGCGGTCCGGTCGGTGCTCGGCGCGACCGCGAACCCGGAGGCGCCGAACGAGGTGGAGGTGTCCAGGCCGTCGGAAGCGCTGGCGGCCGCGGAGGCCACCGACGAGGCGTTCACCGGCCTGCTGCTCGGCCTCGGCGCGGTGGCGTTGCTGGTCGGCGGGGTCGGGGTGGCCAACACCATGGTCATCTCGGTGCTGGAGCGGCGCGCCGAGATCGGGCTGCGGCGCTCGCTGGGCGCCACCCGGGGGCAGGTTCGTACCCAGTTCCTGGCCGAGTCGCTGTTGCTCTCCGCGTTGGGCGGGGCGGGCGGGGTGCTGCTCGGCATCCTGGTCACCGCCGGCTACGCGCTCTCCCAGGGGTGGCCGACCGTGGTGCCGGCCTGGGCGGTGGTCGGTGGCGTGGCCGCGACTCTGGTGATCGGCGGTGGCGCCGGCCTGTATCCGGCCGTCCGCGCCGCCCGGCTCGCCCCCACGGAGGCGCTGGCCTGACGGTTCGGGTGCGGCCGTGGTGGCGGCGCCCGGCTCGCTCCCGAGGCGCTGGCCTGACGGTTCGGGTGCGTCCGTGGTCGCCCGCGCGACCGGCGGACGCACCCGAACCGCGTCAGGCGGGGCTCGGGGCGGGGCGGAGCAGGGTGGCGGCCACCGCCCTCGCGGTCTCGGTCCACGGCGCCGGGCGCAGAGTGGCCGGGTCGAGCCGGACGATCGCCCGCCGGCCCTCGGCGTGCACCACCCGGCCGTCGACAGATCGGAACTGGTAGGCGTACTCGGCGCTGCTGGTGCCGAAGTGTTCGAGCCAGAAGTGCACCGCCACGGGCCCGGTGCCGGTGATGGGGGCGCGGTAGGTGATGGTGAACTCGCGTACCGCGTGGAACACGTCGGGGGCGCTGCGCTGCGCGCCCTGGAACGAGACGCCGCGGGCGGCCCAGTACGCCGTCAGCGCCCGTTCCAGCAGCACCGCGTACCGGGCGTTGTGCAGGAGGCCGAGGGCGTCGAGGTCGTCGAAGTGCACCGGGACGGGCTCGACGTGACCGAACTCGACGGCGGGCTGGTCGGCGATGGCGTGGCTCATGAGCGGCCTTCCGGTAGCAGGGTGGGGTCGGGGCACAGCGCCCGTAGGCGGTTCAGCAGGCCCTCGCGGGCGTGCCGGTAGGCGGTGTCGGGGTCCAGCAGCCGGGAGCGCAGCGCGGCGGTGATCCCGAGCGCGTCGATTTCGTACGCCAACTGCGGGACGTCGGTGTCGGCGGGCAGCTCGCCGGCGTCGACGGCCTCCCGGACGAGCCGTTCGAGGAACGCGGCCCAGCGGCCGAACACCTCGGCGAGCCGGTCCCGGACGGGGCCGGGGCGGGCGTTGTACTCGAAGTCGGTGCTGGCGAAGAAGCAGCCGCCGGGGAGCACCCGGGCGGCGTAGAAGTCGATCCGGGCCTGGTGCAACGCCCAGAGCCGCCGTACGCCGCCGGGGGCGCGCAGGGCCGGGGCGACGATCCGCTCCTGCCACTGCTCCACGGCCCGGTCGATGGTGGCGAGCTGGAGCGCCTCCTTGGAGCGCCAGTGCGCGAACAGCCCGGACTTGCTGACCCCGAGCGTGTCGGCGAGCTGGGCGAGGGAGAGCCCGTGCAGGCCGACCTCGGTGGCCAGCACCACGGCGGCGTCCAGCGCGGCCGTGCGGGTCCGGTCGCCCCGCGCGACCCGTCCGTCGAGTGTCATGGGCAGAGGCTAATAAATAAGCACGACCGGTCGTATAGTTTTGCCGCGTGACGGTGGTCACGCTCAAACGACGCCGCCCCGCCGTCCAGGGGACGACGGGGCGGCGGGTGCCGAAGGAGAGGGGATCAGGCGACGATCGTGTCCAGGGCGATCTCGACCATCTGGCTGAAGGTCTGCTCGCGCTCCTCGGAGGTCGTCTTCTCGCCCGTCTTGATGTGGTCGCTGACCGTCAGCAGGGTCAGCGCGCGGGCCTTGAACCGGGCCGCGATGGTGTAGAGCGCCGCCGACTCCATCTCCACCGCCAGCACGCCGTAGTCGGCGAGGGTGTCGTAGAGGTCCGGGCGGTCGGTGTAGAAGGCGTCCGCCGCCAGGATCGGGCCCACCCGCATGGCGATGCCGCGCCGGTCGGCCACCTCGACCGACGTACGCAGCAGCCCGAAGTCCGCGACCGGGGCGTAGTCGATCAGCCCGTCGAAGCGCATCCGGTTCATGTTCGAGTCGGTGGAGGAGCCGATCGCGGCGATCACGTCGCGCAGCCGCAGGTCCTCGGTCAGGGCGCCACAGGAGCCGACCCGGATCAGGCTCTTCACGCCGTACTCGTTGACCAGCTCGTGGGCGTAGATGGAGGCGGAGGGCATGCCCATGCCGGAGCCCTGGACGGAGACCTCCACGCCGTTCCAGCGGCCGGTGAAGCCCAGCATGCCCCGGACCGTCGAGTAGCACTTGGCGTCCTCGAGGTAGGTCTCCGCGATCCACTTGGCCCGCAGCGGGTCGCCCGGCATCAGGACCCGCTCGGCGATCTCTCCCGGCTTCGCGCCGATGTGCGTACTCATGGCGAAGATCCTGCCAGGCCGGAGGCGGGGATACCGGTTCGGCATCCAGACCCGCGGTCCTGTACCCTCGTCGGCGGTGGCGTGTCCGAGTGGCCTAAGGAGCACGCCTCGAAAGCGTGTGAGGGTTTACGCCCTCCGCGGGTTCAAATCCCGCCGCCACCGCTCGTGACAAGCGAGAACGCCCGGTCGATCCGCGAGGATCGGGCGGGCGTTCCGCTTGTGGTCCCAGTTGGTGCTCAAGGGGCCGGTTTCGGCTTTTCCGTCGGGGTGTCCCGGAGCAGAGGCCGCTGGACCGATCTCGTTACGGTGTGCTCGTGGCGAATGGGACAGCTGGCTGGGGGATGAAGTTCCTGCTCTGGGCCGGGCTTCCTCTCCTCGCCCTCCTCGGACTGGCCCTCGCCGTGCCCGACGTCGCTCCGGCCTGGCAGGCGAAGTCCGGTGACGGCACGGCGGGCACATTCACCGCGCGTTACGAGAAGTGCGGCCGCAACTGCACCTGGCACGGCGACTTCGTCCCGGACGGGGGCGGGACGCCGCGTAACGACGTCATCGTCTACGACGGGCCGGAAGGGTTGACCTCGGGGGCCACCGTGGCTGCCCGCGACACCGGCGCCCGCAGGGGTGTCTTCGCCGCCCAGGGCGGCAGCAGTTGGCTGCTCTTCACCGGGCTCGCCGTGGCCGGCGCGCTTGCCGCGATCGGCTGGGTGGCCATCCTGGTCCACGCGATCGCCAACCGGCGCCGGACGTAGCGGGAACCGACCGGACCTGGCAAGTCGCCGGGCGCCCACGGTCCGCGGATGCATGCCGCCATTCGTCGGTCAGCGCCGATCGAGTTCCGACTCCAGCCGCTGGATGAGCGTCTTGCGACCCTTGCCGTCGCGTTCGTTCCGCAGTGCCGCCCTGAGCTGGCCCGTGTCGAGGCCCCGGACGAGCTTGGCCGCCTCGGCGACCGGCAGCTCCGACAGCCGCCCGACCGACGTGGCGTCCCGGCGCGCCCGCTTCGCCGGCTCGGTGTTGGCGACGTACTGCCTGCCGGACTTCGACGCCTTCCGCTTCTTGGCGTCGGTCGCGCGCCGATCCTCGTCGGAGAGCTGCTCCCAGGCCTTTTCGGGCAGGTAACGACTCGTCTCGTCGCCGTGACGCGCCCGGGTGTCGCCCTCCCTGGTCTGCCAGTGCTCGCCGCCCCAACGTTGCAGGGACTTCTGCCGCTCGTCCTTCGGGCCCTCGTAGCCCCCGCCGCGTTTCTGGTACTCCTTGGTGAGCCGTTGCGACTTGCGCGCCGACCACTGCCCCGGCCTGCCGCCCTTGTCGGAAGCCATGATCTCTTCCTTGAGCTGCTCTCTGAGCTCGGGCTTCGTGTACCGCGCCATGGACGGCCGGTTACCCGGCACTCCACGGCCCAATCCGTGAGGGTCACGGGCGGCCCGGTCTGTGCCCGGGAGGTCCGCACGAAGAGGGTCGTGGCGGCGAGTGCCAGGATGCCCCGAATCGGGTGACGCATCGTGGAAACGCCCGGCCGGTCCGTGTCCGAGGTGCGGGTGTTCAGCAGGGGCTGTGGCCCTCCTCGAAGAGGCGCTGGGCCCACTCGGCGTACCCGACGATGATTTTGCGGACCGCGCGCCCGTCGTGCAGGAACAGGTACGCGCGATCGCCCTGCCGGGCGAGCAGCCCGTCGAACCGGTGTGTCCCGTGTGGAGCCGCCAGCTCGCGCACCGACGGGTAGCGGCTCCAGACCTCGTCGACCGGGCTGCCGGCGGTAACGCCCTCCGGGGTGCGCGTCGCGTCGCCGAGCCAGAGCAGCACGAGCCGGTCCTCGACGAAGATCGGGCTGGTCGTGTCGTGCCCGGCGAGGGACGGGCCGCAGGCGTCGACGTCGGTACGCAGGATGCCGCGCCGGGTCAGCTCGTCCTCGGTGTCGCCGAACTCGACGTTGCCGAGCCCGTGCAGGCCGACCACGTCGACGGCCCCGGCGGGCCGACCGTCCACTTCGGGCAGCGGCGGGCGCGCACCACTGCCCGCGATCGAGGCAGCCGTCAGCAGCGCCGCGATGAAGGCGAATTGTCGCAATTTCATGGAATCCCCCAGTCCCCAACGGGCCCGGGGCGCTCAGGTTGCTGCTCGTCCTCAGATTGCCGGTTTTCCCACTCCTCGGCCAGCTCGTCCCAGTAGTCGGCGCTCAGCCGCCGGCGGCCGTGCGCCAGCCACCCGGCGGTGCTCCGCTCGACGTGCAGGCCCAGCTCGGCGAACGGATCGATCCACGCGCCGGGCTCCGCGCCGAGCCGGGCGAGCGCGGCGTTGAGCGGCCACTCCGACCGCGGCCCGTCGAAGAGGCGGTCGACGCGCGGCCCCCAGCTCACCCCGCCGCCGAGCCACACCACCGCCGACTGGTAGCCGGCGCCACCGGCGAACTCCGCCTCCAGGTACGCCACCGGACCCGACCGCGACCAGCCCGCGAGGACCCCGGCGAGGGCGGCCGAGAGCACCAGGTGGAACGGCTCCGCCGGCGACCGTTCCGCCACGGAGAAGTCGGGCAGCGCCCCGGTCAGTTCCTCGACCAGTTGCGGGGTGACCGGCAGCAGCGCGAAGTCCTGGCGCAGCTCGCCGAGGACCGCGTGGTCGAGGTCGGCGGTCTGCTCGCGGAGCAGCTCGGCGTCCGCGACGACCGCGCTGAGCTGGTAAGCCATCGGAGCCCTCCGCCGTCCACAGCCTGTGGATGGAACATGTGTACGACGGATCCGGCTCCGCCGCCGATCATCCGCACGGTACCCGCCCGCCCGCCGCCGGCCACCCGGTCACGAGTGCCGACCCCGGTCACGAGGTGGCGCGGCTGGCCAGTGGCTTGGGCGGGACGATGACCCGGTCGACGCCGGCCATCCGGCAGATCTGCTCGTCGACCCGGTCGTCGTTGGCCCGGAAGACCGCCGGACGGTCGACCATCGTCAGCACCAGCACCTCTGGCAGGTCCTCCGGGCCGGCCGAGGCCGCGATGCCGGGGGCGATGTCCCGGTACGTCTTCTTGAGGATCTCGTACCCCTCCTCGCGGCTGCGGAGCCGGACGTCGCTCGCGCCGGGCACGGCCCGCAGCCGCGACTCGATCGCCTGCTTCTCCTCCCCGGAGGTGTCCATGGTGAGGAAGACGGCGATGTCGAGCTGGGGTGCCGGATTCGCCATCGTCCGGGTCGTCATGACGCATTCGGCCACCGACGCCTGCGCCTTCTTGCCCCGGAAGACGACCGAGTCGACGCCGTCGAGCTGCCGCAGGTCGCCGCGGAGCGGCCCGCGGTAGAGGCGCTCGAAGGCGGGACGGCTCGCCACCGTGAGCGCCCAGGACTCCGGCATGTGCTCGGGCTTGACGGACTCCAACAGATCGGGCCGGTCCGCCGTGTCCGCCTTGATTTTCTCGTACGCCGCCTGCCGGCTGACGAAGCTGAGGTCGACGATGTCGGGCACCGCCCGCAGCCGGTCCTCGACGGCCTTGCTCTGCGCCGGGGTGGCGTCGGCGTCGAGGAACACGCTTACCAGCAGGTTCTCCGGCCGGTCCTCCGGCGGCACCTCTCGAGTGCAGGCGGACAACTGCGCGGCAGCAACCAGGAGCACTGCCAGTGCGGCAGCCGATCTACGCATTCCGAGCACCCTAACGAACCCGCGCCCCGCCGTGGGGTCAGTCGGGGAGGGCGGCCAGGTAGCGGGTCGCGAGGGTGCGGAGGAGGTCGCGGAGTTCGGGGGGATCCAGAACCGTGAACGGGACGTCGAACTTGCTCAGGTACGTGGCCAGGTCGTGCAGCGAGTCGGTGCCGGTGACCAGCTCGCACGTCGCGTCGTCGAGCGGGATGATCTCGCCGGAGGTGGGGGTGCTCCGCTCGGCCACCACGGCGGCCGGCGCCTGGAACCGGATGCGCGCCCGGTACGGCCAGACCAGCGAGCGGACGCCGCGCAGCACGTGCGCCGCGGCGTCGCCGCCCGGCGGTTCGCGCGGCACGAACCGTGGCCCGGTCGGCGGCAGCGGGCGCACCCGGTCGGCCCGGAAGGTGCGCCAGTCCCGCCGGTCGGTGTCCCAGGCCAGCAGGTACCAGCGGCGGCCGGTGTAGACGAGGGTGTGCGGCTCGACGTCGCGCACGCTGGCACGCCCGTCGTGGCCGGCGTACTCGAACCGCAGCCGTTCGTGTCGGTGCGCCGCGGCGGCGACGGTGGACAGCGTGTCGGCGTCGACGGTCGGCCCGCCGCCGGCCGCCGAGACCGTGGTGGCGCGCAGGGCGTCGACGCGCGGGCGCAGCCGTGCCGGCAGGGTCCGCTCCAGCTTGGTCAGCGCCCGCAGCGACACGTCCTCGATGCCGGTGACCGAGCCCGCCGCGGCCGCCCGCAAGCCGACCGCGACCGCCACCGCCTCGTCGTCGTCGAGCAGCAGCGGCGGCAGCGCGGTGCCGGCGCCGAGCCGGTAGCCGCCGGCCGGGCCGGTGGTCGAGTCCACCTGGTAGCCGAGCTGCCGGAGCCGGTCGACGTCGTTGCGGATCGTCCGCGTGGTGACCGCCAGCCGGGCCGCCAGGTCGGCGCCGGACCAGTCACGCCGCTGCTGGAGGAGCGAGAGGAGCCGCAGGAGCCGTACCGAGGTTTCCAGCATTTTTCGATTCTGCCCGAGGTTGAGGAACCTTATGTTCCTCAACCCGTCCTAGCGTGGGGTCATGACGGAGACACCGAGACTGCGCGGCATGGCCAACGTCAGCTACTGGGCGGCGGACTGGCAGGCGGCGAAGGGCTGGTACACCGAACTCATCGGCTTCGAGCCGTACTTCCTGCGCGACGGCTACGCGGAATGGCGCCTCGGCGACCACCAGGACGAACTGGGCCTCATCGACAGCCGCTACCGGCCGCCGGGCGCGGCGTCCGGACCGGGCGGCGTCGTCCTGTACTGGCACGTCGACGACGTGCACGGCATGTTCGCGCGGCTGCTCGCCCTGGGCGCCACCGCGCACGAGCCGCCGCAGGATCGCGGCAGCGGCTTCGTGACCGCCACCGTGGTCGACCCGTTCGGCAACCTGCTGGGCGTCATGTACAACCCGCACTACGTCGAGACCCTCGCCGGGCAGGGCTGACCATGGTGGACGAGGACGAGACCATCCACTGTGCGGACATCGACGAGTGGGACCGTTGGCTCGCCGAGCACGGCGCGACCCGAACCGCCGCCTGGCTGACCATCGCCAAGAAGGGCTCAGGTGCGGTCGGCATGACCGCCGACCAGGCCGGCGACGTCGCCATCTGCCACGGCTGGATCGACAGCCACCGCCGTCGCCTGGACGAGACGCACTTCCTCCAGCGCTATTCGCCGCGTCGGCCCGGCAGCCCGTGGTCGCGGGTCAACGTCGACCGCGTCGCGGCTCTGGAGGCGGCCGGCCGGATGCGCCCCGCCGGCCGCGCGCAGGTCGAGGCCGCGAAGGCCGACGGCCGATGGGTGACGGCGTACGCCCCGCAGCGCAGCGCCGCCGTACCCGAGGAGCTCGTCGCCGCGCTCGCGGACCGCGACCGTGCCCGCGAGGCGTTCGAGGCGCTCAGCCGCAGCGACCGGTACGGGATCTTCCTGCCGCTGCTCAAGGCGCGCACGCCGGCGGGGCGGGCCGGCGCGCTGCGGCGGGCGCTGGCGACCCTGGAGGCCACGCCGGCGCCGGCGGGGTGACCGGGTCGTCCGGGGCCGCGGAGAGCTTCCCGCGGCCCCGGATACCGACCCGGGTCGCCGCCGCTCGGTCGCCGCCGCCTGGGTCAGGGGCGCTCGGTGATCCGGTCGACGAACACGCGCCACGCCGCCGGACGTGCGGCTCGGCGCAGGCGGTGACCAGGGCCCGGAGCTGCTCGCGCATGGTGGCCGGGCCGCCGACCGGGCGGCGCAGCGCCGCCTCGTCGACGACGGCCGTGAACTGCGGCGGCTCGTCCTGCCGGAGGATGCCCTGCCGGGCGAGCCGGGCCGCCAGGTGCCGCTCGACGTCGCCCCGGGGGAACAGGCCGCCGCCGGTCAGCACGGCCCGGGCGTACGCCTCGGTCCGGAGCAGCCCGGGCAGCACCACCGACTCGTACGACCGCAGCGACACCGCCTCGCGCTCGATCTCCTGCCACGGACGAAACCAGATCGGGTCACGACGTCTCGAAGTGTCCGGCCAGATGTCCGACACGTCCCGGTGGAGGGCCTCCGCCGCCGCCAACCGATGTCGGGGGTGCGGGATGCGATCCTCGGTCAGCCAGCGGCCGACCGTCTTCGGGTCGACCCCGACCTTCTCGGCGAGGGATTCGGAGGTCACCCCGGACGGCACCCTCCGCGCCCGCGCGCGCTTCGCCTTCGTCCGCGTCGACCGGGCCAGGGTGCTCTCCACCGGCCCCGAGCCGGCCGGGTCGGTCCCGGTGGTTGCCGAGCCGGCCGGCCCGGTTCCGGTCGCCGCCGATGCGGCCGGGCCGGTCTCCGTCGGCACGGGGGCGGCCGGGGGCGGCGGGGGCGTCGTCGCGATGAATCGACGCCGCGAGCACGTCCCGGCCCGGCCCACCTGGCGCTGTCGGGCATGCGGCATCGCCTGGCCCTGCTCGGCGGCGAAGCTGCGGCTGCTCGGCGAGTACCGGCACGACCGGGCCGCGCTGACCGTCTACCTGGCGACCCTCCAGGCCGAGGCCGCCGAGCAACTCGCCGGGCTGGACCACGACGTGAACCCCGCCGAGCTGGCCGACCGCTTCATCTCCTGGGCCCGCGCACGCGGCTGACGACGCCGCACCTGCGTCAACTCGCCGCCACTGCCAGCACCCCCGCCGTCGCAGCCGCGTTGTATCGCCGGCCCCGGGCGCGCTGGTCGGCACCGGCCGGCGCCGCTCAGGACAGCAGGTTGACCAGGGCGGCGAGCCCGACGACCACGATCGCGGCGCGCAGCGCCACCGGCGGCAGCCGGCGTCCCCAGCGGCCGCCGATCAGGCCACCCACCACGGAACCCGCGGCGATCAGCAGGGCCGGCTGCCACGCCACCGTGCCCAGGGCGACGAACAGGACCGCCGCGACCCCGTTCACCAGCCCGGCGAGCACGTTCTTGACCCCGTTGACCCAGCGCAGGTCGGTGGAGAGCAGCACCCCGAGCAGCCCCAGCAGCAGCACGCCCTGGGCGGCGCCGAAGTACCCGCCGTACACCCCGGTGCCGAACACGCCGAGGAGCAGGAGCGGCCCGGCGTGCCGGACCCCGGCGGACGGGTCGCCGCCGTCCCGGCCCTGCCGGCGGGCCAGCGCCCGGGCCAGTTGCGGCTGCACCACCACCAGCACCAGCGCCAGCCCGATCAGCGCCGGCACGATGGCGCGGAACGCTCCCGGCGGCAGGCGCAGCAGCAGTACGCCCCCGGTGACCCCGCCGAGCACGCCGGCGACGCCCAGCCGCGCCAGCAGCCGGCCGTGCCCCGCCAGATCCTTCCGATAGGCGTACGCCCCGGAGAACGACCCCGGCACCAGCCCGACCGTGTTCGACACGTTCGCCACCACCGGCGGAAAGCCCAGGGAGAGCAGGACCGGGAAGGTCACCAGCGTGCCCGAGCCCACCACCGCGTTGATGGCGCCGGCCGCGACCCCGGCGGCCAGTACGGCCAGCATCTCGGTGGCGTTCAGCATCGTGTTCATCTGTGTCCGCGCCTTCTCCGGGCCGGTCGTCGCCCTCAGGTCGCCGCCGCCCGGTTACCTCGCTGTCGAATGCGGCTGCCAGCGTAGGGGCCGGGCATCGCCGGTCGGCCGGCCTGCGTCGGAGATCACCTCCCGACCCAGGGTCAGAATGTGGCGATCGGGTTGACCGGGCTGCCGGACGTACCGGCGAAGCGGACCGGCGCGACTGCGAGGTGGAAGTCCCACTGGCCGAGCTCGGCAGCCGTCGCCGCGCACACCTCCAGGTCGCAGTTGTCGAGCAGCCACAGACCCATCGCGACGAGGCTCACGGCGTGAACCGGCATCAACACGTCTTCGTACCCCGACGGCTGAACGTCCTGGGGGGTGTCAGCGCCGATCAGCGCGACCTCCCGTTCATGCAGCCACGGCAGGCAGGACGCGTGCCAGCCGGCCTGCGTGAAACCGCTGGCCGCACCGGCCTCGTGCCGGACGCGGCCATAGCCGGTCCGCAGGAGTACCGCATCGCCGGATCGCACCCGCACACCCTGGCGACGCTCGGCCTCCTCCAGATCGTCGGGAAACACGGCCTGCCCCGGTTCCAACCACGGCACATCACGGACCCTCGCAATGTCCAGCAGGACACCACGTGTGACGATCCCGTTCGCCGCCGCCGTGACGGCCGCCCACCCCGATCCCGTCGCCGAGTCGACCAACGAGTGCGACCGCCCGTTGTACATCGTGCCGTCCCAGAAGATGTGACACGGCGAATCGACGTGGGTGACGGTGTTGCCGTGGAACGTGATGCCCAGCCGCTCGGACGAAAAGCCCCACCGCCGGTCGGCGCGGAATCCGGGCGCCGGCATGTCCTCGGCACCCGGCATGTCGGCGGCGCACGGGCACGTCGTCGTCGACCGCTCCATCTCTTCCGGTGCGGCAACCTCCCAGGCGCACGACACGCTCCTGCCGTGGCGCACGGCCCGCGCCGCCGCCAGCCGGACGTCGTCGGTGATGTGGTTCAGAGTCCCGAGCTCGTCGTCGTCGCCCCACCGACCCCAGTTCGACAGCGTGTTGAAATACCCGAGCACGTCGTCCTGTGTGGGGATCGGTCGCCCTGCCGTCATCCCAGCATCGACTCCTCGGGTCACGCGGTTCGAGGCACCGCAGGCAGGGTATCCCGCCCTCTCCTTGACATGCCTCGGTCGACGCGCATCTGACCATCGTGTTCGCCGCCCTCGCGGTCAGCCGCTGTGCCTGTTCCTCCGTTAGGTCGGCGACGGCCACATCTTCGTGCACCGGGAGCTGCTCGACCACTTCGTCGACCGCGCGGACGGACATGCCGCGGCTACGTCTCCGCGCTGCCCCACGCGACCGGCCGGAGGAAATCGGACGAGGCGCCCCGCACACCCCGACCGTCGGCGGCGGGGCCTTGAACCGGCGAAGGAGACGAGGATCGGGACGAACAGTCATACAGACGACGCGAGGGACGGATCCCCGGTGGGGGCCGTCCCTCGTGTTCGTGCTGCTCAGATGAGCGGAGGATACGAGATTCGAACTCGTGAGGGTGTTAACCCAACACGCTTTCCAAGCGTGCGCCCTAGGCCTCTAGGCGAATCCTCCGCAGACGAGGATACAGGTCTCCGGCGGGTGGGCCACCCCACCACCCCCTGAAGATCGACGCAACGTCGGGTAGGCTTGGCGGTACCCCCCGTGCGGCGTGCATCTCGTGAACCTCCCCAGGGCCGGAAGGCAGCAAGGATAAGCGGGCTCTGACGGGTGCACGGGGGGCCTTTCTGTCTCCGGGCGCCGGTAACGTCCCTGCGGGTCAGGTCACCGGCGGGGTGGGTGGTCACCCGCGACGGACCGGCGCAGAATGGCTCGGTCGAGAGGAGGCGGGACGAGTGGCACTGGCGCTCTACCGCAAGTACCGGCCACGCACCTTCGCCGAGGTCATCGGGCAGGAGCACGTCACCGAGCCGCTGTCGCAGGCGCTGCGCAGCGGGCGGCTCAACCACGCGTACCTCTTCTCCGGCCCCCGTGGCTGCGGCAAGACCTCCAGCGCCCGGATCCTGGCCCGCTCGCTCAACTGTGAGCAGGGTCCCACCCCGGAGCCGTGCGGGCAGTGCGAGTCCTGCCGCTCGCTGGCCACCGACGGCCCCGGCTCGATGGACGTCATCGAGATCGACGCGGCCAGCCACGGCGGCGTCGACGACGCCCGCGAGTTGCGCGAGAAGGCGATCTTCTCGCCCGCCAAGAGCCGTTTCAGGATCTTCGTCATCGACGAGGCGCACATGGTCTCGTCGGCCGGCTTCAACGCCCTGCTCAAGTTGGTCGAGGAGCCCCCGGAGTACCTCAAGTTCATCTTCGCGACGACCGAGCCGGAGAAGGTCCTCGGCACGATCAAGTCGCGGACCCACCACTACCCGTTCCGGCTCATTCCGCCGAAGGTGCTCCGGCCCTACCTGGAGCAGCTCTGCGAGGCCGAGGGGGTCTCCGTCGAGCCGGCGGTCTTCCCGCTGGTGGTGCGCGCGGGCGGCGGCAGCGCCCGGGACAGCCTCTCCGTGCTCGACCAGCTCATCGCCGGCGCCGGGCCGGAGGGGGTCACCTACTCCCGGGCCGCCGCGCTGCTCGGCGTCACCGACGCCGCCCTGATCGACGAGATGTGCGACGCGCTGGCGGCCGGGGACGGGGCGGCCGCGTACGCCACCGTCGACCGGGTGGCGGAGGCCGGGCACGACCCGCGCCGGTTCGCCTCCGACCTGCTGGAACGGCTGCGCGACCTGATCGTGCTCCAGCAGGTGCCGGACGCCGCCGCCAAGGGCCTGATCGACGGCCCGACCGACCAGATCGAGCGGATGGCCGCCCAGGCCCAGCGGCTCGGCCCGGGCACCCTGTCCCGCTGCGCCGACATCGTGCACAACGGCCTGGTGGAGATGCGCGGCACCACCGCCCCCCGGCTGCTGCTGGAGCTGATCTGCGCCCGGATGCTGCTGCCCGGCGCCGACGACACCACCGGCGGCCTGCTCCAGCGCCTGGAGCGCATGGAGCGCCGGCTCACCCTCGTCGGCACCGACACGCCGTCGGCCGCCGCCGGCCCCGCGCCGGTCACCTCCGCCCCTCCGGTACGCCCTGACACTCCCGCCGCGACCGCGGCTGCCGCCGCGCCCGACCCGGGGACCGCCGGCCCGCCGGCGGCTGCCGGCGCTCCGTCCGGTCTCGCCGCCGCCCGCGTCGCGGCTGGGGCCGCCACCGGTTCCCGGTCGGCGGAGGCAGTCCCGGGTGCCGCGGACCCGGTGGGTGCGCCCGCCGGTGGCCCGCCCGCCGATGCTTCCGCCCGCCGTCCGGTGCCGCCGTCGGCGGTGATGCCCGACCCGGCCACCCCGGAGCCGCCCCGCCCCGGCGCGGCTCCGACGGGCACGCTGGACGCTGTCGCGGTGCGCCGGGTCTGGCCGGACATCGTCGCCAAGGTCAACCGGATCAAGAAGCCGGCCGCCGCGCTGATGCGCGACGCGGTGGTCCGCGACGTGGACGGCGACACCCTGGTGCTGACCGTCAAGTCGCCGGTGCTCGCGCAGATGATGGGCAACCACACCTCGGTGCTGGCCGAGGCGCTGTACGAGGAGTTCGGCGGCCGCTGGCAGATCCGCTGCGAGGTGGCCGGCGAGCGGGGTGGCGCGTCGCTCGGCGGCCCGTCCCGTCCCGCCGCCCCGGCCCGCCCGGCCTCCCCGCCGCCGACGGCTCCGGCCTCCCTGCCGCCGGCCGTCCCCGCCCACCAGGCCCCGGGCGGCCCGAGCGGCGCAGCCGGCGGGCCCGATGGCGCGACCGGTGGGCCGCGTGGTGGCGGCCAGGGCGGGGCGACTCGTCCGGCCTCCGGTGCGGGTGCGGCGCGGGGCGGCGGCGCTTCCGCCGACGACGCCGAGGACTGGCCCGAACCGGCCCGGCCCGGTGGCGCGGCCGGCGGGGGCGAGGACTGGCCCGAACCGGCACGCCCGGGTGGCGCGGCCGGGGACGCCGACGACTGGCCGGAACCGGCCCGGCCGGGCGGCACGTCGGCCACCACGACGGCGGGCGCGGCGACGGGCAGCGCGCCGATGGGCGGCGTGGCGGCGACTGCCGCGCCGGCCGTACCGAAGCCGGCCGGTCCCTCGGCGCCGCCGCAGCAGACCGCGCCCGCGGGCCCCCCGGTGAGCAGCGCGATCGCGGCGGCGCGGGCGGCCGCGGCGGGACGCGGTCCGCGTCCGGCCCAGGCGGCCCGGAAGACCGCGGACGCCGACTGGGCCGGCGAGCCGCCGTACGACCCGGACTTCGACGGGCCGGTGCGCGGCGGCGGGGGACGCCCCGGCGGCGCCCAGCCGGCGAGCCCGACCTACGAGGGCTTCGACCCGGGCGACGAGCCGCTGGACGAGGTGCTCGACGAGCGGGCCGCGCGGGAGTCCAGCGAGGAGCAGGCGGTACGGCTGCTGCGCGAGGCGTTCGGCGCGGAGAAGATCGACGAGGTCGACGCCCGATAGGGCACCACACCGCACACGCTGGCCCGGACGTCACCGGCGGCGCGCGTCAGCAGGCCGGCGTAGAGGCCGGCGTCCATGGTCGCGCCGGCCCGCGCCTGCCGTTCCATGGCCGCCGCGGCATGTTCCCCGGGACATCCGCCGGCTCCCTCCGGTCGACCCCGTGATCGTCCCCCGGGACCCGCCCGGCGGGGAAGCACCGGGCGGGGCAGGGCCGCTCCCAGCGGATAGGCTGAGCGGCGGCCGAGCAGACGAGTGCGAGAAGGAGCCATCCGTGCGCCCAGGTGGACAGCCGAACATGCAGCAGATGCTGAAGCAGGCGCAGAAGATGCAGCAGCAGATCGCCAAGGCCCAGGCCGAGCTGGCCGAGGCCGAGCTGACCGGCACCGCCGGGGGCGGCCTGGTGACCGCGACCGTCGCCGGCACCGGGGAGCTCAAGGCGATCAAGATCGACCCCAAGGCGGTCGACCCGGAGGACGTGGAGACCCTGGAGGACCTGGTCGTCGCGGCCGTGCACAACGCCGCCGAGGCGGCCCGCGAGCTGACCGAGAAGAAGATGGGCCCGGTCACCGGCGGCATGGGCGGCCTCGGCCTGCCCGGTTTCTGAGCGGCAGATGTACGAGGGCGCCATCCAGGACCTGATCGACGAGCTGGGGCGGCTGCCGGGCGTCGGCCCGAAGAGCGCGCAGCGGATCGCGTTCCACGTCCTGTCGGCCGACCCGGCCGACGTCAACCGGCTGGCCGGCGCGCTGCGCAAGGTCAAGGAGCTGGTGCGGTTCTGCACCAGTTGCTACAACGTGGCCGAGTCCGACCAGTGCCGGATCTGCCGTGACCCGCGCCGCACCGACGAGGTGCTCTGCGTGGTCGAGGAGCCCAAGGACGTGGTCGCGATCGAGCGGACCGGTGAGTTCCGGGGCCGCTACCACGTGCTCGGCGGGGCGATCAACCCGCTGGAGGGGATCGGGCCCGACAACCTGCGCATCCGCGAGCTGATGACCCGCCTGGGCGGGGGCGCGGTGCGGGAGCTGATCCTGGCCACGGACCCGAACACCGAGGGCGAGGCCACCGCCACCTACCTGGCGCTGATGGTCAAGCCCATGGGCATCGCGGTGACCCGGCTGGCGAGCGGCCTGCCCGTCGGCGGCGACCTGGAGTACGCCGACGAGATCACCCTCGGCCGCGCCTTCGAGGGGCGTCGCGCCGTCTGATCCGGCGATCGTGGCCGGCACCGGATCCCGGTGCCGGCCACCGTCGTACGCGCCTCCGGCTCCACTGTGGTTCTGACATGTGGACGGAGCGAGCGTCAATCCATGTAACAAATTTGCATCGGTCGAACCGGGCATATCGCTCCATTGATGGCGGTCTGCCGCGGGTCTCAGGGGCGGGGCGTACCGGTTAAGACACGATCCGGTACCAACCAGTTCGACGACGGTTTCCCGGCGGTCCGAACGAGGGCTAAGGTCACGCCCATCGGTGACCCCTGTCACCACGTTGTCCGTAACCCCAAGGACGAGGTGAAGCACCATGCGTGCATCCAGGCCGAAGGTCGCTATCGCGGCCGTCGCGGTCGCGGCCCTCGCGGTAGCAGGCTGCGCCGAGAGCAACCGCGATGACAGTTCCAGCGGTAGCAAGAAGGACACCCTCGTCTTCGGCGTAGCCGGAGACCCGAAGGTGCTCGACCCGAGCTTCGCCAGCGACGGTGAGTCGCTGCGCGTCGCACGCAGCATCTTCGAGACGCTGGTCACGCCGGAGGAGGGGGGCACGAAGATCACCCCCGGTCTGGCCGAGTCCTGGACTCCGGACGCCGCCGGCACGACGTGGACCTTCAAGCTGCGTTCCGGCGTGAAGTTCCACGACGGCACCGACTTCAACGCCGAGGCGGTCTGCAAGAACTTCGACCGCTGGTACAACGCCAAGGGCCTCATGCAGAGCCCGGACGTGACGGCGTACTGGCAGGACGTCATGGGCGGCTTCGCCAAGAACGAGGACGCGGAGCTGCCGCCGAGCCTCTTCAAGTCCTGCACCGTCAAGGACGCCACCACTGTGGACCTGGCCTTCACCCGGGTCTCCAGCAAGATCCCGGCCGCGCTGATGCTGCCGTCGTTCTCCATCCACAGCCCGACCGCGCTGGAGAAGTACGACGCCAGCAACGTGGGCGGCACCGCCGAGGACATCAAGTACCCGGCGTACGCGATGGAGCACCCGACCGGCACCGGGCCGTTCAAGTTCAAGTCCTGGGACGTCGCCAACAAGACGCTGACCCTGGAGCGCAACGAGGACTACGCCGGCGACAAGGCCAAGCTGAAGACCCTCATCTTCAAGACCATCTCGGACGAGAACGCGCGCAAGCAGGCGCTGCGCTCCGGCGACATCCAGGGCTACGACCTGGTCGGCCCGGCCGACGTCGAGCCGCTGAAGGGCGAGGGCTTCAACGTCCTGACCCGCCCGGCGTTCAACGTGCTCTACCTGGCCATCAACCAGAAGGGCAACCCGAAGCTCGCCGACCTCAAGGTCCGGCAGGCCATCGCGCACGCCCTGAACCGGCAGGCGCTGGTCGACTCGAAGCTGCCCCCGGGCGCCAAGGTCGCCGAGAACTTCATGCCGGACACGGTCGAGGGCTGGAACGGCGACGTCGCCAAGTACGAGTACAACCCGGAGAAGGCCAAGCAGCTGCTGGCCGAGGCCGGCGCGACGAACCTGACCCTGAAGTTCCACTACCCGACCGAGGTCACCCGCCCCTACATGCCGAACCCGAAGGACATCTTCGAGCTGCTCTCGGCGGACCTCAAGGCGGTCGGCATCAACGTCCAGGCCATCCCGCTCAAGTGGAGCCCGGACTACCTCAACGCCACCACCTCCGGCAGCAAGCACGACATCCACTTCCTCGGCTGGACCGGTGACTACGGCGACGCCTACAACTTCATCGGCACCTTCTTCGACCGGCCGAAGGACGAGTGGGGCTTCACCAACAAGGCCCTGTTCGACCAGTTCAAGGACGCCGACACCACCGCCGACCAGGCGGCCCGGGTGGAGAAGTACAAGGCCCTCAACAAGGCCATCATGGAGTTCCTGCCCGGCGTCCCGGTGTCGCACTCGCCGCCGGCGATCGTGTTCGGCAAGGACGTGACCGGGGTCAAGGCCAGCCCGCTCACCGACGAGCGGCTTGAAACGGCCGAGTTCAAGTCCTGACCTGACGCTCCGACCGCGGGCGGGCGCTGTTTCGACAGCGTCCGCCCGCGGCCCTCCGTACCCCTTTCGAGGCCACCGTGTTCCGGTTCATCGTCAGACGCCTGCTCCAGCTGATACCCACGCTGTTCGGGCTCTCCCTCCTGCTCTTCATCTGGCTCCGTCGACTGCCCGGCGGCCCCGAGACCGCCATCCTCGGCGAGCGCGGGACGCCCGAGATGCGTGCCGCGATCCGGCGCAACATGGGCCTCGACGAGCCGATCCTGGTGCAGTACGGCCGTTTCGTGCGGCGGCTGCTCCGCCTCGACCTCGGCACCTCGACCTCCACCAAGCGCGCGGTGACCACGGAGTTCCTGGAGCGCTTCCCGGGCACCGTCGAGCTGACCGTCATGGCGCTGGTGATCGCGATCGGGCTCGGCATCCCGCTCGGCTACCTGGCCGCCCGCCGGCGCGGCCGGCTGCTCGACCACCTCTCCGTCGGCGGCTCGCTGATCGGCATCTGCATCCCGGTCTTCTTCCTGGCCTACGTGCTCAAGGCGATCTTCTCGGAGAACCTCGGCTGGTTCCCGTCCAGCGGCCGGCAGGACCCGACGCTCGGCGCCACCCGGATCACCAACTTCTTCATCCTCGACGGGCTGATGACCCGGGAGTGGGACGCCGCCGCCGACGCGATCTGGCACCTCGTGCTGCCGGGCGTCGCGCTGGCCAGCATCCCGCTCGCGATCATCGTCCGGATCACCCGGGCCAGCGTGCTGGAGGTGCTCAACGAGGACTTCGTCCGCACCGCCGAGGCGAAGGGCCTCACCGAGCCGACCGTCCGCCGCCGGCACGTGCTGCGCAACGCGATGCTGCCGGTGGTCACCTCGATCGGCCTGCTCACGGGCGGCCTGCTCTCCGGCGCGGTGCTGACCGAGACCGTCTTCGCCTTCAGCGGCATCGGGGCGTTCATCTACGACGCCATCGGCCAGCGGGACTACCCGGTGCTGATGGGCTTCATCATGATCATCGCGGTGGTGTACGTGCTCGTTAACCTCCTGGTCGACCTCTCCTACAGCCTGATCGACCCGAGGGTGAGGGTCCGATGACGATCACCACCGGCAAGAAGAAGGAAAAGATCGACCGGCTCGCCGAGCTGGCGGCCCGCGACGACGAGCGTGGCGTCAGCCTCTGGCAGGAGGCGTTCCGCCGGCTGCGGCGCAACCCCGCGGCGATCATCGGCGCGGTCATCCTGGTGCTCTTCGTCCTGGTCGCGGTGGTCGGGCCGTTCTTCGTCCCGTACGGGCCGACCGACGCGATCGGCATCCGCGAGGGCGTGGTCAAGTCGGGCCAGGGCCTCATCCCCGGCTCCTCCGCCGACCACTGGTTCGGCTACGACCACCAGGGCCGCGACGTGTTCAGCCGGATGATCGTCGGCGCCCGGCAGACCCTGCTCGTCGGCGTGGTCTCCACGCTGATCGGTCTGGCGGTCGGCGCCCTGATCGGTGGGGTCGCCGGCGCGGCGGCCGGGCTGGGCGGCCGGTGGGGCCGGGCCGTCGACACCGCGCTCATGCGGGTCATCGACATGATGCTGGCGCTGCCCAGCCTGCTGCTGGCGGTGAGCATCGCCGCCCTGCTCGGGGCGAGCCTGATCACCGTGATGATCGCGGTCGGCGTGGTGTCCGTGCCGGTCTTCGCCCGGCTGCTGCGTGGCTCGATGATCTCCCAGGCCAACAGCGACTACGTGCTGGCGGCCACCTCGCTGGGCGTGAAGAAGTCGAAGATCGCCATCACCCACGTGGTGCCGAACTCGCTCGCCCCGGTGATCGTGCAGGCCACGCTGACCCTGGCCACCGCGATCATCGAGGCCGCCGCGCTCTCCTTCCTCGGCCTCGGCAACCCCGACACCGCCGTGCCGGAGTGGGGCGTGATGCTCGCCGACGCGCAGCCGTACCTTGGCATCCGGCCGGGGCTGGCGATCTACCCGGCGGTCGCGATCATCATCACCGCGCTCGGCTTCACCCTGCTCGGTGAGGCGATGCGCGAGGCCCTCGACCCGAAGCTGCGGAAGTAGGTCACCTCAATGTGTGAAGCGCGAGGAGTGAGCTTGCGAGCCCCGCAGTCGCGAACGGAAGGTCGATGATGGCACTGCTCGAAGTGGACGACCTTTCCGTCACCTTCGCCCGGCGCGGTCAGCGCACCGTGCACGCCGTCGACGGGGTCTCCTTCTCCGTCGACGCCGGCGAGGTGGTCGGCCTGGTCGGTGAGTCCGGCTGTGGCAAGAGCGTCACCTCGCTGGCGATCATGGGCCTGCTGCCCAAGCAGCCGGGCATGCGTGTCGGCGGCAAGGCGGTCTTCGACGGCACCGACCTGCTCCAGCTCGACGACCGGTCCCGGCGGGACATCCGCGGGCGCGACGTCGCGATGATCTTCCAGGACCCGCTGTCCTCCCTGAACCCGGTCATCCCGATCGGCTTGCAGGTGACCGAGGTGCTCGCGCGCCACCGGGGGATGAAGGGCGCGGCGGCCGAGAAGGAGGCGGCGACGCTGCTGGACCGGGTCGGCATCCCCGACCCGAAGCGGCGGTTGAAGGAATACCCGCACCAGCTCTCCGGCGGCATGCGGCAGCGCGCCCTCATCGCGATGGCGGTGGCCTGCAAGCCCCGGCTGCTGATCGCGGACGAGCCGACCACGGCGCTGGACGTCACCATCCAGGCGCAGATCCTGGAGCTGCTCAAGGAGTTGGTCCGCGACTCCGGCACCGCGCTCGTCATGATCACGCACGACCTGGGCGTGGTGGCCGGCATGTGCGACACCATCAACGTGCTCTACGCCGGCCGGGTGGTGGAGACGGCCCGCCGTCGTCCGCTGTTCCGCGAGCCCCGGCACCCGTACACCGTGGGGCTGCTCGGCTCGGTGCCCCGTCTGGACGCCGGGCGCGGGGAGCGGCTGAACCCGATCCCCGGCTCGGTCCGCGACGTGCTGCCCTGGCCGGACGGCTGCGCGTTCGCGCCGCGCTGCGCCCGGCGGGTCGACGAGTGCGTGGGCGAGCCGCCCGCACTGGTGCACGCCCACGACGGGCGCAGCTACCGCTGCGTCAACCCGGCGCCACTGCCGGGCACCGTGCCCCCGCAGGCCACCACCCCGGCGGCAGAGGCCCCGGCGGCGGAGGCGACCGCGGGCCCGGTGCCCGCCCCGCGCGAGGAGGAGAAGCCGTGACCGAGAGCGACATCCTCGTCGAGGTCCGCGACCTGAAGGTGCACTTCCCGATCCGGCGGGGGGTGATCTTCGACCGCACGGTCGGGCACGTGAAGGCGGTCGACGGGGTCGACCTGCGCATCGCGCGCGGCAGGACGTACGGCCTGGTGGGCGAGTCCGGGTGTGGCAAGTCGACGCTCGGCCGGGCGCTGCTCCAGCTCACCCCGCCCACCGGCGGCGAGGTCGTCTTCGACGGCGTCGAGCTGACGAAGCTGCCGGCGGGCAAGCTGCGGTCGATGCGCCGCCGGATGCAGATGATCTTCCAGGACCCGATGTCGAGCCTGGACCCCCGGCAGAACGTCGAGTCGATCCTCACCGAGGGGTTGCAGACCCACGGCATCGGCGGCAACCGTGACGAACGGCGGCGGATCATCAGCGAGACGCTGGACAAGGTCGGCCTGCCCCGCTGGGCGCTCTCGCGCTACCCGCACGAGTTCTCGGGCGGCCAGCGGCAGCGCATCGGCATCGCCCGGGCGCTGGTGCTCGGGCCCGACCTGATCGTCGCCGACGAGCCGGTGTCCGCGCTCGACGTGTCGATCCAGGCCCAGGTGGTGAACCTGCTCGACGAGTTGCAGGACAACCTCGGCCTGACCTATCTGGTGATCGCGCACGACCTCGCCGTGGTGCGGCACATCTCCGACACGGTCGGCGTGATGTATCTCGGCGCGCTGGTCGAGGAGGCGCCGAGCGACCGGCTCTACACCGAGCCGCTGCACCCCTACACGCGGGCGCTGATGTCGGCGGTGCCGGTGCCCGACCCGGACGTGGAGGACCGGCGGGAGCGCATCCTGCTCGCCGGCGACCTGCCCTCGCCGGCCAACCCGCCGGCCGGCTGCCGGTTCCACACCCGCTGCCCGTGGGCGCAGCCGACCCGCTGCGCCGACGAGCGGCCGGTGCTGCGGGAGATCGGCGGGAGCCGGGTCGCCTGCCACTTCGCCGAGCGGATCGCCAGCGGCGAGCTGCGGCCGCACAAGGTCAGCGTGCAGATCACCCGCCCGATGGACGAGGGCGAGGAGCCCCGCGCCGTCTCCGCCCCCAGCGAGCCCGGCTCGTACGTCTGACCCGCGTCCCGGGCGCGGCCCCACCGAGGGGCCGCGCCCGGACGCGAGCGGCCTCCGGACCGGGAGCCTCCTCGGTGGCGGTGCGGTCAGCCCTCGGGGCGGTGCAGCAGGGCAACCGCGATGTCGTGCACCGCGTCCAGCCCGGCCGGGTCGGCCAGCGTGGCCTTGCTGCCGGTGACCGCGTACCACTCGTCGGCGTCCCGGTACTGCACCGACAGCGTCACCTGGCCGTCGGCGTAGCCGGTGCGCAGGGTCAGCTCGCCGGTGACCACGCCCACCTCGTCGGTCATCACGCCGCCCGGGCCGGGCACGATGTCGGCCGTACGCTCCTGGGCGCCGGTCGACGTGCCGCCGGCGTCGGCGGTCATGCCCGCCCCCGGCACCGCGGTCTGGGTACCGGCCGCGCCGTCCGCCGTCATGCCGGCCGTGGTCGGCCCGGCCGGCGCGCTGCCGGTGGCCGCCGCCGCGTCCTCCCCGGCGGCGTCCGGCATCTGTTCCGGGGCGGGGGTCGCCCCGGACCCCGTCACGGCTTGCTCGCCCATGTGCAGCCCTCCAACATGTCGGCCAGGGCGGCCTTCTCGGCGTTGGTCACCGTGAGCCGCCAGTGGTGCTTGACCGTCACCCAGTTCTCGGCGTATTGGCACCAGAACGACCGGTTCGCCGGCTTCCACTGGGACGGGTCCTGATCACCCTTTGCCCGGTTGGAGGTCTTGGAAACCGCGATGAGCTGCGGTCGGTCCATGTCGTTGGCGAAGTCGCCGCGCTTGGCGTCGTCCCACTCGTCGGCGCCGGAGCGCCACGCGTTCGCCAGCGGCACCATGTGGTCGATGTCCACGTCGGACGGGTCGGTCAGGGCGCGGTCGTCGTACACGCTCTCCCACCGGCCGGCGACCACGTTGCAGCCGGAGAGTTCGATGTCCTCCCCGTCGCGTTTCAGCACGCTGTCCCGCACGTCGCAGTTCTTGCCGGTGTCCCGCCAGTGCGGGAAACGCTCCCGGCTGTAGCCCTTCATCGACCCCGCGCTGGCGACGCTGAGCTGGGCCAGCTTCTGTGCGGGATTGCCGGCGCTGCTGCTCGGCGGGGCGGTGTCCGGCTCGTCGACCGGGACGCAGCCGGTCGCGCCGAGCGCCAGCGCCGCGGCCAGCGCGGCCGTCACCGCGACGCGCGGTCCTGATCTGGTACGCACAGACGACACCTCTCCAGCTTGCGGGCTCCCGGCGATCCCGCACAGTACCCAAGCATGGTTTCGGCGTTTCGTGGCGTTCCTCATATGGTGCGAGGAAGATTGAACGCCATGACCGAATCCGCGCCCGCGCTCCGGCTGGGCACCGCCCACGGTCGGGGCACCCTGCTCGCCGCCGTCCTCGCCTCCGGCATGGTGTTCCTGGACAGCACGGTGGTCAACGTGGCGCTGCCCCGGCTCGGCGCGGAACTCGACGCCACCGTCGCCGGTCTCCAGTGGACGGTCAACGGGTACCTGCTGATGCTCGCCGCCTTCGTTCTGCTCGGCGGCGCGCTAGGCGACCGCTTCGGACGGCGGCGGGTCTTCCTGCTCGGGGTGGTCTGGTTCACCGCCGCCTCGCTGCTCTGCGGCCTGGCCCAGGGCACCGAGTGGCTGATCGCGGCACGTTTCCTCCAGGGCGCCGGCGGCGCGCTGCTGACCCCGGGCTCGCTGTCGGTGCTCCAGGCCAGCTTCCACCCGGACGACCGGGGGCGGGCGATCGGCGCCTGGTCGGGGCTGTCCGGCGTCTCGACCGCGCTCGGCCCGTTCATCGGCGGCTGGCTGATCGACGCGCTCTCCTGGCGGTGGATCTTCTTCCTCAACCTGCCGCTGGCGGTGCTGGTGGTGCTCGCCGCGCTGCGCTGGGTGCCGGAGAGCCGCGACGAGGCCACCTCCCGCAGCCGGGAGGCCGGCCGGCGCCGCCGCTTCGACGTGGCCGGCGCGCTGCTCGGCGCGCTCGCCCTGGCCGGCGTCACGTACGCGCTGATCGACGCCCCGGCGCGCGGCTTCGACTCGGCGCCGGTGCTGGTCGCGGCGCTGGTCGGGGTGGCCGCCGCCGTGGCCTTCGTGGTCGTCGAGCGGCGACGTGGCGACACCGCGATGCTGCCCACCGGGCTCTTCGGCAGCCGGCTCTTCACCGTGCTGAACGTCTTCACCGTGCTGGTCTACGCGGCGCTCGGCGGCTTCACCTTCTTCCTCGCCGTCCACCTGCAGAACGTGGCCGGCTGGTCGGCGCTGCTCACCGGGGTGGCGATGCTGCCGACGACCGTGCTGCTGCTGGTCGGCTCGGCGCGCGCCGGCGCGCTGTCGGCGCGGATCGGCCCCCGGCTGCCGCTGACCGTCGGGCCGGTGGTCGCCGCCGCCGGGCTGGTGCTGCTGCGGGGCGTCGGCCCGGACGCGTCGTACTGGCGGGACGTGCTGCCCGGGGTGACGCTCTTCGGGGTCGGGCTGACCCTGGTGGTGGCGCCGCTGACCGCGTCGGTGCTGGCGGCGGTCGACGACCGGTTCGCCGGCGTGGCGAGCGGCTTCAACAACGCGGCGTCCCGGGCCGGCGGCCTGCTCGCGGTGGCGGCGCTCCCGCTGCTGGTCGGGCTCTCCGGCACCGGCTACGAGCAGGCGGGCGAGCTGACCGGCGCCTACCGGGACGCGATGCTCTGGTGCGCCGGCCTGCTGCTGGCCGGCGCGGCGTTGGCCGCCCTGCTCACCCACCGTCCCCGGCGTTAGGAAGGGCCCCCTGCTATGCGCCAGGCGTTAGCAGGGTGCCCTTCCTAACGCGTCAGGCGCGGGCGCGGTTGACGGCGCTCGTGACGGCCTTGATCGAGGCGGTGACGATGTTGGCGTCGGTGCCGACGCCCCACACCGTGCGGCCGTCGACCTCGCACTCCACGTACGCGGCGGCCTGCGCGTCCCCGCCGGAGGAGAGCGCGTGCTCGTGGTAGTCGAGCACCCGTACCGCCACGCCCACCGACTGGAGCGCGTTGACGTACGCGTCGATCGGGCCGTTGCCGACCGCGGTCAGCGAGTGGGCCGCGCCGCCCATGCCGACGCGGGCCTCGATCTCGACCTTGCCCTCGGCGGTGCCGATGGCGTAGCCGTCCAGGGTGAGCGCCGGGTCGGCCTGGTGGTCGAGCAGGTAGTGCCCGGCGAAGATCTCCCACATCGTGCCCGGGTCGACCTCGCCGCCGTCGTGGTCGGTGACCTGCTGGACGACGCCGGAGAACTCGATCTGGAGCCGGCGCGGCAGGTCGAGCTGGTGCTCGCTCTTCATGATGTACGCGACGCCGCCCTTGCCGGACTGCGAGTTGACCCGGATGACCGCCTCGTAGGTGCGGCCCAGATCCTTCGGGTCGACCGGCAGGTAGGGCACCGCCCAGGTGAAGTTGTCGACGGGCACCCCGGCCGCCGCGGCGTCCGCCGTCAGGGCGTCGAAGCCCTTCTTGATCGCGTCCTGGTGGGAGCCGGAGAAGGCGGTGTAGACCAGGTCGCCCGCGTACGGGTGGCGCTCGTGCACCGGGAGCTGGTTGCAGTACTCGACGGCCCGCTTCACCTCGTCGATGTTCGAGAAGTCGATCATCGGGTCGATGCCCTGGGAGAACAGGTTCAGGCCCAGCGTCACCAGGTCGACGTTGCCGGTGCGCTCGCCGTTGCCGAACAGGCAGCCCTCGACCCGGTCCGCGCCGGCCAGCAGGCCCAGCTCCGCGGCGGCCACGCCGGTGCCCCGGTCGTTGTGCGGGTGCAGGCTCAGCACCAGGCTGTCCCGCCGGGGCAGGTGCCGGTGCATCCACTCGATCGAGTCGGCGTAGACGTTCGGCATCGCCATCTCGACGGTGGCGGGCAGGTTGACGATCAGCTTCCGGTCCGGGGTCGGGTCGACCACCTCGATGACCTTGGCGCAGACCTCCAGCGCGTACTCCAGCTCCGTGCCGGTGTACGACTCGGGCGAGTACTCGTAGTGGATGTCGGTGTCCGGGGTGTGGATCTCCGCGTACTTCTGGCAGAGCCGCGCGCCCTGGGTGGCGATGTCCGCGATGCCGTCGCGGTCCAGCCCGAAGACCACCCGGCGCTGGAGCGTGGAGGTCGAGTTGTAGAAGTGCACGATCGCCCGCCGCGCGCCGCGCAACGCCTCGAAGGTGCGGTCGATCAGGTGCTCCCGGCACTGGGTGAGCACCTGGATCGTGACGTCCTCCGGGATCAGGTCCTGCTCGATCAGCTGCCGGACGAAGTCGTAGTCGGTCTGGCTGGCCGAGGGGAAGCCGACCTCGATCTCCTTGTAGCCCATCTGCACCAGGAGCTGGAACATCCGCCGCTTGCGCTCCGGCGACATCGGGTCGATGAGCGCCTGGTTGCCGTCGCGCAGGTCCACCGCGCACCAGCGCGGGGCCACCTCGACGTGCCGGCTGGGCCAGGTGCGGTCCGGCAGGTCGATCCGGAACTGCTGCTGGTAGGGCTGGTAGCGGTGGTACGGCATCCGGCTGGGGCGCTGCCGGGCGATCGGATCGGTCTCCGCGTCGGTGACGGGTTGAGCCATGACGAAGTGCTCCCCTTGAAACATGTGACGTCAGCAATCGGAAGGTGTCGGCCAGGTGCCGGGGCGACGGTGCCCGGGCGGTGCCGATGGGAAGTTCGGATGTGCTGGACGGCGCGGTTCGACTCCGCGACGAGGTGCCGGCCTTCAGGCCTCGTCGCGGCGACCAAGGAGGAGGTACGCCCGCCACATGACCAGGTAACCCTACGTGGTGGGACGAGGCGCGGGAAGGAAGGTCCGGACTATGAGACGCACTTCGCATTCCGGCTGGTCAGCAGGATCTCGGCCAGGGGGAGGCGGCGGCGCAGGCCGGTCTCCGATCCGAGCAGGTCGGCGGGCAGGCTGAGCGGGTCGCCGACCTGTCCGACGGCCACCACCACGTGCGGCCGTACGCCGGCCGGCAGGTCGAGGTCGGTGGCCAGGCCGGCGGGGTCCAGGCCGCGCAGTTGGCGTACGTGCAGGCCGAGCGCCGTGGCCTGCACGGTGAGGTGGGCGATCGCCTGGCCCAGGTCGTAGAGGTGCCCGGCGGCCCCGGTCAGGTGGGTGCCCAGCAGCAGGGCGGAGGCGCGCTGGGCCCATCGCTGGTCCGGCTCCGGCAGGTTCACCAGGATCCGCTTGAACGTCTCGTCGTCGCGGTGCCCGAGGACGAACCGCCACGGCTGGACGTTGCCGGCCGAGGGTGCCCAGCGGGCCGCCTCGAGCAGCGCCGACGCGTGGTCGGGGGCCAGCTCCGCCGTCGGGTCGAAGGACCGGGGGCTCCAGCGGAACGCGAGCAGCGGGGTGAGGTCGACCATGCGACGAGTGTCCCGCACGGGCGATTCAGTAGTTATGGACGGGATGTCCGAATGTGGTGAAAAGCACCCGTAACGTGCCGCTGGGTCAGGACGTTCCCGCGCCCGGGCTGCCGCTCGGCTCGGGCGGGGCCGTGCCGAGTGGCTCGGCGTCGACCACGGGGCCGGCGAGCTGCACGGTCGCCGGGGCCGGCCCGGGCGGCCCGACCAGGGTGAGGGTGCCGAACGCCGTCCGCACCGCGGTGGGCGTGCCGTCGGCGTCGTAGCAGTAGATGCCCACGTCCAGCGGGGCGTTGATCGAGGTCGAGGTGGTCTCGACCGAGTAGCAGGTGCCCGACGCCCCGGGCAGGGGCTGGGCGGGTGACACGGCGAGCGGGGCCCGCCGGTCGGTCAGCACGTCCAGCCAGTCGGTGAACGGGTGCTGCACCCGGGGGTCCAGCCGCCGGGGCACCGCGTCGTTCCGGTCGCCGAGGCGTACGCAGCTCGCCGGCTCGGGCCGGGCGGCGGACGGTAGGGCGCACTGGAACAGCCCGTCGGCGGTGGCGGCGAACGAGACGTCCGCCGCGCCGCCGAGCGCGCCGCCCGGGACGTCGACCCGCCAGGTGCCGTCGTTCGCGCTGGTCACCATGATCGTGCGGTCCGGGGCGTCCGGGCTGCGCAGCGTGTAGCCGGCGACCATGTGCCGGTCCTGCGCCGCCGCGGCGAGCGCGGCCAGCGCGTCCCGCGCCGCGTCCGGCCCCGCCGGGACAGGCGTCGACGTGGGGGTCGGCGGCGTGACCGGCTCGTCGGCGGTACAGGCGACGAGGAGCGCCGGCAGGGCGAGCGCGAGCGGGCCGGCGAGGCGTCGGGCCGGCCGCGCCAGGGGGCGGAGACCGGCGGCGGGGGCGCGGTGCTCCGTGGCGGCGGCCTCCGCGGCCCGGGCGGGCCGACCATCGCGCCCGCGGGGGCCGGCCGGACTCAGGTGGGCGTGCACCGGGTCATTCTGCGGCCCGGGAACGCCGCGCGTGGACCCATGCCGCCGCGTCCGCCCGGCGTGTCGCGCGCCACGCCCCCGCGTCGGCCGGGCCGGATCGTGGGATCACCTGACCCGGTCGAGCCGGCCGACCGATACCCTGAAGGCGTCTGACACGCGCCGCCGGCCCCGACCGGCGGCGTCGGCACGCTCAGGGTCGTCGCTGGGAGGGAGTGCACCGTCGTGGCACTCGTGGTGCAGAAGTACGGCGGGTCCTCCGTCGCCAACGCCGAGCGGATCAAGCGCGTGGCCGAGCGGATCGTCGCCGCCCGCAAGGCCGGCGACGACGTCGTGGTGGTGGTCTCCGCCATGGGGGACACCACCGACGAGCTGCTCGACCTGGCCAACCAGGTCAGCCCGCTGCCGCCGGGCCGCGAGCTGGACATGCTGCTCACGGCCGGGGAGCGGATCTCCATGGCGCTGCTCGCCATGGCCATCCACAACCTGGGGTACGAGGCCCGCTCGTTCACCGGTTCGCAGGCCGGCGTGATCACCACGTCGGTGCACGGCCGGGCGCGGATCATCGACGTCACGCCGGGCCGGCTCAAGGGCGCGCTCGACGAGGGCGCGGTGGTGATCGTCGCCGGCTTCCAGGGCGTCTCCCAGGACACCAAGGACGTCACGACGCTCGGCCGGGGCGGTTCCGACACCACCGCCGTGGCGCTGGCCGCCGCCCTGCACGCGGACGTCTGCGAGATCTACACCGACGTCGACGGCGTCTTCAGCGCCGACCCGCGGATCGTCCCCAACGCCCGGCACATCAAGCAGATCACCTACGAGGAGATGCTGGAGCTGGCCGCCTGCGGCGCCAAGGTCCTGCACCTGCGCAGCGTGGAGTACGCCCGCCGGGCGGGCTTGCCGATCCACGTCCGTTCGTCATACTCGACCAACACCGGCACGATGGTCACCGGATCGATGGAGGACCTTCCTGTGGAGCAAGCACTGATCACCGGGGTCGCCCACGACCGCAGCGAAGCCAAGATCACGATCGTGGGGGTGCCCGACGAGCCGGGCGCCGCCGCGCGGATCTTCGACACCGTGGCCGGCGCCGAGATCAACATCGACATGATCGTGCAGAACGTCTCCACCGAGGGCACCGGGCGCACGGACATCTCCTTCACCCTGCCCAAGACCGACGGCCCGACGGCCATGGCCGCGCTCAGCAAGATCCAGGAGCCGGTCAAGTTCAAGGGCCTGCTCTACGACGACCACGTCGGCAAGGTGTCGCTGATCGGGGCGGGCATGCGTTCGCACCCCGGCGTCGCGGCCGGCTTCTTCGCCGCCCTCGGCGCGGCCGGGGTGAACATCGAGATGATCTCCACCTCGGAGATCCGGGTCTCCGTGGTCTGCCGCGACACCGACCTGGACGCCGCCGTGCGCGCCATCCACGAGGCCTTCGACCTCGGCGGCGACACCGAGGCCGTCGTCTACGCGGGGACGGGACGGTAGCCCCGTGTCGTCGCTGCCCACCCTGGCCGTGGTCGGAGCGACCGGTGCCGTCGGCACCGTGATGTGCGAGCTGCTCACCGGGCGCAAGAACGTCTGGGGAGAGATCCGGCTGCTCGCCTCCGAACGCTCGGTCGGGCGGCGGGTGCGCTGCCGGGGCGAGGAGCTCACCGTCCAGGCGCTGACCCCGGAGGCGTTCGACGGCGTCGACGTGGCGATGTTCGACGTGCCGGACGACGTCTCCGCCCAGTGGGCCCCGGTCGCGGTGGGCCGGGGCGCCGTCGTGGTGGACAACTCCGGCGCCTTCCGGATGGACCGCGACGTCCCGCTGGTGGTGCCGGAGATCAACCCCGAGCAGGTGCGCAACCGGCCGAAGGGGATCATCGCCAACGCCAACTGCACCACGCTCGCGATGATCGTCGCGGTCGCCCCGCTGCACCGCGAGTACGGGCTGCGCGAGCTGGTCCTCGCCTCCTACCAGGCGGTCTCCGGCGGTGGTCAGGCCGGCGTGGACACCCTGCACACCCAGCTCGCCAAGATCGCCGGCGACCGGGCGCTGGGCTCCCGCCCCGGCGACGTACGCCAGGCGGTCGGCGACGAGCTGGGCCCGTTCCCGGCGCCGCTGGCGCTCAACGTGGTGCCCTGGGCCGGCTCGCTGGTCGAGGCGGGCTGGTCGTCCGAGGAGATGAAGCTGCGCAACGAGTCGCGCAAGATCCTCGGGCTGCCCGACCTCAAGGTCTCGGCCACCTGTGTACGGGTGCCGGTGGTGACCGGCCACTCCATCGCGGTGCACGCGGTCTTCGCCACCGAGGTGGACGCCGAGGGCGCCCGCGAGGTGCTGCGCAACGCCCCCGGGGTGATCCTGGTCGACGACCCGGGCGCCGGCGAGTTCCCGATGCCGATCGACGCGGTCGGCACCGACCCGTCCTGGGTGGGCCGGATCCGCCGCGCCGTCGACGACCCGCGCGCCCTGGACTTCTTCGTCACCGGCGACAACCTGCGCAAGGGCGCGGCCCTCAACACCGCCCAGATCGCCGAACTCCTCGCCAAGGAACTGACCCCCCGCTGACCCCACCGGGTCAGGCGGCGGCAAGGCGGACGCCGTCGCGGCCGTGCCGCTTGACCGCGTAGAGCGCCTGGTCGGCGCGGCGGAGGGTGAGTTCGGGGGACTCGCCGGGGCGGGGCAGGGCCACCCCCACGCTGATCGTGCGGCCGATCCGCCGTGCCGCCTCGGTGAGGCGCTCGGCGATCCGGACGGCCTCGTCGGGGCGGTTCACCTCGATCACCGCCACGAACTCGTCGCCGCCGATCCGGTACAGCTCGTCGCCCTGCCGCAGCGCCCCCTCCAGGGCCCGGGCCAGCCGGACCAGCACCCGGTCGCCGGCCTGGTGGCCGTACGTGTCGTTGACGCTCTTGAAGCCGTCCACGTCGATCGCCAGCAGGGCCGTACGACCGGGGGTGGCCACGGCGATGCGCCGGCCGAACGGGCCGGTGTGGCGCAGCCCGGTCAGCGGGTCGGAGTTGGCCTGCTCGCGCAGCCGGGCGAGGGTACGCAGCCGGTCCAGGCAGCTCCACGCCTGGCCGGCCAGCAGCTCCAGCAGGCTGACGGTGGTCGGGTCGGGACGCAGCAGCCGCTCGTCGGCGACCAGCAGCACCCCGCCGTCGCCGGGTGGGCCGACCGGCACCGCGACCAGGGTGCGCACGCCGGCCCGGGACAGCGGCCGGTGGTCGGGGACCGGCGGGTGCCCCGCCTCGCCGAGCGTGTACCCCACGCCGTGGTGGTGGGCGCGGCTGATCATCCGGCCCAGCGCGGCCGGGCCCGCCTCGGTCAGCTCCGCCCGGATGCGGGACTCGAACTCGCCGGGGGCGGCCGTGGGCGCACCCAGGCGGGGGCCCTCCGGCCCGGCGAGCACCAGCACGGCGGCGGAGAGGGCGGAGACGTCCCGGGCCGCGGCGATCGCGGCGGCGAACAGGTCCCAATCCGTCAACGCGGAGGTCAGCGCGGTGGCGTGCCGGAGCAGTTTCTCGCTGCGGCTCTCCGCGGGCGGCCCGCCGAGCGCCACGATCCGGGCGCCGAGCCGGGCGGCCAGCCGCTCGGCGATCTCCGCCCAGCGGGCCAGGTCGGCCGGCCCGCGCCACTGGAGGTCCAGCACGCCGATCGGCCGCCCCGCCGGGTCCAGCACCGGTACGCAGACCTCGGCGGTGACGTCGGGGCGCACCGGGATGTAGTCGGGGTCGTCGGCGACGTCGGGCACGACGGCGGTCTCGCCGGAGGCGTACACCCGCCCGACGATCCCGGTCTTCGGCGGCACGGTCGAGAAGACCTGCCAGGAGCCGGTCGCCGCGACGCAGCGGAGCCGGTCGTGCACCTGGAGCAGGACGGAGATGGTGGCCGGCGCGTGCCGGGCGAGCGCGGTGACGGTCCACTGGCACGCCTCCAGGGCGGTCGACGCCATGGGGAGGCGGACCGTCACGTCACGGATGACTCGCTCGTGATCCACTGGGCACGTCGTTCCAGGTAGAGAGGGGTGCCGGCCGGAGGGCGGGCCCGCACCAAGGGTACTCAGCGAGGCGATGTACCGCCCGGGAGCAAGATCGTCCACAGCCTTCGTACACATGTGCTATCCACAGGGTGTGGACACGGCCTGTGGGTTCGGGCGGGCCGCGCGGCGGGCCTCGCGGCGATAGCGTGAGGGTCCCGGTCGAGTGGAGGCACGGATGCTCATCGCCCAGCTCAGTGATCCGCACGTGACCACCGGCGTGCTCGCCGCCGAACCGGCCGTCGGCCTGCACCGCGCCCTCGGCCGGGCGCTGGCGCTGAACCCCCGGCCGGACTGCGTGGTCATCACCGGCGACCTCGTCGACCACGGCCGTCCCGACGAGTACGTCGCGCTGCGCGAGATCATCGGCCGGTTCCCGCTGCCGGTGCACCTGGTCGCCGGCAACCACGACGACCGGGAGTCGCTGCTCGACACGTTCGGCGGCACGCCGTGGCTCGGTGGCGGCTTCTCGGCCTACTACCACGTCGACCACCCCGAGGCGACGATCGTGGTGCTGGATTCGCTGATGCCGGCCGGGAACGGCGCCGGCTGCCTCGGCGAGGACCAGCTCGGCTGGCTGGACGGGGTGCTGGCCGGCCGGCCGGAGGTGCCGGCCGTGGTCTGCCTGCACCACCCGCCGGCGCCGGTCGGCATCCCCGTCGCCGACGACATCCGGCTGACCGACGGGGACGCGCTGGCCGAGGTGATCGCCCGGCACCCGCACGTCGCCCGGGTGGTCGCCGGGCACGTCCACCGCCCGGTCACGGTGACCTTCGCCGGCACGGTGCTCACCACCGCGCCGAGCACCTGGCGGCAGAGTTCGCTCACCATGAGCGCCGACGAGCAGCTCGGCTGGGTCACCGAGCCGACCGGCTTCCTGCTGCACCGCGTCGCCGGGGGCGGCTGCGTCACCCATCTGGTGCAGGTCAGCCACGCCGCCGGCAAGACCTGCGGATTCTGAGGGCGGGGCCGCCGGTCAGACCGCCGTCGGCGTGCGGGTGCCGTCGTCGCCGGCCAGGGCCGCCCCGCCGGGCGCCCGGCGGGGCGAGGCGCGGCGGAACCGGGCCCAACGGGCGCGGACCATCTCGTGGAGACGGTTGGACCACGCGCCGAGCAGCAACAGGAGCATCGCCGCCCCGACGGCCCAGGCCAGCTTGTCGGCGGTCGTGCGGATGCCGGGGAGCGTGACCGCCAGGGCGAGGGTGGACACCCCCGGGAAGATCACCCCCATGGCGAGCGCCTGCGCCACGTGCCCGTCGTGCTTGCGCCGCCAGTAGAAGACCTCCCAGCCGAAGAGGCTGGGCTCGCCGGTGTAGCGCGCGATGGCGGGGCGCAACACCTGCTCGATGTACTGACCGGCGATGCGGATGTCCCGGTACTGGGAGACGACGCTCAGCCCCAGGGCGGTGCTGAGCACCGGCAGGAGCAGGAACATCCGCAGGTCTGCCTTCTCCGAGAGGACGAAGCCGGCGATCGCCGCGACCGCGGTCAGGTTCACCCCGACGAGTGCCTGGTTGTGGTTGGCCTTGCGTTCGATCGTCGCCCGGATCGCCGCCGCGTCCGCCAGGGCCGCCTCGAGGGCCCGGTTCTTCTGCTCCTCCGACACCCTGCCTCCTCCGGAGCTCACCCACTCCGGTGTATCAGCGGTCGTCAATAGCGGAGCAGGGCGTCGCGCAGCACCGGGGCGAGCGTCTCGGCCGGCACCTCGTGGTAGCCGCCGTCGAGGCTGACGTGGCGGGCGCCCGGAATCGCCTCGGCCGCCGCGCGGGCGCCGTCGCGCAACCACTGCGGGCTGCCCGTGCTGTCCACCACCACGGTGCGGGCGGTGATCGTGGCCAGCCGGTCGACCGGCGGCACGCCGCCGGCGCTGACCGACGTGTCGTACGGGAGGGTGTGGGCCAGGGACTCCAGGTAGGGCCACACCGGTTCGCCGCGCATCCCGGCCACCGCCTCGGCGGGCAGCCCCACCGCGTGGAGCATGAACGCCTCGACCGCCCCGGCCCGGTCGCCGGCGGCGATCAGCTCGGCCGTCCGGGCCGAGACGTCCGGCCGGGAGCCGGCGTGCGGGCCGACCTGGAACGGCGGCTCGAACAGGGCGAGCCCGCCGACCGGCAGCCCGTGCGCCGTGGCGAGCGCGGCGAGGATCGCGCCGGACGAGACGCCGTAGAGGTGCACCGTGCCGCCGACCGCGGCGACCAGCGCGGCGATGTCCTCGATCTCCCGCTCGACCGCGTAGGGCGCGGTGTCGCCGCTGTCGCCCCGGCCGCGCCGGTCGTAGCCGACGACGGTGAAGTCCGGCGCGAGCGCCCCGGCCAGCGCCCGGGTCGTCGACCGGTCGTTGAAGGCCCCGCCGACCAGGATGATCGGTGGCCCGTCGCCCGCGCGCTCGTACGCGATCCGGGTGCCGTCGGCCGACCGCACCGTCTCCACCGCCGGGGTCCCGTTCATCCGATCATCCTTCCCGTCGTACGCCGTCCGTCCGGTCCTTTCTAGACCAGCCCGCCGACAACCGCGACGACCGGCCATCGCCTGCCGGGCATGTCGGAAACGCCCGTCCAGACCTGTCCCGGTCGACGGGGTAATCCCAGGTCTGCGGGCCCGCCCCGGTCGACCGACGGCGGCCGTCGATGAGAGGCTGTCACCGACGCGGCGGCGGTCCCCCACCGCCGCCACCGCGACCGAACCCCGCCGACGGCGCGGGGCCCGACGGGCGTGCAGCAATGCCCGGGCGCCCGCGCCGGCTTCTCACGAGGAGTTCCATGTCCATCCCCGGGATGCGTCGGGCCACCATCGGCCTGACCGCGCTCGCCGTGACCGCGTTCGGCGCGGTCACGACCACCCCCGACCAGGCGGACGCCGGCCCGAAGCCGGTCGCCGTCAAGCTGCTCGCCCTCAACGACTTCCACGGCAACCTCGAACCGCCGACCGGCACCACCAACGGCACCATCGCCGGGCAGCCCGCCGGCGGGGCCGAATACCTCGCCACCCAGCTCGCCGAGCTGCGCAAGCGCGCCGCCAAGGAGCAGAACACCATCACCGTGGCGGCCGGCGACCTGATCGGCGCCTCCCCGCTGCTCTCCGCCGCGTTCCACGACGAGCCGACCATCGAGGCGCTGTCGCTGGCCGGGCTCGACTACGCCAGCGTCGGCAACCACGAGTTCGACGAGGGCGCCGACGAGCTGCTGCGCATCCAGAACGGCGGCTGCCACCCCGTCGACGGCTGCGCCGACGGCACCCCGTACGAGGGCGCCGGCTTCCAGTACCTCTCGGCGAACGCGTTCAAGACCGCCACCGGGCAGCCGCTGCTCGCCCCGTACGCCATCCACAAGGTGCAGGGCGTCAAGGTCGGCTTCATCGGCATGACCCTGGAGGGCACCCCGCAGATCGTCAGCCCGCAGGGCGTCGCCGGCCTGACCTTCGCCGACGAGGCGGCGACCGCCAACCGGTACGCCCGCGAGCTGCGTGCCAAGGGCGTCGAGACCATCGTCGTGCTGCTGCACGAGGGCGGCACCCAGGACGCCACCGGCGGCATCAACGACTGCAAGGGCATCTCCGGCCCGATCGTGGACATCGCCAACCGGATGGACCCGTCGATCGACGTCGTCGTCAGCGGCCACACCCACCAGGCGTACAACTGCGACATCAGCGGCAAGCTGGTCACCAGCGCCAGCTCCTTCGGCCGCCTGGTCACCGACATCGACCTCTCCATCGACCGGCGCACCGGCGACGTGATCAGCGCCAAGGCCGAGAACGTGGTGGTCAACCGGAACGTCGACAGGGACCCGGCGCAGACCGATCTGATCAACCGCTACAAGACGGTGCTCGGCCCGGTGGCCGGCCGCGAGGTCGGGCAGACCACCGAGAAGATCGACCGGACCCAGGAGACCCTGTTCGGCACGGTGAGGGGCGAGTCCCCGCTGGGCAACCTGATCGCCGACGCGCAGCTCGCCGCGACCGACGACGAGCAGGGCGCGGTAGCCGCCTTCATGAACCCCGGTGGCGTACGCGAAGACCTGAACGCCGGCCCGGTCACCTACGAGGAGGCGTTCTCGGTGCAGCCGTTCGCCAACAACCTCGTGACGCTCGACCTCACCGGCGCGCAGCTCTACTGCATGCTGGAGCAGCAGTTCGTCACCGGCCGGACGCTCTACCCGTCGTCGACCGTCCGCTACGTCGTCGACCCGGCCGGCACCACCGGCACCACGGCGGACCCGTGCGCGGGCACCCGGGTGGTCCGGGGCAGCCTCAGCTTCGGTGGTGTGGCGGTCGACGCCGGTGCCACCTATCGGGTCACGGTGAACAACTTCCTCTCCGGCGGCGGCGACGGCTTCAGCGTCCTCACCGGCGGCAAGAACGCGGCCACCGGGATGATCGACCTGGACGCCTTCGTGGCGTACCTGGGCGCGCAGTCCCCGGTCTCGGCGCCGGCCCTGGACCGCATCCGCACCACCGCGGAGGCCCCCGCCGCCTGACGGCGGTAGACCTCCGGTCCACCGCGACGGAAAGAGTGGCTGTTCGCTTGTCGAACAGCCACTCTTTCGCGTATCGCCCCCGGTGGGTCAGGGCGTCGGCGACTGCCCGGCGGTCGCCGACGGCGTCGACCCGGCCGGTGCCGTGGGCGTCGCCTCGGCTGCGGGGTCCGGCGGCGGGGCCGCCGGTGCCGGCAGGCCGTTGCCCGGTTCCGCGCGTCAACTACTGTCGTCGGACACTGCTGCCCCGGATCGCCGTTCTGAAACGCGTCCGCCACGCTCCCGGTGCCGGGACGCCCCGCGCGTCGGCCACCCTCCCCGTGCCGGGACGCCCCGCGCGTCGGCCACGCTCCCGATGTTGGGACGCCCCGACGGAACCGAGGGCTGTCCGCTCGCCGAGGGGCTCGCCGCAGCCCGCGGACCCCCTGGACCGGGCCGGACCGGGTCGGCGGGGTGCGTGCCGGATCAGGCGTGCGCGGGGGCCGGCTCGGCGGCCGGCGGGGTGGCCGGCACGCGGCCGTCCTGGACCGCCGTGAGCAGCGGGCGCAGGGAGAGCGCGAGCAGCGAGGCCACCAGGCAGCCGCCGACGACCACCGCGACCCAGATCCGGCCGTCGGCCGCCCCGATCAGGGGACCCGCCGTCACCGGGCCGATCACCCCGCTGATGCCGAAGATCATCGAGCTCATCGCGTTGTAGCGGCCGCGCAGCTCGTCCGTGGCGAGCGCGTTGGTCAGCGCGGGCATCACCGGCGACAGCAGCGTCTCGCCGAAGCCGAAGATGGCCGAGCAGGCCACCACGCCGAGGGCCGCGAGCAGCGCGTCCTCGGTACCGACCAGGCCGGCGGCGCCGAGAACCAGCCAGGCGGTCGCGAAGACCGCGCCCACCACGGCCAGCGCGCCCGTCCGGCTGCGTCCCTCCATCCGGCGGATGACCAGCAGCTGGGAGAGCACGATCATCACCGTGTTGCCGGCCAGCGCCCAGGCGACCACGCGCGGCGACACCTCCACCACCCGCACGGCGTACGCGGCGAAGCCCACCTCGATCTGCGCGTAGCCGCAGGTGGTCAGGACCAGGCCGAAGACGACCAGCCGCCGGAACGGCCGGTCCTTCAGCACCGTGAGGTAGCCGCCGGCCGGCGGCCGGTCCCCGGTCGGGCCGGCGGCGAGCCGGTGACCCACCCGCGGCAGGCTCAGCAGGATCAGCGCGGGCATCAGGTAGCTGATCGCGTCGAGCACGTAGATCGCCTGGAAGGTGACCGGGCGGGCGGTGTCGACGATCGCGCCGGAGGTCAGGCCGCCGATGCCGATGCCGAGGTTGAGCAGGGCGAAGTTGAGCCCGAAGACCCGCTGCCGCTCGTCGTCGTCGGTGAGCGAGGCGAGGATGGTGTTCTGCCCGGACCAGATGGCCGAGCTGCCGACCGCGATCAGCGTCATCACCCCGAAGGCCGAGGCGGTCGAGTCGACCAGCGCCAGCGAGCCGGTGCCGACCGCCTCGACGAGCAGGCACGGTATGACGACCCGGCGCGCGCCGAACCGGTCGATGAGCGTGCCGCCGAGCGGCGACAGGGCCAGGGTGACCGCGCCGTACCAGCCGATCACCAGGCCGGCGCGGGCGTCGGTGAGACCGCGGACGTCGGTCAGGTAGATGAACAGGAACGGCAGGGTGAGGCCGCGCCCGACCGCCGACAGCAGGGTGCCGACGAGGATCCGCCGGGCTTCCGGACGGCGGGGCAGGGCGCGACTGAGCATGCCGCGATTCTGTGCGCCGGGTATGACGGCCCGCGAGCCGTTTACGACCCGCCCCGCGTGGCCTGGCACCGCCCGGTGACCAAGGCCACGTTCCCGCCGACCGGGCCGCGCCGCCGTGCCGGGGCCGGCTGGCTGTCGGGCCCGTCTGCGATGCTGGTCGGGATGACCACGACCTGGCGACACCTGCCCGCGCCCGCCCGCGAGATCGCCACCGCCGCCGTCGACGCGGTCGCCGCCGCGCGTGAGCACGACCCCGAGGCGTACGACGTGGCGGTGGCGCGGCTCGCCGCGGCCGAACGGTCCGGCCTGGTCCTCGGCTCGGTGGTCCGGCTGCTGCTCGAGGAGGGTCACCCGGACGGCCTGGACGGCGACGACGTCCGGCAGGTGCTCGAACGTTGCGTACGGGGCGCGGCGCGGTGGCGGCCCGACGTCGACCCGCACGTGGTGCTCGTCCTGCTGGCTGGCGCCCTGGGTGTCTACGACCCGGACGGCGACGAGTCCCCGCCCGACCCGCCGGCCGTGGCGCGGCACGCGCCGCTGCTCGTGGCCGACCTGCTCGCCGCGACCGGCCGGCCGCTCGACAGCTACCTGACCGCCGCGTTCGCCGAGATCGCGCGCACCGAACGCCACGACTGAGCGCGCCGAAGCTCCGTTACGAGCTGTTCGGCCGTTACGTCGGCTGACCGGCGGGCGTCCCGCGGTTGTCGGTGGTTGCCGCTACGGTTCGCGCGGGCGAGATCGGTAGGTCGGCCAGTGACTACGCCGAGCGGCCGGCGATGCGCGGGCGGGGCCGTCGACGGTCGGAGTCAACGCGCTATCGGGGCGGTGAGACGTAGCCGTACCTCGATATGCTCGGGCACCTCGATGGCGAGGCACGCCATCGTCCAGCGGGGGAGGTGCATTGTCCGCGCGCGCACGAAGATTGCTGGCCGCAGCGCTCGGGATCATGCTTGGTGCGGGTCTGGTCAGCGCCGTCGCGATGCCGGCCCAGGCTTACGAGCAGCGGGACGTCGTCAGGTCCGGCTGGGCCTACACCGACTCGCATCTGCCCGACCGCTCGTTCGTCAACCCGGCCGGCGACGCGCCGATCGGTGCCTGGACGGATGCGGATGGCAACAAGCACAAGTCCCGGTCCTACTTCACCTTCGACATCTCGCGCTTCCGTGGAGCCGTCATCCACAAGGCGGACCTGGTCATCGCGGAGCGCTCGGCGGCGGACTGCGGGTCGGCCCAGCCGGTCGAGCTCTGGCGCACCGATCCGATCAAGGCGACCACGAGCTGGGAGACGACGCCGCGCCGACGTGAGCTGCTCGGCACCGTCCAGGCCGGCGGTGCGGCCACCTGCCCCGGCTACCTGGCGTGGGACATCATGCCCGCGTTGCAGAAGCTGGCGAACCAGGACGAGCAGACCCTCACCGTCGAGATCCGCGTGCCGCACGGCTTCGAAGGAAAGCTCTCCCACGGCCGAAAGTTCCGCCCGTTCCCGACGATCCGCAGCGAGGCCAACCGCGCACCGACCGTGGCGCAGATCGGGCTCGAGTTTCCGTCCTGGTCGTGCGGTTCGAAGGAGGACCCGCAGCCCGTGGGGGCGCGTAACCACACCCTGATGCTCCGGGGCGCGGACGCGGACAGCAACGACTTCAATTTCACCGGGCAGTTCGCCGCCTGGCCGGTGGGCCATGAGGACCAGCGTTCCGAACGGTTCGGGTCGAGTTACGGCAGCACTCTCTCCAAGGTCGGCTGGGACATGTCGCGATACCCGCACGGCACCGTGGTGGCCTGGACCGCCCGTGCCTACGACGGTCACGACTACTCGCAGTGGGCCGAGCCGTGCTACGTGAAGGTGGACGGGGAGCGGCCGGCCGCACCCGTCATCACCTCGGCCACTTACCCGGATGACGGCCTGCCGCATGGCGGCTCGGGAGTTCCGGGCACGTTCACGTTGAAGGCGAACGGATCGCCGGACGTGGTCGGCTACTACTGGGGACGCTTCGGCCAGACGTACAACTACATCCCCGCGCCGGAACCGGGCGCGGACGTGACGTTCGAATACACGCCGACCTCGTTCGTCGAGTATCTCAGCGTGCGGAGTGTGGACAGCGCGTCGAACTCCTCCGCGGTGACCGAGTACCAGTTCCTCGTGCGATCGACCGCGCCGGGAGTGCGGGTGACGGTCGGCGGTGTCGGCCTGCCGAGCCAGTTGGCGATCTGGACGAACGTCGAGGGGGTCACCGAGTTCGGCTACCGGATCGGTGACGGCGACGAGGTCAGGGTCCCGGCGAACGCCGCTGGCACCACGGAGGTCCCGGTGGTGTTTCCGCAGGCTGGTTCCATCAGGCTCCAGGTGCGCAGCTACGTCGGTACCGAGTTCGTCGGCGCGCACACGGAGGACGTGTGGGTCCGCGACACCCCGTTGATCGAGTCGACCGACTTCGCGTTCCCCGACCACGACGGCGTGGTCGATCGTCCGGGCAGCTTCACCTTCCGGCCCGGCCGCCCCGGCGTGGTGGCGTACGAGTACGCGTTCCTCTACGACGACTGGCAGCGGATCGAGGCGGGAGCAGACGGCACCGCGGTGCTGCGATGGACGCCGACGGAGCCGAACTGGTACGTGCTGAACGTGCGCAGCATCAGTGCCGACGGCACCGTCTCCGAGATCGCGCAGCACGAGTTCAACGTCATCGACACCAAGCCGACCGTCTACTCCAGCACCTACTACGAGCACGGCGCGTGGGGCGGCGTGGGCATCCCCGGCGAGTTCACCTTCGACACGGCGATGCCGGACGTGGACGTCTACCTCTACCGGCTCAACGACGGGCCCGAGCAGACCGCCGATCCGGAGTACAGCTGGGCTTACGTGACGCTCGCGCCCGACCGCTCCGGCAGCAACACGCTCACGGTACGGACGCGCTTCCTGGACGGGTCCTTCTCGCCACCGCGGACCTACACGTTCGAGGTCAGCGACGCGCCGGTGGTGTCGTCCAGCGACTACCCCGAGAACGGCAGCGCCGGTCAGCCCGGCCAGCCGGGTCGGTTCACCTTCAACCCGGGCCGCTCCGGAGTGGTGGAGTACCGCTACGTGCTGGAGTACAGCGGCGAAGAGCAGGTCGTTGCCGCAGGAGCGGACGGCAAGGCGACGATCGAGATCACGCCGACGCATTCCGGGTACACCCTGTTGACGGTCACCAGCCGGACGGCCGATGGCACGGCCAGCGCGGAGCGGCGGTACTACTTCCGCGTACGTGACCCGCGCGTGAACGTGAGCAGCGCCTACGACGAGTACACGCCCCGTGGCGGGATCGGCGCGACCGGCAGGTTCGGTGTCTACACCGAGATCAGCGAGGTGACGACGTTCGAGTACCAGCTCAACGGCGGCGCCTGGCAGAGTGTGCCGAAGACACCCGACGCGCTGGTGACCGACATCTCGGTGATTATGGAGCGCAACGGCGAGAACGTCTTCTCGGTGCGGGGCCGGACCGCGGCCGGCGAGTACACCCCACAGACGGACTACCCCTTCCTGGTTGGCACGGCACCGCTGGTGTCGTCGGCCACCTACCCGTCCGGCGAGTGGGCCGGTGGCGTGGGCGTGCCGGGTGAGTTCACCTTCACGCAGGGCAGGCCGGGTGTGGTGGAGTTCGAGTACAGGGTCGATGACGGCGAGCCGGTGATGGTGCCGGCGAATGCCGCCGGGGTCGCCACCGCCAGCTACACCCCGACCTCGACGAGCTCGCACACCATGAGGGTGCGCGGACGCACGGCCGACGGGGTGTGGACCGACACGACGAACTACTACTTCCTGGTCAACGTCTCCTGACAGGCGCTTGATGCGGTGGGCCGTCTCGGATGGGGCGGCCCACCGCACGAGCGGCTTCTTGCTGACTCCTTGCTGGCACAGCGACCGAGGGTCTGGCCGCGACCGGCTCAGGCAATGCTGCTGCCAGACGGCACCCCGGTGGGGAACCAGGATGCCCGGCGGATCACCGTCGGTGGCACGACACAGGCTTGTCGCGTGGCTTCTATCCAACGACCGCCAAGAAATCCGAGTAGAACAGGCCCAGACCGACCGCCACGCAGACGCCGGCCACGATCCAGAACCGGACCACAATATTGACCTCGCTCCATCCGGCCAACTCGAAGTGGTGGTGCAACGGCACCATCCGGAAGACACGTCTACCGGTGGTCCGGAACGAGACGATCTGGATCACCCAGGTCGTCGTGATGATGACGAAGAGCCCGCCGATCATGATCGAAAGCAGCGTGGTGCGGGTTGCCACCGCGAGCCCGCCGATCAGGCCGCCGAGCCCGAGCGAGCCCACGTCACCCATGAAGATCCGCGCCGGGGACGTGTTCCACCACAGGAAGCCCACGCAGGCAGCGGCCGCCGCCGCCGCGATCATGGCGATCTCCAGGGGATCCCGGGCCTGGTAGCAGTAGTCGTTCACGCGGGCGTACGCGTCGTCGGCGCACCAGTGCCGGTACTGCCAGAAGCCGATCAGCGCGTACGCGCCGAGCACCAGGATCGACGCGCCGGTGGCCAGGCCGTCGAGGCCGTCGGTGAGGTTCACGCCGTTCGACATCGCCATGATCACGAAGACGAAGACCATGACCGCGCCGATCTTGCCGACGTCCAGCCAGCTGATGTCGCGGATGAGCGAGATGTGCTCGCTGGCCACGGTCTGGCCGTTGGAGCTCGGCACGTAGAGCGCGGCGATGCCGAACCCGCCGCCGACGATCGCCTGGCCGAGCAGCTTGCCTTTGGCGGACAGTCCGTCGGAGTTGCGCCGGCGCACCTTGAGGAAGTCGTCGAAGAAGCCGACCGCGCCGCAGAAGACGAACAGCCCGAGCAGCACCAGGGCCGTCATGGTCGGCCCCTCCTGCGCGATCTGCCGCTCGGGCAGGGTGGTCAGGGCGATGTGCCCGGCGACGTAGGCGAAGACGGTCGCCACGATGAAGACGACGCCGCCCATCGTGGGCGTGCCCTTCTTGCCCTGGTTGCTGGCGAGCCCGATGGATCGGATCGGCTGGCCGGCCTTGAGCGCGGTGAAGACGCGAATCGCCACCGGCGTGCCGAACAGGGAGATGATGAACGCGACCGCGGCCGCGACGATGACCGCCCTCACGGGCGAACCTCCACGAGATCCGGATTTCTCACGGCGTCCCCACCGGGCAATGCGTGTCGGACAGGTCGGCATGATGCGAGCCGCCGGCCGCTTCGAGCTTCCAGATCAGCGCCCGACGTATCGACCTGAGTTGGCCGTGCAGATAGTCCTCAGCGAAATCATCGATCACGAGACACGAGCTTGCCATCCGACGGCAGGCGGAGCAGCCCTGGACCTCACGGCGCCGTGGTTCGTAACTCGCCGACACGAATCCGACGACGGTCTTGCGGCGCCAGGCCCGAGGTTCAACTTGTGTCCACGCGTGACCGGGATCGCAGGCGTGCTCGCGTCGTTCGCTGCCTTCTCGTTGCCTCAGCAGGGCAGCGATCGCTGGAAAACGAATCAAGGCCCCTCCGTGGAGGGGCCTTGACCTGCTGTTACCTCTGGTCGGGGTGGCCGGATTCGAACCGACGACCTCTTCGTCCCGAACGAAGCGCGCTACCAAGCTGCGCCACACCCCGAGGCGTGCCGACAAATAGTAGCCCACCCGCCCCGAGGGTCAAACTCGGTACCCCCGGTGGTCCGGGAGCCCGCCCGGTCCGATGGACGGGGCAGCTCGACAGGGCGATCGGCAGCCCCGTCCCGGCAGGCCGGGGAACCGGCCCGGCCTGCCGGCGTACGGGTCAGCGGGGGATCAGGGTGAGCACGCTCGCCTCCGGCGGGCAGGCGAACCGGACCGGCGCGGTCGGGTGGGTGCCGAGCCCGGCGGAGACGTGCAGCCAGGAGTCGGACCCGGGCCAGCGGTGCAGGCCGCGCGCCATGGAGCGGGGCAGGCCGCAGTTGGTGACCAGCGCCCCGAATCCCGGCACGCAGACCTGGCCGCCGTGGGTGTGCCCGGCGAGCAGCAGCCCGAAGCCGTCGGCGGCCATCCGGTCGAGCACGGCCGGCTCGGGGGAGTGGGTCAGCGCGATCGACAGGTCGGCCGCGGGCGACACCGGCCCGGCGACGGAGTCGTAGTCGTCCCGCTCGATGTGCGGGTCGTCGACCCCGAGCAGCTCGACCGCCCGGCCGCCGGCCTTGACGGTGGTGCGGGCGTTGTTCAGGTCCGCCCAGCCGGCGCCGGTGAAGACGTCGCGCAGCTCCTCGTGCGGCAGCTCCACGCCCTCGGTGTACTCCCGGTCGGGCAGGAAGTAGGTGAACGGGTTCTTCCAGACCGGCCCGGTGTAGTCGTTGGAGCCGAAGACGAAGGCTCCCGGGTAGTCGAGCAGCGGCTGGAGGGCGCGCAGCACGCCGGGCACGGCGCCGGGGTGCGCCATGTTGTCCCCGGTGACCACGACCAGGTCGGGGTCGAGCGCGGCCAGCGACGCCACCCAGCGCTGCTTGCGCCCCTGGTCGGGCATCATGTGCAGGTCGGACAGGTGCAGGACGCGCAGCGGCTCGGCGTCGGCCGGCAGCACCGGCACGTCGTACCGCCGCAGGGTGAACATGTTGCGCTCGACGAGCGACGCGTAGGCCAGGGTCGCCGCGCCCAACGCGGCGGTCCCGGCCGCAAGCCGGAATAGTGTGCGCTTTCGCATGGCGTTCAGGGTAGTTTCACCGTCCATGAGCACGCTGAAGGACCGCCTGACCGCCGACATGCGCGCCGCCCTCAAGGCGCGCGACGAGCTGACCACCTCCACCCTGCGGATGGCGCTCGCCGCCGTCGGCACCGCTGAGGTCGCCGGCAAGGCCAAGCGCGAGCTCACCGACGACGAGGTGCTCGCGGTGCTGACCAAGGAGGCGAAGAAGCGCCGGGAGGCCGCGACCGCCTTCGCCGACGCCGGCCGCACCGAGCAGGCCACGAAGGAGACCGCCGAGGGCGAGGTGCTGGAGCGCTACCTGCCGAAGCAGCTCTCCGAGGCCGAGCTGGCCGAGCTGGTGGCGGGGGCGCTCGCCGCGGGCGGCTTCACCGGCAAGGCGCAGATGGGCCCGGCCATGAAGGCGGCCCAGGCCGCGGTGGCCGGCCGGGCCGAGGGTGGCCGGGTGGCGGCGGAGGTACGCCGGCAGCTCGGCCTCTGAGCCGCCGTTCTCGCCGACCCGCGTACGCGAAACGGGCGGGCACCCCCACGAGGGGTGCCCGCCCGTTTCGTCGGTCCGGGGCGGCTCAGCCGCCGTTGCGGCCCGGCGGACGACCCGGGTTGGTCGGCTGGCCGTTGCCGGTCCCGTTCCCCGGGGTGGTGGTGCCGCCGCCGGCGCTGATCTGGATGGTCACCACGCCGCCCTTGATGGTCCGGCCGTCGGGGCTGGTGCCGGCGGCCTTGCCAGGGGCGCAGGTCGACGGGACCCGGCTGTCGGAGACGACCGCCTCGAAGCCCTCCGCCTCGATCCGGGACTTCGCCTGCGCCACGTCCAGGCACTTGACGTCGGGGATGCGGCGCTGGTCGCCCTCGGAGATCTTCTGGCCCGGGGGCGTGAATTTGATCCGCTCCTTGCCCTTCATGGCGTCACGCAGCGTCTCGTAGACCGGCGGGTTGATGCCGTCGCGCTGGTTGTGCTTCATCTTCACGTTGGTCTGCGGCCAGTCCGGGTCGGCCATGATGCCGGCCACCGCGTACTGCTTGGTCATCGCGACCAGCGAGGCGGTCTTCTCCGAGTCGGTGGTGCCGGACTTGCCGGCCACCGGCGCGTCGACGATGCCCCTGACGTTCGCGGCCGTACGGGTGCCGCCGCACTTGCTGGTGGAGGAGTTGTCACCGACCGGGCAACGGGCCGCGTCCACGGCGGCGCGGGCGACGTCGGTGCTGACCCGCTTCTCGCAGCGCGGGTTGGCGATGTCGAGCTTCTTGCCCTCCGGGTCCTTGATCTCCTGCACGGGGATGGGCTCGCAGTACTTGCCGTCCGCGGCGAGGGTGGCGTAGGCGTTGGCCAACTCCAGCGGGGTGGTGTCCGTGACGCCCAGGGTGAACGAGCCCCAGTCGTGCGCGGCCTCCTTGTCGTTGGCCCACTGGTTTTCCTTGCCGACCCGGAACTGGATGCCGAGCCGCTTGGCCACGTCGACCACGTTCTCCGCGCCGACCTGCTGCTGCAGCGGGACGAAGTAGGTGTTGATGGAGGAGGCGAAGGCGCTCCACATGTTCTGCACGCCGCCGGCCTTCTTGCCGGAGTTGGTCGGGCAGTAGATGTTGGTCCCGGGACAGGCGGCGGGACCGGGCTGGATCCTGTATTCCGACCTGAACACCTGCGGAGCGTTGATCGTGTAGCTGAGCGGGATGCCCTTCTCCAGCGCCGCCACGATGGTGAAGATCTTGAAGGTCGAGCCGGCCTGGTAGCCCGTGATGCCGTCGCCGCCGGTGAGCAGCGGGTTCACGGTGTTCGGGTAGTTGCCGAGCTTGCCCTTCTTGCGCTGCTTCGGCTCGCTGTGCGGCTTGTTGGCGGGCTTGTTCGGGTCGTCGATCTTGAAGTTGCGGTTGACCGCCAGCGCCCGGACCCGGCCGGTGCCGGGCTCGACCACCGCCACCATGGCGGCTTCCTTGGCGTTCACACTCTTGGCCTTGCGGACGGCCTTGTCGGCGCCCCGCTGCGCCTGCGCGTCGAGCGTGGTGATGATGCTGTAGCCGCCGCTCTTCAGCCGCCGCTCACGGTCGTACGAGGTCGAGCCGAACTCCTCCTGCTGCAGCCACCAGCGGTAGAAGTAGTCGCAGAAGAAGCCCCAGCCCTTCTCGTTGGTCGAGACGCAGCCGTTGGGCGCCCGCTTGCCGGTGACCTTGAGCTTGACGGCCATCGCGGCGTCCGCTTCCTGCTGGGTGATGGCGCCGATCTCGACCATGTTCTTGATGACGTAGTCGCGCCGCTCGACCGCGGCCGCGTAGCCGCTCCTGGTGGTCGGGTCGTTGGTGCTCGGCGCCTTCACCATGCCGGCGAGCATGGCGGCTTCCTCGATCGTGAGCTTGCTCGGCGGCTTGTTGAAGTAGACCTGGCTGGCGGCGTAGATGCCGTAAGCGCCGTTGCCGAAGGCGGCGATGTTCAGGTAGCGCTCCAGGATCTCGTCCTTGGAGAGCTCCTTGTCGATCTGGATGGCGTAGCGCATCTCGCGGAGCTTGCGGGCGCTGGTGTCCTCGGTGGCCGCGACCACGTCGGCCGGGTGGGTCGCCGAGTAGGCGATGGCCAACCGGACGTACTGCATGGTCAGCGTCGAGGCGCCCTGCTGGCTGGACGCGCCGGACTGGTTGTTGACGAACGCCCGGGCGATGCCGTTGAGGTCCACGCCGTTGTGCTTGTAGAAGTCGTGGTCCTCGGCGGCGATGATCGCCTTCTGCATGATCGGCGCGACGTCCTTGAGCTTCACGTCGCGACGGTTCTCGTCGTACATGGTCGCCAGCGGGGTCTTGCCGTCCGAGGCGTACAGGTAGCTGATCTGCGGCGCGCGGGCCACGGTCAGTTCCTTGGGCAATGCGCCGAATGTCTCGGCGCCGGCCTTGGCGGCAAGACCGGACATCGCCACCGCGGGGAAGGCCGCCGCCGCGACCACCACGCCGGCCAACAGGCCACATATGAGTAGCGATGCGGCGTTGGTCAGCACATTGTGGTCACGTTTCCGCATCCAGGTCACCTCGACAGGGTACGCGAGTAGGGAACGAGGGGCGCTGGGGCTACTTTCCCCATTTCCTGCGCGCGCCGACCTCGTTGTGCTAAACGCACGACCCCCGGTGGGTGGTTGCGTGAATCCGGCGTCGAGTCTCCCTCCTTCCCGAGGGGGCCCGCAGCGTTTTCACGGACTCCGGCCGGGTAACCGGCGGTCACGAAGCCCGGGAAGCCGGGAGTGTCCGGAATGATGGATTTAGCCGACAACGTTGCGTAATCAGGCGACTACAGAGCATGATGGGGGCGGCGACAGAGCCACATGTCGTCCGTGCCGCCTTGGGGAAGGCGCGCCGGGCGATCGGGGGGAATGCCGGCTGGTCCGCGACGGGGTCGGTAGGTACTGCAAGGGGGGACGAGTACACATGGGCATGATCACTGACTGGCCGTCGCTGGCGGCGTGTCAGAACGGGGACCCGGACGCGTTGTTCGTACAGGGCGCCGAACAGAACGTGGCCAAGCGGATCTGCCGGAGCTGCCCAGTCCGGTACGAGTGCCTGGCCGACGCGCTGGACAACCGGATCGAGTTCGGCGTGTGGGGTGGCATGACCGAACGCGAACGCCGCGCGCTGCTGCGCCGTCACCCCCAGGTGACGAGCTGGCGCAAGATGTTCGAGGCCGCGATGAAGAAGAACGCCAAGGACAAGGCCGGCAAGGACAAGATCCTGGTCACCGCCGCCGGCTGAGCGCCGTCACGGCCGGCTGATCGCCGCGCCGATCGTCCGCAGCCCGTCGACGTCGTGCACGTCGGCGGGCTGTGCCGTCACCGACACCGCCGGCACCGCCGGGAACGCCTCCGTGAACCGGGCCGCCACCTGCCGCTCGCGTACCGCCTGCTGGGCCAGGGCCGCGTGCGCCCGCAGCACGTCGACGGTGCCCTCGTGTCCACCCAGGTCGGCCAGCCGCTCCGCGGCGGCCAGGCTCTCCGCCGCGCCGAGGCCGGGCACGGCCGGCCGGTGCACCCGGTTGAGCACCAGGCCCGCCAGCGGCATCCGCTCCTCGCGCAGCCGGCCCGCGAAGTAGGCGGCCTCCCGCACCGCGTCCGGCTCCGGCGCCGCGACCAGCAGGAACGCCGTCTCCCGCGCCTGGAGGATGCGGTACGTCTGCTCGGCGCGCTGCCGGAACCCGCCGAACATCGAGTCGAGGGCGGCGACGAAGCCGGAGAGGTCGGTCAGCAACTGGGCGCCGAGCACCTTCTGCACGACCTTGGAGAACATCCCGAACGAGGCGGTGACCAGGCTGAACATGCTCCGCCCACCGGTGCGCGCCGGGGCGAGCAGCAGCCGCAGCATCCGCCCGTCGAGGAAGCGGGACAGCCGGGCCGGGGCGTCCAGGAAGTCCAGCGCCGAGCGGGACGGCGGGGTGTCCACCACGATCAGGTCCCACTCGCCCCGGGCGTGCAACTGGCCCAGCTTCTCCATCGCCATGTATTCCTGCGTGCCGGCGAAGGTCGAACTCATCGCCTGGTAGAAGGGATTGGCGAAGATCTCCGCCGCCTTCGCCTGGTCGGTGTGCTGGAGCACCACGTCGTCGAACGTGCGCTTCATGTCCAGCATCATGGCGTGCAGCTCGCCGCCGCTGGCCTCGACGTCGATCCCCTTGACCTGGCGGGGGGTGTTGTCCAGCTCGGTCAGCCCGAGTGACTGGGCCAGCCGGCGGGCCGGGTCGATCGTGAGCACCACCGTCCGCCGGCCGTGCTGCTCCGCGGCCCGCAGCGCGAGCGCCGCGGCCGTGGTCGTCTTCCCCACCCCGCCCGCCCCGCAGCAGACCACGATCCGCACGCCGGGATCGGCGAGGATCTGGTCGACGTCCAGCTGCGGCGCCGCGTCTTCGGAAGGCACCAATCGAGCGTATCGGGCCGGGTCGGTCGCCGCGCCCGTGCCGGTGGCAGGTGTGAGTCAATCCGCCCGGAGGAGAGCCTCGGCCAGCCGGTCCAGCCCGGCGCGGTCCACCCCGTCGGGCAGCAGCGGCAGCTCGGTCAGCGGCAGCCCCAGCTCCACCAGGTCGGCCCGCAGCGAATCCTCCAGTTCGCGGCGGATCGCCTGGTCGCGCGCCTCCAGGGTGAGCCCGGCGACGGTGTCGCGGTCCGCCGGGAGCCCGGCGGCGCGCAGCCCCCGCTCCAGCTCGGCCGGGCTCACCGCGCGACCCGCCGGCAGCGGCGGCCGGGTGCCGTTGACGATCACCCGGCCCACCGGGAAGCCGAACGAGGTCAGCTCGGCGATCGCGTCGACCGTCTCCTGGACCGGCATCTCCTCCAGCAGGGTCACCACGTGCACGGCGGTGATCGGGGAACGCAGCAGCGCCGCGACCCCCTCGCTCTGGGTCTTGATCGGGCCCACCTTGGCCAGCCGGGCCGTCTCGGCGGTGACGTTCAGGAATCGGCCGATCCGCCCGGTCGGCGGGGCGTCCAGCACCACCGCGTCGTACGCGCGCCGCTGGTCGACGGTGCGGGTGGTCGCCTCCTTCACCTTGCCGGTCAGCAGGACGTCCCGCAGGCCCGGGGCGATGGTGGTGGCGAAGTCGATCGCCCCGAGCTTGCGCAGGGCGCGGCCCGCCGCGCCGAGCTTGTAGAACATGTCCAGGTATTCGAGGAGGGCCTCCTCGGCGTCCACCGCGAGGGCCCGCACCTCGCCGCCGCCCGGCGCGTCGGTCAGGTGCCGTTCCTCGTAGGGCAGCGGGTCGACGTCGAAGAGTTGGGCGATGCCCTGCCGCCCCTCGACCTCCACCAGCAGCGTGCGCCGGCCGCCGGCGGCCAGCGTCAGGGCCAGGGCGGCCGCGACGCTGGTCTTGCCGGTGCCGCCCTTGCCGGTCACGACGTGGAGGCGGGCCGGCCACTGGGTGCCGGCCGGGTCGGCCGGCCGCTCTGCTGCTCGCACCCGTCGAGCCTATCCAGCGGCCGGGCTCAGGCGACCTCGCAGACCCACCAACCCGTCTTCTTCACCACGGTGAACCGCAGGTCCTGGTCGGCGACCTTCTCGTCGGCGGTGGTCATGGTGACCTTGGTGGTGACCGTGGCGCGGTCGCCGGTCTGGTTGTCCACCTTCGGGCTGCTCCACCGGAACCGGGGGTTCTGGTGGGCCGAGGCGTACTTCTCCACCTCGGCGACCTTGGCGGCGATCTTCTTCTCGTCCCGGGACGAGGAGCAGACGAGGGCGGTCGCCCGGCCCGCGTCGCGGTCCTTGTAGACGGCGGTGAGGAACTGGTCCACGGCGACCGCCGGTTCCTTGGCGCCCTCGCCGCTCTCGGCGTCGCGCAGCGTCAGGAAGGCGACGACGCCGCCACCGGCGCAGAGCAGCATGATCACGGCCAGGGCGATGGCGACGATCAGCACGCCGCGCTTCTTCTTCGGTGCGGGGGGCGCCTGGTACGACGGGTACCCGACCGGGGACGGCGGGATCGACGTTTCCGGGGCGGCTGCCGGCACGGGCGGCTGGTACCCGGCCGGGATCGACGGGTCCGGGGCGGCTGCCGGCACGGGCGGCACGGCGGCGCCGGGAACGGCCGGGCCGGCCGGAGATCCGGTGGGGCCGCCGCTGGGTGGTTGGGTCATCTCTTCCCCCGGGGGTGCGACCTCGCCGCCTGCCCCGGCGACGAGCGTGATCGAGCTGACGGCGAGCCGGCGAGCGCCCGTCCGACCGGAAGGGTAGCGGTCGGTCGGGCGTTCCGCGGGGCGGCAGGTGGGGGCGCGTCGCTGACCAGGGATGTGTCGCATATGTGACTCGGCGTGACCGGGCGTGCGCGTCCTGTTGGCGGGACTCTCCCTCCGGTCCTACGTTCTCACCGGCGCGGGGGAAGGCCGGGCACCGGGGCCCGGGCCCGCAAGGCGATGACGTGACCAGGTACGACGTCCGGAGGCAAGGCATGCGCGACGTGGACAACATCCCCCGAGCACAGTTCCCGGCGGGTGACCGGGCGTGGCGAACCGGGACCGGCTCCTCCGGCGAGACCGAGGGCGTGGCCGGCGGCCTGCCGATCAACGAGCGGTCGTACCGGCGGTTCGCCGATCCCGTCGAGGTGGTGCGCACGGCCGGCCGGCCCGGCGCGCGCGGTCGGGACGAGGAGGAGCCCGGGTACGTCATCCACCTGCCGATCCGGGTCGCCGACCTGGCGTCGGCCACCGCGCTGGCCGGCACCGTCGCCACGTCGCTGAGCTTCCTGCCGGAACTGGACGCGGGCGAGACGACCGTGTCCACCGCCGACGACCAGAACAACCGCCACCGGGTCTTCTGCGACCTGCTGCTGCCGGACCGGTCCCGCTGCCCGCAGCCGTACGAGCACAGTGGCGCCTGCGGGGAACTGCCCACCGCCCCGGAGCAGCGTCCCGCGCCCCGACCCGCCGCCGGACCGTAGGCTGTGCCTCGAAGAGTCGTACTCCATCCGAGGGAGCCCTCCACCGATGCAGAAGTGGGAATACGCCACGGTCCCGCTGCTGGTCCACGCGACCAAGCAGATCCTCGACAACTGGGGCGAGGACGGGTGGGAACTCGTCTCCGTGGTTCCCGGCCCGAACCCGGAGCAGCTCGTCGCGTACCTCAAGCGGCCGAAGGCGTGAGCGGCATGGGCAACGGTCCCCACGCGAAGCTCGCCGAGCTCGGGCACGCGCTGCCCGAGGTGGTCCCGCCCGTGGCCAGCTACGTGCCGGCCGTGCAGTCCGGGCAGCACGTCTACGTCTCCGGGCAACTGCCGATGGCCGAGGGGAAGCTGCTCGCCACCGGCAAGGTCGGTGCCGGCGTCTCCGCCGAGCAGGCGAAGGACCTGGCCGAGCGGTGCGCGCTCAACGCGCTGGCCGCGATCGACTCGCTGGTCGGCCTGGAGAACGTCGTCAAGGTCGTCAAGGTGACCGGCTTCGTCGCCGCCGCCCCCGGCTTCACCGCCGTGCCCGGCGTGATCAACGGCGCCTCCGACCTGTTCGGCGCGGTCTTCGGTGAGGCCGGCCGCCACGCGCGCAGCGCCGTCGGCGTCGCCGAGCTTCCGCTCGACGCCCCCGTCGAGGTCGAGGTCATCGTCGAGGTCTCCTGACCCGCGCCCACCCCGCGATCTTGCACCGACCGCCTCGGCAAAAGCCGTGAAGCGGGACGTATCCCGGGCGGAAACTGCAAGATCGCGGGGAGTGGCGGCGGGGGCCGTACGATCGCAGCCATGACCGGGCACTTCACCGCGCCGGCGGCGGCGCTCGCCGACCAGCTGCCGGGTTGGGTGACGCTGCTGCGTGCCCCGAACCCGGGGCCGATGACGCTCGACGGCACCAACACCTGGCTGCTGCGCGCCCCCGGCCAGGAGCACGCCGTCGTGGTCGACCCTGGCCCGGCCGACGAGGAGCACCTGGCGGCGATCGCCGCGCGGGGGCCGATCGGGCTGGTGCTGATCACCCACGGCCACCCGGACCACACCGAGGGCTCGCCCCGCCTGCACGACCTGCTCGGCGGGGTGCCCGTGCGCGCCGCCGACCCGGCGCACACCCTCGGCGGGGAGCCGCTGGCCGCGCCCGGCGAGGGCCTCGGCGGCCCCGGCCTGGACATCCGGCTCCTGCCGACCCCCGGCCACACCGGCGACTCGGTCTGCTTCGTCGTCGCGCACGGCGACGAGCGGGTCGTGCTCACCGGCGACACCATCCTGGGCCGGGGCACCACCGTGGTCGCCCACCCCGACGGGCACCTCGGGGACTACCTGGCCAGCCTGGAGCTGCTCTCGACGTACCGGGGGATCCCGGCGCTGCCGGGGCACGGCCCGGCGCTGGCCGACTGCGCCGCCGCCGCGGAGTTCTACCTCGCCCACCGCCGGGCCCGGCTCGACCAGGTCCGGGCGGCGGTCGCCGAGGGGGCCACCACCGCCGCCGAGGTGGTCGCGAAGGTCTACGCGGACGTCGACCGGTCGCTGTGGTGGGCGGCCGAGTGGTCGGTGCGGGCCCAGCTGGAACACCTCGGGCGGGAATCCGGCGCGGGCACCGCGGGGTTGGAGCAAGCGTGACCTGCCCGGTGTGCGGAACCGTAGCCGTTCCCGGCGCGCGGTTCTGCCACAACTGCGGGGCCGCGCTGCCGGCCGCCGCGACGCTGCCGGCGACCGAGCGCCGCGTGGTCACCGTGCTCTTCGGCGACCTGTCGGACTTCACCTCCTGGTCCGAGGACCTCGACCCGGAACGGGTCGGCGCGGTCACCGACCGGGTGCTCGCCGCCCTGGCCGGCGCGGTCAAGACGTTCGGCGGGCATGTCGACAAGCTCACCGGCGACGGGATCATGGCGGTCTTCGGCGCGCCGGTGGCGCACGAGGACGACGCCGAGCGGGCGGTCCGCGCCGCGCTGTCCATGCAGCGGGCGGTCCGCCGGGTGCTCGACGACGAGCGGGGCGGCGGCGCGCCGCTCGGCCTGCGGGTCGGGCTGAACACCGGCGACGTGATCGCCGGCATCCAGGCCGCGATCGAGTACACGGTCATCGGCGACACCGTGAACACCGCCGCCCGGCTGGCCGACGCCGCCGCCGTCGGCGCGGTCTACGCCGGGGCCCGCACCTCCGCCGCCACCCGGCACGTCGCCTCCTGGCGCGCGCTGCGGCCGCTGCGGCTCAAGGGCAAGCGCGAGCCGGTCGAGGCGTACGAGCTGCTCGGCCTCCTGGACGCGCCGGGCACCCGGTCCGGCCTCGGCGACGAGGCCCCGTTCGTCGGCCGGGAGACCGAGATCGGCCGGGTCGCCGGCCGGCTGGCCGAGGTGATCGACCGCGGCGAGCCCCGGGTGCTCCTGATGACCGCCGAGGCCGGGCTCGGCAAGTCCCGGTTCGCCGCCGAGGTGGAACGCCTCGCCGCCGGCTACGACGTGGGCGCCGGCCGGTACGCCGCGCACACCGGCGCCCGGGTGCTGTCGGTGCGCTGCGCCGCGTTCGGCGAGCGGCGCCGGCTCGCGCCCCTGGCCGACCTGGTCCGGGCGGCGGTCGGCCTGCCCAACGACGCCGCCACCGCGCTGACCCGACCGGCCGTCGAGGAGCGGCTGCGCCGCGTCGGCCAGCGGCTCAGCCGGTCCGGCGACCCGGCCCCGGTCGCCACCGACCAGTTGCTGGCCCTGCTCGGCTACGCCGAACTGCCCGGCAGCGGCCCGGCCGACCAGGGCGAATGGGCCACCGCCCAGCAGCCCGCCGACGCCGAGGCCGTGCCGAACGCGGTCGCGGACCTGCTCAGCGCCCTCGCCGCGGAGGCGCCCCTGGTGGTCGTCGTCGACGACCTGCACGACGCGACCGCGGAGACCATCGGGGCACTCGGGATCGCCCTGTCCCGGCTCACCGGCCCGGTGCTGGTGCTGCTGCTCGGCCGGCCGGAGCTGGTGCGCACCGCCGGGGCGCTGACCCGGGTGTCGGAGGCCGAGGTGCACGCGCTGCCGCCGCTGCGCGGCGCCGACGCGGCCCGGCTGCTCACCAGCTATCTCGGCGGGGGCAAGCTGCCACAGGCCGACACCGACCGGCTGCTCGCCACCGCCCAGGGCAACCCGTTCTACCTGGCCGAGTTGGTCACCCTGCTGATGGAGCGGGGCGCGCTGACCGCCGTCGCCGACCGGAACGCCCCGAGCCCGGGGGCCTGGCGGCTGGCGCCCGGCTCGCTCGGCAGCCGCCTGCTCTCCCGCGACCTGGCGGCGGTGCTCGCCGCGCGTATCGACGCGCTGCCCGTCGACGCCCGCTCGGTGCTGCGGGACGCGGCCGTGGTCGGCGACACCGTGCCGGCCGGGGCACTGGAGGCGCTGCGCGAGCAGCGTGCCGGCCGGGACGGCCGCCCGGCGGCGGTGGTTGCCGTCGAGCTGGAGCGGGCCGTCGAGGAGTTGCTGCAACGCCGGATGCTGCACCGCACCCGCACCGGGTACGCCTTCGCCACCCCGCTGATGCGGGAGGCCGCGTACGCCGGGGTGAGCAAGGCCGAGCTGGCCGAGCGGCACGCGGCACTGGCCCGCTGGGCCGCGACCGACCCGCCGGCCGGGGCGGGCACGCCGGGCGGCTTCACCGAGGCGGCCCGGGACGTCTTCGTGGCCCAGCACGTGGAGCGGGCCGCCGCGCTGGCCGACGTGGTCCGGCTGCGGCCGGACGCCCCGGCGCGGACCGTCGTGCCGCTGGGCGTCGCCGCGCTCGGCGGGGCCGCCCGCCGGTCGTTGCAGGCGGGCGAGCCCGCGCTCGCCGTGGAGTACGCCGAACGCGCCGCCGAGCTGGCCCGCGACGGGGTGCCGGCGGCCGACCGGGTGGTGCACGCCCGGGCGCTGCTCCAGATCGGACGGCCCGCCGACGCGCTCGCCTCCGCCGAGAAGATCGCGGCCAACGCCGGCGACGAGTCGGCCGTCCGGGCCAGCGCGCTGCTGCTCGCCGGGCAGGCCCACCAGACCACGGGCGACCGGGCGCGGGCGGCGGCCTGCTGGCAGGAGGCGTTGCAGGTGGCCACGGACGGCGGCCTGCCGACCCTGCGCGCGTCGGCGATGCGCCGCCTCGGCATGGCGGACTTCGTCGCCGGGCGGCTGGGGCAGGCGAGCAGCCGGCTCGCCGCCTCGTACCAGGTGAGCCTCCAGGCGCAGGACCGCCGGGGGCAGGCGTGGTCGTTGCAGAACCTGGCCTGGGTCACCACCACCCGGGGCGACTTCGCCGGGACGGACGCGGTGCTCGGCCGGGCCGCCCGGCTCTTCGCCGAGCTGAAGGACCCGTACGGGCGGGCGTGGCTGCGCGGCACCACCGCGTTCGCCCGGCTGCTGGCGGGTCGGCTGCGGGAGGCGTGCCGGATGGCGCGGGTCTTCCTGCCGTTCGGTGAGCGGGTCGGCGAGGGGTGGGCGGTGGGCACGCTGCGGGCGGTGGAGGCGTACGCCACCGCCGAGCTGGGCGAGCTGGGCGAGGCCGACCGGGGGGCCCGCCGCGCGTACCGGGAGTTCGCCGCCGCCTCCGACGACTGGGGGCAGGGCTTCGCGCTGGTCGTACGGGGCGTGGTGGCGCGCGGGCTGGGCGAGCCGGAACACGCGGCCGACCTGCTCACCGACGCGGTGGGGTACGCCGAGCGCACGTCGCACCCGCTGCTGACCGGGATGGCCGGCACGCTGCGGGGGTTCGTGGCGCTGGACATGGGCGACTACGACACGGCCGAACGTGCCGCCCGCTCGGTGCTGACCGCCGTCGAGCCGCACAACCCGCAGGCGCCCGCCCAGGTGGCGCCCCGGGTGCTGCTGGCCACCGCCCGGCTGGCCGCGGGCGACTCCGCCACCGCGGTCGGGCTGCTCGCCCCGGTCGCCACCGTCGCCGCCACCGTGCCCTCGCTGCTCTTCTCCCGCCGCCAGACGATGGCCCGGTACGCCGCCGCGCTGCTCGCCCACGGCCAGCGCGAGCAGGCGCTGGACTGGGCCCGGCGGGCGGTCGCCGCCCCGGCCGAGGACGTGCGCAGCCAGGTGGTCGGCGCGATGGTGCTCGCCGAGGCGCTGGCCGCGTGCGGCCGACCGGCGGAGGCGCTGGCCGCCGCCGAGGAGGCGGTGCGCCTGGCGTACGGGACCGAGCAGCGCAGCGAGCGCGCCGCCGCCGACGCTCTCCGCGCCCGCCTCGCCACCGGCTGACCGCTGGCCGGGTCGGCGGCGCACGCGCCGGGGCAGGTCTGGCGGTTCCGGTGATGTGGCGTGTCGGGGGTGGTCGATAGCGTGTCAGGCCGGAGGGGCGGTCCGATGTCGACCGCGCCGGGTCTGGGAGGGGCCGGGATGAGGTTGCCGCGTTCGGCCGCGGGATGGACGATCGCGGTCTTCGGCGTGTTGGCCCTGCTCATGGGCGCGGTCGGGCTGCTCTGGCCCGAGGCGCTGCTGCGCCTGCTCGGCTTCGAGGTGCCGGCGACCCGCGCGGCAGGTGACCACACCGGCGCCTTCCTCCTGGCCTCCTCGGTGGCCTCGTTCAACATGGGGGTCTACTACCTGCTTGCCACCGCGACCGAGTGGCGCCCGTTCTACCGCTTCACCGTGGTGTTCCGGCTGGTCACGTTCACCGTGTTCACCATCGGGGTGCTGGCGGGCATCGCGCCCGGCCGGTTCTTCGGGGTGGCCGCCTGGGAGGGCCTCGGCGCGGTGGCGACCGCCGCCGGGCTCTGGTGGGACGCACGGCGCGCGGGCCCGGTGGCCGGCGGGGGCGGGAGCGTTCTTTCCGCTGGTGCCGCCCCGGCCCCCGACGCGGTGCACTGAGCGGCCCGTCCCGTTGGGTATTTTCTGACTGTGACCGCGACCCCGCCCGGCGCCCTGCCGTTGCCCATCGTGCCCGGTCTGACCGATTTGAAGGTGTTCGCCCGGGGAGGCTACGCGACGATCTACAAGGCGACCCAGATCTCGGTGGGGCGCGAGGTCGCGGTCAAGGTGGAGAATCGCACCCTGGACAGCGAGCGGGACCAGGCCCGGTTCCTGCGCGAGGCGCGGGCCGCCGGGCGGATGTCGTCCCACCCGCACGTGGTGGACCTCTTCGACGTCGGGGTCACGGTCGACCAGCACCCATACCTGATCATGGAGCTCTGCGACGGCTCGTACGCGGAGCGGATGCGGACGTCGCCGCTCGGGCCGGCCGAGGCCCGCGACCTCGGCATCAAGATCGCCGACGCGGTCGCCCACTCGCACGCGGCCGGCGTGCTGCACCGCGACGTCAAGCCGGCGAACATCCTCTACTCGCACTTCAACTCGGCGGTGCTGGCCGACTTCGGGCTGGCCGTGGTGGCCGAGATGCGCGACGCCTCGGTCGCCCTGGAGGTGCTCACCCCGGCGTACGCGCCGCCGGAGATGTTCAACCACGCGCCGCCGTCTCCCGCCGTCGACGTCTACGCCCTCTGCGCGACCCTCTACGCGGTCATGCACGGCCGCCCGCCGCGCTGGCAGTCCGAGCGCAATCCGAGCCTGGTGACGGTGCTGGAGATGTTCCACCAGCCGGTCCCCGGCCTGCCCGGCGTGCCGGACGAGCTGATCGACGTGCTCCGGGTCGGCATGTCCAACGACCCGGGGGAGCGCCCGTCGGCCGTCGAGCTGCGGGACCTGCTGGTCGGCCTGGCACTCGACCCGGCCGGTCCGCCGGCCAGCGGCGCGCCGGCGCCCGGTTACCCGGTCGGCGGCGGTTCCGCCGCCTCCGGCCCGTACGCCGCCGGCCGCCCGGCCCGGCCCGCCCCCCGACCGCCGGTGGAGGACATGCACCCGACGGTGCCCACCCCCGGCCGGCGGCGCCGGCGGCGCTGGTTCCTCGGCGGCGCCGGCATGGTCGCGCTGGCCGCCTCGGCCAGCGCCGGCGCCTGGCTCGCCGGGGCGGCGTCCACCCCGGCCCCGTCCCCGACGGCCGGCGTGGCCGCGACGAGCGGGGTCCTGCCCGCCTGCGCCGCGGCCACCGGGTTGCCCGACGGGGCGGGCTGCGCCGACGAGCTGGAGTGCTTCGGGCCGATGGAGGTGCGCGGCGCGCGGGCCAGTGCGGCCCGGGTCCCCTGCGACGGCGACCACACCTGGGAGAGCTACGCCGAGGGCAGGCTCCCCGACACCCTGGTCGGCGCGGACCACGCCCGGGTCAGCGAGGCCCCGGCGGTGCGCCGGGTCTGCAACGAGACCACCTTCCGACTCACCAGCGGGATGAGCTACGCCGACGGCTGGAACCTGGAGGTGCTGCCCCCGACCGGGGCCGGCGCCGACCGGACGTACCGCTGCCTGGCCGGGCGCGGGCTGGACGCGCTCGCGTCACCCACCCTCACCGGTCGCTGAGCCGCGCCCCCGGTGGCGCTCGCGCATCGCGCGGACCGCATCCCGGCCGTCCAACGTCTCCAGCGTGTCCGCGTCGATGCCGTACAGGCCGCCCGACGGCTGCCCAGGGACGGTCGGCGGGACCGCCCGTTGCCGCCCGCCCCCCTGCCGGGTCGCCGCCGCCGACACCGCCGCGATCATCACCATCAGGACGCAGAGCAGCGCCAGGACCACGCCGAAGAGATCCTGACGACCGCGCACGACCAGCGTCGCCAGCAGCGAGACCGCCGCCAGCGCCGCGACGGCCGCCTTCGTCCGCGCGTCGGGCCTGGGAAACCTCACCCGTCCAGCATGTCCACCCCGGGGCCGCTGTCAACCGGGGGCGCCGCCGCCGGTGCGATGATCTCCTGTGGAGATCGTTTCGTGTGAGGAGAGGAGCGCCGGTGTCCCGGTTTACCCGGCTCGTCGCCGCGGTGCTGGTGTCGGGCGCGCTGGCCGCCTGCGGGTCGGACGGCCCGACGGAGGCGGCGACCACGCCCGCGCCGCCCGCCGTGACCACGTCCGCGCCCGTGGCGTCGCCGTCCGCGGTCGGCGCGTCGTCCCCGGGTGGGGGCGGATTCGCCAGCGTCGACCAGGCGGTGGCCCGCCATCTCGCGGACGCCTCGGGGGCCCGCTACGTCGGGCCGTGCGAGCGGGCGAAACCCGACCCGGACGCGGTCTGCGCGATCAAAATGGCCACTGTGGACGGCGGCGAGGTCTACGGAGTGGGCGCCCCGGCCAGCGAGGTCGTCGGCTTCCTGCTGCTCCGCCGTGGAGCCGACGGCTGGCGGGTGGTGGACGACTACGCGCCGGACGGCGTGGACGCGTCGGCACCTGCCTGGATGGCCGGCCTCGGGTAGCCGGGCCGGCGGAGCGGGCGGGGTCCGCCGCCGCGACCGGGGCCGCGTCAAGGCTTCAACAGCGCCGGGCGTTGGAAACTCGTTACACCGGGCGGCGGATTGTCGGATATGTGGCCCCCTGTCGGGCGGTATTCATTGCCCGCGATCCCTAGAGTGACGAAGGGTCGGGCCGCGCCCCGACCGTCCTGTCGCCCACCGGAAGGGTCCACATGCCACGACGAACCCGGTCCCTCGCCGCCGCGGGAATCGCCGGCGTCATGCTCGCCGGATCGGCGGTCGCGCCCGCTGCCGCCGCCACACCGACCCTGACCGGCTGGGGCCGCCCGGTCACGTCCGACCAGACCAGCCCGGAGGAGGCACGCCGGGTCGACCGGGTGCCCACGCCCGACCTCGACTGGTACGCCTGCTACGACTACGCCGAGTGCGCCACCGTCCAGCTCCCGCTGGACTACGACAAGCCGAACGGCCCGACGACCGAGATCGCCGTGCTGCGGGTGAAGGCCCGCGACCAGCAGCGGAGGATCGGCAGCCTCTTCCTGAACCCGGGCGGCCCCGGCGGCTCCGGCACCGACGTCGCGCTCGCCGCGCCGTACTTCCTCGGAGACGAGGTGCTCGACCGGTTCGACATCGTCGGCGTGGATCCGCGCGGCGTCGGCGCGAGCCAGCAGGTCAAGTGCTTCCCGTCGGTCAAGGAACAGACCCGGGCGTACGCCGGGCTCAACGTGGCGTTCCCGTGGACGAGGGCCGAGGAGAAGGCGTACGTCGCCTCCTCGAAGGCCGTCGGCACGGGCTGCTCCACCACGGGCCGGCCGCTCACCGGCGCGATGTCGACCGCCGAGGTCGCCCGCGACATGGACGTGCTGCGCCGCGCCGTCGGCGACCCGAAGCTCACCTTTCTCGGGTTCAGCTACGGCAGCGCGCTCGGCCAGTACTACGCCAACATGTTCCCGGACCGGGTCCGTGCCCTGGCGATTGACGGGGTACTCAACGCGGACGCGTGGGTCGGCCGGGGCAAGGCGCGCACGCTGTCCCAGGAGGACCGGCTGCGCAGCGCCCAGGGGTCGTACAAGGCGCTGCGCGAGATCCTCGTGCGCTGCGACAAGGCCGGCGCCGAGGTCTGCCCGCTGGCCGAGGGCGACCCCCTCGCGTCGTTCGAGCTGGTGGCGAAGCGGCTGCGGGCCAAGCCGGTGGTGATCGAGGACCCGGACCTCGGCTCGGTCCGGGTCACCTACGCCGACTTCGTCTCCTCGACCCTGGGCGCGCTCTACAGCCCCTTCGGCTACGACCAGCTCGTCGGCCTCACCGCCGAACTGCTCGTGCTCACCGACCCGGCGTCGGGCACGGCCGCCCGCCGGCAGGCGCGCGCCGGCGTGGCCCGGCTCGCCGCCAAGGCCCGCGAGCAGGCCCGCCGCTACGACTTCCCGTACAACAACGGGCTGGAGACCTTCCTCGGGGTGGACTGCACCGACGCCTACCACCCGGCGGACGCCGCCTCGTTCCCGGCGCTGGCGGCGCAGGCCGACAAGCGCGACCCGTACTTCGGTCGGCTCTGGACCTGGGGCACCTCGCCCTGCGCCCGGCAGACGTGGACGGTGCGCGACGAGGACGCCTACCCGGGCCCGTTCAACCGGCGAACCGCCGCCCCGGTGCTGGTGGTCGGCAACTACTGGGACCCGTCGACCAACTACCAGGGCGCGGTGGGCACGGCCCGGCTGCTGCCGAACAGCCGCCTGCTGAGCAGCGACAGCTGGGGGCACACCGCGTACGGGACCTCGGCCTGCGTGACCGGGGCGGTCGACGCGTACCTGATCCGGGGCGCGCTGCCGGCGAACGGCACGGTCTGCACCGGCGACATCCAGCCGTTCGCCGAGCTGCCGGAGAAGCCGGCGGCCACCCGACGGGCGGAGTCGTCGAAGGGCGCCCTCGCGGCCGAGGGCGCGCCGGGCCGGGGTGAGCCGAAGCGGCTCCCGCCGGTGGTCGCGCCGCTGCCGGCGGTCGGTTCGCTGACCGTCCGCTGAGGACCCGGGGTACGGCGGACGATCGGGCGTCCGCCGTACCCCGGCCCGTGCCGATCGGACCTGGTCGGGTGGGGGCGGTTGGCCCGCCCCGCGCCCGACGGAGGTGGTGCAGGTCAGACGCCGAAGGCCGCCGCGTAGCGGATGGTTCCGCGCGGGACAGGGCGACCGGGGTCGAGTACCAGCGCCATCATGTTCTCGTCCGGCACGTCGAACGGCGGCCGGATTCCGTACCCGGAGGCGGGCGTGAAGCCGAACCGGGGGTAGTAGGGCGCGTGACCGAGGACGAGGACGAGGTGCTCGCCCGCCGCCCGGGCGGCGTCGAGAGCAGCGCGAATCGCCGCCGATCCGGCGCCCGTGCGCTGCTGTTCGGGCAGCACCGCGCACGGGCCGAGGGCCAGGGCCGGTACGTCGTCCACGTGGCATCGAGTCAGCAGGGCGAAACCGGCGGGGGTGCCGTCGGGGTCCTCGGCGAGCCACGAGGACCACGGCAGCCACGCCTGCCGGTCCTCGCGCAGCGCGTCGACCAGATCGGCCTCGAGCGGGCTGGGGAACGCGGACAGGTTGATCCGGCGGATCGCGGCGCGGTCGTCCGGTCCGGCTTCCAGTCGGGTGTGCCAGATGCGGGTGGTCATGGCGGGGTACGACTCCTCGTGGGGGTGCGTCTCGGTGTGCCGGGCGGTCACGACTGCTGCTCCCGGAAGCTGTAGGTTGCGCGGAGGTGGCGGGTGACCGCCTTGCGGTGGTTCTCCCGTTCCGCGCGCAGTCGTGCGTCGTCCCGCGAGGCCGCCCAGGCGGATTCGCGCTGGAGTCTGCGGTAGCTGTCCAGCCGACGCGGCGACAGGGTGCCCGCGTCGATGGCCGCACGTACCGCACAACCGGGTTCGCTCACGTGCCGGCAGTCGGTGAACCGGCAGTCGCGGGCGAGTTCCTCGATCTCGGCGAAGACCTGCTGGATGCCGTCTTCGGTGTCGTGCAGGCCAACCGCGCGTAGGCCGGGGGTGTCGATGAGCACGCCGCCGTTCGGCAGTGGAAGCAGTTCGCGGTGGACGGTGGTGTGCCGGCCCTTGCCGTCACCGGCGCGGACCGCTCCGGTGGCCAGCAGTTCGGCGCCGAGCAGGGCGTTGCCGAGCGAGGACTTGCCCGCGCCGGAGGGCCCGAGCAGCACGATCGTCCCGGTCAGCGCCGCGGCGAGGATGTCCAGGCCCTCGCCTGTGGCGACGCTTGTGACCAGGACGTCGACGCCGAGGGCCAGCGCGGCGACCTCCTCGCGTACCTCGGCGGGGTCGCGCTCGGCGAGGTCGGCTTTGGTCAGGACGACGACCGGGAGCGCCCCGCTGTCCCAGGCGAGCGCGAGCATCCGCTCGATCCGGCCCGCGGGGATGGGGGTGGCGACGGACTCCGCGATGACGACCGTGTCGACGTTCGCGGCCAGGACCTGCGGGCGGGAGGTGCGCGACGCCGTGGAGCGCACGATGGCGGTCCGGCGGGGCAGCAACGCAGCCAACTCGGGCTGCGCGGCGGTGGTGACGGCGGCCCAGTCCCCGGTACACGGGAGCAGGGCCGGCGCCGGGCCGGCGTGTGCCGACCAGGTGGCGCGCACCGAGCCGGTGGCGGTGACCACCGTGGCCTGGCCACGGTCGACCAGCACGACGCGGGCGGGCCGCAAGCCGGCGGCCCGGTGCTCGGCGAAAGCGTGTTCGTACGCCTCGTCCCACCCGTACGAACGCAGCGCGTTCGAGGACGGGATCGGCGCGGAAGATGGTGATGACAACGGAAGAGACCCTTCGGAAGAGGGGCCCCGACAGACACCGGCGTAACCCGGTCGGGATCGAACGTCCCGTCGAACGGGAAATCAGCTGGGTCAGGCCGAGGCCCGGGACGCGAGATTGGTCCGGGCGCTGCACGCAGCAGCAGCCGCCTTCGCGGTCATCAACCTCACCCCCCTTTCTCCCCACCGATCCGGTGTCGCATCAATGTCGGGCCGAAGGCTACCACGGTCGATCGGCCGGCTGACACACCTTTCCGGGCGGTTCGACGACCCCGGGTGAGCGGCCGAGGCGCGGTGCCGCGGCTACCTGGCGTTGCCACCGACGCGGCCGGGCGACGGCTGTTATCCTAGGGCTCCTAGGTTCAACCGAGTCCCCCAAGGATTGCCGTGCCACGACAGGGTCTGACCACCGAGCGCGTCTCGGCGGCCGCAGCCGAGCTGGCCGACTCGCTGGGGCTGGAGCGGCTCACGGTCGCGGCCGTCGCCCGCCACTTCGGGGTCGCCGACGCCAGCATCTACGGGCACGTCCGCAGCCGGGAGGCGCTGCTGCACCAGGTCGCGGTTCGGGCGGCGGCGGCGTTCGCCGACCGTCTCGCGCTCGCGGTGGCCGGCTGCTCCGGGCGCCAGGCACTGATCGGCTTCGCCGACGCCTACCGGGCGTTCGCCGTGACCCACCCTGGGCAGTACGCCGCGACCCAACTCCAACTGCCGCCCGAGGTGGGCAGGAACTCGGCCGGGCACCTGCGCATGATCGAGCTGAGCTACGCGACGCTGCGTGGGTACGGGCTCGAGGAGCCCGCCCTGACCGATGCGATCCGGTTCGTGCGCAGCACGCTCCACGGGTTCGCGACGCTCGAGCGGGCCGAGGGGTTCGGGCACCCCCGCGACCTCGACGCGTCCTGGCGCGGCGTCCTCGACGCCGTCCACACGGCACTCGACAACTGGCCCACGACCAAGGGAACGCAACCATGAACAGCAACGACCAGGAAGTCCGGTCGGTGGACGGCACCCGGCTGGTGGTCCGGCGGGCGGGCGCGGGCGACCCCGTGGTCCTTCTGCACGGCTCCGGCGGCGGCCTGCACTCCTGGGCTCCGGTCGCCGGGCGGCTCGCCGGGTCGTACGAGCTGTGGATGCCGGCCCGGCGCGGGTACGGCCCCAGCGACGTCCCGCCCGGCCGCAAGTCGTTCAAGGACGAGGTCGCCGACCTGATGGCCGTGACCGAGGCGGCGGGGCAGCCGGTGCACCTGGTCGGCGGCTCCTACGGCGCCACGCTGGCGCTGCACGCCGCGGCAGCCGAGCCGGGCCGGCTGCGCTCGCTGGCCGTCTTCGAGCCGCCGCTGTTCGCGGCCGGTGAGTCGATCGCGCCGCTGCTCGCCCGCTATCAGGCGGCCTTCGGGCGGGACGACGCGGGCGAGATGTTCGCGGTGCTCAACGAGGTGACCCGGGTGCCGCCCCCGATCGTCGCGGCGTTCGCGGCCGCAGCGGGCGACCAACGGCCCGACCCGATCGAGGCCCGGCGCTCGGCGCTCGGCTGGCTGCACGACCTCGAGGCGCTGGCCGACGACAGCCCGGACGCGGCCCGCTGGTCGTCCATCACCGTCCCGACACTGCTGATGCAGGGCGCCGACACCTGGGAGCCGATGCCCACCACGATGAACGCCCTGGCCGCGGCTCTTCCCGCGGCGCGCCGGGTCAGCTGGCCAGGCCAGTCGCACTTCGCGACGATGACGGCCCCCGACCTGGTGGCCGACGCGCTGCGCGAGTTCCTCGCCGAGGTCGCGGCGTAGCCCGGCCCGACATGCCGGGGTCAGTACGACTTGTCCTGGCCGAGGACGTGCTGGGCGACGAAGTTGAGGATCATCTCCCGGCTGACCGGGGCGATGCGGCCGGCCCGCACCGCGCCGAGCAGCGTCGCCACCCCGTACTCGGTGGTCATGCCGGCCCCGCCGTGCACCTGGACGGCGGTGTCGACGGCCAGCGCCGCCGCCTCCCCGGCCGCGTACTTGGCCATGTTGCCGGCCACCCCGGCCTCCAGGTCCCGGCCGGCGTCGTAGAGGGTGGCCGCCTTGTAGATCATCAGCCGGGCCAGCTCGACCTGCACGGCCGCGTGCGCCAACGGGTGCGCGACGCCCTGGTGCGAGCCGATGCTCCGGCCGCCCCAGACCGTGCGGGCGGCGGCGTACTCCGAGGCCCGCTCGATGGCGTACCGGCCGGTGCCGGCGCCCATCGCGGCGACCGTGATCCGCTCCGGGTTGAGCCCGGCGAACAGCGCCGGCAGGCCGGCGTCCAGGGACTCGCCGACCAGCGCGTCGGCGGGCACCCGCACGTCGTCGAGGTAGAGCAGGAACTGGTTCTCCGGGGACACGATCTCCATGTCCAGCTTGGACCGGGTCAGCCCCGGCGCGTCGGTCGGCACCATGAACAGCACCGGTTTCAGCCTCCCGGTCGCCGAGCCCCCGGTCCGCGCCACCACCAGCACGTACGACGCCTCGTCGACGCCCGAGATGTAGCACTTGCGGCCGGAGACGAGCCAGTCGTCGCCGTCGCGGCGGGCCACCGTGCCCAGCCGGTGGAAGTTCGACCCGGCCTCCGGCTCGGTGATGGCGAAGGCCACCTTCAGCGAGCCGTCGGCGAAGCCGGGCAGGTAACGCTTGCGCTGCTCCTCGGTGCCGTGCCTGGTGATCACCGTGGCGGCGATGGCGGGGGAGACCACGAGCAGCAGGAGCGGGCAGCCGGCCGCCGCCAGCTCCTCGCAGACGATGGCCAGCTCGGTGATCCCGCCCCCGCCGCCGCCGTACTCGGTGGGCACGTTGACCCCCAGGTAGCCCAGCCGGCCGGCCTCGTCCCACAGCTCGGTGGTGTGCTGGCCGGCCTTGGCCCGGGTGACGAAGTAGTCGTGGCCGTACCGCCGGCCCAGCGCGCGGACCGCGTCGCGGAGCTGGTCCTGCTCGGGGGTGAGGTCGAAGTTCATCGCGGGGCCTCCAGGGTCACTCGGGGTCGACCACGGCCAGCACGGCGCCCGTGTCGACCTGCCCGCCGGCGGGCACCGGCAGCTCGGCGACCACACCGTCGGTCGGGGCGAGCACGGGATGCTCGAGCTTCATCGCTTCCAGGGTCAGCAGCAGGTCGCCGGCCGCCACCCGCTGGCCGACCTCGACGTGCACCCGGGTCACCGCGCCGGGCAGCGGCGCGACCAGCGACCCGGCCGCCAGCTCCGCGGTGGGCTCCGGGAAGCGCGGCAGCTCGGCCAGGCCCGCCGCCCCGTCCGGGCCGTCCACGAAGACCGCCGACCCCACCCGGCGTACGCGGTACGCCCGCCGCACGCCGTCGACGTCGAGCAGCACCCGGTCGGGCGCGGCCTCGACCAGGCCGACCGTGGCATCGGTCGCGGGGCGCGTGGACCACTCGGCGAGCGTGCCCGCGCGGTCCAGCCGGTAGCGGACCTCGATCTCCTCGTCGCCGGGGCCGGCGAAGCGGGCGACCTGGGGGAGCGCCGGCACGTTCCGCCAGCCGGAGGGGAGCCCGGCCAGCACCGGCGCGGCGGCGCGGCGGCCGGCGGCGCCCGCGAGCGCCGCGGCCAGCGCCGCGAGCGGCAGCCCGTCGGCCGGCAGCAGCGGGGCGAAGACCTCCGGGTGCCGGTCGAGGAAGCCGGTGTCCAGCTCCGCCGCGCCGAACGCGGGGCTGCGCAGCACCCGCACCAGCAGGTCCCGGTTGGTGGTGACGCCGTGCAGCTCGGCGCGGGCCAGCGCGCCCGCCAGCGCCCGGGTCGCCTCGGCGCGGGTCTGCCCCCACGCGACCAGCTTGGCCAGCATCGAGTCGTAGTGCACGCCGACCGTCGAGCCGTCGACCACGCCGGAGTCGAGCCGCAGGCCCGGGCCGGGCAGCGGGCCGAACTCGGCGGCCACCCCGGGCACCGCGAACCGGTGCAGGGCGCCGGTCGCCGGTCGCCAGCCCCGCGCCGGGTCCTCGGCGCAGAGGCGTACCTCGATCGCGTGGCCGCGCGTCATCGGGTGCACCGCCGCCTCCGGAAGCGGCTCGCCCTCGGCGACCAGCAGTTGCAACCGGACCAGGTCGAGCCCCGTGACCAGCTCGGTGACCGGGTGTTCGACCTGGAGGCGGGTGTTCATCTCCAGGAAGAAGAACTCGCCGGTCGGGGCGAGCAGGAACTCCACCGTGCCCGCCCCGACGTAGTCGACCGCCCGACCGGCCGCGACGGCCGCCTCGTGCAGCCGCCGGCGCAGGTCGGCCGGGACGACCGCCGGGGCCTCCTCGACGATCTTCTGGTGCCGGCGCTGGATCGAGCACTCCCGCTCGCCGAGGGCGACCACCGTCCCGTGCCGGTCGCCGAAGATCTGCACCTCGACGTGCCGTCCCCGCTCGACGTACCGCTCGACGAAGACCGTGCCGTCGCCGAACGCCGCCGCCGCCTCGCGGCGCGCGGAGGCGACGGCCTCGGCGAGGTCGGCGGCGTCGCGGACGACGCGCATGCCGCGCCCGCCGCCGCCGGCCGACGCCTTGACCAGCACCGGGAAGTCCGTGATCTCGTCGGCGTCGGTCCAGGTGGGCAGGATCGGCACGCCCGCCTCGGCGAGCAGCGCCTTCGCCTCCACCTTGTCGCCCATGGCGGCGATCGCCTTGGCCGGCGGGCCGACCCAGGTCAGCCCCGCGTCGGTCACGGCCTGGGCGAAGTCGGCGTTCTCGGCGAGGAAGCCGTAGCCGGGGTGGACGGCGTCCGCGCCGGCCCGCCGGGCCGCGTCGAGGACCAGGTCGATCCGCAGGTACGTCTCGACGGGCGTCTTCCCGGGCAGCCGGACGGCGTGGTCGGCCTCGGCGACGAACGGCGCGTCGGCGTCGGCGTCGGAGTGCACGGCCACCGTGTCGATGCCGAGCGCCCGGCAGGTGGCGAAGACCCGGCGGGCGATCTCGCCCCGGTTGGCCACGAGGAGTCGGGTGATCATTCGCGCGGCGCCTGCCTTTCGTTCGCGACTGCGGGACTCCGCTCCGCTGCGTTCCTCGCGCTCACGGGGGGTCACATCCGGAAGACGCCGAAGCCGTCGGCGCCCCGCACCGGTGCGTTGTGGACCGCCGACAGGCAGAGCCCGAGGACGGTACGGGTGTCGCGGGGGTCGATCACCCCGTCGTCGTAGAGCCGGCCGGAGAGGAACAGCGCGCCGGACTGCGACTCGATCTGCTGCTCGACCATCATCCGCATCGCGGTGTCGGACTCCTCGTCGTAGTCCCGGCCCCGGGCGGCGGCGGCCTGCCGCGCCACGATGGACAGCACGCCGGCGAGCTGCGCCGGGCCCATCACCGCCGACCTGGCGTTCGGCCAGGTGAACAGGAACCTGGGCTCGTACGCCCGGCCGCACATGCCGTAGTTGCCGGCGCCGTAGGAGGCGCCCAGGTTCACCGTCAGGTGCGGCACGGTCGAGTTCGACACCGCGTTGATCATCAGGGCGCCGTGCTTGATGATGCCGCGCTGCTCGTACTCGGTGCCCACCATGAATCCGGTGGTGTTCTGGAGGAAGACCAGCGGGGTGTCGGCGGTGTTGGCGAGCTGGATGAACTGCGCCGCCTTCTGCGCCTCCTCGCTGAACAGCACGCCCCGTGCGTTGGCCAGCACCCCGACGGGCCAGCCGTGCAGCTCGCCCCAACCGGTGACCAGGGCGGTGCCGTAGTGGGGCTTGAACTCGTCGAACTCGCTGCCGTCCAGCACCCGGGCCAGCACCTCGCGCGGGTCGAACGGCACCTTCAGGTCGGCGCTGGCGATGCCGAGCAGCTCCTCGGGGTCGTATCTCGGGGACGCCGGGGCCGGGTTGCGCGGCGGCGGGCCCTGCTTGCGCCAGTTGAGCCGGCGTACGCACTGCCGGGCCAGCCGGATGCCGTCCCGCTCGTCGGCGGCCAGGAAGTCCGCCAGTCCGGACGTGGTGGCGTGCATCGCCGCCCCGCCGAGGGACTCGTCGTCGGTGACCTCGCCGGTGGCCATCCTCACCAGCGGCGGCCCGGCCAGGTAGACCTGCGACCGGTCCCGAATCATGATCACGTGGTCGGACATCCCCGGCACGTACGCGCCCCCGGCGGTCGCGTTGCCGAAGACCACGCTGACCGTGGGGATCCTCGCCGCGGAGAGCCGGGTCAGGTCGCGGAACACCCGGCCGCCCGGAATGAAGATCTCCGCCTGGGTGGGCAGGTCGGCGCCGGCCGACTCGACCAGGTTCACCATCGGCAGCCGGTTGGCCAGGGCGATCTCGCCGGCCCGGCGGGTCTTGGCCAGCGACCACGGGTTCACCGCGCCGCCGCGTACGGTCGGGTCGTTGGCGACGACGAGGCACTCGACGCCCTCGACCACCCCGATGCCGGTCACCACGCTCGCGCCGACGGGGAAGTCGGTGCCGTACGCCGCCACCGGGGACAGCTCCAGGAACGGGCTGTCCCGGTCGAGGAGCAGCTCGATCCGTTCCCGGGGCAGCAGCTTGCCCCGCCGGTGGTGGCGGGTCACGTACTTCTCCCCGCCGCCGGCCCGGGCCTGGTCGAGGGCGGCCTCCAGCTCGGCGAGGCGCTCCAGCAGGGCTTCCCGGTTGGCCCGGTGGCCGGGCGAGGACGGGTCGACCGCGCTCCGCAGAGTCGTCACGGAGCCTCCTTCGTTCGTGACTGCGGGGCTCGCAAACCCGGCTCACTCCTCGCACTCACGGAGCGTCCTTCGTTCGTGACTGCGGGGCTCGCAAACCCGGCTCACTCCTCGCACTCACAGGCCCATGCCCTTCGCGATGATCTCGTTCATGATCTCGGTGGTGCCGCCGCCGATGCCGAGGATCCGCGCGTCCCGGTAGTGCCGCTCCACCTCGGCGTCGCGCAGGTAGCCGAAGCCGCCGTGCAGTTGGAGCGCCTGGTCGACCACCTCGGCGCAGGCCGCCACGGCGACGTTCTTCGCCATCGCCACCTCGGTCACCACCGGCTCGCCGGCCGCCACCCGCGCCGCCACCTGGTGCACGTACGCCCGCGCCGCCTCGGTGCGGGTGTGCATCTCGGCCAGCCGGTGCCGGACGAGCTGCCGGCTCGCCAGGGGACGGCCGAACGTGGACCGGTCCCGGCACCAGCGGGTGGCCAGCTCGACGCAGCGCTGCGCGGTGGCGTACGCCTGCGTGGCGAGCGACAGGCGCTCGCTGGCGAAGTTCTGCATGATCGCCAGGAAGGCCGTGTCCTCGGGACCGATCCGGTTGGTGACCGGCACCCGTACGTCCACGAAGGACAACTCGGCCGTGTCCGAGCAGTGCCAGCCCAGCTTCTCCAGCCGCCGCCCAACGGTGAAGCCCGGGGCGCCCTTCTCGATCACCAGCAGGTTGAGCGACCCGGATCCGGGGAAGTCGGTGCAGACGGCGGTGGTCACGAAGTCGGCGCGGACGCCGCTGGTGATGTAGGTCTTGGACCCGTTGACCACGTAGTGGTCGCCGTCCCGGCGGGCGCAGGTGCGGATGGCCAGTACGTCGGAGCCGCCGTCCGGTTCGGTGATCGCCAGCGCGCCGATCATCGTGCCGGCGAGGGTGGGGCGGACGTACCGGTCGACGAGGTCGGCGTCACCGGAGGCCACCATGTGCGGCAGCGCGATGCCGTGGGTGAACAGCGCGGCGATCAGCCCGGACGAGCCGCCGGAGCGGATCACCTCCTCCGTGACGATGATCGAGTCGAGCAGGTCGCCGCCGCTGCCGCCGACCGCCTCCGGGAAGCCGACGCCGAGCAGGCCGATCTTCGCGGCCGTCTCGTGCAGCGAGCGGGGCACCTCGCCGGCCCGCTCCCAGTCGTCGAGGTGCGGCAGCACCTCCCGCGTGACGAAGGCCCGGGTCAGTTCGCGGAGCTGCCGCCGTTCCGGGGTGTCGACGATGGTCACGGTTCCTCCCGGATGATGGTCGTGCCGGCCGCCCCGGGTGCGAGGTCCGCCGGCAGGTCGACGACCCGGGAGCGGAGCAGCTCGCCGAGCGCCTTGGCCTGGGGGTCGAACCGGGTGGAGGCGGCCACCCCCTGCCCGAGCAGCCCCCGGACGACGAAGTTGACCGCCCGCAGGTTCGGCAGCTCGTACCGCTCCACGGCCAGCGGGGCGGTCTCCGGCAGCAACTCGCGCAGGCGGGCCTCGGTGAGCCAGCCGCGCAGCCACGACCACGTCGCGTCGGTGCGGGCCCAGACGCCGAGGTTGGCGTCGCCGCCCTTGTCGCCGGAGCGGGCCCCGACCAGTTCGCCGAGCGGCGCGCGCCGGGTCGGGCGGTCGGCCGGGGCCGCGGGCCGCCCCGGGTCGGCCCCGCGTCGGTCGTCGGCCGCCGCCGGGTCGGCCGACGCGGGCGGCGGCGGATTGGTGGCGGGCGCCGGCCCGTCGGGCGTGCCGGCGGTGCGGGGCGGCGGCGGGACCGGCAGCCGCTCCCCGGAGGGCAGCACCGCGACGTGCGGCACCGCGTCCTGCGGCACGGTGTCGGCGGTGAACACCCCGTAGGGCGTCGCGTCGCCGGGCAGCGTGGTCAGCGTGCAGCCCGGGTAGGAGGCCAGGGCCAGTTCCACCGCGGCCGCCGAGAAGGCCCGCCCGGCCCGCGCCCGGTCGCCGTCCCGCAGGTGTACGTGCAGCAGCGCGCTCGCGGCCTCGGTGTCGGTGGCATCGGGGTGGTCGGTGCGGGCCAGGGTGAACTCCAGCCCCTCCTTGCCGACCGCCTCCTCCACCTGGCCCCGGACCAGGGCCGCCTTGGCGGGGATGTCGAGCCCACAGAGGACGAAGGTCATCGAGTTGCGGAAGCCACCGAGGTTGTTGACGCCCACCTTGAGCGTCCCCGGCGGCGGGGTGCCCCGGACGCCGCTCACCCGCACCCGGTCCGGCCCGTCGGCGCTCAGCTCGACCGTGTCGAGCCGGGTCACCACGTCCGGCCCGAGGTAGGCCGGCCCGCCGACCTCGTACAGCAGTTGGGCGGTGACGGTCTCCACGGTGACCGCGCCGCCGGTGCCGGGGTGCTTGGTGATCACGCAGGAGCCGTCCGGGTGCAGCTCCGCGACCGGGAAGCCGGGGCGGTGCCCGCCGTCGGGCAACTCGGTGAAGAAGCTGAAGTTCCCCCCGGTCACCTGTGCCCCGCACTCGACGAGGTGGCCGGCGACGGTCGCCCCGGCCAGCGCGTCCAGGTCGTCGCGCCCCCAGCCGAACCGGGCGATGGCCGGCCCGACCACCAGGGACGCGTCGCTGACCCGGCCCGTGACCACCACGTCGGCCCCGCCGTCCAGGCAGGCGGCGATGCCGTACGCCCCGAGGTAGGCGTTGGCCGTGAGCGCGTCCGGGCGGGGGAGGGCGTCGCCCTCGACGTGGCCGACGCGTACGGTCAGGCCGAGCCGGTCGGCGAGCGACCCGATCGCGGCGGCCAGACCGGCCGGGTTCAGCCCGCCGGCGTTGGTGACGATCCGTACGCCCCGGTCCAGGGCGCTGCCGAGGCATCCCTCGAGCTGGCGCAGGAAGGTCTTCGCGTAACCGAGGGACGGGTCACGCAGCCGGTCCCGGCCGAGGATCAGCATGGTCAGCTCGGCCAGGTAGTCCCCGGTCAGCACGTCGAGTTCGCCGCCGTCGAGCATCTCCCGCCACGCGCTGAACCGGTCGCCGTAGAAGCCGGAGGCGTTGCCGACGCGCAGCACGCCGCTCATGCCGGTACCCGGCCCGCGCCGCCCGTGGTTTCGGTCGCGCCTGCTGTGGCGGCCTGTGGCGGGCGGCCGGCGCCGGGTGGGCCGGCGAACGCCTGCGCGACGTCCAGCCACTCGTCGGCGACCGGGCCGGTCGCCGACAGGGTCAGGTCGACGCGGTGCCGCCGCTGGGTGACCAGCAGGCAGAAGGCGAGCGCCGGGCCGGTGACCCGGTCGGTGGCATCCGCCGGCCCGTACGCCCAGGTGTCGCCGTCGGGCGCGGCCAGCTCGACCCGGACCGGCGCCGCGGGCACCGGCCGGCCGTGGGCGGCGAAGCTGTGCCCGAGGGTGCGGAAGCCGAGGTGCGCGACGTGCCGCAGCCGGGCCGTGGCGGCGCGGGTGACGCCGAGCGCGTCCGCCACGTCCGTACCGTGCGCCCAGGTCTCCATGATCCGGGCGGTGGCCATCGAGGCGGGCGACATCCGGGTGCCGAACCAGGGCAGCCTCCCGCCCTCCGGCACGCCCGCCAGCGCGGCGGCGAGGGCGGCCCGACCGGCACGCCAGCGGGGCAGCAGCTCGGCCGGCGGGGCGAGGAACTCCTCCGCGCCGGCGTCGACGAGCCGGGCCGGGTCGGGGGCGGCGGCCACGGACGCGAAGAACGCCTCGGGGTCGGTGGCGGCGAGCAGCGCCACCCGGTCGGTCCAGGCGAGGTGGGCGATCTGGTGCGCGATGCTCCAGCCGGGTGCCGGGGTCGGGCGTGCCCAGTCGCCCGGCGACAGGCCACCCACCAGGCCGTCCAGCTGCTCGGCCTCGTCGGCCAGATCCGCGAGCAGGTCCTTGAGGTCGACCATGGTGCCTCCGGTGCGGGACGGGCCGGTCAGGGCGGCGGTCAGGGCGTGAGCAGGGCGGCGAGTTGGCGCTTCCAGGTGTGCAGCAGGGCGGTGCGGCGGGACGAGTCGTCGCTGAGCAGGTTGGCCACGCCCAGCCCGCGGAGCAGGTCCAGCGTCGCCTGCACCGCCTCGCGTACGCCCGGGCGGCGCTCGTCCACGTCGAGCAGCGCGACGGTGAGCCGGTGCATCTCGCGGCCGACCCGGGCCTCCAGCGGCACCAGCGCCTCGCGCAGCTCCCGGTCGGTGCGCGCGGCGACCCACAGCTCGAGGGCGGCGACGAAGAGCGGGCCGGTGAAGGCCGCGCCGAGCAGGTCGATCACCCGGTCGAGGCGCTGCGGGCCGGGCGGCAGCGCCTCGGCCTCGGTGCGCAGCTCCTCGGCCCGGCGTTCGGTCAGGTGTGCGACGGCGGCGGTGACCAGCGCGGCCTTGGTGGGGTAGTGGTGGAGCTGGGCCCCGCGCGAGACGCCGGCGCGGGCCGCGACGACGGTGGTGGTGGTGCCTGCCCAGCCGTGCTCCACCAGGCACTCGACGGTCGCCTCCAACAGCCGGGTCCGGGTGGCGCGGCTGCGCTCCTGTTGAGGGACGCGGGTCGATGCGACGGACACGGGGACAGCGTGCCGCCGCCGAAACAAACAGTCAAGACTGACTTTTTGCGGACCGCACCTTCCGCCTGGCCCACTCCAGGGCGGCGTCGGTGGAGCGGCGGTACGCGCCCGAGGCTCCCGAGCGCGGTCGGGCTCTGCGCTGCCCGGCTCGACGCCGTCGAGGAGGAGATCGCATGAGTGGCTTTCCCGAGGTGCACCGTCCCGAGACGGACGTGGCGGGGCGTCCGCTGGTGATGCTGCACGGCGGCAACGTCGCGAACCGGATGTGGCAGCCACAGCTGGTGGCGCTCACCGACCGGTTGGTGTTCAACGGGGTCCTGCGTGCCTGGCTGAGCGGAGCCATGGACCCGCGTCTCATCTCTGCGCCCCGGAACTGAGGAACGCAGACCGCGACGTCGGCGACGGAGGTGCGCCGCCGGGCGCGCCGGTCAGCGGCCGTCGCGGGGGGCGAACACCGCGAGCGCGTCGGCGTCGCTGTGCCGGGAGCGCAGGTACTCGTCCGCCCACTCGGCGGCGTCGGGGAAGTCCGACTCGGCAGCCACCCGGGCGCAGGCGGCGTCCACGTCGAAACGGGTACGGCGCAGGTGCACCCCGGGCCCGAGCAGCGCCCAGAAAGCGCCGGGTCCGCCGTAGGGCATCCCGACGCTGCCGGGGTTGACGACCAGCCGCCGGTCGGCCAGCCGGGTGAACGGCATGTGGGTGTGCCCGCAGACCACCGTCCCCACCTCGTCCGGCACCCCGGCGAGCACCTCCGCCCAGCGCTCCATCCGGGAGTCGACGAGCACGACCTCCTCGTCGTCGCGGGGCGTGGCGTGGCAGAAGAGCACCGGACCCAGGCCGGCGACCTCCAGGGTCACCGTCAGCGGCAACGCCGCCAGCCGGGCGAGGTGGTCGGCGCGGAGCTGCTCGGCGGCCCAGTTCGAGACGTCGATCGGCGACTTGCGGCCGGCGCGCGCCTCGACCAGCTCGCGGTCGGCGTTGCCGCGCACCCAGCAGACCCGGTCGCCGAGGCCGGCGAGCAGGTCGAGCACCTCGACCGGCTGCGGTCCGGCGGCGATGTCGCCGGTGAGCACGATCAGGTCGGCGGCGGCGACGTCCGGCTCGGCCAGCACGGCCTCCAGCGCGGGCAGCACCCCGTGGATGTCGGAGAGGACGGCGACACGGTCCAGCATCGCTCCACCATGCCCACCGGCCCGGCCGGAGTCCAGCGATTCTGCCCCGGGCAGACGGGCAGACGGGCAGACGAGGGCTCCGGCGGCCGAGCGCCCCCGGAACGCGAACCGGCCCGGCCGCAGGCGTGCGGCCGGACCGGTGCGATGGTGCCGAGGCGGCCGGGTGCAACCCGGCCGCGGTGGGTCAGACGCGGGCGCGGCGGGCCAGGCGCTCCGGGTCGAGGATGATGATGCTCTTGCCGTCCAGGCGCAGCCAGCCGCGCGAGGCGAAGTCGGCCAGCGCCTTGTTGACGGTCTCCCGGGAGGCGCCCACGAGCTGGGCGATCTCCTCCTGGGTGAGGTCGTGGGTCACCCGGAGCACGCCGCCGTCGCGGGTGCCGAAGCGGCCGGCCATCTGGAGCAGGTTCTTGGCGACGCGACCGGGCACGTCGGTGAAGATCAGGTCGGCCAGCGAGTCGTTCGTCCGCCGCAGCCGGCGGGCGAGCACCCGGAGCAGCTGCTCGGCGATCTCCGGCCGGTTGTTCAGCCACGGGCGCAGGGCCTGCTTGCGCAGCCGCACCAGCCGGGTGTCGGTGACCGCGGTGGCCGTCGCCGTACGCGGGCCGGGGTCGAAGAGTGACAGCTCGCCCACCATGTCCGACGGGCCCATCACGGCGATCAGGTTCTGCCGGCCGTCGGCCGCCCGGCGACCCACCTTGATCTTGCCGGACAGCAGGATGTAGAGGCTGTCTCCGGGCTCGCCCTCGTTGAAGACGATCTCGCCCTTGCGGACCTCGAGCGTCTCCATCTCCTTGGCGAGCGCCTCGGCAGCCTCCGGGTCGACGCCCTGGAAGATCCCGCTGCGAGCCAGTACCTCGTCCATCGCGCACCTCCACCTGCGCGTGCCGTCCGTCGGCCGGGTCCGCCGTCCGCTGATCCCGCGCGCCTGGCCAGTCTAGGCGCACGTGAGCTGGAATCAGAGGTGCACCCCTGGAATCTTGATCGTTGGGCGTAACCCGCCCGACGTGAGCAAGCAGTAGGATCGCGCGCCCGTCCCGGGTGGCGGCGGGCCGGCGGGTGCCGGACCGTAGGGTCACCCCGTGCTGAGCGAACCCGTGCTGACCGCCCGTCGGGAGGACGGTCGGGACGTCCCGCTGCTGGTCTGGCGCGCCGACCGCCCGCTGCGCGCGGTCAGCTCCGCGCCGCTGGGCGGCGGGATCGGCGTCCGGCACTGGGTCGTCAACGCGACCGTACCCATGTCGTACGACCGGGACGACCCCGCCGACCACCTGGCCGAACTGGCCGGCGGGCTCGCCCTCGACGGGCCCGGGGTGGGCCTGCTGACCGGGGTGGACGTCGCCGAGGTGGTCGCCCGGACGGACACCGGCGTGCGGGTCTGGGCCACCGTCGGCCTCGGCACCCCGGTGTGGGCGGCCGAGCCCGCCCCGGCGGCGCCCGCCCAGCGCGTCGGCACGGTCAACATCGTGGTGTACGTCCCGGCCCGGCTCGGCGACGCCGCCCTGGTCAACGCGGTGGCCACCGCCACCGAGGCGAAGGCGCAGGCGATCGCGGAGCTGGGCGTGCCGGGCACCGGCACCCCGACCGACGCGGTCACCGTGCTCTGCCCGCTCGACGGCCCCGAGTCGGCGTACGGCGGACCGCGCTCCACCTGGGGAGCCCCGCTGGCCCGGGCCGTGCACGCCGCCGTGACGGCCGGCGGGGCGGGCACCGTGGTCCCGTGGTCCGATCGACCGACGGGCTGAACAACCATCCGATCGGGTCTCGTCCCGGCGATGCGTACCCGATAAGGTCGCGCTCGATGTACGCTGCCGCCTCCCCTCCGCCCCGCCGGGTCGCGCTCGCCCTGGGCGCGCTGCTCGCTGTCCTGCTCGCCGCCGGCTGCGGCCAGCCCGGATCCGGGGGCGACCCCGTCTGGGAGCCCGGCACGGGTGCCGGCGGCACCGGCGCCCCGGTCCGGCCGAGCCAGTCCGCGCAGCCCGCGGAGCAGGCGATCTCGCTCTCCGCGACCGGCGACATCATCATGGGCAACGCGCCGAACCGGCTGCCCGCCAACGGCGGCAAGGGCTTCTTCGACTCGGTCGAGAAGGCGCTCGCCGCCGACCTGGTGATGGGCAACCTGGAGGAGCCGCTGACCGTCGACACCGGCACCGGCAAGTGCGGCCCGAACTCGACCCGCTGCTTCCAGTTCCGCGCCCCGCCGGACTACGCGGCGCACCTGCGCGACGCCGGCTTCGACCTGCTCAACCAGGCCAACAACCACGGCTACGACTACGGCCCTAAGGGCTACGAGAACACCCAGAAGGCGCTGGAGAAGTACGACCTCGCGCACACCGGGGCGCCCGACCAGATCACCGTGGTCGACGTCAAGGGGGTCAAGGTCGCCGTCGCCGGCTTCTCGTCGTACGTCTGGTCCAACAGCCTCACCGACATCGCCGAGGCGAAGCAGGTGATCACCAAGGCGGCCGGCATGGCCGACGTGGTCGTGGTGCAGGTGCACATGGGCGGCGAGGGGGCCGACAAGACCCGGGTGCGGCCGGGCACCGAGATGTTCCTCGGCGAGAACCGGGGCGACCCCGTCAAGTTCTCCAAGGCGATGATCGACGCCGGGGCGGACCTGATCGTCGGGCACGGCCCCCACGTGCTGCGCGGCATGGAGTTCTACAAGGGCCGGCTGATCGCGTACAGCCTGGGCAACTTCGCCGGCGGGGGCAACTCGCTGAGCAACGCCGGCCGGCTCGGCTGGGGCGGGGTGCTCAAGGTGTCGCTGAAGCCGGACGGCAGCTGGGCCGGGGGCTCGTTCGTCTCGACGTACATGAACTCCGCCGGCAAGCCGACGATGGACGGCGACGACCGCGGCCTGGGCCTCGTGAAGCAGCTCACCCGCAGCGACTTCCCGGAGACCGGCGCCCGGTTCGACGACTCCGGGGCGATCAGCCCGCCGCAGGGCGGCTGACCGGGGCGGCGCGGCGCGTGGCCCCGGCGTCCGGTCACACCGGCGACGTAGGCTGGCCGGCGTGACCACCAGCTCCTCCGGCTTCACCGAGACCGACCTCGGGCGTACGCGCCGCGCCCGGCGGATCGGGCGGGTGCTGACCGCGACCCACCCCGACGCGCACTGTGAACTCGACCACTCCAGCCCCCTGGAGCTGGCCGTCGCGACGATCCTCTCCGCGCAGTGCACGGACAAGAAGGTCAACGAGGTCACCCCGAAGCTCTTCGCCCGCTACCCGACCGCCGCCGACTACGCCGGGGCGGACCGGACGGAGATGGAGGAGCTGATCCGCCCCACCGGCTTCTACCGCAACAAGACCGACTCCCTGATCAAGCTCGGCCAGGCCCTCGTCGAGCGGTACGACGGCCGGGTCCCCGGCAGGCTCGCCGACCTGGTGACGCTGCCCGGCATCGGCCGCAAGACCGCCAACGTCATCCTCGGCAACGCCTTCGGTGTGCCCGGGATCACCGTCGACACCCACTTCGGGCGGCTGGCGGGGCGCTGGCGGCTGACCGCCGAGACCGACCCGGTGAAGGTCGAGCACGCGATCGGGGCCCTCTTCCCCCGCCGGGACTGGACCATGCTGTCGCACCGGGTGATCTTCCACGGCCGGCGGGTCTGCCACGCCCGCAAGCCGGCCTGCGGCACGTGCACGCTGGCCAAGCTCTGCCCGTCGTACGGGACCGGGCCGACCGAGCCGGCGGCGGCCGCGAGGCTGCTCAAGGGCCCCCGCGCCCGGGACCTGGCGGTGGCCGCCGGGGCCGACCCGGAGCTGGTGCCCGTCCAGGCCGTCGTGGCGGAGGCACCGTGAGCGCGAGGAGTGAGCCGGTGTTGCGAGCCCCGCAGTCGCGAACCACGGTGAACCGATGAGCGCGAGGAGTGAGTCGATGTCGCGAGCCCCGCAGTCGCGAACCACGATGAACCGCCGACTCGCCGCCCTGCTCGTACCCGTGCTGCTGGCCGTAAGCGGGTGCACCGCCGACGACGGCACCGAGGAGGAGCGCGGCCCGACCGGCCGGCAGGAGGCCGCCGCGAACCGGCCGTCGCCGTTCCAGGACTGCTCGGCGCTCGGCACCCCGCCCGCGTCCGCCGCCCCGGTGTCGACCTCCGGGGGCGCGGGGCAGGCGCTGCCCGAGCTGACCCTGGAGTGCTTCACCGGCGGTGCCCCGGTCGCGCTCCGGGACCTGCGCGGCCCGGCGGTGGTCAACGTCTGGGCTTCCTGGTGCCCGCCCTGCCGGGAGGAGCTGCCCGCCTTCCAGCGGCTCAGCGAGCGCGCCGCCGGCCGGCTCCAGGTGATCGGGGTCAACAGCCAGGACGCCCGCGAGTCCGCCCAGTCCATCGGCGAGGACTTCGGCATCCGCTTTCCCGTCCTGTTCGACCAGGGCGAGTCGTTCAAGCGGGCGCTCAACCGCAACGCCATGCCGCTGACCGTCTTCGTCGACGGGCAGGGCCGCGTCCGGCACGTCGACACCTCCGGCGCGCTCGACGACGCCCGCCTGGCGGAACTGGTCCGGCAGCACCTCGGCCTGACGGTGCCGGCGTGAGCCGCGGGCGGGCAGGGGCCGGAGTGCGCCGCCGGCGGGCGCGGTGGGGCGCGGGGGTGCCGGCGTGAGCCGACAGCCGCCGGGCTGGCTCGACCCGCTGCTCGCCCGGCTCGGCAGCGCGCGCAGCGAGGACTTCACCCGGCTCGTCACCCCGGAGACCGGCGGGCGGGAGAGCGCCGTGCTGGTGCTGCTCGGCGAGGAGCCCGGCGCCGGCCCGGACGTGCTGATCCTCCAGCGGGCGGCCAACCTGCGCAACCACGCCGGCCAGCCGGCCTTCCCGGGCGGCGCGGCCGACCCGGAGGACGCGGACGCCCCGGCGACCGCGCTGCGCGAGGCCAACGAGGAGGTCGGTCTCGACCCGGCCAGCGTCACCGTCCTGGCCGAGCTGCCGAAGCTCTGGATCCCGGTCAGCGACTTCGTGGTCACCCCCGTGCTCGCCTGGTGGCACGCGCCGCACCCGGTGCACCCCCGGGAGCCGGCCGAGGTGGCGCATGTGGCCCGGCTGCCGGTCAGCGAGCTGGTCGACCCGGAGAACCGGATGCGGGTGCGCCACCCGAGCGGCTGGATCGGCCCGGCGTTCTCGGCGCGCGGGATGCTCGTCTGGGGCTTCACCGCCGGGGTCCTGGCCGCCCTGCTGGAGATGGGCGGCTGGGCCCGCCCGTGGCCGCGCGACCGGGTCGTCGACCTGCCGCCGACCGGGGCGACCCCGGCGCCCTCGGCCGGCACGGACGCGGTGGACGAGACCCCGGTGCGCTGAACGGACGACCACCCTTCCGCACGCGATGGTCATTCCGCGGGCCGGGTGCCCGTACGCTTGACGCGTGTCCGCCGTGGATCTCGTACTGCTGCTGCTCATGCTCGTGTTCGCGATCAGCGGATACCGCCAGGGCTTCGTCATCGGGGTGCTGTCGTTCAGCGGCTTCTTCCTGGGCGCGCTGGTGGGTCTCCAGGTCGGGCCGCTGCTGGCGCAGCAGTTCGTCGACAGCGGCACCCGCGTGTTGATCTCCCTGGTCGCGGTCTTCGGGCTGGCGGTGGTCGGTCAGGCGCTCGCCGGATGGCTCGGTTCCCACCTCCGCAAGGTGATCACCAGCGACGTGGGCAGGCGGGCCGACGACGTCGGCGGCGCGTTCGTCTCGCTCTTCGCCGTGCTGCTGGTCGCCTGGCTCGTCGCGGTGCCGCTGGGCTCGTCGTCGCTGCCCTGGCTGGCCTCCTCGGTCCGCAACAGCGCGCTGCTCACCGTGGTGGACCGGGTCCTGCCGGACCAGGCGCAGCAGCTCTCCACGGCGCTGCGGGACACCGTCGACACCAACGGCTTCCCCGACGTCTTCGGCGACCTGGCGCCCACCCGCGCCCGGCAGGTGTCCCCGCCCGACCCGGCGCTCGCCGGCTCGCAGGTGGTGGTCAACAGCCAGCAGTCGGTGGTCAAGGTGCTCGGCTCCGCCCCGAGTTGCTCGCGGCGCATCGAGGGCTCCGGCTTCGTCTACGCGGACGACCGGGTCATGACCAACGCGCACGTCGTCGCCGGCACCCGCTCCACGGTCGTCGAGCTGAACGGTGACCGGTACGACAGCAAGGTGGTCGTCTACGACCCCGACCGGGACCTGGCCGTGCTGCACGTGCCCGGGCTGCCCGGCCCCTCGATGCGCTTCGCCGCCGGCAACGCGGGCAGCGGCGCGGACGCCATCGTGCTGGGCTTCCCGCTCGACGGGCCGTACAACGCCCAGTCGGCGCGGGTCCGCGACGTCGACCGGATCACCGGGCCGGACATCTACTCCGCCGGCAACGTGACCCGGGAGATCTACACGATCCGGGCGCTGGTGCAGAGCGGCAACTCCGGCGGCCCGTTGGTCTCGTCGAACGGGCTGGTCCTCGGGGTGATCTTCGCGGCGGCGGCCGACGACCCGAACACCGGGTTCGCGGTGACCGCGGCCGAGGCCCGTCCGGTCGCCCTGGCCGGCGCCGAGCGCACCCGCGCCGTCGGCACCGGCGAGTGCACCTGACCGCTGCCCGCCGGGTCGAGCGGGGCGACGGGAGGCAGTTCGTGGTCACCCCTCCTCTCCCGGAGGGCGTCAGCGGGGCGACGGGAGGCAGTTCGTGGTCAACCCTCCCGGTCGGCGTCAGCGCGACGCCACGCCGCCAGCCGGCCCGGGTCCCGATGGCCACCCCCGGCGGTCGCCGGCCGACGGGCCGGGCTCTGCCGGCCGACCCGGCCGGCCCGCGCCCGCCGGGCGCTGCGCAGGTCCGGGCGGGCGGCCGGGCGGGGTGGCCCGCCAGACGGTGAGGGCGGCGGCGGTCGCGGCGACCACGGCCGCGCCGAGGACCCATCCGGCCAGCACGTCGCTGGTCCAGTGCACACCGAGGGCCACCCGGCTGAAGCCGGTCACCAGGGCGAGCAGCAGCGCGGCCGTGGCCACCATCCGGCGGGCGACCGGCCCGGCGTGCGGGAGGAACACCACCAGCAGCACCCCGGCGGCCAGGGCGGCGTTGAGCGCGTGCCCCGACGGGAAGGCCAGGCCGGGCGCCTGGGCCACCGGATCGGGCAGGTCGGGCCGCGGCCGGCCGAAGAGCAGCTTGAGCAGCGGACTGAGCAGGCCGCCGACCGTCATCGTGACGGCGACCCAGACCGCCAGTTGCCGGGCCCCCCGCCCCACCAGCCAGAGGACCAGGACCAGCGCGCCGACGCGCAGCGACATCGGGGCGAACACGTCGGTCCAGAGGGACATCAGGCGTACCCACGCCGGATGGTCGGCGGCGTAGCCGGCCAGCGCGTCGGTCACCGCCGTGTCCAGGCGGCGCAGCGGGGGCCAGTCGCCCAGGACCAGGAGCGCCAGCAGCGTGAACGGCACCACCACCAGGAAGGCGGCCCCGACGGCGAGCGTCAGCCGCAGGCCGCGGGAGTGGTCAGGGTGCAGGCGGCGGCTGCGCCACGAGGGTCGCGGCGGCGCGGCGAGGGTACGCGGGCCCGGCGTGCTCATGGCATCAGTTCTACCCGGCCCGCGGCCAGGTCAGACCCGTACCGGGCAGTCGGAGCGGGCTCGCGGTGCGGGTCGGACCCGTCCGGCCGCCGGCCCGGGCTGTCCGCTCGGGCTGTCCGCCCCGTCCGGCCGCTGGCCCGACCTGCCGTCTCGGGCCACGGCTCCGGCCGGCGCTCGGGCTGCCCGCTCAGCCCGCCGACGGGCGGCGGCCTGCCCGGGCGGGGCGACGCGGGGCGGCCAGCGGGGTCCACTGGCGGAACCGGCGCACCATCAGCGCCGCCCCGGTGAGCAGGGCGACGAAGAGGGCGGCCCCGGTCCAGAGCCGCTCCGGCGCGGCCTCCTCGTGCGTGCCCGCCGGCTGCGCCGTCCAGCGGGTCGGCCGGCGCGGCGCGGTGAAGCCGAGCTGGTCGCTGCCGGCCCCGGCGACGTGGGCCTGTGCCGAGCCGGGTGCGGGACCGAACCCGACCACGCCCGGCGAGGACTGGTCGTCCAGCGGGTTGCGGCCCACCGGGGCCACCTCGGCGTCCAGCGCGGCCACCGGGTCGACCAGGCCGTACCCGAAGCGGTCGTCCCGACCGGTCGGGCCGATGTCGCGGGCGGTGGTCAGCAGCCGGTTCACGACGTCTCCGGCGGACATCTGCGGGTAGCGCGCCCGCACCAGCGCGGCGGTGGCGGCGACCAGCGGCGCCGCGAAGCTGGTGCCCTGCACGCGCCAGTAGCCGCCCGGGCGGGCCCCGACCAGGCCGGTGGCCGGGGCGGCGAGCGCCGTGGCCCGACCGGTGATCGACCCGGACCAGAGGTTTTCGCTGTCGCCGTCCAGCCCGGCGACCGCGATCACGCCGGGCTCCCGGGCCGGGTACCAGACCTTCGAGCCGGACGAGGCGGCCACGTTGCCGGTGCAGGCGATGACCACCACGTCCCGGGCGAAGGCGTAGTCGATCGCGGCGGCCAGGGCGGCGCTGTCGCCGCTGCCGCCGAGGGACAGGTTGATCACCCGGGCGCCGTTGTCCACCGCCCAGCGCACGCCCTTGGCGACGATCATCGCGTCGTCGTAGCGGTTCTCGGAGTCGAGGACGCGGACCGGGAGGATCCGGGCGTCCGGCGCGAGGCCCACCGCCCCGTGCTTGTCGTCGTTGCGCCCGGCGATCAGTCCGGCAACGGTCGTGCCGTGGCCTACCGGGTCGGGCTCGTCGGCGGAGCCCCCGGGGTCGACCAGGTCGAGGCCGGGCAGCACCTGGCCGGCCAGGTCGGGATGGGAGGCGTCCACCCCGGAGTCGATCACCGCGACGGTGACCCCGCGCCCGGTCGAGCTGCGCCAGGCCGCCTCCGCCCGCAACGCGTCGAGCTGCCACTGCTCGTCGCGGATCTGGTCGGGGCGGCTCTGGCTCTCGGTGGGCGCGAGCGGCACGGGGACGGCGGCGGCCGGTCGGGGGGCGGCGTCGGCCGGCGTGACCGGACCGGCGATTGAGGCGACGGCGGCCGCCACCCCGAGCAACGCGCGTCCGGCGATCCGCCGGCCCGTCGGCGGACAGCTGTGCCGCACCGTGGTCACATCCCCAAGCCGTTCATCCCAGACGCAAACATGACGATCGGAGATTACCGGTTCCCCGCGGCCTTGCGGGGCGTTCCGGGGACACCCGTCACGGCGACGGCAGATACGCCAACTGGACCAGCCGTACGCCCTCGCGTCGGGTGACGAGCCGGCCGCGTCCCGGGGGCAGCGGTCCGGGCCGCACCGGGCCGACCAGCGCCCCCTCGTCCGGGCTGCCCGCCATCACCAGCCCGGCCGTGGACAGCTCGCGGAGGCGCTGCACGATCGGCTCGTACTGGGCCCGGCCGGCGCCGCCCGAACGCCGGACGAGCACCAGGTGCAGCCCGATGTCCCGCGCGTGCGGCAGGTGCTCCTCCAGCGCGCGCAGCGGGTTGGCCGGCCCGCCGGCGACGAGGTCGTAGTCGTCCACGAGCACGAACAGCTCCGGCCCGGACCACCACGACCGCTCCCGCAACTGCGCGGGGGAGACCTCCGGCCCGGGTGCCCGGGCGTGCATGTAGCCGGCGGCCGAATCGATCAGCTCGGTGGTGTGCGCGGCGGCGGAGCCGTACCCGATCAGGTGCGGGGCCTCGGTGAGGTCCGACAGGCTGCGCCGGTAGTCGACCAGGATCACCCGGGCCTGCTCGGGGGTGAACCGGGTGATGATCGAGGTGGCCAGCGCGCGCAGGAACGACGACTTGCCGCACTCGGCGTCGCCGAAGACCACGAAGTGCGGCTCGGTGGCGAAGTCCAGCACCACCGGGCGCAGGTCCGCCTCGGCGATCCCGACCGGGATGCGCAGGCCGGTGGTCGAGGTCAGATCCAGCTCGGCGTACGGGAGCACCGGCGGGAGCAGCCGCACCGGGGGCGCGACCGGCCCCGCCCAGCTCCCGGCGACCTGCTTGACGAGGTCGGTGGTGTCCCCGCCGGAGGCGGCCAGCTGCGGCAGCGCGGTGAGGAAGTGCAGGCTCTCCGCGGTGACGCCCCGGCCGGGGGTCTTCTCCGGCACGTTCGCCGCCGCCCGGCGGGCCACCAGCGAGTCGGACGGGTCGCCGAGGCGCAGCTCCAGCCGGGAACCGAACAGGTCCCGGATCGCCGGCCGGAAGTCCAGCCAGCGCACCGCCGTCGCCACCACGTGCACCCCGTACGACAGGCCGCGGGTGGCCAGGTCGGTGACGAGCGGCTCCAGGTCGTCGTACTCGCCGCGCAGGGTGGCCCAGCCGTCCACCACCAGGAACACGTCGCCGAACGGGTCGGCGCCCGGCTGGCCGGTGCCGGCCGCCGCGGCCCGCCGCTGCCGCCAGGCGGCCATCGACTCCACGCCCAGCTCGGCGAAGCGGCGTTCCCGGTCGACGAGCAGGGTGGCGATCTCGCCGACCGTACGCCGGACGGCCGTCGGGTCGGCGCGGCCGCTGACGCCCCCGACGTGCGGCAGGTCGCGCAGCGCGGCCAGCCCGCCGCCGCCGAAGTCGAGACAGTAGACCTGCACCTCGGCCGGGGTGTGGGTGAGCGCCAGCGCGCAGATCAGCGTGCGCAGCGCCGTCGACTTGCCGCTCTGCGGCCCGCCGACGACCGCGACGTGCCCCGCCGCGCCGTCCAGCGACAACCAGAGCAGGTCGCGGCGCTGCTCGAAGGGCTTGTCGACCACCGCCACCGGCACCTGCAACGCGCCGTGCAGGTCCGGGTTGCCGAAGGCGAGCCCGCGCGCCGGGTCGGCGGCGGTCGGCCCGAGCAGCTCGTCCAGCGCCGGCGCCCGCCCGAGCGGGGGCAGCCAGACCTGGTGCGCGGGCGGGCCCTGGCCGGCCAGCCGGTCGACCATCAGCTCCAGCAGGCTCCCGGTGCCGCCCTCGTCGGCCGTGGCGGGCAGGGCGGGCGGCCCGACCGGCTCCGGCTTCGGCACGAGGTGCGTGGAGAAGGTGAGCAGGCGCGGGGCACCCGCCCCGCCCGCGCCCGGCGTCGTGTCGCGGCGGCGGAGCGCCCCGGAGACGTACGCGGCCTTGAACCGCACCAGCGGCTCGGTGCCGAAGCGCAGGTAGCCGTGCCCGGGGGAGCGGGGCAGCTCGTGCGCGTCCGGCACCCCCAGCACCGTCCGGGACTCCAGCGCCGAGAAGGTCCGCAACCCGATCCGGTACGACAGATGCGTGTCCAGCCCGCGCAGCCGCCCCTCCTCCAGCCGCTGCGAGGCCAGCAGCAGGTGTACGCCGAGCGACCGGCCCAGCCGGCCGATCTGCACGAACAGGTCGATGAAGTCGGGCTTGGCCGAGAGCAGCTCGGAGAACTCGTCGCAGATCAGCAGCAGCGACGGCAGCGGGGCGAGCGGGGTGCCGGCGGCGCGGGCGCGTTCGTAGTCGCGCAGGCTGGCGAAGTTGCCCGCCCGGCGCAGCAGCTCCTGGCGGCGTACCAGCTCGCCGTTGATCGCGTCGACCATCCGGTCCACCAGCGGCAGCGCGTCGGCCAGGTTGGTGATCACCGCGGCGGTGTGCGGGAGCCGGTCGAAGGAGGCGAACGTGGCACCGCCCTTGAAGTCGATCAGCACGAAGTTGAGCTGCTCCGAGCTGTGCGTGGCGGCCAGCCCGAGCACCAGCGTGCGCAGCAGCTCCGACTTGCCGGAGCCGGTCGCCCCGATCAGCAGGCCGTGCGGCCCCATCCCGTCCTGCGCCGACTCCTTGAGGTCCAGCTCGATGGCGCCGCCGTCGGCGCCCACCCCGATCGGCACCCGCAGCCGCTCCCGCGCGGAGCGGGGCGCCCACCCCTGCTCGGCGGTGAAGCCCTCCGGGTCGCCCAGACCGAGCAGCTCGGGCAGGCCCGGCTCGGCGCCCGGCGGGGCGTCCGGGCCGCGTACGGCGGTGGCCAGCCGCAGCGGGGCCAGCCGCCGGGCGATCGCCTCGGCGTCGACGAGGTCGAGCCGGTCCGCCGTGCCCACCTCGGCGTGCCCCTCCGCCGAGTGGGAGTGCAGCCGGCCGTGGCGCAGCTCCAGCAGCAGCGCGAACCGGTCCAGCAGGCGTGGCGGCGGGGTGTCCAGGTCGATCACCGTCACCGCGTCGATGCCGCCGTCCCCGGTCAGGTCGGTGGCCCCGGTCAGGTCGCCCCCGTCGAGCACCACCACGACGTGCGGGCCGTCGGTCGCGGGCCCGGCCGGGCTGAACCGGGACCGGCTGGCCAGCACCTCGTCCAGCAGCCGTTCCAGCTCGGCCGCCGCGCTGGTGACCAGCCGCACCGGGCCGAGAGCGTCCGTGCGGGTGGGGTGGTGGGCGTGGGGCAGCCACTTGACCCACTCCCAGGCGGCCCGCCGCTCCGGCCCGGCGCAGACCGCGACGAGCAGTTCGTCCGGGGCGTGGAAGACCGCGAGCTGGGCGAGCATCGCCCGGGCCAGCGCCTGCCCGGCCGCCCCGTCGCCCGGACCGCCGGTGGCGTCCCGTACGAAGACCCGGGCGAAGCTGCGCAGCGAGAGCGCCACCGGCAGGTCGGGCACCACGGAGTACGCGTCCAGGAACCGGCGCAGCGCGCCCGCCGTCATGGGCTCCAGCTCCTCCAGCGGGCGGGTGACCGGCGGGACCAGCGGGGTCGCGAGGGTCTGCGGGCCGACGGCGACCCGGACCACCGCGAAGTCCGGATCGGTGGGACGCCGTTCCCAGACCCGGTGGCTGTCGACGGTCGACCAGAGCCGGCCGGGATCCGGATGCCGGTAGTAGAGCCCGGCGCGCTGCTGCCCGGCGGTGTGCCGGACCCGGCGGCGCAGCGCGGTCAGGTGCCGCAGGTAGTCCCGCCGGGCGGCCATCATCTCCGACTTCTTCGGGGTGCCCGAGGCGCTGCCCCACGAGGTCACCAGCATGGCCAGCGAGGAGAGGCCGAACATGCCCCCGACCACGTACGAGTAGGCCCCACCGCCGCGGCCGAACATCATCGCCATCGCCACCGTGCCGCCGAGCATCGGCAGCACCATGAGCAGCTGCTGCCAGCGCCCGCCGGTGACGGCGGGGATCTCCGGTGGCGCTTCCACCGGCAGCTCGCCGACCGGGATCTCCGGCGCCGGACGTCGTGGTGGCCGCTTGATGACGACAGTGGACACTCGACCTCCCGACAGCGCTCGGTGATCCGAGCCCGACACATGGTAGGTAAAGTCCTGTCGTCCGCGCAGCCACCAACCCCGTTCGATATGGAGATCAGTCGATGACAATCGGGTTGGCCCGGGTCACCATCAGCGCCCCCCAACGGCGGGTCGACGTCGCGCTGCCCGAGCAGGTGCCCCTGGCCGAGCTGCTGCCCGAGGTGCTGCGGCACGCCGGCGAGGGCCTCGCCGACGACGGCGAGCGGCACGGCGGCTGGGTGCTGCGGCGCACCGACGGCGCGGTGCTGGCCACCGCCCAGGCGCTGCTGCCGCAGGGCGTCCGCGACGGGGAGGTGCTGCACCTCGTGCCGGCCCGCGCGCAGTGGCCCGAGCTGGAGTACGACGACGTGGTCGAGGCGATCGCCGACGGGGCCCGGCGGCGCGGCGGCGCGTGGTCGCCCGCCGCCACCCGGGCCGCCGCCCTGGCCGGGGCGGCCGTGCCGCTGGCCGTCGGGCTGCTCGCCCTGGCGGCCGGCGGGCCCGGGCACCGGGCCGCCTGGCCGGCCGCCGCCGTGGTGGCGCTGCTGCTCACCCTCGCCGGGGTGGTGGCGTCCCGCGCCCACGGCGACGCCTCGACCGGCGCGACCCTCGGCGGCTACGCCCTGCCGTACGCGACCCTGGCCGGCGCCCTGGCGGTCAGCTCCGGCGACCCGGTCGGGCCGGTCGCCGGCCTGCGCTGGGTCGGCGCGCCCGAGCTGCTGGCCGGCTCGGTGGCGCTGCTGCTGGTGTCGGTGCTCGGGCTGGTCGGCATCGCCACCCGGCTGCGGGTCTTCGTGGCCGGCGCCACCGCCGGGTCCGTCGGCGCGCTGGCGGCGTTCGGTGGCCTGCTGCTCAGCCCGGCCGGGACGGCGGCGGTCCTGCTCTGCGTGCTGGTCTTCGCGGTGGGGGCGGTCCCGCTGCTGGCCATCCGGCTCGGCAAGGTACCGCTGCCCCCGATCACCCTGCCGACCGGCGAGCCGGGCGACGCCGACCGGGCCCGGGACCTGCCCGACCGGGACCGGGTCTACGCGGCGGTCGCCCGCACCGAGGAGATGCTCACCGGGATGCTGCTCGGGCACGCGGTGCTGGCGGCCGCCGCCGCGCTGGTCCTCGGCATCTCCGGCGGGGTCGCCGGCCGGCTGCTGGTGGCGGTCGCCGCGGCCGTGCTGCTGCTGCGCTCCCGGCTGTTCGTGGCGCTGCGCCACCGGGTGCCGACCGTGGTCGCCGGCCTCGCCGGGTACGCCGTGCTGGGCGCGGTCCTCGCCGAGCGTTCCGGCCCGGCCGGCCGGCTCGCGCTGGTCGTCGGCGGGCTGGCGCTGGCCCTGCTGGTGGTGGCCGCCGGCACCACGTACGCCCGCCGCCCGGTCTCCCCGTACGTCGGTCGGGTCGCCGACCTGGCCGACACCGCCCTGGTGGTCTCCGTGGTGCCGGTCGCCTGCGCGGTGCTCGACCTGTACGAACGGGCCCGGGGGCTGCTCGGCTGAGCGGCCCCCGGGCCCGTCGACGTCTTCGGTGCCGGGGTCAGTGCGCGGACTCGCCGCGCTCCTCGGCCTCCTTGGCGCGGCGGTACGACGCCGCGATCTCGGCCTCGGCCTCCTGCCGGCCGACCCAGGTGGCGCCCTCGACCGACTTGCCCGGCTCGAGGTCCTTGTAGACCTCGAAGAAGTGCTGGATCTCCAGCCGGTCGAACTCGCCGAGGTGGTGGATGTCCCGCAGGTGCTCCTGGCGCGGGTCCTCGTAGGGGACGCAGAGGACCTTGTCGTCGCCGCCCTTCTCGTCCGTCATCCGGAACATGCCGATGGTGCGGCACCGGATCAGGCAGCCCGGGAAGGTGGGCTCGGGCACGAGGACGAGCGCGTCCAGCGGGTCGCCGTCCTCGCCCAGGGTGCCCTCGATGAAGCCGTAGTCCGCCGGGTACTGCGTGGAGGTGAAGAGCGTGCGGTCCAGCCGGATCCGGCCGGTCGCGTGGTCGACCTCGTACTTGTTGCGGTGACCCTTCGGGATCTCAACCGTCACGTCGAAATCCATCTGCACGCTCCCTCGTTTGCCCACGCTGGCTAACGGAACCAGCGGCACGCCGCTCCCGACGGGTGAATCCCCACCCGCCGGCTCCGGCCGCCGCATAGTGTTCGGACCGAAGTAGTGTCACCCAAGCAGATTTTCGCGGGGGGAGGAGGGGGTCGTGGGGAGGGAAGATTCACACTACCGTCCGGAGGCCGGTGCTGGACGAGGTACCGGGCGATCTGCTTCCGGCGGGGCCACCGGGCGGTTCCCGGTGCCCGACGCCCACCTTCCCCGCACGCCCGGAAACCCCGGCGACGCCCATCTCGCCCGCACGCCCGGGGCTCTCGGCGACCCCGGCCCGGCTGCCTACGGCCAGCCGTCCCGGCCCGGGCCGACCGACCTCTGGAACGCCGCCGCGGCCCGCCCTGCCGGCGGACCGTCCGGCCCGGGCGGCCCGCCCCCTGCGGCGCCCCCGGCGCCCGGCCCGGCGCGGCGCCGCCGGGTCCTGCCCGTCGCGCTGGCCGCGGTGCTCGTGCTCGTGCTCGCCGCCGTCGGGATCGCCGTGGTCCGGCCGGGCCCCGTCGCCGAGTGGCTGGGCGACGAGCCGGCCGAGCGCAGGGCCGCGCAGGCGGCGGAGCCGGCACCCGTGGCGGTGCTGTCCGGCGCGGACGCGAACGCCCCGCTGCCCACCCCCGAGGGGGTACGCGCCGCGCTCGCCCCACTGGTGGACGTGCCCGCGCTCGGCGACCGGGTCAACGTCGCGGTGGCCGACGTGGCCACCGGCCAGCCGCTCTACGGCCGGGGCGAGGACGACGGCACCGTGCCCGCCTCGGTGACCAAGCTGGTGACCGGGGTGACGGTGCTCGCCGCGCGCGGCCCCGCGTACCGCATCCCGACCCGGGCGGTCGCCGGCCCGAACCCCGGCGAGGTGGTGCTCGTCGGCGGCGGCGACCCCACCCTGGCGGTCGACAAGAATGGCTTCTACCCCGGGGCCGCCCGCCTGGACGACCTCGCCGCCCAGGTCAAGCAGGCGCTCGGCGGCACCGAGCCGACGAAGGTCATCGTCGACTCGTCGCTCTACTCCGGCCCCGTCCACGAGCCGGGGTGGGACGAGGACATCCCCACTGGCGGCTACGGCGGCGCGATCACCGCGTTGATGACCGACGGCGCCCGTAGCGACGTGCCGCGCGCGAAGAAGGACGACGCGGCCGGCAACCACTGGGCCGAGCGGGTGGCGCAGCCCGACCTCTCGGCCGGTCGGGCCTTCGCCCGGCTGCTCGGCGTGCCGACCGACGCGGTGAAGCGCGGCACCGCCCCCGCCGCGGACGGCGGCGCCGCCACCGGCACGCCCGGGCCCGGCGCCGAGCTGGGCAAGGTGGAGTCGCTGCCGATGGTCCGGCTGGTCGACATCATGATCAGTGACAGCGACAACATCATCGCGGAGGCGCTGGCCCGCCAGGTCGCGCTGGCCCGCAACGAGCCCGCCTCGTTCGAGGGCGCGGGCGCGGCGATGGACGCGGTGGCGGGCGAGCTCGGCCTGCCGGCCGACGAGCTGTCCCTCGCCGACGGCAGCGGGCTGTCGCGCAGCAACCGGATCAGCCCCTCGCTGCTCACCGATCTGATCACGCTGGCCGGCGACGGCAGCCGCCCCGAGCTGGCCGCGATCTTCGGCGGCCTGCCCGTGGCCGACTGGTCGGGCACGCTCGCCGACCGGTTCGGCACGGCGGCGACGAAGGCCGGCGCCGGGGTGGTCCGGGCCAAGACCGGCACCCTGACCAAGGTGCACGCGATCGCCGGTGTGGTCAGCACCGCCGACGGGCGGCTGCTCACCTTCGCCGTGCTCACCGACGAGGTGCCCCCGGACGGGCTGGAGGCCGCCCGCGTGGCGCTGGACCGGATCGGCGCCGCCCTGGCCGGCTGCGGCTGCGGCTGACCGCAGGGGCAGGACCAGCCCGGGCGTCGAGTCCGAGGAAGGGGCACGGCCGGCGTCGATCACCCCGACGCGAGCCGGGGCCGGGGTGTCCCGGCGCGGGTACGGTGGGTGCATGGCGCAGTTCGTGGACTGGGATCTGGCCGCCGCGACCGCGGGGGCGCTGGGCAAGTCGGGCCCCCGGGTGTCGTACGCCGAGGCCACCGATGTGGTGGGTGACCTGCGGCGGTTGACGGACGAGGCGGCGGGTCACGTCGCCGACTACACCGGGCTGCGCTCGCAGGTGTCGCACCCGCCGGTGCGGGTGGTGGACCGCCGGGACTGGGCGGCCACCAACATCGCCGGGCTGCGCGAGGTGATCACGCCGCTGGTCGGCCGGCTCACGAAGGACAAGCAGCCCGGCCCGCTGACCGAGGCGATCGGGTCCCGGCTGACCGGCGTGCAGGCCGGCACCGTGCTGGCGTACCTCTCCGGCCGGGTCCTCGGCCAGTACGAGGTGTTCTCCGCCGACCCCGGGCAGTTGCTGCTGGTCGCGCCGAACATCGTCGAGGTGGAGCGGAAGTTGGAGGCCGATCCCCGCGACTTCCGGCTCTGGGTCTGCCTGCACGAGGTGACCCACCGGACCCAGTTCACCGCCGTGCCCTGGATGCGGGCGTACTTCCTCAGCGAGGTGCAGGCCTTCGTGGACGCGTCGTCGAGCGGCGGCGAGCACCTGCTGGAGCGGCTGCGCCGGGGCGTGGCCACCCTCTCCGACGCGGTGAAGGACCCGGAGAGCCGCACCAGCGTGCTGGACATCGTGCAGACCCCGGCGCAGCGGGCCGTGCTGGACCGGCTCACCGCGCTGATGACCCTGCTGGAGGGGCACGCCGAGTTCGTCATGGACGGCGTCGGCCCGGAGGTGATCCCGAGCGTCGAGCGGATCCGGGCGGGCTTCAACCGGCGCCGGGAGGCCGGCAACCCGCTGGAGAAGGCCATCCGCCGGCTGCTCGGCGTGGAGGTCAAGATGCGCCAGTACGCCGAGGGCCGCAAGTTCGTGCACGGGGTCGTCGACCGGGTCGGCATGGACGGCTTCAACAAGATCTTCGGCTCGCCGCTGACCCTGCCCCGGCTGGAGGAACTCGGCGACCCGGACGCCTGGGTGGCCCGGGTGCACGGGCCGGTCGGCCCGGTCCAGGCCACGGGCTGACCGTACGCCGTGGCCGCGCTCGCCCCGCCGGTGGCCGCGATCCGGGTGGCGGTCCGCCGCGCGCTGGCCGACCTGCCGCCCGGGGGGCCGGTGCTGGTCGCCTGCTCGGGCGGGGCGGACTCGCTCGCACTGGCCGCCGCGACCGCGTTCGTGGCGCCCCGGCTGGGTCGCGCCGCCGGCCTGGTGACGGTCGACCACGGCCTCCAGGAGGGTTCGGCGCAGCGGGCCGCGGCGGTGGCGGCGTGGGCCCGCGAGATCGGCCTGGCGCCGGTCGAGTCGGTGCGGGTCGACGTCGCCGGGCGGCCGGGCGGGCCCGAGGCGGCCGCCCGCGAGGCCCGCTACCGGGCGCTCGCCGAGGCCGCCGGCCGGTGCGGGGCGGCGGCGGTGCTCACCGGCCACACCCGCGACGACCAGGCGGAGACCGTGCTGCTCGCGCTCGCCCGCGGCGCCGGCCCGCGCGGCCTGGCCGGGATGCCCGCCCGGCGGGACCTCGACGGGGTGCCGCTGCTGCGTCCGCTGCTGGAGGTGGGGCGGGAACAGACCCGCAAGGCGTGTGCGGTGCTCGGGCTGAGCCCGTGGGAGGACCCGCACAACGCCGACCCCTCGTACGCCCGCGCCCGGGTGCGGGCCGACGTGCTGCCCGCCCTGGTCCGCGCCCTCGGGCCGGGGGTGCTGGACAACCTGGCCCGGACGGCCCGGCTGGTGGCGGCGGACAATGCCGTCCTCGACGAGTTGGCCGTCGCCGCGCTGGCCGACGTCCGCCACCCCGACGGAGGGCTCTCGGTGGGTGCCCTGGCCGCCCTGTCGCCGGCGGTGCGCGGCCGGGTGCTGCACGCCTGGGCCCGGGAGCTGGGCGCCCCGCCCGCCGCCCTGTCGCACCGGCACGTGACCGCGCTGGACACGCTGGTCACCGGCTGGCGGGGGCAGGGGGCGGCGCACCTGCCGGGCGGGCTGCGGGTGGTCCGCCGCGACGGCCGGCTCACCCCCGTCGTCCCCCGCTGACCCCTTCGCGGGGGCGCGGGAGCCGCCGGGAGGCGGTAGACATGGCGCATGGCGTACCCCCGACAGCCGCTCTTCGCGCCGCACGGCGCGGTGGCGACGAGCCAGCCGCTGGCCGCGGCGGCCGGCCTGGCGGTGCTGCGGCGCGGCGGCAACGCCGTCGACGCCGCGCTGGCCACCGCGATCACCCTCACCGTGGTGCAGCCCCCGTCCAACGACATCGGCGGTGACCTCTTCGCGATCGTCTGGGACGGCGAGCGGCTGCACGGCCTCAACGCCTCCGGCCGGTCCCCGGCGGCGCTGACCCGCGAGCTGGTGCTCGCCGCGACCGGCGGGCGCGGCGCGGCCCCGGTCGAGGCGCTCGGCGGCGCCCAGTCGGCGGGGCCGGCGATGCCCGCCCGGGGCTGGCTGCCGGTGACGGTGCCCGGCGCGCCGGCGGGCTGGCGGGACCTGCACGACCGGTTCGGCTCGCTGCCCTTCGCCGAACTCTTCGCCGATGCCATCGGCTACGCCGAGCACGGGTACCCGGTCTCCACGGGCGTGGCGGCGACCTGGTCCCGCGCGCTCGCCGCGCACGCCGGCCTGACCGGGGAGGAGTACGCCGAGTTCGGCCGGGTGTTCGCCCCCGGCGGCCGGGCGCCCCGGCCCGGCGAGCGGTGGCGCAACCCCGACGCGGCGGAGACCCTGCGGCGGATCGCCGCCACCGGGGCGGAGGACTTCTACCGCGGCGGCGTCGCCGAGGCGCTCGACGCCCACGCGGCCCGCACCGGCGGCCTGCTCACCGGCGACGACCTGGCCCGGCACCGCTCGACCTGGGTGGCCCCGGTGTCCGCCCGCTACCGCGGACACGAGGTCTGGGAGCTGCCGCCGAACGGGCAGGGCCTCGCCGCGCTGCTGGCGCTGCACATCCTGGACGGATCGGCCCTCGCCGCGCTGCCCCTCGCCGAGCGGCTGCACCGGCAGATCGAGGCGGTGAAGCTCGGCTTCGCCGACGCGCACGCCCACGTCGCCGACCCGGAGCGGGTGCCCGTGCCGACGCGGGCGCTGCTCTCGCCCGGGTACGCGGCGTCCCGCCGGGCGCTGATCACCGAGCGGGCCGGGGAGCCGACCGCGGGCGACCCGGAGCGCGGCGGCACCGTCTACCTCTGCGCCGCCGACGCCGGCGGCATGATGGTCAGCCTGATCCAGTCGACCTACCTGGCCTTCGGCTCGCACGTGGTGCTGCCCGGGCACGGCTTCGCCCTGCAGAACCGGGGGCTCGGGTTCCGGCTGGACCCCGCGCACCCGAACGCGGTGGGCCCGGGGAAGCGGCCGTTCCACACGATCATCCCCGGCTTCCTCACCCGGGACGGGCGGCCGGTGGGGCCGTTCGGGGTGATGGGCGGTCACATGCAGCCGCAGGGGCACGTGCAGCTCGTCTCGGCGACCCTCGACGGCGGGCTCGACCCGCAGGCGGCGCTGGACGCGCCGCGCTGGTACTGGCACGCCGGGCGGTCGGTGCTGGTCGAGCCGGAGCTGGTCGGCACCGCGGAGGGGCGGGCGGCGGTCGCCGAGCTGCGGGCCCGGGGTCACGAGATCGCCGTCGCCGACGAGCCGGCGGTCTTCGGGTACGGGCAGGCGATCTGGCGGCTGCCGGACGGCGGCTATGTCGCCGGCTCGGAATCCCGGGTGGACGGCGCGATGGGCGGCTGGTGACCGGGCTCAGACCCCCACCCGGTCGCGGAAGGTGGCCCGGTAGGTCTGCGGCGTGGCGCCGACGCGGCGGGCGAAGTGGTGCCGTAGCGCCGCCGCGTCGCCGAAGCCGGCCCGGTCGGCGACCGCCTCCACGCTGAGCCGGGTCTCCTCCAGCAGCCGGCGGGCCAGCAGCACCCGCTGGTTGGTCAGCCAGTCGTGCGGCGTGGTGCCCGTCTCGGCCCGGAACCGCCGGGCGAACGTGCGCGGGGCCATCCCGGCCCGGGCGGCCAGCTCGTCCACGGTCACCGGCCGGTCCAGGTGCCCCATCAGCCACTCCAGCACCGGCTCCAGCGTGGGCGCCTCGGGGGTCTTCGGGATGGGGGCCTCGACGTACTGGGACTGGCCGCCGTCGCGGTGCGGGGGGACCACCATCCGGCGGGCCAGCCGGGTGGCCGTCGCCGAGCCGTGCTCCTGCCGTACCAGGTGCAGGCAGGCGTCGATGCCGGCCGCCGTGCCGGCGCTGGTGATCAGGCGGTCGTCCTGCACGTAGAGCGAGTTGCACCGGACCTTCGCCGTCGGGTGGCGGCGTTGCAGCTCGTCGACGTACCGCCAGTGGGTGGTGCACTCCCGGCCGTCGAGCAGGCCGGCCTGGCCCAGCACGAACGCTCCGGAGCAGACGCTGAACACGTACGCCCCGCGGTCGGCGGCCCGGCGCAGCGCGTCGAGCACGGGGGCCGGCACCGCGGTTTCGTACCCGTGGGCCGGCACGGCGACCAGGTCGGCGTCCTCCACCGGCCCGAGGTCGGCGTGCGGGACCAGGTGGAAGCCCGACGTGGTGCGGACCGGCCCGCCGTCGGGGCTGCACACGTGGAACCGGTAGCCGGGGAACCCGTCGGCGGTGCGGTCGGTGCCGAAGACCTCGGCGAGGACGCCGAGCTCGAACGCGGCGACCCGGTCCAGGGCGAGGACGGCGATCGAGCTGAGCATGTGACGAGGGTAACCGCACGAGTGGCAGGAAATCGAGGGGGAGTGGCATTCCTGCCACTGTCCGGGCGGTGGTGCCCGGCGGAGACTGATTTCAGTCCGGTGCGCACCGGCGGCGAAACCGACATCAATCGTGCGAAAGCGAGCGCCGCCATGGAGTTCCTGCTCTTCCTCTTCTTCCTCGTCCTCCTCGCCGTGGCCTCGGCCGCCGGCCTCACCGCCGACACCCGGGACTCGGCCGACTGGAAGCCGACCGAGGACGGCCGCCGCTGGCGGTCGCGTGCCTGCTGAGGTGATTAGTCGCCTTCGCGTAATTCATCCCTGGCGGGACCGCTCCAAAAGGGGCGGCCCCGCCGACGAAGGCCATCCGGCGTACGGCAGGCTAGGAGTCATGGCTGACGGCTCCTGGTACGACGCCGACATCGACCACGTGATCATCTCCGAGGCGCAGATCCGCGAAAAGACCGCGGAACTCGCCAAGCAGGTCTCGGCGGACTACGCCGACGTCGATGACGGGCTCCTGCTGGTCTGCGTGCTCAAGGGCGCGGTGATGTTCATGGCCGACTTCGCCCGGGCGCTGGGCCGCAACGGGCCGCCCGCCGAGCTGGACTTCATGGCCATCTCCTCCTACGGCCAGGGCACCACCTCCTCCGGGGTGGTCCGCATCCTCAAGGACCTGGACCGGGACATCGCCGGCCGGCACGTGGTCGTCGTCGAGGACATCGTCGACTCCGGCCTGACCCTCTCCTGGCTGCTGCGCTACCTGGAGTCCCGCTCGGCGGCCAGCGTCGAGGTCGTCGCGCTGTTCCGTAAGCCGGACGCGGTCAAGGTGCCGGTGCCGGTGAAGTACGTCGGCTTCGACATCCCCACGGAGTTCGTCGTCGGCTACGGCCTCGACTTCGGCGAGCGCTACCGCGAGCTGCCGTACGTCGGCGTGCTCAAGCCCGAGGTCTACGCCCGGGCCTGAGCCCTCCTCGCATCGGCGTCCATCGAGCGGACGTTCAGCGGGCTCTCAGCGAATCGGACTACGGTATAGGTCGGTGGCGTGGAGGCACCCTCCACGCCCGACCCCTCGAACCGCGGGACCGGGCGGTCGGGCGGCCGGGCGCGGAGCTCCCGTCACGTCGGCTGGACCCGGTTCGCCCGACGCGCGGCTGCTGGGCTCGCGGACTCGCTCCGCGCGCACGATGTTCCGTTCGTGCGCGACTGCGGGGCTCGCAAGCTCACTCCTCGCGCACACGGTGTACCGTCGAATGACCGCGGCGCGGCAAACTTCGCGCCTCGGGGTCGAGTCGGCCCGCACGGCGGCTCCGGCCGCCGCCGCAGGCGGCGACACCATCAGACGGACAGGACGTCGATCAGGAGGATGCGGGCGTCTCGGCGCTCGACAACAGCATGGAACGTACGCGTTTCTTCCGCCGACCGGTGGTCTGGATCATCCTGGTCATCCTCGGCGCCGTTGTGCTCAGTCAACTGTTCACCGCTGGTCCCAGCTACCACCGGGTGGACACGTCCATCGCGCTCGACCAGCTCAACAAGGGCGGCATCGAGAAGGTCGTCTTCCAGGACAAGGAGCAGACGCTCCAGCTCGACCTGAAGGACAAGGCCAAGTTCGGTGACACCACCACCGACCGGATCGAGGCGCAGTTCCCCTACGAGGTCGGCGACGAGGTCTGGAACGAGGTCCTCGAGGCCAAGGCCAACAACAGGGTCACCGGCCCGGCCGACGCCAAGGTGTCGTCCGACAGCATCTGGGTGAGCCTGCTGGTCAACCTGCTCCCGATCGCCCTGCTGGTGCTTCTGCTGCTCTTCTTCATGTCGCAGATGCAGGGCGGCGGCTCCCGGGTGCTCAACTTCGGCAAGTCCAAGGCGAAGATGATCACCAAGGACACGCCGAAGACCACGTTCGCGGACGTGGCCGGCGCCGAGGAGGCCGTCGAGGAGCTGCACGAGATCAAGGACTTCCTGCAGAACCCGGCGAAGTACCAGGCCCTGGGCGCCAAGATCCCGAAGGGCGTCCTGCTCTTCGGCCCGCCCGGCACCGGTAAGACGCTGCTGGCCCGCGCCGTCGCCGGCGAGGCCGGGGTGCCCTTCTACTCGATCTCCGGCTCGGACTTCGTCGAGATGTTCGTCGGTGTCGGCGCCAGCCGGGTCCGCGACCTCTTCGAGCAGGCCAAGGCGAACGCGCCGGCCATCGTCTTCGTCGACGAGATCGACGCCGTCGGCCGCCACCGCGGCGCCGGCATGGGCGGCGGTCACGACGAGCGCGAGCAGACCCTCAACCAGCTGCTCGTCGAGATGGACGGCTTCGACACCAAGGGCGGGGTCATCCTGATCGCCGCCACCAACCGGCCGGACATCCTCGACCCGGCGCTGCTGCGCCCGGGCCGCTTCGACCGGCAGATCCCGGTGGACGCCCCCGACATGGAGGGCCGCAAGGCGATCCTGCGGGTGCACGCCAAGGGCAAGCCGTTCACCCCCGACGTCGACCTCGACGCGGTGGCCCGGCGTACCCCGGGCTTCAGCGGTGCCGACCTGGCCAACGTGATCAACGAGTCCGCGCTGCTCACCGCCCGCAAGGACCAGCGGGCGATCACCAACGACTCCCTGGAGGAGTCGATCGACCGGGTGATCGCCGGTCCGCAGCGCCGGACCCGGGTGATGAGCGACCAGGAGAAGAAGATCACCGCGTACCACGAGGGTGGGCACGCGCTGGTCGCCTGGGCGCTGCCGCACGCCGCGCCGGTGCACAAGGTGACGATCCTGTCCCGCGGCCGGTCGCTGGGCCACACCCTGGTGCTCCCCACCGAGGACAAGTACACCCAGACCCGCGCCGAGATGGTCGACACCCTGGCGTACGCGCTGGGTGGCCGGGCCGCCGAGGAACTGGTCTTCCACGAGCCGACCACCGGCGCCGGCAACGACATCGAGAAGGCCACCCAGCTGGCCCGCGCGATGATCACGCAGTACGGCATGAGTTCCAAGCTCGGCGCGATCAAGTACGGCACCAGCGGCGACGAGCCGTTCCTCGGCCGCAACATGGGCCACGAGCGGGACTACTCCGACGCCGTCGCCGCCGAGATCGACGGCGAGATGCGGGCGCTGATCGAGCTGGCCCACGACGAGGCCTGGGAGATCCTGGTGGAATACCGGGACGTCCTGGACAACATCGTGCTGGAGCTGATGGAGAAGGAGACCCTCTCCACCGCCGACATGGCCCGGATCTGCGCCCGGGTGGCCAAGCGGCCGCCGATGGCCCCGTACAACGGCTTCGGCAAGCGCCAGCCCTCCACCGAGCCGCCGGTGCTCACGCCGGCCGAGAAGGAGGCGCTCAAGGTGCAGGCCCAGGCCGACGGCGCCCAGGCGACGGTCGGCGGCACCACCTCGACCAGCTCGAACAACTCGGACGGTACGCACTGAGCACCGACCCGACGGCCAGTTCCCGGGACGACCGGGAACTGGCCGTCTCCGCGACCGAGCCCGACGGCGACGACGGCCTCGACTACGTGGCCGCGCGCCTGATCAGCGGCAAGCTCACCGGCCGACCCGTCGAGGACACCGTGGACCTCGGGCGGATCGAGAAGGCGGTCCGCGAGATCCTCATCGCCGTCGGGGAGGATCCGGATCGCGACGGGCTCCAGCAGACCCCAACCCGGGTGGCCCGAGCGTACGCCGAACTCTTCGCCGGCCTGCGCGTCGACCCGGCCCAGGTGCTCAGCACGACCTTCGAGGCCAACCACCAGGAGCTGGTGCTGGTCCGGGACATCGACGTGATGAGCCTGTGCGAGCACCACCTGCTGCCGTTCCGGGGCAGCGCCCACATCGGCTACATCCCGGGGCCGGACGGCCGGATCACCGGCCTGTCCAAGCTGGCCCGGCTGGTCGAGGTCTTCGCCCGCCGGCCGCAGGTCCAGGAGCGGCTCACCTCGCAGATCGCCGACCTGCTGATGGAACAGCTCGCGCCGCGCGGCGTGGTGGTGGTGCTCGAGTGCGAGCACATGTGCATGGCGATGCGCGGCATCCAGAAGTCGGGCGCCCAGACCATCACGTCGGCCGTGCGGGGCACCCTCCAGCACGACGCCAAGTCGCGCGCCGAGGCGATGGCGCTGATCATTCCCCGCTGACCGCGACCGACGCGACCGGCCGGTCGACCCGCACCCCGGGTCGGCCGGCCGTGTTGTTTCCGCCGGGCCGCGTGGCGGCTCCGCCGAGCCGCGTGGCGGCTCCGCTCAGCCCGCCAGCATCGCCAGCAGCAGACCCGCGCTGACCAGCACCGACGGGACCAGGCACACCAGCGCGCCGAGCCGGGCCGTGCGGTCCACCCGCCCACCCTCCCCGGCCGGGAAGAGCCGGCCGACGCCGAGCCAGCCCGCCGCGAACGCCACCGCCGGCATCGGCAGCCCGCAGAGCAGCGCCGCCACGCTCGCCGCCCCGGGACCGGTCGCCACGAACAGCGCCACCTGGATCAGCGGCACCAGCAGGGCCAGCGGCGCGTACAGCAGCAGGTTGCGCGGGCGCGCCGGCCAGGTGGCCAGGCGGGGCAGGCCGCGCGCGGCCAGCGCCGCGTCCGCGGCGTCCGCACGGCCCCGGGCGGCGCGGAGCGCGGTCAGCACCGCAGCCGGCCCGCCCGCCATCGACCGGGCCGCCTCGGTCAGCTCCGGCGGCGTCGGGACCAGCGAGATCGGCCGTACGCCCCGCTCGCGCAGCCGGGTCTCCTGCGCCGCGAGCCGGGTGCGGACGGCGGTCAGCTCCTCGCGGGCGGCCTGCACCGACCGGGCCTGCTCACCGGCGGCGGTGGCCGCGTCCCGGCGTACCCCGTCGAGCTGGCGGGCCGCGGCGAGGTAGTCGATCCACGCGGCGGACAGCGGGTCGCCGCCCGCGACGGCCCCCGGCGGCGTCGCCGCGGCGGGCCCGCCCGGCGGCGGCTCGGCGGCGGACCGCTGGCGTCCCGGCCCGGCATGGGCCGCCCTGCTCCGCGCCCCGCTGCGGGTCATGTCGGCTCTCCCTGCTCCGCGAAGGGAACCAACACGGTGCCCTGCTCGCCCGGCCAGTCCCAGAGCACCGCCCGGCCCGGGCGGGGCCGCCACTCCACCGGCCGGCCGAAGACCGACGCGAGCTGGGCGCCGGGCAGGTCTACCACGGCCACCACCGCGAGCTTGTCGACCTCGCCGTCGGGCTCCAGCAGCGCCGCGAAGGACGGTGCCGTGCGCCAGCGGCCGAGCAGGTGCCGCCCGGCGGGCGGGCCCTCCCGCAGCAGCGCGCGCAGCCGCTCCGGGGGCAACTGCTCCGGCGACGGCACGTCCAGGCCGAAGACCACCAGGTACGCCGGCTCGGTGGCGTCCACGGCGGCGAGCAGGCCGGCGACGTCCACCGTCTCGACCGGGTGCCGCCCGGCCAACTCTGCCGCCAGCGCCTCGGCCAGCGGCCGGCAGTCGTCGTCGGGCGCGGAGAGCACGAAGCGGGCGGTCCCCGGCGCGTGGTGGGCGGCGGCGCTGCGCGCCGCCGTCGCCAGCAGCCCGGCCGCCTCCGGGCCGGGGCCGAGGACCGCCAGGTTACGCCCCGGGGCCGGCCCCAGCGGCACCGCGACCGTTGTCCGGGGCACGTCCACGGCCCGGCCCAGCAGGGCGGCGGGGCCGGGCGCCCGCCCGGCCAGCGCGGCCCGGTACCGCGGATCGTTGCGCAGCAGCGGGCGGGCGTAGCCGGCGAAGACGACAGGCGGGGTGGCCCCCTCCGGGCGCGCCGACCAGAGCCGCTGCCGCACCTGTCCGACCGTGTCGGGATCGTCCTGCGGGTCCGGGAAGCGGACCATCCGCTCGTGCCCCCGGATGGCGCCCCGGGGCCCACCGAGCCCGCCCGCGGTGTTCACCACCGCACTGCCCACCGGCAGCCCCGCCGCCGAGTCGTTGGTCGGCTCCAGCACCGCGCCCCCGCCGGGCAGCGCCACCCGCACCGGGAACTGCCCCAGCACCGAGTCGCGGTCCGTACGCGAGCCCAACCCCAGGTCGCCCTCGCCGGCCAGCACCAGGTGCACCCCGTACGCGCGCCCCGTGCGGGCCAGCGCGTCCAGCCGGGCGGCGGCGTCCACGGCCAGCCGGTCCCGCTCGGCGAAGAGCAGCGGAAGATTGTCCAGCACACAGACGATCCGGGGCATCGCGCGGTGCTGCCGCAGCTCGGCGAAGCGCTGCCCGCCCGCCCGGCTGCCGGCCTCCTCGCGGCGGCGCACCTCCGCCGCCAGCTCGTCGAGCAGGCTCAACACGTACTCCCGGTCGGCCGCCATCGCCGCGGCCCGGACCTGCGGGATCCACGAGCGGTCCCGCTCGGTCTGCAGGAACTCCACGAAGGACTCGGCGTCGGCGAGGTCCACCAGGTAGAGGGCCAGCTCCTCGGGGCCGTACCGGGCGGCCAGACCCAGCAGCGCCGTGGTGAGGAAGGTGGACCGGCCCGCGCCGGAGCGCCCACTGACCAGCCAGTGCGGGGTCAGCTCCGTGAACCCGAGCGACACCGGCCGCCCGCCCGCGTCGCCGACGGTCGTCGCGAGCCCGGCAACCGCGGTCGCCGTCCACAGCTCCTCGTCGGGCGGCGGCAGCAGGTCCGCCAGGGCCAGCCGGGAACCCGCCTCCACCTGCGCGGCCAACCGGCGGCACACCGCGTCGACGAGGTCGGCGGGCGGGTCCGCCTCGACGAAGACCGGCGAGTTCAGCCCGCCCGGAGGATCGGCGCCGGGGCCCGAGAACGAGCCGCCCGGCGGATCCCCCAGCAGCGCGTACGCGTTGCGGACCGCCAGCGTGGTCGCCTGCGGCAGCGGGGCCCGGTCGGCGTACGGGCCCGCCGGGGGCCAGCCGGCCACGACGAGGTGCAGCCCGGCGGCGGGCCCCCGCTCGGCCAGCGCCTCGACCCGGGCCAGGTCGGTGGGGCCCGTCAGGTCGGGCAGCGCGGCGATCACCAGCAGCAGCGTCCGGTCATGCCGGCGACGCCCGCTCGCCCCCGGGGCCACCCACTGCTCGGCCTCGGTGAGCACGGCCCGCACGCCCGCGACGTCCACCGCCGGGGGCGGCAGCAGGCCCGCGTCGGCGAGCGCCGCGAACGGCTCCAGCGTCGCACCCGTCGCGTCCACCGCGCGGACCAGCAGCGCGCCGGCCGGGGTCGCCGCCAACAGCCGCAGCAGTACGGCCCGGAGCAGCCCCGCCACCCTGGGATCCCGGGCGTCGGCGTCCACGGCGAGATGCCCCGTGCCGAGCAGCGGCACCAGCGCGGGGAAGCGCGCGTCGTCCAGCGGCGCCGCCGTGCCGACCCGGACGAAGGCGGGCGGCCCCTCGCCGGCCGGCGCGGTCGGGGCGACCGTCTCCAGGGGAGCGCCCGCCCAGCCGGGGGCCAGCACCGCCGCCGCGGACCGGAGGCGGTCGGCCAGCTCGTACTGGCGATGCTGGTCGGCGGGCACGGGACGGGTGTCGTCGAGGATGCCGGCGGCGGCGGTCGCGGTGGCGGCGGCCCGCCGGTGCAGGGCGGCGGCGCGGTTCGTCCGTGCCTTCGGACCCGTCACCGCGTCCACCCCCTCTGTCCGAGGTTGGCAACCCCTCCCCGCGCAGAGACGGTAACCCAGCCGGAGCGGCTCGTCCGGGATGCGCGGCGGCGCTGCGCCGGTGTTGTCGTGGATCTCACCAATGGGGAGTGGTCCGTCACGATCCGCTGGATCTGGGGCATTGGGTCTCCGCCGCCCAGCCGCTAGCCTCAGAGGGTGGAATCAGTGCAGCCCCCCGCCGGTTCCCAGGTCTCCCGCGTACCGGCGCAACGGCCCCCCTCCGACCACCTGGCGCCGCCGTCACCGGCCCCGGCGCCGGAGCGGCCGAGGCGACGGACGCGCACGGTGCTCACGGTCGTCGCGAGCATCGTCGCGGCGCTCTGCCTCGGCGGCGTGGCTGCCGGATTCGTCCTCTACAACCGCGCGGCCGCCCCCGACCGCAGCGCGCCCGACGTGGTGGTGGACAACTACCTCCGAGCGTTCCTGGTGGACCGCAACGACACCCGCGCCAACCTCTTCACCTGCGAGGGAGGCGCTGAGCTGACTGCGGTGTCCGGCTTGCGCCAGGAGTTCGAGCAGCGTGAGGCCAACTTCGGTGTCGTGGTGCGGGTCAGCTGGGGACCTCTCACCCGCACCGAGACCGGCGAGGGCGAATCCGTCGCCACGACTCTCTCCATCTCCAGCTCCGCCGACGGGCAACCTCGCAGCAGCCGCCGTGAGGACTGGGTGTTCGATGTGGTGGAAGGCGACGAGGGATGGAGGGTTTGCGCTGGTCGCAAGGCCGCGTGAGCCGTCACTCGATCCAGAGCAGGTGGACCGGCACCTCCAGTGTGGTCGGTGACTGGCCCCGCCAGGCCCAGCGGTACCACTCGACCTCCGGCGTGACCCGCACGCAGATGTCCCCGTCGGCGCCCGAGTAGGTCTCCGTCACCGCCCGCAGGTCCCGGTGCTCCACAGACTCCACGACGTGCACCACCCGGCGGCCGGTGACGGCGTCCGCCTCGAAGACCGGGGTCGGCACCCGGTGCGCCGGGGCGTCCAGGGACACGAGACGGACGCCCGCCTCGCGGCCCGCCGACGTGTCCGGCCGCCGGCTCCCCACCGTCTCCACCCAGACCCGCTCCACCGGAACCAGCGGCGCGAACACCTCCACCTGGTCGGACTCCGCCCGGTACCACTCGTGCTCGGGGATCACCGGGACGTAGGTCCGGCTGCCCTGCACCACCCGCTCGTCGGCCCGCAGGTCACCGCGCCAGCCGAGCCCGGGCAGGCCGACCAGGACCCGCCGCCCACGCAGCTCGACCCGCCCGGTGGCCGGCACGATCTCGATCGGCCGGGGCGGCCGGGGGGCCCAGTCGGGCTGGTCGGCGAACGGGTCGGGGAGCTGCTCGTTCATGACGGCTGGCGCCTCACGCCGCGCCCTTGAGCGGCGCACCCCGCGAGCGCATGAACGGCACCGGGTCGATCGCGCCCCGGCTGCTGCGGTCCTCGTCCTCGTGCACCTCGAAGTGCAGGTGCGGGCCGGAGGAGTTGCCGCTGCTGCCCACCTCGCCGATGACCTCGCCGGCTTGGACGGTCTGGCCGACGGAGACCCGGGGCTTGCTGACCATGTGGCAGTAGCGGGTGATGAAACCGCCGGCGTGCAGGACGTCGACGAACCAGCCGCAGCCGCCCTTGTCCGGCCAGCCGTCGGCGTCGCAGCTGAGCCGCCCGCGATTGTCCGGGTCGCAGCGGGAGACCAGGACGCGGCCGGTGGCGGCGACCCGGATCAGGGTGCCCTTCGGGGCGGCGATGTCGACGCCGTTGTGCCCGGGCCGGCTCGCCGTGCGGAAGCCCGACCCGACGCCGCCCGGGATGGGCGCCGTCCAACCCGAGGCGGCGATCTCCCCGCCGGAGGCGCGGTCGCACGCCTGCTTCCCGCCGACGAGCACGGTCCGGGCCGCCCCACCGGCCAAAGCGTTGACGATCTGCGAGGCGATCTCCTCGTGCTTGGCGTAGGCGTCCGGGAAGGCGCTGATCTGCACCGCCTGGGCGGCCCGCGTCAGCGGCATCCGCTCCCAGCCGGGCACCTTGACCAGCTTCTCGTAGAACTTCCGGGCGGCGTACTCGGGCGTCATTCGCTGGGCGACGCTTCCCCAACTGGCCCGCTGCTGGAAGAGGCCGACCGAGTCGTGGTCGGCCCCCATGCCCTCGTTGGGCAGGTTCTCGGATTCGCCGACGGTCGGATTCGCCAGGTTGCGCAGCCGGGACTCCTGCATGGCGGTCGCCACGGCGATGACCCAGCCGCGCGGCGGCACCTTCATCTCCTGCCCGACCTTGATGATCCGGGCCGCGTTGCGGAGTTCGACCTCGCCGTAGTGGGCCATTCGGGGCATGCTGCCCCGGATGTCGACTCGGAAGTCCTCCGTGCAGTCCAGGCTGGCCGGCGTCATCCGGTCGCCGGCGTCACCACCGAGTTCGGTGAGGAAGAAGGCTCCGGCGCCGCCGGTGCAGCAGAGCAGGGCGAACGTCGCGGTCAGCGCTGCGGCCAGGGCGCCGAGCCGGAGCTGTCGACGGCGCGGTCGGGTCTCGTCGCTCATTCCTGCTCCCAGTCCACCGCGTCCACCAGCCACCGCCCGTCGGGCGCCACCAGTTCGAGGCGGAGCCGTCCCGCGTCGAGCGGGACCAGCACCTCGACGAAGTTCTCGGTCCGGGGCCGGAGCGTGACGTCACCGGTGACCTGCCCGGCCGGCACGCCCGACGGGTCGGCACCCGCCAGCTTTTCCGTCAGCGCCGGAGTCGACAGGGGGCGCAGCCCCTCCTGCCACTGGTCAGCGGTGACGCCCGGCTTGCCCAGCCACGCGGCGGCGAAGCGCTCGGCGGTCTCCTCCGGCGTGGGCTCACCCGCGCGGGTGACCGGCGACGGGGGAGCGCCCGTCGAGAACGCCCCGTCGTCACCGGCGGTCGGGGCGACCGTGGTGATGGGTCTGCTCGGACGGTTGCTGAGCCCGTCCGTCGGGTCGCCAGGACCGGAGACCAGCCGGGCCGCCCCGATGACCCCGAACACGGCGACGGCGAGGGCGAGCGCGATGCCGAACCGGGACCGCAGCACCCGGGTGACGAGGAATTCGACGGCCCGACGCACCGCACTCACCGTGCCTCGGAGCGGATCCGTGGCGCGGGCCGTGCCGGCTCACGCTCGGCCGAGCCCGGACGGTAGATGACGAAGGACGGGTTCTCGTCGGGCACGTCCGGCTCGGTCCAGGCGGCTGGCTGCCGCCGACGGGGCCGGGGCGCGGCCGGGCGAGGTGTTTCCCGTTCCGCGGTTTCCGGCGCATCGGCGACCGACTCGCGGCCGTCCGGCCGCTGCCGATCCTGATCGCCACTCGTGCGGGCGTGCGACGGGTCCTCCCGGCGGGCCTCCGGCCGCAGGGTGCTCTTCTCCGCGACGACTGCGCGGCGACGGCCCATCGCCGGCTCGGCAGTGCCACCGGGCTCCGCCACGTCGAGCCGGGCGGCCGTGCGCATGTCCCGGAAGAACCGCCGGTGCCAGGAGCCGGCCGAACTGACCGCCTCGCTGCTGTCCTTGCCGCCGAGCTGGGTGATCCGTCGGTAGGGGCGCAGGAGCAGCCACCCGACCACACCGCAGAGCCAGACCAGCACCACCTGGAGCCAGCCCGGCAGCGTCGGCGTGCTCATGATCAGGTCTACCGCGAAGAGGTAGATGGCGGCGCCGGTGCCGAAGATGGCGATGTTGAAGACGGCGGCGACCACCGCGTTTCCCAGCCGGCGCAGCCCGGCGCTGGCCGGTCGCAGCAGGCCCACCGTGCCGAGGATCGGCGCGGCGATCACCGCCCAGCGGAAGATCAGGAAGCCCAGCAGCACCAGCAACGAGGCGGTCAGGTCGAACATCGCGAAGAGCACGGCGGCGAGCACCGCGATGAACCCGGCTCCGACCCGGTCCATGTCCCGGACCCCCTGGAGGTACTCGTACGCCTCCGGGTCCTCGGTCTCGATCTGCTGCGCCACCCGGGCCCACTGCTGTTGCTTGGCCTTGATGGTGGCATCGCGGGTGGCGGGGTTCGACCGGAGCTTCGCCGCCTCCTCCCAGGACAGCGACTTCGCGTCGTAGAGGGCCGGGCCGTACTTCTTGGCGGTCTCGCTGTCGGCCGAGCCGAGCGCTCCCCGCAGCCAGTTGCGGTAGAGCATGGCCTCGGTCGCCGTGTCACTGGCCCGGACAGCGGGTGGTCGGTTGTCCTTGCATGCCTCGGGGTTCGGGTCGTCGCACTGGCTCGGCGGGGTGTCCTTGGAAGCCGGACCGACAGCGTCGTGTACCACGCCAAGGGTGGTGACGAGTGTGCCGTCGGCGATGTTCGCCGACTTGACCGGCCAGGCGGCCAGGGCGGTCACCGCCACCATCACCAGCAGCGCCCAGCCCGCCGTGGTCATCGCGTTGCTCATGTCCGACTGGCGGGAGCGCCAGAGGAGATAGAGACCGACCACGCAGAGCGTGACGATGCCGAAGACGCTGAACACCTTCTGGTAGACGGCCTTGGTCGCCTGGTCCACCAGCGGGTCCGCCCAACCCCACATCGAGCGCGGATCCCAGGCGCGCTCCCGGAGCGCGTTCGAGGCGCCGACGATCGCCGTGGCCATCATGAACTCGCCGTTGGCCACGGTGTTGGTGAACTTGTAGTCCGGGTGCAGCACCGCGGTCGCGCAGCCGCTGTCGATGTCGTACGTCGAGTAGCTGTAGCCGGCGTAGCCGTAGTCGCTGTAGAAGCCCTTCGGGCCCGGCTTCGTGGCCGACTCCGGACGCGAGGCGAACCAGCCGGCGAGCCCGGAGTCCGGGGCGCCGGGGGTCGGGGCGTTCCGGCACTCCACTTCGTTCTCGGCGACCTCGTTCAGCTTGGCGACGCAGGCGCGGAAGTCGGCCTGCCACTCCTGCGTGGTGCAGAGGTCGGCCGCCGCTGCCTGGGTCGTCGGCGGTGCGGCGACGGCCGGTGTCGCGCCGAGTGCCGGCCAGCCGATGGTGGCCCCGGCGAGTACGCCGAGCGCGAGGAGGAACGCCGCCAGCCGTGCCCGGGCCCCCGCCATGTCACGCCTCCAGGTTCGGCAGGACGGCCGGCAGCACCCCGGCGGCCGCGGCGATCGCGGCGGGAGTGGTGTCGAGGTGGTCAAGCAGCCCGTCGACGTACGAGACGTCGACCCTGACCTTCTGCACCCGACCGTCGACGTCCCGCATGACGAACTCGCGGAAGCCGAGCCGGGTGGCGGAGGTCGCGTCCGCGGTGGAGAGCGAGGCGAGGGTGGCCTCGTAGCCGTCGTCGACCGGCACCCGCAGCAGGCGCAGCGCCTCCGAGGCGATCTCCGCGTCCTCGGCGATCCGGCCGACGAAGACGGTCGAGACCAGGTTCTGCACGTCGAGGCCGAGGATGTCGCGCGGGTTCTGCGAGGCCACCAGCGCGGCGAGGTTCCACTTGCGGGAGTCGCGGGCGAGCCGGACCAGGAACGAGCGGCCGGAGCGCCACCCCTCCATGAAGTGCGCCTCGTCCAGGCCGACGAGTTTGCGGGACGACATCGACCCGCCGTAGCAGCGGCGTACGGCCAGCCGGTGCGCGGTGTGCAGCATCGGCAGGGCGAGCGCTTCCTCGGCCGACCAGTACTCCCGCTCGATCTTCAGGTCGGGCAGCCGCAGCCCGGCCATGGTGATGACGGTGAGCGCCGCGTCCGCGCCGAGCAGCCCCTCCGGCGGTCGGCCGAAGAAGAGCATGGCCAGCGGCATCTCGGCGGTGTCGAGCAGCAGGTTGGCCAGTTCCCTGCCGGCGTCGTCGTCGAGCTGGCTGAGGCAGGCGACCACGTCGTCCAGGGTGGAGGTCTCCTCCGCCGGCACCTGGCGTACGGCGTGCCGGAACAGGGTGGCGGTGGACGCCTCGCGGGCCACCTGCGGCGGCACCAGCATCATGCAGATGTCCTGCACGAGCATCCGGCGCTCGGCGCGGGCGTTGGAGACGGCGATCTCGAACTCCCGGTCGCCCGCGGCCCCGCTGCCGAACTCGGTGCGCAGCGGCGTCGGGATCAGCGAGTACGGCGCCAGGGTGCCGTGCTCGGAGCCGGTCAGGTTCAGCACCCGCGAGTACGGGCGCAGCTCGGGCATGGCGCAGAGCCGGGCGAGCGGGCCGGACGGGTCGAGCAGCGTCACCTGGACGCCGCGCCGGGCCGCGAGGTAGCCGAGGGCGCCGAGCAGGGTGGACTTGCCGCCGCCCGGCTCGGCGACGAAGACGGCGAGGCCGGAGCGCTCGCGTACTTCCATCGGGAAGTGCAGGTCGAGGAAGACGGGCCGGCGGCAGGTGCCCGCCGTCCGGCCGATCAGGTCGCCGCGCCGGTCGCCGACCGTGGAGGCGGCCTGCGGGAGGGCGGCGGCGAGCAGGTTGACCGGCATCCGCCGGACGTAGCCGGTGTTGGCGATCGGCTCGCCGGGGATGAACTCGCGGGCCAGCCAGTCCTGGTTCTTCGGGTGTTGCAGCGAGATGCGCAGCTCCCGGGAGTAGAGCTGGATCAGCCGTCGGGCCCGCTCCAGGCACTCCTCGCGGGTCCGTCCGCCGACGGCGATCCGGTGCCAGCCGTGCGCCCGGGCGGAGTCGACCGGCAGGCCGGTCGTCATCTCGTCGCCGATCACCAGGGCCCGCTTGGCGAGCCGCTCCAGCTCGGGCGGGGCGTCGATGCCGTGCTCCGCGTAGTCGAGCTGCTGGGAGCGGATCATCCGCAGCCGGTGCTCGAGGTTACGGAAGGAGTCGCCGGAGCCGAGGATGTCGACCCGGGTGGACAGCTCCATCGGCCAGGGCAACCGCTCGTGGAAGTGCAGCCATGGCTCGTGCCGCTCGGGGATCTCCAGCGGTTCCATCCGGCCCACCGCCAGCACGGCGACGTGCCGCTCCTCCCCGGTCATCCGGTTGACCAGCTTGACGGTGGAGCCGTACGGGGTGCGGTAGCGCTCCACCTGCTCGGTGAGGGCGAGCAGGTCGCCGCGTTCCCACCGGCCGTCGGTGATCGGGGAGAGCCGGCCGGGCGGTGCCATGCAGAGCGCCACGGAGCGGTAGAGCAGCCATTCCAGCTCCTGCGCGGTGACCCGTCGCCCGCGCATGCCGAACGCGCCCAGCACCTCGTCGAACTGCTCGACGGTGCGCCCGAGCTTGCGGCGTTCGCCTTCGGCCACGCCGCGGCCGAAGGTGCGCAGCAGCCGCTCGGTGAGCGAGTCGCCGAGGGAGCGGCGGGCGAAGGTGACGCCGAGGTAGGTCTGCCCCTCGGCGTGGTTGACCGAGAGCAGGTGCCGCTGCGCGGCCACCAGGTGGTCGGCCCAGCCGGCGGTGCCCGGGACGTCGGGCAGCGGGGAGCGGGTGTGCGCGTCGATGGTGCGGGCCCACTCGTCCGCCGGGAAGGGCCGGGTGGTGCGCCGCAGGTGCAGCCGGAAGCCGGCCAGGCCGGCGTACTGCTCGGAGATCGCCGAGAGCAGCGCCTCCCGCTCCGCGTCCGGCCGGAACGCCCAGCGCACCTCGGGCAGCCAGTACCAGGCGGTGACGGTGTTGGGGGTGAAGGTGAGGTGGCCGGCGATCTCGGTGATGGCCAGCTCGACCGCCGGGTCCCGGTCGCCGAACTTGATCTTCGGCGGCTTGACGCGGACCGGCTTGGTGGGCTGGTCGCGCCGGCCGGCGGAGCGCTGGCGCGGCGGCGTCACGTCCCGCCCGGTGCGCTCCGGCAGCCGCTCCCCGGCCCGCCGTGACGGCCGCTCGGAGGGCGCCGGGTCGAGTGGCGTCGGCGGGGGCGGCGGGGTCACGCCGGCCGCCGTCTCGTCCGCCGGTGGGCGGAGTGTCGGCAGCCGGTCCCCGGGCTGGTGCGGCACCCGAGCGGCCTGGGCCGGCGGCTCGTAGGCGACCACCGGGGGCTCGTACGCGACGGCCGGCGGCTCGTAGGCGACCGCCGGGGGCTCGTACACGCCCGCGGGCTGCTCGTACGCGCCGGCCGGGGGTTCGTCGTCGACGTCCGCCGGCGGCGGTGCCATCGCGGGCGCCGGGTCGGCCGTGCCGGTGGGACGGGCGGGCGGCAGGGCGGCCGGGCGCGGCGGGGCCGGGGCGGCCGGGGCCGGCTCGACGGCGGCTGGCTGCTGCGGGATGGCCGGGCGCTCCCGCCCGGTGACCCGCGGCGGCGTGGCCGGCCGCGTGCCGGGGCGGGCCCCCCCGAACAGGTCGAGGAAGGGCGAGTCGATGTCGGCGCTGTCGGTCGGTGGCCCCGGGTCGACCGGCGGCGTCCGACGCTGCACCGGGCGGGGCGCCTGGAAGACGCCGACGCCGCCGTGCCCGGGGGTGGTCACGAGGGCCGGGTCGAGGGCCACCTCGTCCCGCTCGGGCTCGTCCGCGTAGTCGAACGACCGCGCACGGTTACCGCGCGGGGCGCCCGGACGCCCGGCCGGGGAACCCGGCGTGGAAGAGCGACTCATGCGACCGCCTCACCCGCGTCGTGCGACTGCCTGATCGGCGTACGCCCGGTCATGCCAGTTCCTCCCGGATCCTGATCCGGCTGCCGACCAGGCGGGGGTCCCGCTGCTCGGCGGCCGGCTCCCGGGTCCGCCGCCAGTCGGTCAGCGCGGTGCGGATCACCATGCGCGCTGGCCGGTCCGGATCGACGTACCGGAAGATGAACGAGGTGGTCACGATGGCCAGCGCGATCTCCCAGGCCGGGAAGAGTTCCACCTGCAACGTGAACAACCAGTGGATGAACATGTAGAGGGGGACGAGCAGCATGAACAGCCCGTACTGGGCGTAGGGCAGGTGGACCGGAAGGGTGTAGCCGGGCGGCCCGAGGTAGACCAGGCGAGCCCGGTAGATGTCGTCGTCGGTGCGCAGCCGCATGTCGTGCCCGCGCCTATTCGAAGATCAGGTCGATCAGGTAGTCGCCGATGAAGAAGAGCGTGGCGGCTCCGGCGATGAAGGCGAGCCCGACGATCGCGATGGCCGAGCTGGTCAGCACCTTGGAGATCTCGCCCCGGCTGGCCCGCCCGATGAAGATGACGCCCAGCACGGCCAGCAGGATCGGGGCGATCTTGCTGGCGAAGAACGTGACGACACCCTCGGTGTCGATGCCCTTCGGCGCGGGCTCGGCGAGTGGAGTCGACGCCAGGGTGGAGAGCGTGTGGGCGGCGGCGGACGTCACCGTCTCCATCAGCTCGATGGCGATCACTGGAACCTCCCCAAGTCGCGGCCGGCGGCGCCGCGGTGGTGCAGTAGGCATGCCTGGCGGGAACGGTGCTCACTGGCCGCAGCGTCGACGACCCTGCGTTCGTTACCCACCACGGAGGGTGGTGAGCTTTGGGCGGATTCTCCCGCTTCGGCCCTCCCTCCAGGCTTCGCCATCTCGATGCCGGGCAATTCCAAAGCGTACGGGCAGGCCCTCAATGCGACAAGCCGCGAAGAGTCTGCCCGATCCGACCCGGACGACCGATCGTACACCCGTTCGAATACGCATGTCACCGCCCTCGACCCGGCCCGCCCGGGGTGCGCCGGCCGACCGGTACCGTCTAGTCGTGACCGATCTGGTACGGGCCTCGGCCCCGGTGGTGATGGGCGTCCTCAACGTCACGCCCGACTCCTTCTCCGACGGCGGACGGTACGCCGACCTCGACGCCGCCGTCGGACACGGCGTGCGCCTGCGGGCCGACGGCGCCCACCTGGTGGACGTGGGCGGGGAGTCCACCCGGCCCGGCTCCGACCGGGTCGACGCCGACACCGAGACGGCCCGGGTGCTGCCGGTCGTCCGGGAGCTGGCCGCCGCCGGCGTGCCGGTCAGCATCGACACCACCCGCGCGCGGGTCGCCGAGGCGGCCCTCACCGCCGGCGCGGCGGTGGTCAACGACGTCTCCGGCGGCCTCGCCGACCCCGACATGGCCCGGGTGGTCCGGGACGCCGGCTGCCCCTGGGTGCTGATGCACTGGCGGGGCCACGCCCGTGAGATGGGCGACCTGGCCCAGTACACCGACGTGGTCGCCGACGTGCGCGCCGAGCTGGGCCGGCGCGTCGACGAGGCGCTGCGGGCCGGCGTCGCCGCCGACCGCATCGTGATCGACCCGGGGCTCGGCTTCGCCAAGACGGCCGCGCACAACTGGGAGCTGAGCACCCGCCTGCCCGAGCTGCTGGAGCTGGGCTTCCCGCTGCTCTTCGCGTCCAGCCGCAAGGCGTACCTGGGTCGGCTGCTGGCCGGCCCCGACGGCGTCCCCCGCCCGACGGACGGCCGGGACGTGGCCACCGTCGCGACCAGCCTGCTCGCGGTGGCGGCCGGCGCCTGGGGCGTCCGCGTGCACGACGTCCGCGCCACCGCGGACGCGCTCGCCGTCTGGCGGGCCACCGGCGCGCCCCGCCTGACGCCCGCGACCACCGGCGCGCCGGCCCACGCGGGCGCCGCCCGGCCGGGCGGCACCGCCGACCACGGAGGAGACCGATGACCGACCGCATCCAGCTGACCGGCCTGCGGGCGCACGGCCGGCACGGGGTGTACGACTTCGAACGCGCCCAGGGGCAGGACTTCGTCGTGGACGCCGTCCTGGAGATGGACCTGGCCCCGGCGGCGCGCTCCGACGAGGTGGGCGACACCGTCCACTACGGCGAACTGGCCGAGCGGCTGGTCGCCGTCGTCACCGGCGAGCCGGTCAACCTGATCGAGACGCTCGCCGACCGGCTGCTGACCGTCTGCCTGGCCGACCCCAGGGTCGAGGTCGCCACGGTCACCGTGCACAAGCCGGAGGCGCCCGTCCCGCACACCTTCACCGACGTGGCCGTCACCATGACCCGGCGGCGCGACCGGTGACCCGGGCCGTCCTCTCCCTCGGTAGCAACCTCGGCGACCGGCTGGCGCACCTGCGCTCCGCCGTGTCGGCGTTCGGCGACGACGTGCTCCTGGTCTCCGGCGTCTACGAGACTCCACCATGGGGGGACCAGGACCAGCCCGCATACCTCAACGCGGTGCTGCTCGCCGAGGACCCGGCCGCGACGCCGCGCGACTGGCTGGAGCGGGCCCGGGCGGCGGAGCGCGCCGCCGGGCGGACCCGCGATCCGCAGCGGCGCTTCGGGCCGCGCACCCTGGACGTCGACGTCGTCGCCGTCTGGGCCGACGACGAGCCGGTGGTCAGCGACGATCCGGAGCTGACCCTGCCGCACCCCCGCGCGCACCTGCGGGCCTTCGTGCTGCGGCCGTGGATCGACATCCAGCCGTACGGGCGGCTGCCCGGACACGGCTGGCTGACCGACCTGCTCAACACCGGCCCGGCCGCCGCCGACGCCCTGGATCTGCGCCCCCGGCCGGATCTGGCGATAGAGTCGACGGCATGAGCCAGTGGAGCCGGCCGGCATGACGCAGGCGCGATCCCCACGCCCGGGCGGGACGGATCCCGACCGGTTCCGGATGGGCCCCACCCGGATCTCCACCCTGTTGGTCGCCGGCCTCGGCGCCGCCGCGGTGGCCTGGCTGCTGATCAGCATCCTCTACTACGACTACCTGCCCGACCTGCCGTGGCTGCCGGTGGTCACCCTGGCCGCGCTCGCCGTGCTGGAGGGGTACGCGGCGGTCAACACCCGGAACCGGATCGAGCGCCGGCCGGGCCGCGACCCGGTCAACCCGCTGCTGGTCGCCCGGTTCGTGGTGCTGGCCAAGGCGTCCTCGCTGGCCGGTGCGATCTTCGCCGGCTTCTACGCCGGGCTGACCGGCTGGCTCTTCGTGGAGCGCACGGACGCCGCGATGGACGACCGGCCGATCGCCGGCGCCGGCCTGCTCGCCGGGTTGGCCCTGGTGGCGGCGGCGCTCTGGCTGGAGCGCGCCTGCCGGGTCCCGGAGCAGGAGGACGACGAGGACCGCGAGCCCGGCGACCGGGAGAACCGCCCCGGCCCGCGCTGATCCGGGGGGTTACGCCCGGCCTTCCGCGCGGGTACCGTGCCTGCGACCGGAGAGCAACGGCCGCCCCGGCCCGCCCGCGCGTCGGACCTGGACGAGCGGCCACGTGGGAGGCGGCGGCTATGGGGTACGACGAACCGGGGCGCGACGCGTCCACCGAGCCGTCGTCCGGGATCCCGGCCGCCGTCCTGGAGAACGTCTTCGACGACCCCGCGCACGGGGAACCCGGCCGGGACCGGTTCGCCGTCCACGTCGTCTGGGAGTCGCTGCTCCTCGTCACGCTGGGCGTCGGGGCGTTCCTGCTCTGGCGGGAGAACCCGGACGCGCTGCGCGGGGCCGGGCTGCGGGCGCTGCTGCTGGACGCGGTCGTGCTCGGGCTGCTGGCGCTGGCCGCCGGGCTGAGCCTGCGTACCGCCGCGGTGAACCTGGCGGTGGGCCCGGTGGCGGTCGCCGCCGCGCTGCACATGGCCGAGCAGGGCGACCGGGGCGTCACGGCGGCCGCCGGGCCGGCCGTGGCGGTCGCCGCGCTGGGCGGGCTCGCCCTGGCGCTGGCGGTGGTGGTGCTGCACGTCCCCGGCTGGGCCGCCAGCCTCGCCGGCGCGGCGGGGGTCGTCGTGTACGTCGAGCAGCGCACCGCGCCGGTCCTCCCGCAGGGTGACTACGACCCGGGGAGCGGTGCGCTGCACCTCTTCGCCGGGCTCGCGGCCGTCGCCGTGCTCGGCGGCTTGCTCGGGGCGGTGCGGGCGGTCCGCCGGCTGGTCGGCCGATTCCGCCCGGTCGTCGACCCGGCCCGCCGCCGCGGTGTGGTGGCGGCGGTGGTGACCTCCGGCGCGCTCGTCGGCTCGACCGTGCTGGCCGCGCTCGCCGGCCTGCTCACCGCGACCCGCGCCACCGGGCCGGTCGCGCCCGACGCCGGGCTGGACTGGACGGTGCTGGCGGTCGGCATGGCGCTGCTCGCCGGCACCAGCGCCTACGGCCGGCGGGGCGGCGTGTTCGGCACCCTGCTGGCGGTGTGCCTGGTCGCGGTCTTCTTCGCGTACGCGCAGGCCCGAGGCTGGATGGTGAGCCGGTGGGCGGTCGGCGCGGCGGCGCTCGGCGTGGGGCTGCTGGTCACCCGCCTGGTCGAGGCGTACGGGCGGCCGGCGTGCGGCGCGGCGGCGGAACCGGTCCCGGTCGGGGACGGCCGGATCGGCACGGGCTGGGCGGCGCCCCGGCCCGACCCGGTCGGCGACTGGCCGCCCGCCCTGCCGGCGCAGTCCACCGAGAGCCCGGCGGACCCCTGGACCGTGCCGCGGTGGGAGAGCGGGCCCCGCCGGTGGGAGAGCGACGACCGTTGAGCCGTCGCCGCGGGGCGGCCGGCGGTGTCGGTCGGTGCCGCGTCCACCCTGCCGGCGGTGATCTCGGCGGTTAGGCTCGGCGGCATGACCGACACACCATCGACCCCCGCCGGCCCGTCGTTCGAGCAGCTCGACGCGCTGTCCACTGAGGAGCTGCGGGAGCGGGCCTTCGCGGTCGCCCGGGAGCGCCGCGACGTGGGCTTCTTCTGGTCGGTGCTGCGGCACCTGCCGAACGCGGACGAGGCCGCCGCCCTGGACGGCGCGCCCAACTCCGTGGGGCCGACGATCGACGAGGCCGCGGCGCTGTGGCGGGAGCTGACCGGGCACGGCTACGAGGAGTCCGCTCCGCTGCTGCGGGCCGCCTTCATCGACTACCTGATGACGCACCCGCGGAAGTGACGAATTCCGACGGGCCCGGGCAGGTTTGCGCCCCGAGGTCCGCCGGGAACTGATCGATCATGGCGCTCACCAACCCGCCGCGGGCCGGCGGCCGTCACGGGACGGCGGCGGGCACGGGCGCGCTCGCCGCGCTCCTGCTGGTCGCGGTCTGCGGCAGCCCGGCGTACGTCGGTTGGGCCGCCGGCGCCGACCCCAACTCCGCCGGCGGTTGGTTCCTGCAACTGCTCGCCTGGCCGGCCTGGCGCTTCGACGGCGGCGATGCCGCTGGTGGCCTGCTCGTCGCGAACCTGCGGGCCGTCCTGCTGGTGATCCTCGCGGTGGTCTTCCTCTACCTGCTGCCCGCCTCGCAGGTCGCCCGGGTGCAGGGGTCGGGCAGCCAGTTCTTCTCCGGCTGGGCCGCCTACGTCCTGGCCGGTGGCTTCGCCTCGTTGCTCGCCGCCTTCCTCGGCCCCGACCCGTCGCTGCTCACCGCCATCCAGGCGGCCGGCGCCGGCGCGACGTACGGCTTCCTCTCCGGCTGGATCATCGGCACGGCCAGCCTCGGCGGCCGGGCCTGACCCGCCGGCCCGCGTTCCCGTCGCCCGACCCGATCCCGCTGCCCGCGGCCGTCCCCGGCAGCCGGCGTCGGGGGGCCGCCCCGGCGGCGGGCGAGACCAGGGCCGCCCCGGTCAACGGTCGGGTCGGCCCAGTTCGAGCAGCCGCGTCCGGCTGAGCACGCCTACCGGCCGCCCCTCGTCGGTCACCACCACCCGGTCCGCGGCCGAGGTCAGCAGCGCCCCCAGCGCGTCGTACGCCGAGCCGCCCCGCGACACCGTCGGCAGTTCGGCCACCCCGGTCGCCGGCAGCGGCTCGACGGCCGCGCCGGTCAGCGGGGTGACCGCCAGCCGGCGGATGCCCCGGTCGGCGCCGACGAACTCGCGGACGAAGGGCGTGGCGGGCGCGCCGAGCACGGCGGCCGGCGTGTCGTACTGCTCCAGGCGACCGCCCTGGGAGAGCACCGCGATCCGGTCGCCCAGCCGGACCGCCTCGTCGAGGTCGTGCGTGACCAGCACGATCGTCTTGCGTACCTCGGCCTGCAACCGCAGGAACTCCTCCTGCAACCGGGCCCGGGCGATCGGGTCGACGGCCGAGAAGGGCTCGTCCATCAGCAGCACCACCGGGTCGGCGGCGAGGGCCCGCGCCACGCCGACCCGCTGCCGCTGCCCGCCGGAGAGTTCGTGCGGGTAGCGGCGGCCGAACGTCGCCGGGTCGAGCCCCACCAGCTCCAGCAGCTCGTCGACCCGGCGGCGGCTGCGCTCGCGGGGCCAGCCGAGCAGCCGGGGCACGGTGGCGACGTTGGCGCTGACCGTCTGGTGCGGAAAGAGCCCGACGTTCTGGATCACGTAGCCGATCCGGCGGCGCAGCCGGACCGGGTCCACCCGGGTGACGTCCTCGCCGTCGAGCAGGATGCGACCGCCGGTCGGCTCGATCAGCCGGTTGACCATCCGCAGCACCGTCGACTTGCCGCAGCCCGACGGTCCGATGAGCACCACCAGCTCGCCGGCGGCGATGTCGAGGCTCAGCTCGCGGACGGCCTCGGTGCCGTCCGGGTAGCGCTTGTGGATGCCCTCCAGCGCGATGGACGCCGCACGCGGCCCGCCGTGATCCGTGGTTGCCGGGGTAACGTCCACACATGTCCTTCCGCCTGAGCTACCGGGCCGACCCGGGTAACCCGTGGTTCTCCTGGCAGTACGTGCGGGACAACTCTGACACGATCCTCGCCGCCGTGCGGGAGCACGCCTCGCTGACGGTGCGCGCGGTGCTGATCGCCGCCCTGGTCGCCGTGCCGCTGGCCGTGGCCGCGTACTGGTTCCGCTCGCTGGCCGGGCCGGTGCTGGCCGTCACCGGGGTGCTCTACACGGTGCCGTCGCTGGCGCTGTTCGCGTTCATCGCGCCCTATCTGGGCATCGGCGCGGTGACGGCGCTGAGCGTGGTGGTCCTCTACGCGCTGTTGGTCATCGTCCGCAACGCCCTCGCCGGGCTCAACCAGGTGCCCCCCGAGGTGCGCGAGGCGGCGGAGGGGATGGGGTACGGCCGCTGGGGCCGGCTGTTCCGGGTCGAGCTGCCGCTGGCCCTGCCGGGCATCCTCACCGGGCTGCGGCTGGCCACGGTCTCCACGGTGGCCCTGGTGACCGTGGGCGTGGTGATCGGGCGGGGCGGCCTCGGGCAGTTGATCTTCGCCGGCTTCCAGAACAACTTCTACAAGGCGCAGATCATGACGGGGACGCTGCTCTGCGTCCTGCTCGCCCTGGTGCTCGACCTGCTCCTGGCCGGCGTGGGCCGGCTGCTGACCCCCTGGCTGCGGAGCAGGGCGGCGTGAGCGGTCGGAACGCCGCGTGGGGCGGTCCCGCGGTCACGAACGGAGGGCGGGCCCGATGAACCCCGTCGAGGCGGCGCTGGTCTGGCTCAACGACCCGCTGAACTGGACGAACCCGGGCGGGATCCTGGAGCGGCTCGGCGAGCACCTGTCGATGTCGGCGGCAGCCGTGGCGCTGGGCTGCCTGGTCGCCTGGCCGATCGGGCTCTGGCTCGGGCACACCGGCCGGGGCGGGGGCCTGGTGGTGCTGGTGTCGAACGTCACCCTCGCCGTGCCGACGCTGGCCCTGCTCACCATCCTGCCGTTGACCTTCCTCGGCTTCGGCCAGCCGTCGGTGGTGGTCGCGCTGGCCGTCTTCGCGGTGCCGCCGCTGCTGGCCAACGCGTACACCGGGGTGCGGCAGGTCGATCCGGAGGCCCGGGACGCGGCGCGGGGCATGGGCTTCTCCGGGTGGCAGTTGCTGCGCCGGGTCGAGCTGCCGCTGGCGGTGCCCTATTTGGCGGCCGGATTCCGCACGGCGGCAGTGCAGGTGGTGGCGACCGCCGCGCTGGCCTCCTTCGTCAACGGCGGCGGCCTCGGGCAGATCATCCGCGCCGGGTTCGGGCTGGACATCGCCGCCGGCGGCGGCCAGATCCTCGCCGGCGGCGTGCTGGTGGCCGGGCTCGCCGTCCTGGTCGAGCTGGTCCTGGCCCTGGTCGAGCGGCTGGTCACCCCGCGCCCGCTGCGGGCCACCCGCCGCCGGGCCCGCCGCCGCGCGGCGGACGCGGTCGCCGGCGGCTGAGTTCCGGCCCGCCCGGCGGACGCCGCAACCGGGGATGCTTTCGCCGCCCGTCAGGTGGGCGGCTCCGGGTTCGAGCCGCCGATGACCGTCGCATGGCGGGCGTCACACCGGGAATGCGCGCGCCCACGCGCGTGTCGCACCGGGAGTGACGCGCATCGCCCCGGCGGGCGTCACACCGGGAATGCGTCGCGGTTCGATGGTTGTCGACGGGTGACGATCCGGTGACAAACCTTTCCTCGGGTTGTCGGACCCGTGTGGAAGATGTTGGGTGGAAAATCGCGGGCGGCCGGACAGGGGCCGCCTGGCGGACAGCGGGCGGCCGGACAGGGATCGCCCGTCGGACACGCGGCCGGCCCGGACGGGTCGCGCCGGGACACGGAAGGCGGGCACTGATGCGCGCACGTACACGACTGGCGGTCGGTGCGGTGGGAGCCCTCGCCGCGGCGGGGCTGCTGACCGGATGCGGCGACGCCGGCTCCTCCGGCACGGAGGCCCCGGAGCCGGCGGCCTCGGGGGCCGGCTGCGCCCCGGTCGCCGGTGACCAGCTCGTCGTCCTCGACGACGACAAGAAGCTCCAGAACACCGACAACGTCATCCCGGCGGTCAACGCCAAGGCGGCCAACCCGCAGCTGTTCGCGGCGCTGGACAAGGTCTCCGCCGCGCTCGACACGCCGAAGCTGATCCAGCTCAACAAGGCCGTCGACGTGGACCGCAAGACGGCGCGGCAGGCTGCCGAGGAGTTCGCCGCGGCCAACGGCGTCACCACGGGCATCGCCAAGGGGCCCGGCGGTCAGATCGTGATCGGCGCGGCCAACTTCACGGAGAACGAGATCCTGGCCGAGCTCTACAAGATCGCGCTGACCGCCGCCGGCTACGAGGTCAAGGTGCAGCAGATCGGCAACCGCGAGCTCTACGAGCCGGCCCTGGAGCGGGGCGAGATCCAGGTGGTCCCGGAGTACGCGGCGACCATGGCCGAGTTCCTCAACACCAAGGCCAACGGCAAGGACGCCCAGCCGGTGTCCTCGCCCGAGCTGGAGAAGACCGTCGCCGCGCTGAAGGCCGCCGGCGACAAGGTGGGCATCGTCTTCGGCACGCCCGCCGCCGCACAGGACCAGAACGCCTTCGCCGTGACCAAGGCCTTCGCCGACAAGTACGGCGTCCGCACGCTGTCGGAGCTGGCCGCGAAGTGCTCGGGCCAGGCGACCGTGCTGGCCGGGCCGCCGGAGTGCCCGCAGCGGCCGAAGTGCGAGGCCGGGCTGGTCCAGGTCTACGACTTCAAGGCCGGCTCGTTCAGCTCGCTGGACCAGGGCGGCCCGCAGACCAAGAACGCCCTGAAGACCGGTGCCGCCAGCGTGGGCCTGGTCTTCTCCTCGGACGGGGCGCTGGCCGTCAGCTGATCCCCGGCCGGTCGCCGGCGGCCCCCGCACCGCCGGCGACCGGCTGCGCCGTTCCGTCCCGCCGGGGCTCTCCAGGCGTTCCCACGCGGGGGAACTCTCGGTAGGCTGCGGACCCATGCCAGCCCCGGTCGCCCCCGCCGACAAGCGCAATCCACAGCTGCTCACCGTGCTCTTCTGGATCGGCGTCGCGCTGGCGCCGGTGGCGGCGCTGATCCTGCTCGTCGCCGACGGCAACGGCCCGCTGCGGTTCGCCGCCGTGCTCGCCATCCTGGCCGTGGTCCTGATCGGCCTGTCGATCGCGTTGCGCGCCGACGGCGCGGGCCCGGCCCGGACCGAGGAGCTGCTGGACGAGATCGAGCAGCTCCGCCGTGAGCTGCGCGGGGAGATCGTGGCGGCCGCCCAGCGCGGCAACCAGGCGCTCGACCAGGCCCAGCGGGCCCAGGAGGCGGTCACCGCGCTGCGCCGGCGGCTGGACGCCAGCAGCGCCGCGCTGGCCGGGCTCGACGACCAGGCCGATGCCGGCCGGGGCCGGGCCGCCGACGACGGGTTCTCCGGCCGGGGGCGGGCGTCGGGCCAGGACGATCCGGCGCCCCGCTGGGGACGAGCCGACCAGGACGACGAGGAGCCCGCCCGCCGGCCCCAGCCGGGCCCGCGCGCCGACCGGCCGGCGGCGCAGGCCGGGACGTACGGCGGGGACCGGCCCGCGGGCGGCTCGGCCGGCGGGTACGGCGGGGACCGGCCCGCCACCGGATCCGCCGGGGTGTACGGCGGGGACCGATCCACCGGCGGCGCGGCGGGGGTGTACGGGGCGGCCCGGGCGGCCGAGCCCGAGGGCCAGCCCGCCGCGCGCCCGCTCGGAGTGGTGCGGCACACCGAGACCGTGCACGTCACCACCCGGCACACCATCGTGGACGGCGCCGCCTCCGTGCCCGGCGACCCCGGCACCCGGTACGGCGGCGGGTACGCGGGACGCTGGTCGCCGGCCGCGGAGGAGCGGCCGTGGTCCGGCGAGCCGGACGACCGGTCCCGGGCCGGCCAGGGCGACCGGGACGACCGGTCCCGGCGCGACGACGACCGTTCCCAGCGGGACGACGACCGGTCGTGGGCGACGCCCGGCGCGGCCCGGGACGACGACCGGTCGCGTTCGCGCGACGGGGGCGAGTGGTCCGGGCAGGGGACCGACCGCGAGTGGCCGGGCCGGCGGGACGAACGCGGGCAGCGGCAGGAGCGCGGGCAGCGGTGGGACGACCGGGGCTGGGACGGCACGGGCGGCCCGGCGGCCGGGGCCGCGCCGGCCGAGCAGCCGGGGTGGGGCCGGCCGTACCAGCCCGACGAGGCGGGGCCGGAGAGCGGTGAGTACTGGTCGGAGCTGCGCGCCGGTGACCGGTGGGCGGCCGTCCGGGACGACGACCGGGGCCGGGAGCTGCGGGTCGGGGAGCGGCGTGCCGAGGTGCACGCGGACGCCACCGGCACCGAGTACCGGGTCGCGGACCGCTGGGCGACGGTCCGCCGGGACGAGCCGCGCCGGGAGCGCGCGGACGACGGATGGCGGGGCGGCTGGGCGGAGCCGGAGGACGCGCCGGCGCTGCCGGCGGGCGGGGTGCCGGTGCCCGAGGAGTGGCGCCCGCCCCGCCAGCGGGGGCACCAGCCCGAGGCGCGCCGCGCCCGCCAGCCGGAGCCCGAGCCGGAGCGGCACGGCCGGCGGCAGGAGGAGCGCTACGGCTACCCGCCGCAGGACGACGCGCCCCGGTCGGGCGGCTCGCGTTCGGCCGACCGCTGGCGCTGACCGGCGACCGGGGCCGCGCGGGTCACTTGTCGATGTCGCCGACCACGAAGAACATCGAGCCGAGGATGGCGATCAGGTCCGACACCAGGCAGCCGGGAAGCAGGGTGGCCAGCGCCTGCACGTTCGCGTACGACGCGGTGCGCAGCTTGAGCCGCCACGGCGTCTTCTCGCCCCGGGAGACCAGGTAGTAGCCGTTGATGCCGAGCGGGTTCTCGGTCCAGGCGTAGGTGTGCCCCTCGGGCGCCTTGAGCACCTTCGGCAGTCGGGTGTTGACCGGCCCGGTGAGCCGGTCCACCCGGTCCAGACACTGCTCGGCGAGGTCGAGCGAGGCGTACACCTGGTCGAGCAGCACCTCGAAGCGGGCGTGGCAGTCCCCGGCGGTGCGGGTCACCACCGGCACGTCCAGTTGGTCGTAGGCCAGGTAGGGCTCGTCGCGGCGCAGGTCGAGGTCCAGGCCGGAGGCGCGGGCGACCGGCCCGGACGCGCCGAACGCGGCGGCGTCCGCCGCGGACAGCACCCCGACGCCGACCGTGCGGGCCAGGAAGATCTCGTTGCGCCGGATGAGGTCGTCCAGGTCCGGCATGCGCCGGCGGACCTCGGCGATGGCGGCCCGGGCCCGGCCGGTCCAGCCGGACGGCACCTCCTCCTTGAGGCCGCCCACCCGGTTGAACATGTAGTGGATCCGGCCGCCGGAGACCTCCTCCATGACCGCCTGGATGGTCTCCCGCTCGCGGAACGCGTAGAACATCGGCGTGATCGCGCCGATCTCCAGCGGGTAGGAACCGAGGAACATCAGGTGGTTGAGCACCCGGTTCAGCTCCGCGAGGGCCATCCGCAGCCAGGTGGCCCGCTCCGGCACCTCCATGCCCATCAGCCGCTCCACGGCGAGCACCACGCCCAGCTCGTTGGAGAACGCCGAGAGCCAGTCGTGCCGGTTGGCCAGCACGATGATCTGCCGGTAGTCGCGGACCTCGAAGAGCTTCTCCGCCCCCCGGTGCATGTAGCCGACGATCGGCTCGCAGGCCACCACGCGCTCGCCGTCGAGCACCAGCCGCAGCCGGAGCACGCCGTGGGTGGAGGGGTGCTGTGGCCCGATGTTGAGCACCATGTCGGTGCCGAGCTGCTCCCCGCCGGTGCCCGCCACCAGGCCGGCTCCGGTGCCGACGGTCAGCTCGCGGAGGTCGCCGGCGTCCGTGGTCATGTCCGTCATCGTGCCATGAACCGCTCGGGGTCGACGCCGACCGGTTGCCGCAGCCACCAGTGCCCGCCCAGCCCGGCCGGGTCGGTCAGCTCCGCCACCGCCGAGGCGGCGGCGAGCGCCCGCACGTAACCGACCGGGTCGCTGGCGGCCAGGCTCAGCGCCGGCCGCCCGCCGTCGGCCCCGAGCGCCCGCAGCGCCTCCCGCTGTGACACCAGGTCGTACGCGCACCGGGCGACCCGCTCACCGGCGGAGGCGACGGAGTCGACGGCGACGTGTGCGGTGACGTCACGGCTTCCGTCCGGCACCGGCGGCACCTGCCGCCCGCCCCGGTACCCGGTCAACGTCCCGTTCACGGGCCGGTCGTCGCGCAGGTGCCCGTAGTCCACGGCCAACGCCAGCCCCCGGTCGACGTGGCCCACGGCGTCCGCCCAGGCCTCGTCGCGCGTCCGGCCGATCTCGGCCCGCACCCCGGTGGGGGGTTCCGGGCGACCCGACCCGCTCCGGGCGGTCAGGCTTGATCCCTCCGCGGGTCGGGCCGCCCGGAACCCCGACCCGGTCGAGCCGGTCCCGTCGGTTCCGGCCGCCGGCACCGGCCACCACCGGGCCAGCCAGTCCGCGTCGGCGGGGTCGACCGGGTCGCCCACGGTCTCCGCACCGGTGGCCGGGTCGACCAGCAGGTAGCGCCAGCCTTCGGCGGCGTGCACCGCCACGTCGAGCGGCACGTTGTCCAGCCATTCGGTGGCCACCAGCAGCCCGGTGATCCCGTCGGGGATCCCGTCCAGCCACTCGATGCCGGCAGGCAGGTCGGCCGGTCGGGGAGCCTTCTCGACGGCGGTGAGGCGTACCCGATGGGCGAGCGGAACCGGCGCGGAGGGCGCGGGACCGGCGGACGGCGGGTCGGACGAGAGCCAGGGCCGGGCGGCGGCCGGGGGAGTCGGGGTTGCCGGGGAGCCCGACCGCGGAGGGATCAAGCCTGACCGCCCGGAGCGGGCGGGCTCCCCGGCAACCCTCAGCGCGGCGGAGAGTGCCCGCAGCAACTCACCCCGGCCCGCGCCCACGTCGACGACGGAGAGGACAGCCGGGTGGCCGAGGGCCGCGTCGACCTGCTCGACGAGCCGCAGCAGCGCGGCGGCGAAGGCGGGGGACGCGTGCACGCTGGTGCGGAAGTGGTCGGCCGGGCCGGGACCGGAGACGAAGAATCCGCCCGGCCCGTAGAGCGCCCGGTCCATGGCGTCCCGCCAGCGGACCGGCATCAGGTCATCCCTCGTCCCGCGCGGGCGACCAGATCTCGAGCATGGGGTCGGACGGCCGGAGTGCGTCGAGGTCGGGGGCCGCCCGCCCGCCGCGGGTGGAGATGACCCGCACCGCCTCCCGGAACCCGTCGACCGTCTCGCCGACCTCCATGAACTCGCCCGACACGTGGGTGACCTCGAGGTACAGGAACCGGTGCTCCTCGATGGGCAGCGCGGCGACCGAGACGTGTTGGATCTCCGACCAGGGCCAGCCGGAGGTGTGCCGGTCGTCCTCCGTCCGGATGCCGACCTCGTCCACCACGACCCGCTCCGTCACAGGCGGCACTGTAGCCGCAGTCGGCCGTCCGCGCCGCCGGGAAGGCCCCCGCGCACCGCCCGGTGAAGGTTTTCACAGACCCTGTTTCGGCTCCGTCACGGCGGCGCATACTTGCGATCGACCGGTACCCCCTTCGAGGACTGGATCGTTGCCATGAGCGCACCGCTGCGCCCGCGCGCGGCCACCCCGCGTACGGCCGCCGTACCGTCGGGCGGCGCCACATCCGGCGCCCCGCTCTCCTTCCCCCGCACGCTCACCGTCGGCGTCGTCGGCGCCGGCCGGGTCGGTGCGACGCTGGGCGCCGCGCTCGCCTCCGCCGGCCACCGGGTCGTCGCCGCCACGGGCGGCTCCGGCGCCTCCCGGGCCCGGCTGGCGCTGCTGCTTCCCGGCGTGCCCCGCCGCTCCGCCGCCGCCGTGGCCCGCGCGGCCACCGACCTGCTGCTGGTCGCCGTGCCCGACGACGCGCTCGCCGGGGTGGTGTCCGCCCTGGCCGACAGCGGCGCGCTGCGTCCCGGCCAGGTGGTGGCGCACGTCTCCGGCGCGCACGGGCTGGCCGTGCTCGCCCCCGCCGCCGCGGTCGGCGCCCGGCCGCTCGCCCTGCACCCCGCCATGACCTTCACCGGTACGCCGGACGATCTCGCCCGGCTGGCCGGCATCTCGTACGGCGTGACCGCCCCGGCGGAGCTGCGCCCCCTGGCCGCCCGGCTGGTCGCCGACCTCGGCGGCGTGCCGGAGTGGGTGGGCGAGGCCGACCGGCCGCTCTACCACGCGGCGCTTGCGCACGGCGCGAACCACCTGGTGACCCTGGTCAACGAGGCGGCCGACCGGCTGCGCGACGCCGGGGTGGCCCAGCCGGAGAAGGTGCTCGCCCCGCTGCTGCGGGCCGCCCTGGAGAACGCGCTGCGCCTCGGCGACGACGCGCTGACCGGGCCGGTGTCCCGGGGCGACGCCGGCACGGTCGAGCGGCACCTGGCCCGGCTCGCCGCCACCGCGCCCGAGTCGGTCGCGCCCTACCTGGCCCTGGCCCGGCGTACGGCCGACCGGGCCATCGCCGCCGGCCGGCTCCGCCCGGTCGACGCGGAGTCGCTGCTCGGCGTGCTGGCCGGGACCCGGCGGGAGGTGGCCGCGTGACCGGGCCGACGGTGGACGGAGGGAACCGCGTGACGGAGTTGGTGCACACCCGCGCCGAGCTGGCCGCGGCGCGGGACGGGCTCAAGGGCACCGTCGGCGTCGTGATGACCATGGGCGCCCTGCACTCCGGGCACGAGACGCTGCTGCGGGCGGCCCGGGAGCGGGCCGACCACGTGATCGTCACGATCTTCGTCAACCCGCTCCAGTTCGGGCCGAACGAGGACTTCGACCGCTACCCGCGCACCCTCGACGCCGACCTGGAGATCTGCCGGCGGGCGGGCGCCGACGTGGTGTTCGCCCCCTCGGTGGCGGACATGTATCCGGACGGCCAGCCCCGCGTCCGGGTCAACCCGGGCCCGCTCGGCGAGGACCTGGAGGGGCAGAGCCGCCCCGGGTTCTTCCACGGGGTGCTGACGGTGGTGCTGAAGCTGCTCCAGCTCACCCGCCCCGACCTGGCGTTCTTCGGCGAGAAGGACTACCAGCAGCTCACCCTGGTGCGGCGGATGGCCCGGGATCTCGACGTGCCGGTCGAGGTGGTCGGCGTGCCCACCGTGCGGGAGCCCGACGGGCTCGCCCTGTCCAGCCGCAACCGCTACCTCTCCCCGGCCGAGCGGGAGACCGCGCTGAGCCTGTCGGCGGCGCTGCGGGCCGGTGCCGAGGCCGCCGCCGCGGGCGGTGACGCGGGGGCTGTGCTGGCCGCCGCGCACGCCGCCTTCGGCGCCGGTACGCCCGGCGCGCGGCTCGACTACCTGGTGCTCACCGATCCGGATTTGGAGCCGGGGCCGGTGTCCGGTCCGGCGCGGCTGCTCGTCGCCGCCTGGGTCGGCAGCACCCGGCTGATCGACAACGCGGCGATCCGGCTCGCCCCCCGTTCCTGAACCGACCCCCACCACGTCTTCCGCGAAAGGCATCCGATGCTGCGCACCATGCTCAAGTCGAAGATCCACCGGGCCACGGTGACCCAGGCCGACCTGCACTACGTCGGCTCGGTGACCATCGACGAGGACCTGCTCGACGCCGCCGACCTGCTGCCGGGCGAGCAGGTGGCGATCGTGGACATCACCAACGGGGCCCGGTTGGAGACGTACGTGATCCCGGGCGAGCGGGGCAGCGGCGTGATCGGCATCAACGGTGCCGCCGCCCACCTGGTGCACCCGGGTGACCTGGTCATCCTCATCTCGTACGGGCAGATGGACGACGCGGAGTCCCGGGCGTACCGGCCGCGGGTGGTGCACGTCGACGCCGACAACCGCATCGTCGACCTGAACGCCGACCCGACCACCGCCGCCCCCGGCACCGCCGGCGCCCCGATCCCTAACCCCTACGCCGCCGTCTGACCCGCCCGCCCCGTCCGTTCCCCGCGATCTTGCACTTCCGACCCGGCTTTGTCGCCATAAGTCCTTGTTGTCCGGGCGGTAACTGCAAGATCGTGGCACATCGGGGTGGATGGGGGCGCGAACGCGGTGTGTCACCGGAGGGCGGCGGTGGGTAGTCTGGTCACCCGTCGGAGAGACGCGGTGGCTGGGGGAGGCCGCGATGCGCCGTTCGATGACCACCCTGCTCGCCGCCGTCAGCGCGGCAGTCCTCCTGGTCGGCTGCGCCGGCTCCGCCGGGCTGGACGGTGATCTGGCCGACGACTGGGCCGCCCTGCCCGCGCCCGGCCCGTTCACCCCGGCCGCCGGCGTCTGCCAGGCCGCCGACTTCACCGACGTGGTGACCCTGGCGGCGTACGCGCCGGTGGACTGCGCCGCGCCGCACCGGGTCGAGACCGTGCACGTGGGCGCCTTCCCGGCCGAGCGGGCCACCCCGCCGCCGGGCGGCTCGGCGGAGCTGCGGGGCGCGTTCGCCGACTGCGACACCCGCGCCACCGGGCACGTCGGCGACGACTGGCGGGCCGGGCGGCTCCGGCTGGCGGTGGCGCTGCCGTCCGGGCCCGGCTGGGCGGCCGGCGCCCGCTGGTACCGGTGCGACCTGACCGAGGTGAGCACCGCCGAGGCCGCCGCCACGGTGGTCACCCGCTCCGGCAGCCTGCGGGACGCGCTGCGCGGGCCGTCGCCGCTGCGGCTGGGCTGCCAGCAGGCCCGGGCCGCCGGCGGGGTGGTGCGGACGCTGCTCCCGGTCGACTGCGCCACCCGGCACGACGCCGAGTTCGTCGGGGTCTGGCGGGCGCCCGACCGCCCGTACCCGAAACGGCCTGCCGACTGGGCCCCGCTCTACGCCGGCTGCCGCTCGGTGCTCGGCCGCTACGTCGGGGTGCCCGACGACGCGGACCTGCGCTTCCGCAGCGGGGTGGTGGTGCGCCCGCCGGGGGCCGGGCGCTGGCGCGTCGGCGACCGCGGCGTCCGCTGCTACCTCTGGCTCGACCACCGTACGGTGACCGGCTCGCTGAAGGGCGCGGGCCCGGCCGCCCTGCCGGTCCGGACGAGGTAGGCACCGTCGGCGTCCGGACGCGATGGCCCAAACCACTCGTCCCGCCCCCGCCGCCCCTCGCGAGGGCCCTTCGGGTTGACTGTGGGCATGGACCTTCCGACCGTGGACCTGCCGGCGCTGCCCCGACTGCTGGCCGCCCCCGCGCCCGGCTGGGTGGAGACCACCGACGTGATCGTGGTCGGCTCCGGGGTGGCGGGGCTGACCGCCGCGCTGCACCTGCGCGAGGCGGGCCTGCACGTCACCGTGGTCACGAAGGTCAACATCGACGAGGGTTCGACCCGCTGGGCGCAGGGCGGCATCGCCGCCGTGCTCGACCCGCACGACACCCCGGCCGCGCACGCCTCCGACACGGAGATCGCCGGCGTCGGGCTCTGCGACCCGGCGGCGGTGCGGGTGCTGGTCGAGGAGGGCCCGACCCGGCTGCGCGAGCTGATGCGGATCGGGGCGGAGTTCGACCGCAACCCGGACGGCTCGCTGATGCTCACCCGCGAGGGCGGGCACCGGGCGGACCGGATCGTGCACGCCGGCGGCGACGCCACCGGGGCCGAGGTGCAGCGGGCCCTGCACGCCGCCGTCCGCCGCGACCCGTGGATCCGGCTGGTCGAGCACGCCCTGGTGCTGGACCTGCTGCGCGCGCCCGGCGAGGGCCCGGGCGGGCTCGGCCCGGCCTGCGGCATCACCCTGCACGTGCTCGGCGAGGGCAGCGAGGACGGGGTGGGCGCCATCCTGGCCCGGGCGGTCGTCCTGGCCACCGGCGGGATGGGCCAGATCTACGCGGCCACCACCAACCCGGCCGTCTCGACCGGGGACGGGGTGGCGCTGGCGATGCGCGCCGGCGCGGCGGTCACCGACGTCGAGTTCGTCCAGTTCCACCCGACCGCGCTGATCACCCCGGCCGGCGCCGGCATGTTGGGCGCCGGGCACGCCCAGCAGCCGCTGGTCTCCGAGGCCCTGCGCGGCGAGGGCGCCCACCTGGTCGACGGCGACGGCAAGCGGTTCATGGTCGGGCAGCACGAACTGGCGGAGCTGGCGCCCCGGGACGTGGTGGCCAAGGGCATCCACCGGGTGCTGCTGGCCACCGGGGCGGACCACGTCTTCCTCGACGCCCGGCACCTGGGCGGCGACTTCCTGGCCCGGCGCTTCCCGACCATCGTGGCGTCCTGCCTGGCCATCGGGGTCGACCCGGCGGCCGACCTGATCCCGGTCGCCCCGGCCGCCCACTACGCCTCCGGCGGCGTCCGCACCGACCTGCGCGGCCGCACCTCCATCCCCGGCCTGTACGCCTGCGGCGAGGTCGCCTGCACCGGCGTGCACGGCGCGAACCGGCTGGCCAGCAACTCCCTGCTGGAGGGGCTGGTGTTCTCCCGGCGGATCGCCGAGGACGTCGCGGTGGGGCTGCCGGAGCAGGCCCAGCCGGCGTCGACCGGCGCCTGGGTCGGCGGCGAGGGCTGGGTGGTGCCGGCCGAGGCGACGCCGACCCTGCAACGGGCGATGACCCGGGGTGCGGGCGTGCTCCGCTCGGCGCAGACCCTCGCGGGGACCGCGGACGTCCTGGCCGGGCTGGGCGAGGGCCGGGGCCGGCCGCGGACGGCCGACTGGGAGGCGACGAACCTGATCACCGTGGCGTCGGCGCTGGTCGCCGCCGCGTACGCCCGCCGGGAGACCCGGGGCTGCCACTGGCGGGAGGACTTCCCGACGGCCGACGAGCGGTGGCTGGGCCACCTCGTCGGCGCGGTCGGGGCGCAGGGCCGGTTGACGTCTCAGTGGGAGGGGATCCGATGACGGAGTCGACGGAGCGGGCGTTGCGGGACGCCGGCCTGGACCCGGCGCAGGTGCGGCGGGTGGTCGAGAACGCGCTCGCCGAGGACCTGGGGCCCGACTTCCTCGACGTCACCAGCGTCGCCACCATCCCGGCGGGGCAGACCGACACGGCCGACCTGGTGGCCCGCGCCGACGGCGTGGTGGCCGGGCTGGCCGTGGCGGCGGCCGTGTTCGAGCTGGTCGGCGAGGCGACCGGCGCCGGCCGTACGGTCGAGGTGTCGGTGGTCGCCCACGACGGCGCGCGGGTGGCGCGTGGCGACGTGCTGGCCACGGTGACCGGCCCGACGCGGTTGCTGCTCACCGCCGAGCGGACGGCGCTCAACCTGCTCTGCCGGATGTCCGGGGTGGCCACCCACACCCGGGCCTGGGCGGACGCGCTGGCCGGCACCAAGGCGCTGGTGCTCGACACCCGCAAGACCACCCCCGGCCTGCGCGCCCTGGAGAAGTACGCGGTCCGCGCCGGGGGTGGCACCAACAAGCGGATGGGCCTGCACGACGTCGTGATGATCAAGGACAACCACAAGCTGGCGGCGGGCGGGATCACGGCGGCCTTCCGCCGGGTCCGGGAGACCTTCCCGGACGTGCCGGTGCAGGTCGAGGTGGACACGGTGGCCGAGGCGGTGGAGGCCGTCGAGGCCGGGGCGGACTTCCTGCTGCTGGACAACATGACACCGGAGACGCTCACCGAGGTGGTCGCCGCCGTGGGGGACCGGGCGGAGCTGGAGGCGACCGGCGGGCTGACCCTCGACGTCGCGGCGCGGTACGCGGCGACCGGCGTCGACTTCCTGTCGGTGGGTGCGCTGACCCACTCCTCGCCGATCCTCGACATCGCCATGGACCTGCGCACCGAGTGAACCGGCGGCTGGCCGTTGTCTAGGCTTCGTGCGTGCTGCTCTGCATCGACATCGGAAACACCAACACCGTGCTGGCGACCTTCGACGGCGACAAGCTGGTGCACTCCTGGCGGATCAAGACCGATGCGCGGTCGACGGCGGACGAGCTGGGCCTGAAGTTCCGGGGTCTGCTCGCCGGGGACGCGGTCGAGATCACCGGGGTGGCGGCCTGCTCCACGGTGCCGGCCGCGCTGCGCTCGCTGCGGACCATGCTGTCGCGCTACTACGCGGACCTGCCGAGCGTGATCGTCGAGCCCGGGGTGCGCACCGGTGTGCAGCTCGCCATCGACAACCCCAAGGAGGTGGGCGCCGACCGGGTGGTGAACACCCTCGCCGCGTACACCCTCTACGGCGGCCCGTCGATCGTGGTGGACTTCGGCACCACCACCAACTTCGACGTGATCAGCGGCCGGGGCGAGTTCCTCGGCGGCGCCTTCGCGCCGGGCATCGAGATCTCCTTCGACGCGCTCGCCGCCCGCGCGGCCCAGCTGCGCAAGGTGGAGGCCACCCGGCCGCGCTCGGTGATCGGCAAGAACACCGTCGAGTGCCTCCAGTCCGGCCTCTACTTCGGCTTCGCCGGCCAGGTCGACCGGATCGTCGAGCGGATGACCGAGGAGCTGGGCGAGGTGCGGGCCGTCATCGCCACCGGCGGGCTCGCCGGTCTGGTGATCAACGAGTGCCGCACGATCACCCACCACGAGCCCATGATCACCCTGATCGGCCTGCGGATGGTCTACGAGCGCAACGTCTGACCCGCCGGCCCCGGTCCCGGCCGCTGTCGGGGCCGGGCACCGTCGCCGGCCTCAGCGCCGTCGGGCGCGGCAGACGAGCGTGCGGTACGGCAGGTCGAAGCGCTCCCGCCCGGCCAGGTCGGGGTGGGTGTCCAGCAGCTCGCGCAGTTCCCGGTCGAGGTCCCGCCGTCGTTCCGGGTCGGCTGTGAGGTAGTACGAGCGGGTCCGGACCATCCCGACCAGCTCGTCCGGGGTGAGCGTGGTGCGGTGCGCGAAAACGGCCTGCTCGGTCGGCGCGAACGCCGGCCCGAAGTCGCCGACCCGGCTGGCCAGGTCGTCGGCGCTGCCGCCCATCCGGGCGATCTTCGTCAGCTCCGCCACCCAGCCGGTCCGCTCGTCCCGCAGGTTCCAGATCGGCGCGAAGACGCCACCGGGCCGGAGCAGCCGGGCGATCTCGGCGTGCGCGCGTTCCCGGTCGAACCAGTGGTACGCCTGCCCCGCCAGCACCGCGTCGGCCGCGCCGTCCGGCAGCGGCACCGACTCGGCGCTGCCCGCCACGGCGGTGGTGCCCGGGGTGACGGCGTCCAGGCGGGCCCGCATCCCGGGGTCCGGCTCGACCGGCACCACCTCGTGACCGAGGGCGAGCACCCCGCGGGTGAGGATGCCGGTCCCGGCGCCCAGGTCGACGACGCGGGCGGGCGCGCCCACCCCGTCGAGCGCCCAGCGCACCGCCTCCTCCGGATAGCGGGGCCGGAACCGGTCGTACTCGCCGGCGGCCGCGCCGAACGACAGGGCGTGAGTGGGGTCGGTCATGGCGGGCAGGTTATCCCGTAACGCCTCCCTGGCGCCTTGAGTACGCTCGGGGCCTGACCCCGCCCGAAATCTCCTTCTGAGGAAGCGTGCCGTGACCGAGCAGACTCCCGTGCCAGTCGATCCCGCCGACGACCTTCCCGAGCAGATGAAGGTCCGCCGGGAGAAGCGGGACCGGATGCTCGCCGAGGGCGTCGAGCCGTACCCGGTCGGATTCCCCCGGACCAGCACGCTGGCCGAGATCCGCGAGAAGTACGCCGAGCTGCCCACCGACACCGCCACCGGCGACCGCGTCTCGGTCACCGGCCGGGTGATCTTCGTACGCAACACCGGCAAGCTCTGCTTCGCCACGCTGCGGGACGGCGACGGCACCGAGTTGCAGGCGATGCTCTCGCTGGACCGGGTCGGCGCCGAGCGCCTGGACGACTGGAAGCGTCTCGTCGACCTCGGCGACCTCGTCGGGGTGACCGGCGAGGTGATCACCAGTCGCCGGGGCGAGCTGTCCGTGCTCGCCGACGAGTGGGCGGTCACGGCGAAGGCGCTGCGCCCGCTGCCGGTGGCGCACAAGCCGCTCAGCGAGGAGGCGCGGGTCCGGCAGCGCTACGTCGACCTGATCGTCCGGCCGCAGGCGCGCCAGATGGTGCGCACCCGCGCCGCGACCGTCCGCAGCCTGCGCGACTCGCTGCACGACCGGGACTTCATCGAGGTGGAGACCCCGATGCTCCAGTTGCTGCACGGCGGCGCGGCGGCCCGGCCATTCGTGACCCACAGCAATGCGCTGAGCACCGATCTGTATCTGCGAATCGCGCCGGAACTGTTTCTCAAGCGGGCCGTCGTCGGCGGCGTCGACCGGGTCTTCGAGATCAACCGCAACTTCCGTAATGAGGGCATCGACTCTTCGCACTCGCCGGAGTTCGCGATGCTCGAGGCGTACCAGGCGTACGGCGACTACGACACGATGGCGGAGCTGACCCGCAATCTCGTGCAGCAGGCGGCGATCGCGGTCGCCGGCTCGACCGTGGTGACCCACGCCGACGGCCGGGAGTTCGATCTCGGCGGCGAGTGGCGCTCGGTGACCCTCTTCGGGGTGCTTTCCGAGGCGCTCGGCGAGGAAGTCACGGTACGCACCGAGCACGCCCGCCTCGTCGAGTACGCCGACAAGGTCGGATTGTCGGTCGACCCGAAGTGGGGGCCGGGCAAGCTGGCCGAGGAACTGTTCGAGGAACTGGTCGTCCCCGGCCTCCAGGCGCCCACCTTCGTCCGCGACTACCCGGAGGAGACCAGCCCGCTCACCCGGGCGCACCGCAGCGAGCCGGGGCTGGCCGAGAAGTGGGACCTCTACGTGCTCGGGTTCGAGCTGGGGACGGCGTACTCGGAGCTGGTGGACCCGGTGGTGCAGCGGGAGCGGCTGCTGGCCCAGGCGCAGCTCGCGGCCCGCGGCGACGACGAGGCGATGCGGCTGGACGAGGACTTTCTCCGGGCGATGGAGTACGGAATGCCGCCCGCCGGGGGTATGGGAATGGGAATCGATCGACTCTTGATGGCGCTGACGGGCCTGGGAATTCGGGAAACCATCCTCTTCCCCCTGGTGCGGCCGGAGTAGTCGCGGACTCGCACCGGGTCGTTACCGCATCCTATTGACGCGGCAAGCATCGCACGGGTTATTGTGCTCTCAGTTTGCAGGAGCACCCTGCTCGAAAGGAATGTGGGACGTGGCCAAGCAGATCATTCATAAGCTGGTCGATGACCTGGACGGCGGGGACGCTGACGAGACCGTCAAGTTCGCGCTCGACGGCGTTCAGTACGAGATCGACCTGTCTAGCTCGAACGCCGAGAAATTGCGTGACGTATTCGCTCCCTACATCGCCCACGGCACCAAGGTGGGCCGCGGCGGTGTCGTCGTGGGTGGCCGGGCCGCGCGCGGCCGGGGCGGCGCCACCGCCGACCGGGAGCAGAACAAGGCGATCCGCGCCTGGGCCAAGAAGGCCGGCAAGGACATCTCCGACCGGGGCCGGATCCCCCAGGAGATCGTCGACGAGTACCACTCCAAGGCCGGTCACTGACCCGACCGCCGACGGGCGACAGACGCCGGGCCGGAGCACGACTCCGGGCCGGCGTCGCCGTATCCGCCCCCGGGTGCGTCCGGACCGGGAAGAATTCCGCCGCGACGGTGGTTGTCCACAGCCGGTGGAGGATCTGTCCACAGCCTGTGGACGACTCCCGGGCGGCCCGGATCGGGGCCGCACCGGCACCGGCACCGGCCTGCGGAGGCGGTCCGGGCGGTGGCCGAATTTCGCTCTGCGCGTACAGGCGGGGGTCGCGGAACACCCCCTGAGCGCGGACGGTTGAGTAAAACGACGCGTACGCGGCCTCCGGCGGGGACACACGACCTCAGCCGAGTCGGTCTGCGGCGATAGAGTAATGAGGCACGGACGCCCATCCCGGACGTCCGCGCACCGGCCCCGCCGAGATCTGACCATCAAGGCGCACGGCACGTGAGGAGCACGAGGGCATGTTCGAGCGGTTCACCGACCGAGCGCGACGGGTTGTCGTCCTGGCCCAGGAAGAGGCCCGGATGCTCAACCACAACTACATCGGTACGGAGCACATCCTGCTGGGCCTGATCCATGAGGGTGAGGGTGTGGCTGCGAAGGCTCTGGAGAGTCTTGGTATCTCTCTGGAGGGTGTGCGTCAGCAGGTCGAGGAGATCATCGGCCAGGGTCAGCAGGCGCCGAGCGGGCATATTCCGTTCACGCCGCGGGCGAAGAAGGTGTTGGAGCTGTCGCTGCGTGAGGCGTTGCAGCTCGGCCACAACTACATCGGTACGGAGCACATCCTGCTGGGTCTGATCCGTGAGGGTGAGGGTGTCGCCGCCCAGGTGCTGGTGAAGCTGGGTGCCGACCTCAACCGGGTCCGCCAGCAGGTGATCCAGCTGCTGTCGGGTTACCAGGGCAAGGAGCCCGCTGCGGCCGGTGCCGCGCCGGGCGAGGCCGCGCCGTCGACCAGCCTCGTGCTGGACCAGTTCGGCCGTAACCTGACCCAGGCCGCCCGCGAGGGCAAGCTCGACCCGGTCATCGGGCGCGAGAAGGAAATCGAGCGGGTCATGCAGGTGTTGTCCCGCCGTACCAAGAACAACCCGGTCCTGATCGGTGAGCCCGGTGTCGGTAAGACGGCTGTGGTGGAGGGCCTGTCCCAGAAGATCATCAAGGGCGAGGTGCCGGAGACGCTGAAGGACAAGCAGCTCTACACGCTCGACCTGGGTGCGCTGGTGGCTGGTTCCCGCTACCGGGGTGATTTCGAGGAGCGCCTGAAGAAGGTGCTCAAGGAGATCCGCACCCGGGGCGACATCATCCTGTTCATCGACGAGATCCACACCCTCGTCGGGGCTGGGGCGGCGGAGGGCGCGATCGACGCGGCGTCGATTCTGAAGCCGATGCTGGCTCGTGGTGAGTTGCAGACCATCGGCGCGACGACGCTGGACGAGTACCGCAAGCACCTGGAGAAGGACGCCGCTCTCGAGCGTCGTTTCCAGCCGATCCAGGTGGGTGAGCCGTCGCTGGCCCACACCATCGAGATCCTCAAGGGCCTGCGGGACCGCTACGAGGCGCACCACCGGGTGAGCATCACCGACGCCGCCCTGGTGGCCGCCGCCACCCTGGCCGACCGGTACATCTCCGACCGGTTCCTGCCGGACAAGGCGATCGACCTGATCGACGAGGCGGGTGCGCGGATGCGGATCCGTCGGATGACCGCGCCGCCGGACCTGCGTGACTTCGATGAGCGCATCGCGCAGGTGCGCCGTGACAAGGAGTCCGCGATCGACGCGCAGGACTTCGAGCGGGCCGCGCAGCTGCGGGACAAGGAGAAGCAGCTGCTGGGTCAGAAGGCGCAGCGGGAGAAGGAGTGGAAGGCCGGCGACCTGGACGTCGTCAGTGAGGTTGACGACGAGCAGATCGCCGAGGTGCTGGGTAACTGGACCGGCATCCCGGTGTACAAGTTGACCGAGGAGGAGACCTCGCGTCTGCTGCGCATGGAGGACGAGCTGCACAAGCGCGTCATCGGGCAGGAGGACGCGGTCAAGGCCGTCTCGAAGGCGATCCGCCGTACCCGGGCCGGCCTGAAGGACCCGAAGCGCCCGTCCGGCTCGTTCATCTTCGCCGGCCCGTCCGGCGTCGGTAAGACCGAGCTGTCCAAGGCGCTCGCCGAGTTCCTGTTCGGCAGCGAGGACGCGCTGATCCAGCTGGACATGTCGGAGTTCCACGACCGGTACACGGTCTCCCGGCTGGTGGGTGCCCCTCCCGGCTACGTCGGCTACGACGAGGGCGGTCAGCTGACGGAGAAGGTGCGGCGTCGGCCGTTCTCGGTGGTGCTGTTCGACGAGATCGAGAAGGCCCACCCGGACGTGTTCAACACGCTCCTGCAGATCCTGGAGGACGGGCGCCTCACCGACGGTCAGGGCCGGATCGTGGACTTCAAGAACACGGTCATCATCCTGACCACCAACCTCGGTACCCGTGACGTCGCGAAGGCGGTGTCGCTGGGCTTCCAGGCGTCGGAGGACTCGGAGTCGAACTACGACCGGATGAAGCAGAAGGTCAACGACGAGCTGAAGCAGCACTTCCGGCCGGAGTTCCTCAACCGTATCGATGACACGATCGTGTTCCACCAGCTGCGCGAGAACGAGATCCTGTCGATCGTGGACATCATGATCGCTCGGATCGAGACGCAGCTGCGGAACAAGGACATGGGTCTGGAGCTGACCGACAACGCCAAGAAGTACCTGGCGAAGAAGGGCTTCGACCCCGTCCTCGGCGCGCGGCCGCTGCGCCGCACGATCCAGCGCGACATCGAGGACAACCTGTCCGAGCGGATCCTGTTCAACGAACTGACCCCCGGCCAGATCGTCGTCGTCGACTGCGAAGGCGACCCCAGCAACATCGACAAGTCGAAGCTCGTCTTCAAGGGTGCGGACCGCCCGGCCAGCGTGCCGGACGCCGTCCCGGCCGACCTCGGCGGCACCGCCGCCGCGGGGGCGGACGAGTAAGGCAAACAGCACAAAGGCGACGGCCCGGTGGTACCAGCCACCGGGCCGTCGCCTTTCCTTGTCCCTGTCGAGCTGATGTTGCAAACGGTTCAGCTCGGGGGTGCCGCCGCCCGACCCCTGTCGGGCTGCCCTGACAGATGGGCCTTGTCAACCGTGCGCCCACCGGTTGCCGGCTGAGGGCCTGCCTGGGGTGTGTGTCCGGTTCGGCGAGGGCAGGCCGGTGCGTTGTGGGCGCCGTGGCCGGTTAAGGGTGGGTTGCGGGTGGCGGGGGCCACCGGCCCGGCGGGCATGGGCCGGGGGCCCGGGGCGTTGTAACCGTCGTGAGCGCGTGGCCCCGGGCCGTCTCGACAGCTCGGGACGACGGTCGGAATGCCGCACGGGCCCGCGTCGTTACATCCTCCAGACCCGCGGCACCGCCGCCCTGGCGGTCCGGTCCAGGCGGCACGCCGGCTGGAATGACCGGCCGCCTGCCGTCGTTACATCCCCCGGACCCCAGGGCCCGCTGGAGCGGTGGCCGCCGGAATGCGTGGCCGGCCCAGCCGGTTACATCTCCCCGGGACGCGCCCCCAAGCGCGGGCGCACCCCTTCTGGTCTTCGACCTTTCCTCACCCGTGGCCACCCACCCCCCCTTTTTCGGTGTGCCGCGTACCCCCGATCGAAAGGTGCATACGATCATGCGTACCGATCTGATCCGTAAGACCGCCCTGACCGCTGCCGGCCTCGCCTTCACCGGCGGCGCCATCGCCGGCCCCGTCACCGCCACGTACGCCGCCCCCGTCGACAGCAAGCCCGCCACCGTCACCCAGGACCGTGACCGTAAGGGCGGACAGAAGGAACTCGACGTCGCCTACGAGGCCCAGCCGAACTTCTACTACTGCGGCCCCGCCGCCACCCGCAACGCCCTGAGCGTGCAGGGCAAGGACATCAACGTCGACGCCATGGCTGAGCAGATGGGCACCACCGAGGCCGGCACCGACTCCATCAACGACATCACCCCCGTGCTGAACAAGGAAACCGGCAAGAACGCCTACCACAGCGTCGAGATCAGCCAGGCCAGGGCCGACGACAAGCAGACCACCAAGCTGCGCGCCGACGTCGTCAAGGCCGTCGACGACGGCCGCGCCCCGGTGGCCAACATCGCCGGCACCGCCACCGACACCGACGGCGGCGTCCACTCCTTCGAGGGCGGGCACTACATCAGCGTCGTCGGCTACCGCGACAACGGCCAGACGGTGAAGATCGCCGACTCCGCCGACCCGGCCCAGGCCTCCTACTGGATCACCACCGAGGCCCTCGCCGACTGGATCGCCACCCGCGGCTACGCCGCCTGATCCAGGCAAGGCAACACACAACCGAACACCAACGACAAGGGCCGGCCCCCAAACGGGGGCCGGCCCTTTCGTCATGCCCGCAGCCGCACGCGGCGGCCCCGGCAGACCAGATGACACGCAGGCGCACGCGACGGCCGCGCAGGTCGGACGGGTCTTGCGCCGAGGTGCAGGCCCACGGCCCGCGACGGTCAGACGACGGGGACCGGTGGGCCGTCGCCGACGAGCCGGAACGACGACTCGCCCACCGGCTCCACGAGGCCGTCCCGCACCAGCCCGGTGAGCGCCCGGGCCCGCTGCACGTCGTCGGCCCACACCTGGTCGAGACGCTGGTGCGGCACCGGGCCGGTCGCCTCCCGGAGCACGCCGAGCAGCAGCCCGCGTACCTGGCGGTCCGTGCCGGCGTACCGCTGGGGGCGCCGGGTCGGACCGGCGGGGGCCTCCCGGCCGGACGCCCGCCAGGCGCAGACCGACTCGACGGGGCAGCTTCCGCAGCGGGGCGAGCGGGCGGTGCAGACCACCGCGCCCAGCTCCATGAAGGCGGCGCTGGCCAGCGCGGCGGCGGCCGGCTCGACGGGCAGGAGTTCCTCGGTGGCCACCAGGTCGGCCGGGCGGGTGGCCGGGCCGGCGTCCGGCTCGCCGGCGATCGCCCGGCAGACGACCCGCCGCACGTTGGTGTCGACCACCGGGTGCCGCTGGCCGTACGCGAACGCGGCCACCGCCCGGGCCGTGTACGTCCCGACGCCCGGCAGGGCCAGCAACTGGTCCAGCCGGTCCGGGACCCGGCCGCCGTGCCGTTCGACGATCGCGACGGCGCAGTCCCGCAGCCGTACCGCCCGGCGGGGGTAGCCGAGCCGTCCCCACATCCGGATCGCCTCCGCCGGGCTGTCGGCCGCCAGCGCGGCCGGGTCGGGCCAGCGGTCCAGCCACGCTGCCCAGGCGGGCAGCACCCGCACGACGGGCGTCTGCTGCAGCATGACCTCGCTGACCAGGATCGCCCACGGGGTGACGTCGGGCTTCCGCCACGGCAGGTCGCGGGCGTTCTCCTCGTACCACCGGCTGACCAGGGTGGCGAAAGTTGGTTCAGACATCGCGTCGCCGATGATGTCACGCGGGCACCCCCCGACACGGCGTGGGCGGCGGGCTCGCGGCTGCGGCCGTACCGTCCCGCTGGCTGGGCGATCTGGGCGGGGCGCTGCGGCGGCGGCCGGCGGATCGGGCAGAATGCCCGGATGAACGAGCTCGCGATCACCGTCATCGGCCGGGACCGGCCGGGCATCGTGGCCGACGTCGCCGAGGTGCTGGCCCGGCTCGGCGCGAACCTCACCGACAGCACGATGACCCGGCTGCGGGGGCACTTCGCGATGACCCTGGTCTGCGTGGGCCCGGCCGCCGCCGACGTCGAGGCCGCGCTCGCGCCGCTCTCCGCCGACGGCCAGCTGCTGGCGACCGTACGCGAGGTCACCCCCGACGGCGAGACGGCTCCGGCCGGCGAGCCGTACGTGATGGCGGTGCACGGCGCGGACCGGATGGGGATCGTCGCGGCGATGACCCGCGTGCTCGCCGACGCCGGCGGCAACGTCACCGACCTGAGCACCCGGCTGACCGGGTCGCTCTACGTGGTGGTCGCCGAGGTGGACCTGCCGCCCGGCACGGCCGACGAGGTGGCCGGCCGGCTCGCGTCGACCGCCGCCGACCTGGGTGTCGGGGTGACCCTCCGGCCGGCCGACCCGGATCTGCTGTGACCGGCGACGAGCGTGCCCCGGAGACCGAGGCGTACGCCGGCCTCGGCGACTGGACCCCGGAGTTCCTGGACGTGCCGGGGGAGGTGCGGCCGGTGGTGTCCGCCCCCGACCAGGTGCTCAGCCGGCATGGCGGCGAGGTCGACCCGACGGCCGAGGAGACCGTACGCCTGGCGGCCGACCTGATCGCCACCATGCGGGTGTCGCCGGGCTGCGTCGGGCTGGCCGCCCCGCAGATCGGCGTGGGCGCGCAGGTCTTCGCGGTCGACGTGACCGGCCATCCGAAGGCGGTCACGGTGCACGGCACCTTCGTGCTGTGCAACGCCCGGGTCGTCGAGGCGAGCCGGTGGAAGGTGGCCCGGGAGGGGTGCATGTCGGTGCCCGACCTGACCGGCGACGTCAAGCGGGCCAGCCGGCTGGTGGTGGAGGGCGTGCTGCCCGGCAGCGGCAAGTCCGTACGGCTGGTGACCGACGGGTTCGAGGCGCGCGCCCTGCAGCACGAGATCGACCACTGCGCGGGGCTGCTCTTCCTGGACCGGGTCGCCGGCGCTCACGCCATCTACCAGCGCAAGGTTTATCTCTGACCGCGACCCAGCGTCGCCGGTGGGGCACCGTCGGCAGATGTGAACGTCGCATGTGGAGGGCGGGAACGGTGAGCTGCGGACACCTCGGCGCGTCGCGCCGGGCTGCCGTGCCCCGCGCCGCTACGGTGGGGGCATCATGCGTCTGACGGTCGGCCCCCTGCCACCCGCCGTTTACTGGCGGCGTCGCGCCGTCGTACTCGGAGCGGGGCTTCTCTTCCTGATTGTCCTGCTCTATTCGTGCACCGGTCCGGACCCGGACCCCGACAAGAGCGGCGACGCGCAGCCCGCGCCGGGCGCGACGTCGTCCGGTGCGACACCGGGGCCCACCGGCCCGGTGCTCAGCCCGCAGACCGGCGCGCCCTCGCCGGGCGCGTCGGGCGCCGACCCGTCGGGCGGCCCGACCACCACCGACACGCCGCCGGCGGCGCCGGTCGTGCCGGCCGCCGGCGACGGCGCCTGCACGGACGCCGAGATCACGGTGACCCCCGTGGCCCTGCCCACGTCGGTGGTCCGGGGGGCGGTGGTGGACCTCCAGCTCAAGGTGAAGAACCGGTCCGAGCGGACGTGCAGCCGCGACGTCGGCGCCGACGAGCAGGAGCTGTTCATCAAGTCGGGGGCCGAGAAGATCTGGTCGTCCGACACCTGCGGCACCGGCGAGGGCTCCGACGTGCAGTCCTTCACGCCGGGCTTCGAGCGCTCCTACCAGGTGGGCTGGAACGGCCGCGACAGCAGCAAGTGCGCCGGCGGGGTGGCGGCGGGACCGAACCCGCCGGCCGGGACGTACCAGGTCTTCGCCCGGGTGGGCACCAAGCTCAGCGAGCCGGTGAAGCTCACCGTCACCGACGGCTGAGCGGCCGGGAGCCGCCGCGGGCCGGCCCGGTCAGACGTAGCGCTCCAGGATGGACGCCTCGGCGAGCCGGGACAGCCCCTCCCGGACGCCGCGGGCGCGGGCGTCGCCGACCCCCTCGACGGCCTGGAGGTCCTCCACCGTGGCGCCGAGCAGGCGCTGGAGGCTGCCGAAGTGCACGACGAGGCGGTCGACCACGGCCGCCGGCAGCCGGGGCACCTTGGCGAGCAGCCGGAAGCCGCGCGGGCTGACCGCCGCGTCCAGCGCGTCCGAGGCGGCCGGGTAGCCGATCGCCTTGGCGACGGAGACCAGGTCGATCAGCTCGGTCGCGCCGAGCAGGTCCAGCTCGACCAGCGCCTCGTCGAGGGTGCGGGACTTCCGGCCGGCCGGGAGGTAGTCCCGGATGACGAGGGTGCGGTCGGCGTCGACGCCGGCCATCAGCTCGTCGAGCTGGAGGGCCAGCAGGCGGCCGTCGGTGCCCAACTCCACCACGTAGCCGGCGATCTCGTCGGCGATCCGGCGGACCATCTCGAGCCGCTGCACCACCGCTACCGCGTCCCGTACGGTGACCAGGTCCTCGATCTCCAGCGCGGAGAGGGTGCCGGAGACCTCGTCCAGCCGGAGCTTGTAACGCTCCAGCGTGGCGAGCGCCTGGTTGGCGCGGGACAGGATCGCCGCCGAGTCGTCCAGCACGTGCCGTTGGCCGTTGACGTAGAGGCTGATGATCCGCATGGACTGGCTCACCGAGATCACCGGGTAGCCGGTCTGTCGGGCGACCCGCTCGGCGGTGCGGTGCCGGGTGCCGGACTCCTCGGTGGGGATGCTCGGGTCGGGCATCAGGTGCACGGCCGCCCGGACGATGCGGGTGCCGTCGCTGGAGAGCACGACCGCGCCGTCCATCTTGCACAGCTCACGGACGCGGGTGGCGGAGAACTCGACGTCGAGCGGGAACCCGCCGGTGCAGAGCCCCTCGACGACCTTGTCGTAGCCGAGGACGATCAGCGCGCCCGTGCGGCCGCGCAGGATCCGCTCGAGGCCGTCGCGCAGCGCGGTGCCCGGGGCCATCAGTGCCAGGTTGGCCCGCAGCGGGTCGCCGGCGCCTCCGGTGCTGCCGGTCACGTTCACGCTGATCGGGCGGGCGGGCGAGCCCACGGCGCCGGTGCGGGCGTGGGGCGTCGCGCCGGCAGGCTTGGTGGTATCGCGGTCGATCGGCACGGGCACAGTCTACGGACTGCCCTGCGGTGGGTGCTGTCGTGGTTACTGTGATGTGTCGCGATGTCACACGCCGCCCGGAACGAGAGCCGTCTGCCGGGCGGTCCGGAATCGCCCAGGCGGTCCCGTCGCCCCGCCATCGCCGGTCACTCCGCGGACGCGCGGGCCACGGCCTGGAGCGCCGAGCGGACGTCGGTGACCTCGATCACGCGCATGCCTCCCGGGGTCACGCCGGTGCTCTCGGGCCCGCACCCGGTCGGCACCAGCGCGAGCCGGAACCCCAGCCGCGCCGCCTCGGCCAGCCGTCGCGGCACCGCGCCGACCCGGCGCACCTCGCCGGTGAGCCCCACCTCGCCGATCGCCACCAGGTGCGGCGCGATGGCGAGGTTGAGCCCGCCCGAGGCGACGGCCAGGGCGACCGCGAGGTCGGCCGCCGGCTCCACGACGCGGATGCCGCCGACGGTGGCCGCGAAGACCTCCCGGTCGTGCAGGGTCAGCCGCTCGGTGCGGCGCTGGAGCACGGCCAGCACCATCGCGAGCCGGGCCGAGTCGAGCCCGGAGACGGTGCGTCGGGGCGACCCGGCGACCGTCGCGCCGATCAGCGCCTGCACCTCGGTGACCAGCGCCCGCCGGCCCTCCATCGCCACCGTGACGCAGGTGCCCGGCACCGGCTCCGAATAGCGGGTCAGGAACAGCCCGGAGGGGTCGGCCAGGCTGCTGATGCCGCCCTCGTGCATCTCGAAGCAGCCCACCTCGTCGGCGGCGCCGAAGCGGTTCTTCACGCCACGCACCATGCGCAGGGAGGAGTGCTTGTCGCCCTCGAAGTGCAGCACCACGTCGACCAGGTGCTCCAGCACCCGGGGGCCGGCGACCTGGCCGTCCTTGGTGACGTGGCCGACCAGCACGGTGGCGATGCCGCGCTCCTTGGCGACCGCGACCAGCGCGGCGGTGACCGCCCGCACCTGCGTCACCCCGCCCGACACGCCCTCGGCGCCCGTGGTGGAGATGGTCTGCACCGAGTCGAGCACCAGCAGGCCCGGCTTGACCGCGTCGAGATGGCCGAGCACCGCGGCGAGGTCGCTCTCGGCCGCGAGGTAGAGCTGGTCGTGCAGGGTGCCCATCCGCTCGGCGCGCAGCCGGACCTGGCTGACCGACTCCTCGCCGCTGACCACCAGCGAGGGGCTGCCGGCCCCGGCAGCCCACTGCTGGGCCACGTCGAGCAGCAGGGTGGACTTGCCGACGCCCGGCTCGCCGGCCAGCAGCACCACGGCGCCGGGAACCAGGCCCCCGCCGAGCACCCGGTCGAGCTCGCTGACCCCGGTGGGCCGGGCCCGCGCCGGGGCGGCGCTGATGGTGGCGATCGGCCGGGCCGGCTCGGCCGGCATCCGCGAACTGACCACCTTGCCGGAGACGGTCGGGCCGGTCACGGTGCACTCGACCACCGAACCCCACTCGCCGCACTCCGGGCAGCGCCCGACCCACTTCGGCGGCTGGTGCCCGCAGGCGTCGCACTCGTAGGCCGGTCGGGGCTCGCGGCTGGACGCCCGGCCGCGCCCGCCGGCGGCGCCGGCGCGCGGGGACGTCGATCGAGAGGTGGTCACATGGGGACGTTAGTCCGCCGGTACGACGACGACACCGCCGGCGTGGTGGTCGCCACGCCGGCGGTGTCGTCGGAGTCGGGAGCGGAGGTCAGTGGCCGCCGCCGTGGCCGCCCTCTTCCGCGTCCTCGTACCCACCCTCGCGGTGGATGATCGGCGACGGGGGCGCGGCCGGGGTGAGCGGCACGGCGATCGGCGCCGGGCCGGTGACCGTGACGCCGTTGCCGAAGTCGAAGGTCAGGAAGACGTTCTGGCCGGAGCGCAGCGACTCGTTCAGGCCGATGAGCTGGAGGACGCGGTCGGCCTCGGTGTTGAGCTGCACGTAGCTCAGCGGCGGGATCTCGATCCGGGCCGGCTCGCCGGCGGGTGCCGCCGGGCTCTCCGGGGCCGACGGGCTGGCCGGGGCGCTCGGGCTCTCCGGGGCGCCCGGGCTCGGCGACTCCGACTCCGGGGCGGACGGGGTGGGCGACGGGGACTCGGAGGGCGACTCGGTCGGCGACGCCGTCGGGCTGGCCGTGGCGCCCTTGCCAACGATCACGACCTCGCGGGCGCTGTCGGTGGTCACGGTCACGGTGACCGGTTCCTCCGAGTCGTTGTAGATCACGGCGTTCAGGACGGCGTTGGCGCCCGCCTTGTAGCCCTCGATGCCAGGGAACTCGACCAGCAGGCCGCGGACCGCGTAGTCGCCGTTGCGGGCGGACAGGTTGACGCCCTGGACCGACGGCTCCTTGTTGGCGGTCTCGGAGACCTGGCCGGCGCCGCAGCCGGACAGCAGCAGCCCGGTCGCCGCCGCCATCCCGGACAGCAGCAGGGCCGCCCGCCGGGAACCCCTGATCGAGCGCGTCACGTCGGTCCTCCTCGTCACGATCCCACCCGGTGCTCACGCCGGGCACGGTGGCCATGCCCGCGCAGACCGCGCTCCAGGGTAGTTGGGCCTGATCCACGCCCGCACGCCGACCCGGGGATGCCACTCCCGGGGGTGGGGCTCAGACCAGCCGACCGCTCGTGACCAGCAGGACGACGTCGATGAGGGCGATCAGCATGACCGCCCGGAACGCGGCCACCGGCCGACCTCCGGCCCGGGCGGCCGCGCGCCCGCCGTACCAGCTCAGGGGCGGCACCACGACGGCGGCCGCGACCGCGGCGACGCCGACGCCCGAGGGCCGCCCGGGCGGCCCGACGACCAGGGTGGCGGTCGCCGCGAGCAGCAGGCCGGCGGCGGCGGCGCGGCTGCCGGCCGGGCCGAGCCGGTGCGGCAGCCCGCGCACCCCCGTCCGGGCGTCGTCGGCCAGGTCGGGCAGCACGTTGGCGAAGTGCGCCCCGGCACCCAGGCAGGCCGCGGCGGCGACCATCCAGACCGGCGGGGCCGGCGCCCCGGGCAGCGCCAGCACGACGAAGGCGGGGAGCGAGCCGAACGACACCGCGTAGGGCAGCACCGAGACCGGCGTCGACTTCAGCGGCCAGTCGTAGAGCAGCGCGGAGACCAGCCCGACGGTGGCGCAGAGCGCGGCGGCCGGTCCCGTGGCCAGCGCGAGCGCCGGGGTGGCGAGCGCGGCCACCGCCGCGGCCACGGCCGTGGTGCGCCGGCCCACCGCGCCGGTGGCGACCGGTTTGTCGGTACGCCCCACCGTGGCGTCCCGGTCCGCGTCGAGCGCGTCGTTGGCCCAGCCGACGGCGAGCTGGCTGGCCGCCACGGTGAGCGCCACGGCAAGGACGCCGGCCGGCCGGTGCCCGGCGCCCCAGGCGAGCAGCCCGGCCACGGTGGTGACCGCGGCGGCCGGCTCCGGGTGGCTCGCCCTGACCAGCCCTAGCACCGTTGACGACATGAGGAAAGTCTGGTCGTTACCGGGCAGTCGTGCCACGCTCGGTCCATGCGAGACGCGGGCCGCACCCTGCCGCGCAACGATCCGCGCCAGTACGACGACCTGGCCGGCGAGTGGTGGCGTCCGGACGGCGCGTTCGCGATGCTGCACTGGCTGGCGGAGGCGCGCGCCGCGCTCGTGCCGCCCGCGTCCCGCCCCGGCGCCCTCCTGGTCGACCTCGGCTGCGGCGCCGGGCTGCTCGCCCCGCACCTGGCCGGCAGGGGCTACCGGCACGTCGGCGTCGACCTCACCCGGTCGGCCCTGGCGCAGGCCGCCGCGCACGGGGTGACCGCCGTCAACGGCGACGTCACCGCCGTCCCGCTGGCCGACGGCTGCGCCGACGTGGTGGCCGCGGGCGAGATCCTGGAGCACGTGCCCGACTGGCGGCGCGCGGTGGCCGAGGCGTGCCGGCTGCTCCGCCCCGGCGGCCTGCTCGTGCTGGACACGCTGAACGACACGGCGCTGAGCCGGCTGCTGGCCGTCCGGATCGCCGAGCGGCTGCCGACCGTCCCGAGGGGCATCCACGACCCACGGCTGTTCGTGGACGCCCGGGCGCTCGTCGCCGAGTGCGCCCGGCACGGCGTCCGGCTGCGGCTGCGGGGCATCCGGCCGGGCGTGCCCGGGCTGCTCGGCTGGCTCGCCCGCCGCGTCTGGGCCGCCGCCCGTGCCCACCGCGTCGAGGCCGACCGTCCGGACACGACGGCCGCCGACCGTCCGGGCGGGACGGAGGCGGCGGACCGGCCGGCCGCGGCCACCGCCGTCCACTCCGGTGCGGCGGTCGCCGAGCGTCCGGGCGCGACGGTTCCCGGCCGTCCGCGCCCGGTGGCCGGCGCGGCGCCACGGATCGTGCCGACCTGGTCGACCGCCGTGCTCTACCAGGGGCGGGGCACGCGGAGCGGATAGCGGGACGGATCCCTGGGTAGCACAGGGCCGAGGAGGGGCTGTATGACGCTGCACGCGCTGGAGGCGGCTCGCCGCCTGGCACCGAGGTTGGCCGCCCGCGCGGCCGAGCACGACCGCGACGGCTCGTTCCCGGTCGAGGACTTCCGGGACCTGCGCGAGGCCGGGCTGTTCGGCCTGATGGTCCCCACCGGGCTGGGCGGGGCGGGCGCCACCTTCGCGGAGTACGCGGCGGTCGCCACCGAGCTGGCGCGGGGCAACGGGGCGACCGCCCTGGTGTTCAACATGCACGCCTCGGTCACCGGCGCCCTGGGCGCGGTCACCGAGGAACTGGCCGAGGCGCTCGGCGTGCCGGACGAGGCGCTGGCCGCCCGGGACCGGCTCCTCACCGCCGCCGCCCAGGGCTCCTGGTACGCGGTGGCGATGAGCGAGCGCGGCGCCGGCGCGCGACTGTCCCAGCTCAGCACCGTCTACGAGCCGGTCGACGGCGGATACCACCTCAAGGGCAGCAAGACGTTCTGCTCGGGGGCGGGGCACGCCGACGGCTACCTCGTGGCCGCCCGCAGCGCCGCCGACCAGTCGGTGGTCTCCCAGTTCCTGGTGCCGGCCGGGGACGGGCTGACCGTCGAGCCCACCTGGGACTCGCTCGGCATGCGGGCGACCTCCTCGCACGACCTGCACCTGGACGTGACCGTGCCGGCCGACCGGCTGCTCGGCGGCGTGGAGGGCCTGGCCCTGGTGGTCGCCCAGCTCATGCCGCACTGGCTGGTCGCCAGCTACGCCGCCGTCTACGTCGGGGTGGCGCGGGCGGCGGTCGACGCGGCGGCCGAGCACCTGAACGCCCGCAACCTCGCCGGCCTGCCGGCCGTCCGGTCCCGCCTCGGCCGGGCCGACGCCGCCGTGGCGGCCGCCCACCTGGCGGTCGCGGAGGCCGCCCGGCGGGTGGACGAGGCGCCGGGGGACGCGGAGACCAACCGCTGGGTGTGGCGGGCCAAGCTGCTCGCCGGCACGACCGCCGCCGACGTGGCGGCGTCCATGCTGGAGGCGGCCGGCACCTCCGCCACCCGGCGGGGGCATCCGCTGGAGCGGCTCTACCGGGACGCCCGCTGCGGCTCGCTGCACCCGGCGACCTCGGACGTCTGCGCCGACTGGTTGGGCATCGCCGCGTTGGGCGGCGACCCGGACCGCGACGGAACGGTCCCTCGTTGGTGAGCGTGGGAGGTCCGTCGGGGCGGCGGGCGGAGCGGCCCCCGGCACGGGGGACGGCGGCGGGGCGGGCCGCCAGGTGCGCAGGGCCGGACGAGAGGTGGGCATCGTGGCCGTACCGGTGATCGCGGGGCTGGGGACGGCGCACCCGCCGTCGGCGGCGCAGGACGAGTTGTGGGACGGCTTCTTCTCGAAGCACTTCACCGGCGGCACGCGGGCGCTGGCCGAGCGGATCTTCGCCCACTCGGGGGTCACCCGCCGCCAGGCCGCGGTCAACCCGCTGCTGGAGGACGTCTCCGACTGGCCGACGGAGCGGCGGATGCGCCGCTACCAGGTCGAGGCGCTGCCGCTGGGCAAGGAGGCGGTGGGCCGGGCGCTGACCGCCGCCAACCTGGCAGCCGGGGACGTCGGGCTCTTCGTCGTCTGCTCGTGCACCGGGTACGCCACCCCGGGGCTGGACATCCTGCTCGCCCGGGACCTGGGCATGGCCCCGGACACGCAGCGCATGTTCGTCGGCCACATGGGCTGCTACGCGGCCCTGCCCGGGCTGGGCGCGGCGAGCGACTTCGTGACCGCCCGCGGCCGGCCGGCGCTGCTGCTCTGCGCGGAGCTGACCAGCCTGCACATCCAGCCCTCCACCGCCCGGGTGGACACCCAGCAGATCGTCTCCCACGCGCTCTTCTCGGACGCCGCGGTCGCCACCGTGGTCGTCCCCGGCGGCCGGGGGTACGCCCTGCGTGAGGTCACCTCCGTCACGGACACCTCCACCGCCGACCACATGACCTGGGACGTCACCGACACCGGCTTCCGGATGGGGCTGTCGCCGAAGGTGCCGCAGGTGCTCTCCCGGCACGTCCGGGGCCTGGTCGACGACCTGCTGGCCCGGCACGGCGCGACGCGGTCCGACGTGGACGGTTGGGCGGTGCACCCGGGCGGTCCGCGCATCCTCAACGTGGTCGAGCGGGAGCTGGCCCTGCCGCCGGAGGGGCTGGCGGCGTCCCGGGCGACGCTGGCCGAGCACGGCAACTGCTCGTCGCCGACGGTGCTGCTGATCCTCGACCGGCTGCGCCGGGCCGCGTCGCCGCCGCGGCGGGTGGTGATGCTGGCGTTCGGGCCGGGCCTGACCCTCTACGCCGCGCTTCTCGAACGGCAGGACTGATCGCGACGTCGGGGGCGCGCCGAGGCTACCCTCTGGTAATGGACGCGGAGGCGGCACGGCGGCCGCGGACGGATGCGGACGGACCGCGCGCCGGGGCGGACCGGGCACCCGCGGCGGCCCGCGACCGGCTGCGCGCGGCGGTGCTGGCCGGGTCGGCCCTGACGGCTCTGGTCGCCGGGGGCTGGTGGTGGCAGACCAGCGCGCCGGCCACCGGCCCGCTGGCCGTCGCGCCGACCCCGTCCGCGCAGAGCCGGTCCGGCAACGATGACGCCCCCGTCTCCTCGATGGTGGCCGTCGACGGTCAGAGGGTCGTCTCCGTCTGGACCCTGCCCGGCGACGGCGGAGCCAGCTACCGGGTCGACCCACGCACCGGTGCCGCGTTCCGGGTCGACTCCGGTGGGCGTACCGCCGTCCGGATCGATTCCGAGGCGCGGCGGCTCAACCGTCTGCCGAACACGATCTGGCGGGAGCGGGCGACGCTCAACCGGGAGAACGGCCGGGTGGTCAAGCAGGCCGCCGGTGAGGCCGCCACCCGCTTCCTGCTCCAGTACCGCTGCACGGGGCCGGGTGAGCTGCTGGTCGTGCTCGAGCGGGTCAGGTCCGCCGCCCCCTTCCCGGCGGTGGAGTGCGACGGGACGGTGGTGTCGATCGAGCTGACCGCCGTGGGCGGGCCGTTCCGGGTCTCGCTGTCGACCGCCGACGCCGAGCCGCTCCGCGTGGACGCGCAGCTGGTCGCCCTGCCCTGACGCGGCCGGCACCCACGTCGGGCCGCCGGGGACACGTCGGGCCGCCGGGGAGACGTCGGGCCGCCGGGGACACGTCGGGCCGCCGGGGACACGTCGGGCCGGCGGGGACAGGTCGGGCGTCGGGTCAGGCGGCGAGGTCGGCCAGGTCGGCGCGGTAGTCCTCCGCGGAGCGCACCTCGGGCACCACCGCGACCAGCACCCCGGCCCGGTCGACCAGCAGTGCGGTGGCGACGCCGGGGCGGGCCGGCAGGTGCAGGAACGCGCGCAGCCCGCCGGCCGGGTCGGCCAGTGGTCGTACGGTCGCTCCGGCGGGCGACGGCGCGACGGGCACGGCCCGGTCCTCGGCGACGGTGACGACGGTGACCCCGGCCGGCGCCAGGGCGGCGGCGGTGGCCACGTCGTCCGGGCACTCGCACCCGTCGACCAGGATGATCATCGCGGGCAGCAGCCCGCGCAGCGGCACCGGCGACTGCCCCGCGTCGACCAGGTCCAGCGCCGGCAGCGGCCGGCCGGTCATCCCGGCCGGCGGGGCGTACGGCGCGGGGGTCGGCCCCGGGGCGGTCCGGCCGGAGCGGGGCCAGGTGACCGCCACCAGCCCGGCGACCGTGGCCAGCACCGTCACCAGCAGGACCAGCAGGGGCAGCGCGAACGGCGACCGGGCGACCGGGTGTCGGCTGCCCTGAGCGGCCCGCGCGCGCAGCTCGCGGCGGACCTGTTCGGCCTCGGCCGCCAGGGCGGAGGCGTCGTCCGGCACGACCACCCGGCCCCACTCCGGCGGCAGGTCGGGCAGTTCGGGGCCGTCTGCGTCGGGCTTGCCCATCGGACCCCCAGGACGTCTCGGTGAGCGGACAGCGGCTCGACCTCCAGCGTCCCGCACGGGCCCTCGTACCGCTACACCTGGGCGCGTACGCGGGCGGCGGGATACCATGGGAGGAGCGCATAGCCCTTGATCTCGACGTTCGCGTCACTCGTGCCGGGCCGTCATCCACAGGTTACGGAGCGTGTTCGAATCATTGGTTTGATGGTCTGTCAAGCCGAAGAAATACCTCTCACAGGGCCCCTGAGCTGCGCCAACGGTCAGGACAGCGGTGAGACATCGGTGCCTGAGCGTGTTACCCTAGACACAGCGAAAGGGGTTTCGAACCTATGGTTTTCAGTGTCGGCGAGACCGTTGTTTACCCCCACCACGGGGCCGCACTCATCGAGGCAATCGAGACTCGGGTCATCAAGGGCGAGCCTAAGCAGTACCTCGTCCTGAGGGTCGCGCAGGGTGACCTGACGGTCCGGGTGCCCGCCGAGAACGCCGAGATCGTGGGTGTGCGCGAGGTGGTCGGCGAAGAGGGCCTCGGCAAGGTCTTCGACGTGCTCCGTGCACCGCACACCGAGGAGCCGACCAACTGGTCGCGGCGTTACAAGGCGAATCTGGAGAAGCTGGCTTCGGGCAACCCGCTGAAGGTCGCCGAGGTCGTCCGCGACCTGTGGCGCCGGGAGCGGGAGCGGGGCCTTTCCGCGGGTGAGAAGCGCATGCTCGCCAAGGCCCGCGACATTCTCGTCGGCGAGGTCGCGCTGGCCGAGAAGAGCACCAAGGACGAGGCGGAGACGCTGCTCGACAAGGTGCTCACCGAGGCCTAGTCCCCACAGCATCGTCGTACCCGATTCGTAGCGAAGAAACCACCGAGGACCGCGACGTGACCGCGCAGCTCAATCCGCGCGGTGACGTCGCGGTCCTCGTGCCTGCGGCCGGTGCCGGCGTACGCCTCGGGCCCGGCCGGCCCAAGGCGCTGCGCCTGCTGGCGGGGGAGCCGCTGCTGGCGCACGCCGTCCGCCGGCTCGCCGCCGCGCCCTCGGTGCACACCATCGTCGTGGCCGCGCCGGCCGCCGAGGTGACGGCCGTCCGCGACCTCCTCGGCCCGATCGCCCCGGTGACCGTGGTGCCCGGCGGTGCCGAGCGGCAGGCCTCCGTGGCCGCCGCCCTCGCCGCGGTGCCGGCCGGCCCGGAGATCGTCCTCGTGCACGACGCCGCCCGGGCGCTGACCCCGCCCGACCTGGTGGAGTCCGTCGCGGCGGCCGTCCGCGCCGGGCACGACGCGGTGATCCCGGTGCTCCCGGTGGTCGACACGATCAAGGAGGTCGGCGCCGGCGAGGTCGTCCTCGGCACCGTCGACCGTTCCGCCCTGCGCGCGGTGCAGACCCCGCAGGGCTTCCGTCGGGCGGTGCTGACCGCCGCGCACGCCGCCGCCGGCGACCCGCTCACCGACGACGCCGGTCTGGTCGAGAAGCAGGGCGTCCCGGTGCTCTGCGTCCCCGGCTCGGAGTACGCGCTGAAGGTCACCCGCCCGTTCGACCTGGCGCTGGCCGAGCACCTGCTGGCCGCCGGCGGCTGACGCGTACCCTCGTCGCATGATCGTTCCCCGGGTGGCCATCGGCACCGACGTGCACGCCTTCGAGGCGGGCCGGCCGTGCTGGGTGGCCGGTCTGCTCTGGCCCGACCAGGACGGCCTGGCCGGGCACTCGGACGCGGACGTGGCCGCGCACGCCGCCTGCAACGCGCTGCTCTCCGCGGCCGGCCTCGGCGACCTGGGCGCCAACTTCGGGGTGGGCCAGCCGGAGTGGGCCGGCGCGTCGGGCGTCGCGCTGCTAACCGAGAGCGCCCGCCGGGTGCGGGCCGCCGGCTTCGCGATCGGCAACGTGTCGGTGCAGGTGATCGGCAACCGGCCCAAGATCGGTCCGCGCCGAGAGGAGGCCCAGCGGGTGCTCTCCGAGGCGGTCGGCGCGCCGGTCACCGTCTCCGCGGCCACCACCGACGGCCTCGGCTTCCCCGGGCGCGGCGAGGGCCTCACCGGCATCGCGGTGGCCCTGGTGTACGAGGCTCCGGCCGCCTAGGCTCGCCGCGATGTCCAGCGACGCCACCTCCGACCGGTCCGCCTTCCACGGCTACCTCCAGCGTGCCCAGCTCCTCGCGGAGCTGGGCCGCTACGACGAGGCCGCGGCCGAGGTCTCCTACGCCGTCGCCCTGGAGCCGGCCAACGCCGGGGCGCTGACCATGCTGTCCCGGGTGCACCTCGCGGCCGGCCGGCCGACGGAGGCGCGCACCGCCGCCGACGCCGCGGTCGCCGCCGCGCCGGACGCCGTGCCGGCGCTGCTCGCCCGCGCCCTCGCCCTGACCGACCTCGAGGAGTACGCCGAGGCGGCCCGCACCGCCGACCGGATCCTCGCGCTGGGGCCCGACGACGCGTACGCCCAGCGCAGCGCCGCGGCGATCCTGGCCGGCGCGCGCAACGGGCAGCCGGCGCTGAACGCGGCCTGGCGCGGGGTCGAGCTGGCCCCCGAGGAGCCGGAGGCGCACCTGGTGCTGGGGCTGGTCGCCGCCAACATGCAGCTCTTCGACCTGGCCGAGCGGGCCTACCGCGAGGCGCTGCGGCTGGACCCGCAGCTCGCCGAGGCCCGGCACGACATCGGCGTGCTCCGGCTGGAGCAGCGGCGCTGGAGCGAGGCGCTGGAGCACCTCGCCGAGGCCGCCGCGATGAGCCCCGGCCGGGTCGACTCCGGGCGCACCATCTCGACCGGGCTGCGGCAGCTCGTGGTCTACGGCGCGGGCTGGACGATGATCACCGCCGTGCTGATCGCCTGCATGGCGCCGGGCAGCGCCGGGCTGTCCCGGGTCGCGGCGGCGTTCGCGGCGCTCGGCGGGGCGCTCGTGGTGTGGCGCTTCGCCGCCAAACTGCCCGGCCTGACCCGGACCATCCTGCCCGGCCTGCTCCGCTCCGACCGCACGCTGGCCCTGGCCGTCTACGCGGCGGCCGCCGCGCCCACGCTGATCCTGCTCTACGCCCTGGTCGGCACCCCATGGCCGCTGGTCCTCGCCATCGTCACGGCCACCGCCGCCGAACTCGCCGTCCTGTCGCGTACCGCGGTCTGACGCCTGTCGGGGGTGTGGCCGGAGCCCGGCCCGCTCCGGGCGGTCAGGCTCGATCCCTCCGCGGGCCGGGCTCCGGCCACACCCGTTGGAGTCACCGGCCGCCCGTCGCTTGCGCACCGGGCAGTGGGGGGCGGGTCCCGGCGAACCCCCACCCGCGGAGGGGGCTACGGGCGGCGCGCCCAGGTCCAGGCGTAGCCGTCGTCCTCGCAGGACCGGGCGGCGTCGCAGAGGTCGAGCGGGCGGAAGGTGTCGACCATGACGGCCAGCTCGTCGAAGAAGTCGGCGCCGATGGAACGCTCGGCGGCGCCCGGCTGGGGGCCGTGGGTGAAGCCGGACGGGTGCAGCGAGATCGAGCCCTGCTCGATGCCCGAGCCGCGCCGGGCCTCGTAGTTGCCGCCGGTGTAGAAGAGCATCTCGTCGGAGTCGACGTTGTGGTGGTTGTACGGCACCGGGATGGCGTCCGGGTGGTAGTCCACCTTGCGCGGCACGAACGAGCAGATCACGAAGTTCGGGCCCTGGAACGTCTGGTGCACGGGCGGCGGCTGGTGGATGCGGCCGGTGATCGGCTCGAAGTCGTGGATGGAGAAGGCCCACGGGTACATGTGCCCGTCCCATCCGACCACGTCGAACGGGTGGTGCGCGTAGACGTACCGCGTCCATCCGCGTCGGTGCCGGACCAGCACCTCGACGTCGGTGTCGTCCACCAGCAGCGGCGCGTCCGGCCCGCGCACGTCCCGCTCGCAGTACGGCGAGTGCTCCAGGAACTGGCCCCGGACGGAGAGGTAGCGCTTGGGCGGACCGATGTGCCCGGCCGCCTCGACGGCGAGCAGCCGGACCGGCTCGTCGCCGGTGGGCACCAGCCGGTGGATCGTCGAGGTGGGGATGACGACGTAGTCGCCGGCCACCGCGTCGAGCACGCCGAACGTCGACTCCACCCGCAGGGTGCCCGACTCCACGTAGAGGCAGTGGTCGCCGGTCGCGTCCCGGAACAGCGGGGACGGCCGGTCCGCCAGCACGTACGCGATCCGCACGTCGTCGTTGGCGAGCAGGTACTGCCGGCCGAGCACCGGGTCGGCGCCGGCCCCGTCGAGCTTGTGGGTGCGCAGGTGGCGGGGCTTGAGCGGCAGGTTGGGCACCCGGGTGAACGCCGGCGGGGCGAACTCCTCGGCCGCCACGATCGCGGTCGGCGCGTGCCGGTGGTAGAGCAGGGACGAGTCGGAGGAGAAGCCCTCCTGGCCCATCAGCTCCTCGGCGTAGAGGCTGCCGTCGGGCTGACGGAACTGGGTGTGGCGCTTGCGTGGCACCTCGCCGACGCTGCGGTAGTACGGCATCTCGCCTCCCGGTTCGTCCCGTTCACCGATCCAACGACGTCCGGTAATCGGACGCTGTTGTCCGTTCCTCGTAGCGTCCCGTACATTCTTGTCTCGTGTCAACGCAGGTGCCCGCGCTTCTCGACGGCCTCGTCGACGACGCCGCCGTCTTCCCGCCCGGCAGCGCGCCGCTGCCCGACGCCGTCGCCGCGCACCGGCGGCACCGCGCCTCCTGGTACGCGGACCTCGTCGGTCCCCTCCTGGTCCCCGCCACGCGGCTGGCCGAGCTGGCCGACCTGCTCGACGCGGGAGAGCGGATCGAGGTCGGCGTCATCGGGGACGTGCCGGTCGCCCGGCTCGACGAGGCGCGAACGGGGGCCGACCCGCGCATCCGCGTCCGCCAGATCGAGGCGGCCGTCGCCAAGCGCGGCGAGGACCCGCTGCCGGGCCTGGCCGACCTGATCGGGCTGGCCCGGAGGGCGAACCGGGCCGACGGTCCCGCCGACGGCGGACTCGCCGTCTACGCCGAGGTGCCGCTGACGTTCGGGCTGATGGGGGCGCTGGACGCGCTGGCCGCGGCCCGCGCCGACGGGCTGCCGGTCGCGGCGAAGTTCCGCACCGGCGGGCTGGCCGCCGAACTCTTCCCGACCCCGGCCGAGCTGGCCGCGGTGATCTGCGCCTGCCGGGACCGGGGCCTGCCGTTCAAGCTGACCGCCGGGCTGCACGAGGCGGTCCGGCACCTCGACCCGGAGACCGGCTTCGCCCACCACGGCTTCGCCAACGTCCTGGCCGCGACGCTGGCCGCCGCCGACGGCGCCGCGGTGGCGCGGGTCGCCGAACTGCTCACCGCGACCGATCCGCGCCCGCTGCTGCAGCGCGTCGAGGGCGGGCTGGCCGCCACGCGCCCGCTGTGGGTCGGCTTCGGCTCGTGCAGCATCCTGGAACCACTGACCGATCTGATCCGGCTGGGGCTGGTGAACGGGGGGTTTGACGCGTGAGCTGGGTGACGGGTGCCGAGGGATCGCCGTACGGGGTGGCCAACCTGCCGTACGGGGTGTTCCGCCACGGGGAGGGCGAACCGCGGGTCGGCGTACGGATCGGCGACTTCGTGCTCGACCTGGGCGGCGCGGAGGCGGCCGGCCTGGTGCTGGCGGCCGGCACGCTGGGCCGACCCACCCTCAACGACTTCATGGCCCTCGGCCGCCCGCAGTGGACGGCCGTCCGGCAGCGGGTGGCCGAGCTGCTCACCGACGCCGCCCACCGGCCGGCGGTGGAGCCGCTGCTGGTGCCGCTGCACGAGGTGCGGATGCAGATGCCGGAGGACGTGGCCGACTACGTCGACTTCTATTCCTCCGAGCACCACGCGGGCAACGTGGGGCAGATCTTCCGCCCCGGCCAGCCGCCCCTGCTGCCGAACTGGAAGCACCTGCCGATCGGCTACCACGGCCGGGCCGGCACGGTGGTCGTCTCCGGCACCCCCGTGGTGCGGCCCAGCGGGCAGCGGGCCACCCCGCAGGGGCCGGTCACCGGCCCGTCCGTACGCCTCGACATCGAGGCGGAGGTCGGCTTCGTGGTCGGCGTGCCCAGCCGGCTGGGCACCCGGGTCTCCGTCGACGACTTCGCCGACCACGTGTTCGGCGTGGTGCTGGTCAACGACTGGTCGGCCCGGGACATCCAGGCCTGGGAGTACCAGCCGCTCGGCCCGTTCCTGGGCAAGTCCTTCGCCACCTCGGTGTCCGCCTGGGTGACCCCGCTGGACGCGCTCGGCGACGCCTTCGTCCCCGCGCCCGACCAGGACCCGCCGGTCGCCGACTACCTGCGCGACGTGCCGCACCTCGGGCTGGACCTGCGCCTCGTCGTGGAGTGGAACGGCGAGCGCGTCAGCGAGCCGCCCTTCGCCACCATGTACTGGACGCCGGCGCAGCAGTTGGCCCACCTGACCGTCAACGGCGCCTCGCTGCGCACCGGCGACCTCTACGCCTCGGGCACCGTCTCCGGGCCGGAGCGGGGGCAGGTCGGCTCGTTCCTGGAGCTGACCTGGGGCGGGGCCGAGCCGGTGAAGTTCGCCGGGGGCGAGACCCGCACGTTCCTGGAGGACGGCGACACGGTGAGCATCACGGCCACCGCGCCCGGCCCGGACGGCACCACCATCGCCCTGGGCGAGGTGACCGGGACGGTCGTCGCCGCGCGCTGACCCGCCCGCCTCGCTGGCCGGGCGGACGGCTCCCGCCACGCCCGCCAGCCGTCCCCGCCCGCCTCCGCGCGCAACGGCCCCGGTCGCACAGATGGTGCGACCGGGGCCCGTCGTTTCCCCGTTGATCGTCGCGGATTCCGTCGCCATGCCGCGCCGGGCCGGGCCGGACGCCTTTCCGGTGCCGTCCCGGCCGCCGGCGGGCGTCCCGACGACAGGAAAGGTGACGACGATGAACGATCTCCCGGGCGCGGTCTGGCGTACCAGCAGCCGCTCGAACGACCAGGGCCTCTGCGTGGAGGTGGCGGACAACCTGGTCGACGTCCTCGGTGTGGTGGGCGTACGCGACTCCAAGGACCAGGCCGGCCCCACACTGGCGGTCAGCCCGCCGGGGTGGGCGGCCTTCGTCGGGGCGATCCGGGCAGGTCACTTCGGCCGCTGACGGGCCCCGGCCCGAGATCGGGGCCCTCGGCGGTGGAAATTCCGCTCCGGGGGCCCCGTTCCGCGCTCACCCGGCGTACCGTCGACGCCACGGGAGGTGGCATGTCGACGGTGGCGGTCACGGAGTTCGTGGAGGCGCACGACGCCGACCTCTGGCGGCTGCTGACCGACCTGACCGCCCGCACCCGGCGCTTCACCGGCCCGGTGGAGGTGCTCACCCCCGGCGCGTTCGGCCCGGGCACCGCCTGGCGGGAGACCCGTTCCCAGCCCGACGGCACGGCGCTGGTCGAGGAGTTCGTCGTCGTCGAGGCCGAGCCGCCCCGGCGGTTGGTGCTCGGCTCGCGGGGCGCCGGGGTGGACTACCGGATCACCTGGACGCTGCGCCCGGTCGAGCGGCGCCGTCGCGGCTGCACCGCCGTCACCGTCGAGCAGGAGGCGGTGCCGACCGCCCCGTACGGCCGCGTGGTCGCGTTGCTGCTCGGCGGGCTGGCCGCCCGGGCGGTCGAGCGCGCCCTGCGGCAGGACCTCGCCGACCTGGCTGCGGCGGCGGCCACCGGCACCGCCGAGGCGGCCTGAGGGGGCCAAGGCCGCCGGCATCTCCGAGGTCGTCTTCGACCGCGGTGGCGCGGGCCGCCGCCCGGGTCCGCTGCCTCGGCGACGCCCGCCCCGGACCGAAGGCCGGGGACGGGGGGCCGGGCGGGCGCGGCGACCTGACAGGGCCGTGACCGGCCCCGCTGGGTAGGGTGCCGGGCGGAGGTGCGCATGGGGTTCCCGAAGGGCCGGCGACGGATCGTGGTGGCGGTCGCGGCGCTGCTCGCCACCGCCGCCGTCGCGGCGACGGTCTACCGGGTGCTCGCCCCCGCCGAGGTCAGCACGCCCGCCCGGGGCGCGTACCCGCCGGCCGCCGCCGCGGCCGTCGGAGTGGTCGGCCGGCTCCCGGTCGCCCCGCTGATCGTGGACGGCCGGCTGCGGGTCTACGCCGCCCACCGTCAGGTCTACGCGGACCGGCCGGTCACCGGCCGGCACCGGACCACCCCGTACTGGTCGTACCGGCGCTGGCCGGCGGAACTGGACGGGGTGGTGGCGAGCGGGACGACGGTGGTCAGCCGCTGGTCGGACGGGCGGCTGGTGGCGCTCGACGCGCGTACCGGCCGGGTGGCCTGGGAGGCGGACGGGCCGGCGCCGGTCGGGGAGCGGACGGTGCGGCGCACCGGTGCGGCCACGGTCTGGGACCCTCGGGGCGTCTTCGTCGCCCGGGCGGCCGATGGCCGGCAGGTGGTGGTGGCGGCGGGCGCGGATGTCCGCGGTATCGACCTGGCCGACGGTCGTGAGCTGTGGCGGGCCGACGCGGACGCCGGTTGCCGGGAGGCGGTCGGCACGACGGCGTCGGGGCAGTTGATCACCGTGGACGCGTGTGCGGGCCCGGCCGTGGTGGAGTTCCGCGACGCCGCGACCGGCGTGGTCGGCGTCCGCTGGCGGCCGCCCGGGGCCGGCGACGAGCTGGTGGCGACGCCGGTGGGCTGCGGGACCGGCCGGGTCGGGTGCGTCGCCCTGCGGACGGCCGCGCCGGGGGAGGACGCGGGCCGGGGCTGGCTGATCGGCGACGGGGAGCCGGTCCCCGCCCCCGCCCTGGACCGGCCGGACGCCGACCTCGTCGACGGGACGGCGGTGGCGGTGGTGGACGGGGTGCTGGTCGCCCGTTCGGCCCGCACGGGGGCGGAGCTGTGGCGCCGTCCCGACCTGCCGGCGGCGCGGCTGCTCGCGGTCCAGCCCGGCCGGGTGCACCTGCTGACCGAGACGAACGACCTGGTGACGCTGGACCCGGTGACGGGCGCGCAGCGGTCCTGGTTCGCGTTGAACGCGGGCTCGGACGGGGTCGGCTGGGCGCCCGGCGCGGCGTACGCGGCGGACGGCTTCGTGGCCGTGGAGCGGCTCCGCGAGCCGGTCGATCCGACGGGGGACGACCAGCGCTACTACCTCACCTCGGAACCGGTGATCCTCGCCGCGACGTGAAACGCGGGGCGCCCCGCCTGCTCGACAAAGCGGACATAAGTTACTTATAGTCCCACTGTGCGTCTCCTGGCTGCCCTGTTGGGTGCGATCCTGATCCTGGTCACGGCGTCGCCGGCCGACGCCGCGCCGTCCGGTCGGGCGGTCCGGCTCGCCAGGACCGTGGGGGTGGACATCACCGTGCCCGCCGCGGTGCACCTCGGCGCCGGGATGACCGGCGGCACCCTGACCGGCCAACTGGGCACGGTGGAGGTACGCGACTCGCGCGGGTCGGTGGACCCCAACACCTGGGTCGCCGCCGTGTCCGCAACCGACTTCATCGTCGGCACCGGTGGTCCCGGGCGGACCATCGCCGCCGACCGGATCTCGTACTGGTCCGGGCCGGCGGTGCGCAGCGCCGGCGGCGGCACGCTCGCGCCGGGGCAGCCGACCTCGGCGCAGGCGGTGACCCTGGGCGTGGCCCGCGAGGCGTTCCGCAAGACCGGCGGCAACGGCAACAACGCCGTGGCCTGGTCGCCGACGATCAGGGTCGCCATCCCGGTCGGGGTCGTCGCCGGCGGCTACCGGGGCACCATTGTCCACTCTGTCGCCTGATGGGTGATTTGTCGGAATCATGCCGACCGCGTGCGGGAGGGATGTTTAGCGTGAGCCGCATGAAGAAGCCGCTTCTTGCCCTGACCGCCGCCACGGCCGCCGTGGTGGCCCTGGCGACGCCCGCCGCAGCCGCGCCGACAGGTGACACCATCGTCACTTTTACCGTGGCCGCCGCCGACCTGAACATCAGCGTCCCCTCGGGTGTGAACCTCGGCTCCGTCTTCTCCGGTGGCGTGCTGACCGGCGAACTCGGCACGGTGACAGTCACCGACAGCCGCGCCGCGCTGAACGCCACCTGGAGCGTCAACGTCTCGGCCAGCTCCTTCGCCACCGGCGACGCCACCCCCGAGGAGACCATCTCGCCGGCACTGGTGGAGTACTGGTCCGGCGGGTTCACCGGCAGAACTGGCACCGGCGATCTGGTACCCGGCCAGCCCACCCAGGCGGATGCGATCAGCCTGAGCACGCCGCGTACCGCCTTCTCCAAGACCTCGGGCAGCGGCAACAACTCCGCAAGCTGGGCGCCGGACATCCGGATCGCGGTGCCGGAGACCGCCGTCGGCGGCACCTACACGGGGGTGATCACCCATTCGGTGGCCTGACCGCACCCGCGCCCTCGCCCTGGCCGTCCTGCTCACGGCCGGGGCGTCGGCGTCGGCCGCGCAGCCCGGGCCGGCGTTCGTGGGCGGGCGGGCGGCGCTCGCGGCGCCGGGGGTGCCCGAGGCCGGCGTGCCGGCCGTCGAGCCGATCGGGGGCAGCGGCTCGCCCCGCCCCTCGGCGCAACCGAGCTCCAGCGGCCCGCCGACGTCCGTGGGGGTGCGCCTGCTCGACGCCCCGGTGAACCGGCGCGACGACACCCGGGCGCACAAGTACGTCGTCGACCACCTCCGCCCCGGCACCACCATCGAGCGCCGGATCATGGTCGAGAACCCGTCCGAGGATCGCCGCCCGGTCTCGGTCTACGCCGCCGCCGCCGACGTCACCGGCGACGGATTCGTCTTCGCGCCCGGCCGCACCGGGAACGAGCTGAGCAGCTGGATCACCGTCAACCGTCGGGAGCTGGACCTGGCGCCGGACGAGAAGACCGAGGTCCTGGTGACGATCGCGGTGCCCCGCGCCGCCGAGGCCGGCGAACGGTACGCCGTCGTGTGGGCCGAGGTCCCTGGCGCCGACGGCCAGAACGTGCGCAACGTCGGCCGGGTCGGGATCCGGGTCTACCTCTCCGTCGGGCCGGGCGGCGAGCCTCCCTCCGGCTTCGAGATCGCCCCGCTGACCGGCGGGCGGGAGGCCGACGGGACTCCCTTCGTCACCGCCGAGGTGCGCAACACCGGAAAGCGGGCGCTGGACCTGGCCGGCGAACTGTGGCTCGCCGACGGGCCGGGCGGGCTCTCGGCCGGGCCGGTGAAGGCGGAGGCGGGCACGCTCGCGTTGGGCGGCACGACCACCGTCCGGGTCGCCCTGGACCGCCGCCTGCCCGACGGTCCCTGGTCGGCGAAGCTGGCCCTGGCCAGCGGCTGGACCAAGCGGACCGGCACCGGCACGGTCAGCTTCGGCGCGGCTCCCGCCGCGGCCAGCGCCGCCGACGGCTCCGACGAGATGCTCACCGGGGGGCTGGTCACCTCGGGGCTGGTGCTGGCGCTCTTCGCGGTCTACGCGTACCGCCGGCGGGCCCGGTTCCGGCCGCCGGTGCCGGCCGCCTGAGACGTCCGGGTCGGTCCGCGGGGGGATGGCGGACCGACCCGGTCACGGCACGATGCCCCGACCCGGCCGGCCGCGGGATGGCCCGTCGGCCGGCCTGGTCGGGTCGACCCGGTTCAGGCCAGCGCCGCCTCGGCGGCGGCGAGGAAGGCGTCGTTCTCGGCCGGGGTGCCGATGGTGACCCGCACCCCGTCGCCGGGGAACGGCCGGACGATCACGCCCCGGGCCTCGCACGCCTTGCCGAAGTCCACCGCCCGCTCGCCCAGCGGCAGCCAGACGAAGTTCGCCTGGCTGCCCGGCACGTCCGGGACGAGCTTGCGCAGCGCCTCGGTCACCCGGTCGCGCTCGGCGACGACGAGGGCGCACCGCCGCTGCACCTCGTCGGCCTGGCCGAGCGCGGCGAGCGCGCCGGCCTGCGCGGCCATGCTGGTGGAGAACGGCGTGACGACCTTGCGTACGGCCGCCGCCACCGCCGGCTGCGCGACCAGGAAGCCGATCCGCAGGCCGGCCAGGCCCCAGGCCTTGGAGAGCGTCCGCAGCACGACCACGTTCGGCCGGTCGAGGTAGGTGAGGCCGTCCGGCACCTCGGGGTCGGTGACGAACTCCCGGTACGCCTCGTCGATCACCACGAGCACGTCCTCGCCGACCGCGTCGAGGAACCGGTCCAGCTCGGCCCGGCGGACGGACGTGCCGGTCGGGTTGTTCGGGTTGCAGACCAGGATCATCCGGGTCCGGTCCGTCACCGCCGCCGCCATCGCCGCCAGGTCGTGCCCGTGCCCGGCGTCGTTGGGCACCCGCACGCTGGTCGCGCCGCTGGTCGCCGCGATGATCGGGTACGCCTCGAAGGAGCGCCACGAGTAGAGCAGCTCGTCCCCGGGCAGGCAGGTGGCGCGGACGAGGTGCTCGGCCAGCGCCACCGAGCCGCAGCCGGTGGCGATCCGGTCGGCGTCCACGCCGTACCGCTGGGCCAGCGCCTCGCGCAGCGCGACCACGCCCATGTCCGGGTAGCGGTGCACCCCGGCGGCGGCCTCGGCGACGGCCTCCACCACGCCGGGCAGCGGCCCGTACGGGACCTCGTTGCTGGCCAGCTTGATCGCCTCGGGGAGCCCGAGCTCGCGGGCCAGGTCGGCCGGGCTGCGGCCGGGCACGTAGTTGGGCAGCGCGTCCAGGTCGGCGCGGGTCAGCCGCAGCGCCGGCTGGTGGCGTCCGGTGTCGGTCATGGGGTGTCTCCCGAGGGGTCGGTGCGGTCGTCCGGGGTCGTCCGGCGGGTGCGGGGGAGCTGGACCACCACGGTCTGCGCCCGCTTGTCGTGCAGGGCCTGGCGCAGCGGGTGGTCGAAGAGCGGGGAGAGTGCGTCGACGAGCTGGAGCAGCAGGCCGAGGCCGCAGCAGTACCACAGCAGGGTGGGCAGGCCGAGCGTGTTCCACCGGCGCAGCGCCCGGCCGAAGCCGAGCGGCTCGTCGGCGGCCATCGGGAGCACCTTGATGCCCACCACCCGCTTGCCGAAGGTCTGCCCGCCGGCGGCCGTCGTCGGCACCTCGTACGCGAGCCAGAGTGCGGTGGCGATCAGCAGGATGACGACCTGGAGGCCGCCGGCCTGCTCGCTGGGCTGTGGCAGCCCCTCGGTGGAGGTGTCGCCGGCCATCGCCCGCCGGAACACCTCCCGCCAGTACGGGGTGACCTCCTCGACCAGCCGCCACACGAACCAGCCGTTGACCACGGCGTTCAGCGCGAACACGATGGCGAAGTCGATCAGCCGGGCGATCAGCCGGGCGCCGAACCCGGCCAGCGGGAGCCCGTGCGGGCGGGGCTCCGGGGGCCGTCCCGGCCAGCCTCCCGGCGGCCAGCCGGGCGGCGGGCCCTGCGGATGGCCGAGGCCCTGCGGCGGCTGCCAGGGATAGGGCTGACCGGGATGCGGCCGCCCCGGGTGGGGCGGTCGGTCCGCGGGTGCGCCCGGCGCGGAGACCGGGGCCGCGGGCGGCGTCGGGGCGGGCGGCGGCTCGGGCGGCGGTGGGCCCTCGGGCGGGGTGGCGTCGACGGGGATCGGCGCGCCGATCCAGCCCCCGCCGTCCCAGTAGCGTCGGGTGTCCGGGTCGGCCGGGTCGACGTACCAGCCCGGTTCGACGCTCACGGCCTGGCCTCGCTGCGCTCGCTCACGCAGACACCTTAACGACGACGGTGCCGGCGAACTTGTCGTGGAGGCACTGCTGCCAGGGCTTGTCCCACAGTTGCCAGAGCCCGTCGAGGTAGCTCAGGCCGGGGAGGAACGTCGCGGCGACGTGCTGCACGGCGTACCGCTTGCCGGCCATCCGCCGGTCCAGCGTGGCGGCCGGGTCGAGCGGCACGACCCGCAGCTTCATCACCCGCTTGCCGTACGTCTGCCCCGTGCGCTTCATGTACTCCACGTGGTAGAGCCAGTAGAGCCCGAGCAGCACCACCACCAGGCCCAGTTCGAGCAGCAGGATCGGCAGGAAGAAGTCCGTCACGAACGAGCCGGGGTCGGGCTCGACCAGCGTGCCGTCCGGGTTGGTCCGGGTCAGGTCGTCCGTCATGTTCCAGAAGAAGAGCATGAACGCCGGCAGGAAGAGGACCATCGCCACCAGCATGCTGATCCCGAGGTCGATCAGGTACGCCAGCAGCCGGTCGCCGAAGCTGGCGAGCGGCTGACCGCCGGGGCCGAGCGGCGGCGGCGCGGGGTGCGGCGCCCAACCCGGCGGTGGGGTCCAGCCCGGCGGCGGGACGTGCCCGGGCGGGGCGTACTGCGGCGGCACCGCGTACCCCTGGCTGGTGGGACCGGTGGGCGGCGCGAAGCCGCCGGCGGCGGGCGTGGGCCCACCGGCCGGCGGCGTCGGGTACGTCGGAGGCTGCGTCACGCTCGACAGTGTTACAGGTTGCCGCGCTTCTCCTGCTCCCGCTCGATGGCCTCGAAGAGCGCCTTGAAGTTGCCCTTGCCGAAGCCGAGCGAGCCGTGCCGCTCGATCAGCTCGAAGAAGACCGTCGGGCGGTCCTGCACCGGCTTGGTGAAGATCTGGAGCAGGTAGCCGTCCTCGTCGCGGTCGACCAGGATCTTGCGGGCCTTCAGCTCCTCGATCGGCACCCGCACCTCGCCGATCCGGGCGCGCAGCTCCGGGTCGTCGTAGTACGAGTCCGGGGTGTCCAGGAACTCGACGCCGGCGGCGCGCATCGCGTCGACGCTGGCCAGGATGTCGTTGGTGGCCACGGCGATGTGCTGTGCGCCCGGGCCCTGGTAGAACTCCAGATACTCGTCGATCTGCGACTTCTTGCGGGCGATCGCCGGCTCGTTGAGCGGGAACTTCACCTTGCGGGTGCCGCTGGCGACGACCTTGCTCATCAGCGCCGAGTAGTCGGTGGCGATGTCGTCGCCGATGAACTCGGCCATGTTCGAGAAGCCCATGACGCGCTTGTAGAAGTCGACCCACTCGTCCATCCGGCCGAGCTCGACGTTGCCGACCACGTGGTCGACGGCCTGGAAGAAGCGCTTCGGCTGGACGCCGGCGTCGATCATCGGCTGCCGGTCCACGATCGGCTTGCGGGCCACGAAGCCGGGCAGGAAGGGGCCGGTGTAGCGGGACCGGTCGACCAGCGTGTGCCGGGTGTCGCCGTACGCGGCGATGGCGGCCAGCCGGACGGTGCCGTGCTCGTCGCTGACGTCGTGCGGCTCGACGAGGCCGGTCGCGCCCTGCGCGGTGGCGTGTGCGTACGCGGCGTCGACGTCCGGGACCTCCAGCGCGATGTCGGAGACGCCGTCGCTGTGCTTGGTCACGTGCTCGGCGCCCTCGGCGTCCGGGCGGACGACGCCGGTCAACACGAACCGGGCCGAGCCGCTGGTCAGCACGTACTGGGCGTGGTCGCGGTAGCCCTGCTCGGGCCCCCGGTACGCCACGCAGGTCATCCCGAACGCGGTGGAGTAGTAGTGCGCCGCCTGCTTGGCGTTGCCCACCAGGAAGTGCACGTGGTCGAGGCCCTTGACGGGGAACGGGTCGCGGCTGATGTCGTGGTCGACGGCGCCGACGAGCACGTCGATGTCGACGTCGTCGCTCCCGTGGGGTCGGTCGATCGCCTGGGTCATCGCGGTCTCCCTCAAGTACCGGCCGGCCTCGTGGCCGCCGCCGTGGTCGGTGCGGGTGGTCGGGCTGTTGCGCGCGCTGCCCGCCGTTCCCTGTGGCGAGGATCGCGGTGACCCGGCTCACTGGGCAACTGTCGGCCAGATCGCTGGTCAGGTTGCGCATTCAGTAGGGTGTTAAGCCATGAACGCTGGTCAGGTTGTGCAGCTCGACGCCCTCGACGCGCGGTTGATCGAACTGCTCGCCGAGGAGCCGCGGATCGGGGTGCTGGAATGCTCCCGGCGCCTCGGGGTGGCCCGGGGCACCGTGCAGGCCCGGCTCGACAAGCTGGTCGAGCGGGGGGTCGTCGGCGGATTCGGCCCGGAGATCTCCCCGGCGGCGATCGGGTTCGGGGTGACCAGCTTCGTCACGCTCGAGATCAGCCAGCGGCACGGGCACGACCCGGTCACCGCCCACCTGGCCGCGATCCCGGAGGTGCTGGAGGCGCACACCATCACCGGCTCCAGCGACCTGCTCTGCCGGATCGTGGCCCGCTCGAACACCGACCTCCAGCGGGTGATCGACCAGATCGTCTCGTACGAGGGCATCCGCCGCGCCTCGACGATCATCGCGCTGGCCGAGCAGATCCCGTACCGCACCCTCCCCCTGGTCCGCTCCGCCGCCCGGGGGTGAGGAGGGGCCCTTCCTGTACAAAAAGCGATAACAGGGGGCCCTTCCTTACCGCACCCGCGTGGAGAAAGGGCGGCGACACGGCGGCGCGGGACGGCGGGAGCGCGGCGGTCGTCGCTACGGTGTGCGTGTGGCGAAGGCGGGCGGCCTCGGATGGCGTGGCGGGTTGCTGCTCGCGCTGATCGTGGTCGTCGTGCTCGCCGCCACCGGGGTGTGGAACCCGTTCCCCGGCGTGTGGGACTGGGTCGACCGCAGCGAGCCGATCTCCGAGCCGGACGTGGTCTGGCAGCAGCGGGTCGGCGGCACCCCGCGCAGCGTGACCATCGCCGGCGACACGGTGGTGGTCGAGCAGCGCACCCGGGTGGAGTCGCGCAGCCTCGCCACCGGCGACCAACTGTGGGAGCGCAAGGCCGACTGGTCCGCGGTGGCCGGCGGCGACCGGGACGCGGTCGTCGTCGTGGGCAAGCTCCTGGTCAAGGGGTACGAGGTGCTCGACCCGACCACCGGTGCCACGCGGCGGCGCGACGGCGACGCGGTGGCCGTCTGGACGTACCGCAACCTGCTGCTCGACGCCCGCTGCGTCGACGCCACCGACTGCACGATCAGCGCCTGGGAGCCGCGCGGCACCGCCCCGCTGTGGACGGCCTTCGTGCCCGGGGTGCGCAGCGGGCTGCTCGGGGACAATCCCGGGTTGCTCGACACCCGCCGGCTCGACGCCGTCCGGATCGACGAGGACGTGGCGGGGCCGGAGGCGGTGCCGCCGCTGCTCGGTTTCCCCATCGACGGCCGGGTGCACGTGCTCGACACCGCCAGCGGTCGGGTGCTCCAAAACGTCGAGCCCGGCCGGGACGAGCGGCTGTCCGTGGTCGGCGGCCGGCTCCTGCGGATCACCGCCCGCTCCCAGGATGGCAGTTGCTACTTCGCCATCTCCGGGCGCGACCCGGCGACCGGCCGGGAGACCTGGCAGCGGGCCGGGGTCAACCTGCGCACCGCCGACAACGCCGGCTGCGTGCAGCGGGAGGACCCGCAGGGGGCGCGGAACGTGCTGATCGGCGTCGCCCCGGACGCCCGCGAGGCGGTCCTCGACGGGTACGACGGGCGGCTGCTGCTGGTGACCGCCGCCGGGGAGCGGCTGCTCGCCGTCGACGACCGCTACGCCCTGGTCCGCCCTGCCGACAAGCGGACGGTGGTCAGCCACGAGCTGGGCACCGGGCGCGTCCGGTGGACCCGTCCCGCCGGTGCGAAGGCGGGTGCCGCCCTCACCCCGTACGCGGCCGTGGTCGCCGACGAGAAGCCGTCCCGGCTGGTGGCGCTCGACCCGCGTACCGGGCGGGAGCTGGCGAATCTGCGGACCGCGGCGAACGCCCTCGCGGTCGGCCCGAACGGCATGGTCGTCGGAGAGGGGCGGGAGATCGGGTACGTCCGCTTCGACGGCACGGCGGTCGCCCCGGCGCCCCCGGGCGACGGCGGCGCCCCCGGACGCGGTGGCGTTCCCGGCCCCGGCGGCACGGCGGGGGTCCCCGGGCCGGTGGACAGCTGCGGCCCGAAGCGCGAACTCTGCCCGGGGTGAGAGCGGCATCCCAGGACCGACCCGGCGGGTGGGACTGATCGACCCTTCTGCCCTAGGCTTTCCGCTCATGAGCAGTGCCGCCGCGTTCTCGTACGCTCCCTTGCTGCCGACCGGTCCGGACCAGACGGAATACCGCCTGGTCACCGACGAGGGCGTCGACGTCGTCAACGGTCCGGGAGGCCGCCGGTTCCTCACCGTGGAGCCGACGACGCTCACCGCCCTGACCGCGGAGGCGATGCACGACATCGCGCACTTCCTGCGCCCCGCGCACCTGGCCCAGCTCCGGTCGATCATCGACGACCCGGCGGCCTCGCCGAACGACCGGTTCGTCGCGCTCGACCTGCTGCGCAACGCCAACATCGCGGCCGGCGGCGTGCTGCCCATGTGCCAGGACACCGGCACGGCGATCGTGATGGGCAAGCGCGGCCGGCACGTGCTGACCGACGGCAGCGACGCCGAGGCGATCTCGCGCGGCGTCTACCAGGCGTACACCCGGCTCAACCTGCGCTACTCGCAGCTCGCCCCGCTCACCATGTGGGAGGAGCGCAACACCGGCAGCAACCTGCCGGCGCAGGTGGAGCTCTACGCGGAGGACCCGGACGGCCACGCCGACGCGTACAAGTTCCTCTTCATGGCCAAGGGCGGCGGCTCGGCCAACAAGTCGTACCTCTACCAGGAGACCAAGGCGCTGCTGAACCCGACGCGGATGATGCAGTTCCTGGAGGAGAAGCTGCGGCTGATCGGCACCTCGGCCTGCCCGCCCTACCACCTGGCCATCGTCATCGGCGGCACCTCCGCCGAGTACGCGCTGAAGACCGCCAAGTACGCCAGCGCCAAGTACCTCGACGCGCTGCCCACCTCGGGCTCGATGACCGCGCACGGCTTCCGGGACCTGGAGCTGGAGGCCGAGGTGCTGGAGCTGACCCGCAACTTCGGCATCGGCGCGCAGTTCGGTGGGCGCTACTTCTGCCACGACGTGCGGGTGGTCCGGCTGCCCCGGCACGGCGCGTCCTGCCCGGTGGCGATCGCTGTCTCCTGCTCGGCGGACCGGCAGGCGGTCGCCAAGATCACCCCGTCGGGCGTGTGGCTGGAGCGCCTCGAAACCGACCCGGCGCGCTACCTGCCCGACGTCACCGAGGCGCAGCTCGACTCCTCCGAGGTGGTCCGGGTCGACCTCAACCGGCCGATGGACGAGATCCGGGCCGAGCTGTCGAAGTACCCGGTGAAGACCCGGCTCTCGCTGACCGGCCCGCTCGTGGTGGCCCGCGACATCGCGCACGCCAAGATCGCCGAGCGGCTGGACGCCGGCGAGCCCATGCCGCAGTACCTGCGCGACCACGCCGTCTACTACGCCGGCCCGGCCAAGACCCCGGAGGGCTACGCGTCCGGCTCGTTCGGCCCGACCACGGCCGGCCGGATGGACGCGTACGTGGAGAAGTTCCAGGCCGCCGGCGGCTCGCAGGTGATGCTCGCCAAGGGCAACCGGTCCGCCCAGGTCACCCGCTCCTGCCAGCAGCACGGCGGCTTCTACCTCGGCTCGATCGGCGGCCCCGCCGCCCGGCTCGCCCAGGACTGCATCAAGCACGTCGAGGTCCTGGAATACCCGGAGCTGGGCATGGAGGCGGTCTGGAAGATCGAGGTGGAGGACTTCCCGGCCTTCATCGTGGTCGACGACAAGGGCAACGACTTCTTCGCCGAGGTCACCAAGCCGGTGCTGACCGTCGGCCGCCGCTGACCCGACGCACGTACGCGAAGGGGCGCCGGGCCACCCCGGCGCCCCTTCGGTGTGTCCTGCGTCAGCTCCAGTCGATCCAGATGTTGTAGTACGTCTCGCCGGAGACCACGCCGGCCGCGGTCCGGCTCCGAACCCTGAGGTTGTGGCTGTACGCCGAGTCCGCCGTCCACGTCACCCGGGCCGTGCCGTCCGCGCCGACCGCGACGGTCTGCTCCGGGCCGCTGTCGATGGAGTAGACGAACTCGGTGCTGCCGGCCAGTTGGCTGGTGAACACGAACTCGCCGGTCTGGCCGACCACTGCCCCGCCCTGGTGGCTGAACACGTCGGACGTGACCAGCGGGCTCTGCGGGTTGACCCGGAACGAGTAGTACTGCGCGTCCGTGACGACTCCGCCGGCCGTCCTGGCCCGCACCTGGAGCTGGGTCCAGCCGCCGAACTCGCTGTTGGACGTCCGCGGAGTCCACTCGATGGTGGCGGTGCCGTCGGCGCCGGCCTCGACCGTCCGCTCCGGCTCACCCGTGAACTGGTAGACGTACGAGGTGACCCCGCTCGTGCCGGCGTGCGGCGTGAACGTGAACGTGCCCGGGACGCCCGGCCCGCCACCGGTCAGGTTCCGCGGGTACACCTCCGAATTCACCTCAGGGGCGACGGAGGCCGGGGAGAACGAGTAGAAGGTGGATTCCGACTGCACCCCGGCGCCGGTCCGGCTGAACACCTCAAGGGTGTAGTTCGACGCGTCGCGCGGAGTGTGGGTGATCGTGGCGCTGCCGTCCGGGCCGGCCGGCACGGTCTGCGGGTCGCCGTAGTCGAAGCTGTAGACGTACTCGACGACGTCGTCCATCGCCGGCCGGAACACGAAGGTCCCCTCGGTGCCCGCCGGCGCGCCGGGCGTCCCGCCGTCCGGCCACTGTTCCGAGGTGACGAAGGGTGACGTCCGGACGCGGAAGTTGTACTCCGCGTCGCCGGAGGGCACGCCGCCGCTGGTGCGGCTGCGCACCCGCAGCGTGTTCTGGATCTCGGTCGGGGTCACCGTCACCGTGGCGACGCCGTCGGCGTTGGCCGCGACGGTGCGCTCCTGGCCGTTGAACCACCACACGTACTCGGTCACGTCCGCCATCACCGGGGAGAAGGTGATCTCCCGCGGCTGGCCCAGCCGGCCCTCCGGGTTGCCGTCGGTGACCCGGGGTGCGGTGTCCCGGACCCAGAACTCGTAGTTGACGGTGGCTGAGCGGTTGCCGGTCCGGTCCACGCTGTACACCTCGACACGGTGCGGGCCGGGGCGCTTCGCGGTGTAGGTGAAGGTGCCGCCACCGCCGAGCCCGTCGGCGGCGACCTGCCCTGATCCGTCGTAACCCCAGTACTGGTACCGGACGACGTCGTCCGAGCCGTTGGCGGTCACGGTGAACCGGCCCGGGACGTTCGGCCCGATGACGGACTGCTCGGGGTAGCGCGGGAAGTCGGTCGAGACGACGGCCGGCTCTGCCGGCCTCTGGGTGTCGACCGTGAACCGGCACTCGGCCGACCAGTCCGAGGTGTCCCCGTACTGGTCGGTCGCGCGGACGGCGAAGGCGTAGCGCCCACCGTGGACCAGCTGCCCCTCCGGCACCACGTAGCGGAACCGGGCAGGCGCGTGCATCGAGTAGGGCCAGGTGTACTCGGTCCGCTCGGTGGGCCGGTCCACCGGCCACCAGGCGAAGGTCGCCGTCACCTGGTCACTGCCGCCGGTCTCGTTGACGTCCGGGTCGGTCACCTCGGCCTGGAACTCGGGCCTGGTGGAGCCGATGAAGGTCTCGTCCGTGCAGGCGACGCCGCTGACGCTCAGTTTGCCGGGCGCGTTCGGCGTCGCGTTGTGCTCCAGCGAGAGGCCGAGGTTGGTGATCCGCCGGCCGTAGTGGAGGTCCTCCTCGCCGTCACCGACCCGGATCATGAGGGTCACGGTGTCCTGCTGGGCGGTGACCGCGGTGGCGACGGTGTCGGTGACCAGCTTGGAGAGGTAGTCCCAGGGGCAGGGCGCCTCCGGCAGGCTCAGATCGGCGATCTTCTTCTGCGCGGTGGGCGCGTTCTTCCAGGTGGGCGGGGTGGTCGGAGTGTCGGTCAGCCACAGCTCCAGCTGTCGCGGTTTGTCGCAGTCGTTGACCGTCCGCTCGCCGGTGATGGCGCGGGCGCTGATGATCCGCTGCCCGTGGTACCGGGTCAGGTCGAAGGTGAAGTACGCCCGGGACGTGTGCTTGTCGCCGTCCGAGTCCTTCCAGGAGCCGACCGGCACGGTGCCGTCGGTCGCGGGGAAGGTGTCGTTGGGGCGCTCGGCGTCCGTGACGGCGACGCTCGTGGGGCGGAGGAAGGTGAGCCCGGCCGCGGCGGGCTGTGCGGTGGCGATCAGCGTGCCGGTGGCGGCGAGCAGGGCGGCGAGGCCAGTGGCGAGGAGTCGGCGCGGAACGCGCCGGCGGCGTGCGACGGGCACACCGGTGGAGCCCCCGTTGCTGTGCAAGTTGGAACCCTCCATTGGAGAGATGGGATTTTCATGAGTTTAAGTCCGTCAGTTTGTGTCGCGCGCCGGACTTTCGGCCGGGCGGCGGGGATGATCAGGCGACGAACCTGACGGCTGGCGCCGGTGCGTCCCGACGCGTCGCCGGACCGGCGCGCTGCGGTGCCGCTGCGCGCCGAGCCGGACTGGGCGATCATCTGCGAGTCCCTCGTCGACGCGGCAGGATGGAAGGCGTGACGACTCCAGAGGCGACGGGCTACCGGATCGAACGCGACTCGATGGGCGAGGTGGAGGTGCCCGCCGAGGCGCTGTGGCGGGCGCAGACGCAGCGCGCGGTGCAGAACTTCCCGATCTCCGGCCGGGGCATCGAGCCGGCCCAGATCCGGGCGCTGGCCCAGATCAAGGGGGCGGCGGCCGAGGTCAACGGCGAGCTGGGCGTGATCGACGCGAACGTGGCCGCGGCGATCGCCGCCGCGGCGGCGCACGTGGCCGACGGCGGCTACGACGACCAGTTCCCGATCGACGTGTTCCAGACCGGCTCCGGCACGTCGTCGAACATGAACACCAACGAGGTCATCGCCACCCTGGCCAGCCGTGAGCTGGGCCGGGACGTGCACCCGAACGACGACGTGAACGCCTCGCAGTCCAGCAACGACGTGTTTCCGTCGTCGATCCACCTGGCCGCCACCGAGGCCGTCGCGCGGGACCTGCTGCCCGCGCTGGCCCACCTCGCGGAGGCGCTGGAAAGCAAGGCGGTGGAGTTCGAGACGGTGGTCAAGGCCGGGCGTACCCACCTGATGGACGCCACCCCGGTGACCCTCGGGCAGGAGTTCGGCGGGTACGCCGCCCAGGTGCGCTACGGCATCGAGCGGCTGGAGGGGTCGCTGCCCCGGCTGGCCGAGCTGCCGCTCGGCGGGACGGCGGTGGGCACCGGCATCAACACGCCGCTCGGCTTCGCCGCGAAGGTCATCGAGAGGCTGCGCGGCGCGACCGGGCTGCCGCTGACCGAGGCGCGTAACCACTTCGAGGCGCAGGGCGCCCGGGACGCCCTGGTGGAGACCTCGGGGCAGTTGCGCACGATCGCCGTCGGCCTCTACAAGATCGCCAACGACATCCGCTGGATGGGCTCGGGCCCCCGGGCCGGCCTGCGCGAGCTGCGCATCCCCGACCTCCAGCCGGGTTCGTCGATCATGCCCGGCAAGGTGAACCCGGTGGTCGCCGAGGCGATGCGGCAGGTCTGCGCGCAGGTGATCGGCAACGACGCCGCCGTCGGCTTCGCCGGCTCGCAGGGCGACTTCGAGCTCAACGTCATGCTCCCGGTGATGGGCCGCAACCTGCTGGAGTCGATCCGGCTGCTCGCCGCGTCGAGCCGGCTCTTCGCCGACCGCCTGGTGGTCGGCCTGGTCGCGGACGCCGAGGTCTGTCTGGCGTACGCGGAGGGTTCGCCGTCGATCGTCACCCCGCTCAACCGCCACCTCGGGTACGACGAGGCCGCCTCGATCGCCAAGGAGGCGCTGGCCAAGCAGGTCTCGATCCGGGAGGTGGTCATCTCCCGGGGGCACGTCGACTCGGGCAGGCTGAGCGAGACCCAGCTCGACGAGGCGCTCGACCTGCTCCGCATGACCCACCCCTGAGCCACGCCGCGGCCGGTCGGTTCCCGCCCCGGTCGGGTTCGCCCCGCTCGGTCCCGTCGGCCGAGTCAGGAGGCGGGCACTGTCAGGCCCCAGCGCCGTTTCGGGGCCGACTCACGGCCGGGGGCGGCCTTTGCGGGCCCGGTAGGCGGCGACCGCGGCGCGGTTGCCGCAGCCCGCGTCGCAGAACCGGCGGGAGCGGTTCTTCGACAGGTCGACCAGCACGTTCGTGCAGTCGGGGTGGTCGCAGATCCGCAGCCGGCTCAGCTCGCCGTAGCGCACCAGGTCCGCCATCGCCATCGCCGCCTCCACGGCGATCCGGGTCGCCAGCGGCGCGTCGCGCGGCACGGCGTGGAGGTGGTACGGCTCGTCGTCGTGCGTGATGAGCTGCGGCAACGCGTGGTTCTCGCGGAGCAGCCCGTTGACGATGGCGACGACCTCGTCGGTGTCGGCGTACCAGATGCGGCGCAGCCGGGGGCGCAGGTCGCGCACCGACCGCAGCTCGGCCTCGGTGTGCTCGTGCCGCCCGGTGTAGGCGTGCGCGGCGTAGAAGGCGTCCAGGGCGGCGATGTCGGGCAGCCCGTCGCCGTGGGGGCCGTCGGTGTTGACGAGCGCGGCGGCCGCGGTCAGGGAGCAGTCCGTGTCATGGGCGAAAGGCAACTTGACTCCTGTCGGTGCGCCGGCCTAGCGTCATGAGCATAGCCACGCTTGACTCATGACAGCTAGGAGCGGACCGATGCGCCAACCACCCGCCGCCGGGCTCGGGCTCGGCCTCGCCCTGCTCTCCGCCGTCACGTTCGCCACCTCGGGCACGTTCGCCCGCTCCCTGATCGACGCCGGGTGGTCCGCCGAGGCCGCCGTGGCCGCCCGGGTCGGCATCGCCGCGCTGGTGGTGGCGGTCCCGGCGGCGCTGTCCCTGCGCGGGAAGTGGGACGTGCTGTGGCGCAACCTCGCCGCGATCGGCGTGTTCGGGCTGCTCGGGGTCGCCACCGCGCAGGTCTGCTTCTTCAACGCGGTCCGCTACCTGCCGGTCGGCGTCGCGCTGCTGCTGGAGTACCTCGGCATCATCCTGGTCGTGGGCTGGATGTGGCTGGTCCACGGGCACCGCCCCCGCCGGCTGACCGTTGCCGGCTCGGCGGCGGCGATGGCCGGCCTGTTCTTCGTCCTCGACCTGACCGGCGCCACCCGGCTCGACCCGGTGGGCGTGCTGTGGGGGCTGGGGGCGGCCGTCGGTCTCGCCGGCTACTTCGTGCTCGCGGGGCGGGCCGACGCGGGCCTGCCCTCGGTCGCCATGGCCAGCGGCGGCATGGCAGTCGGCGCGGTCGTCCTGCTGCTGCTCGGGGCGGTCGGGGCACTGCCGCTGCGGGCCACCTTCGGCGAGGTCACCTTCGCGGGGCAGCGCACCAGTTGGCTGCTCCCGATCGCCGGCCTCTCGCTGGTTGCCGCGGTGGTCGCGTACCTCGCCGGGATCGCCGGGACCCGGATCCTCGGGGCCCGCCTGTCGTCGTTCGTCGGCCTGACCGAGGTGATGTTCGCCGTCCTCATCGCCTGGCTGGTGCTGGGCGAGCTGCCGACCGTCGTGCAGCTCTTCGGCGGCGCCCTGATCGTCGCCGGCGTCGCGCTGGTGCGCGTCGACGAACTGCGCGCGCCCCGGCCCGCGGAACGCCCGGAGCCGCGCCCCGCCGAGCCCGCCCTGCCGTGACACCCTTGCGGTCGTGCTGACCACAGTGGTGTTCGACGCGGACGAGACCCTGCTCGACCTGCGCCCGGCGGTGACCGGCGGGCTGGTGGCCGTACTCGGGGAGATGCGGCGGCTGACCCCGGCGGCGGCCGGAGTGTCCCTCGCAGACCTGGAGTCGGACTGGCACGCGGTCTTCGGCGAGCTCGCGGCGGCGCCCGTGCGGGAGATCCGCCGGGCGGCGCTGGCCCGGTCCCTGGCCCGGGCCGGGCTCGACGACCACCTGGACGACCTCGCGGCCCTGTTCTTCGCCCGCCGTTTCGCGCTGACCCGGCCGTACCCGGACGTGCTGCCTGTGCTCGCGGCGCTGCGTCAGCGCTGGACGCTCGGCTTCGCCACCAACGGCAACAGCCGCGCCGAGCGCTGCGGGCTGACCGGGCAGTTCGCCTTCGAGCTGTACGCACACGAGAACGGCCTGCCGAAGAAGCCCGCACCCGGGTTCTACGCGGCGGTGGTGGAGGCCGCCGGGGTGCCGGCCGAGCAGATCGTGCACGTCGGCGACTCGCCGGCGCACGACGTCGAAGGGCCCCGTCGGGCCGGCCTGCGGGCTGTCTGGCTCAACCGGCTCGGCCTGTCCCGCCCGGCGGGGCTGCTCCCGGACGCCGAGGTGTCCGCCCTGTGGGAGCTGCCGGAGGTGGTCGAGCGACTCTCGTCGGCGCCTAGCGGAGCCGTAGCGCCTGCGTAGTCGCCGGACAGCGGCCCAGCCCAGGCTTCGAGCGGATCACGGAGTGCCCGTGACTGTTCGAAGCTTCGACAGAAAGTCCCATGGGCTGGCCCTGCCCCGGTCACCCTGCGCGCCGGGCACGTGGGTCAGTGCCGCCAGCCGCGGGCCGCCAGGGCGGCGCGGACCTCGACCAGCAACGCCGGGAACTCCTGGTGCAGGCGTCGGCGCGTCGCGTGCAGCACGAGCCAGCCCGCTCCGACGAGCTGGTCGAACCGGTGGCGGTCGAGCTGCGGGTGGTCGGTAGCGGCGTGCCGGCGTCCGGCGTACTCGACGGCGACCCGGTGCCGAGGCCAGGCCAGCTGGGGGTGCAGGACGAGTCCCGAGGCCAGGCGGACGGGGTGGCGGGTGACCGGGCGCGGCAGCCCGGCCAGCACCAGCCGGACCCGCAGCTGCGACTCGGCGGGCGACCCAGCCCCCGGATCAGCCAGGCCGAACACCCAGCGCGCCCGCCTGCCGCCGGGGCGGTCGGCGTTCCGGTCGGCGGTCTCGGCGAGCGCGTCGCGGCTGGTGAGGCCCTGTCTGAGGAGGGCGTCGATGATGCCGACCGCACGCAGCGGCTCCAACCAGACCGCCGACTCCCACGCCGCCGCGGCCGGTGCCGTCCTCGGCGGTGGCCCGGCGGTCACGGGCAGCGCCGGCGACGTGCCGCCGGCCGGACGGGCGGACGGCTGGACCCGATCCCGTGGCCGGCCGCCCACCGCCGCAGGTGCGGTCGGTGGCGTCGTGGCCGGTCCCACGGAGTGTGCGCGCAGACCACGCTGGGGGCCGACCCGGATCGTCCTCGGCAGGAGGACGTGCACGTCGTCGGCGAAGGTGGCGGCGTGCGCGACGCCGTGCAGGTACGCCGCCGAGGGGCCGGCCACCACCGCCTCGGGCGGCAGCCGTAGGGCGGCCGCCCGACACGCCAGGGCGTGATCACGGTCGAGCCGGGCGTCGGCGTACACGTCGTGGCGGAGGCGGATCCAGGCGGAACTGCGCAGCTGGTGCTCGGTGACGAGACCTCGCCGGACCGCGTCGGAGCCGCGGAAGACCTGCCAGGCCAGGGTGCTGGGCCGGTGCGGTGAGGGTGGCATGTGGACCAGGGTGCCGGCCACGCCGCCCGCCCCGGCGCCCCTGTGGACGAGCCGGCCCGCCTGCCGGGGAGCCTCCTGTGGACAACCGCCACGACGGCCGGCGGATGTGGTAGTGGCGCTCGGTCGGCGGGTGGTCAGGAGAGGGCGGCGGCGATCGCGGTGGCGGCGGCGAGCACCTGGGCGCCGACCACCTCGGCGTCCAGCGGGGCCAGCGCCACCACCCCGACGCTCGCCTCCAGCCCCGGTACGCCGAGCACCGGGGCGGCCACCCCGTACGCCCCGGCCTGGAGTTCTCCGGCGGTGCTCACCGGGCCGGCGGCGCCCGCCCGGCCCGCGAGGATGGCCCGCCCGGCCGCCCCGCGCTCCAGCGGGTGCCGCGCCCCCGTCCGGTACGCGACGTGGAACGCCGTCCAGGTCGGCTCCACCACGGCGAGCGCGACCCCTTCCCCGCCCTCGACCACGGTCAGGTGGGCGGTCGCGCCGGCCTGCTCCGCGAGCCTGCGCAGCGCGGGCAGCGCCCCCTCGGCGAGCAGCGGCTGGGCCCGCCGGGCCAGGTGCAGCACCCCGGCGCCGAGGCGCAGCCGGCCCTCGCCGTCGCGGCGCAGCATCCCGTGCGCGGTCAGCGCGCCCACCAGCCGGTAGACCGCCGCCCGGCCGATGCCCAGCCGGTTCGCCGCCTCGGTGACGGTCAGCCCGCCCGGCGCGTCGGCGACCAGGTGCAGCAGCCGCAGCCCCCGGTCCAGCGTCTGCGCCGTCTCCCCGCCCCGCGCCGTCGTGTCCACGCCCAGCAGCGTACGACCCGGCTCCGGACGACCCCGGAAAGCGCGGACGGCTACCCTTGTACGGTGACGCTACGCCTGTATGACACCGCCACCCGATCGGTGCGGGACTTCGTCCCGCGGGAAGCCGGCAAGGTGGGGGTCTACCTGTGTGGTCTCACCCTCCAGGCCCCGCCGCACATCGGTCACCTTCGCTCCGGCGTCAACTACGACGTGCTGCGTCGCTGGCTGCTCGCCGCCGGCTACGAGGTCACCTTCATCCGCAACCTGACCGACATCGACGACAAGATCCTGGTCAAGTCGGTGGAGCGGGGGCGGCCGTTCTGGTCGATCGCGTACGCCAACGAGCTGATCCTCACCGAGTCCTACCGGGCGCTCAACGTGCTGCCCCCGACCTACGAGCCGCGGGCCACCGGGCACATCCCGGAGATGCACGAGCTGATCGCCAAGCTGATCGCCGACGGGCACGCCTACCCGGCCACCGACGGCTCCGGCGACGTCTACTTCGACGTCTGCTCCTGGCCGGCGTACGGGTCGCTGTCCAACCAGTCCCCCGACGACATGCAGTCCGCCGGGGACGCGCCCGACCGGGGCAAGCGGGACCCGCGCGACTTCGCGCTCTGGAAGGGCGCCAAGCCCGACGAGCCGGCGGACGCCTACTGGCCGTCGCCGTGGGGGCGGGGCCGGCCGGGCTGGCACATCGAGTGCTCGGCGATGTGCTGGCGCTACCTCGGCGCCGAGTTCGACATCCACGGCGGCGGGCTGGATCTCACCTTCCCGCACCACGAGAACGAGATCGCCCAGTCGCAGGCGGCCGGGCTGCCCTTCGCCCGCTACTGGGTGCACCACGGGCTGCTCAGCATCGCCGGCGCCAAGATGGGCAAGTCGCTCGGCAACGCCCTCGACCTGGCGTACGTCGACTCGCTCGGGGTGCGCCCGGTGGAGCTGCGCTACTACTACGCCGCCGCGCACTACCGCTCCCGCATCGACTACTCGGAGGACGCGCTGCGCGAGGCGGCCGTCGCGTACCGCCGGATCGAGGGCTTCGTGCAGCGGGCCGCCGAGCGCGTCGGCGCCGGCCAGCTCGGCGAGCTGCCGGGCGCCTTCGCGGCGGCGATGGACGACGACCTGAACACCTCCGCCGCGCTCGCCGTCCTGCACGAGGTGGTCCGCGACGGCAACACCGCGCTGACCGGCGGCGACGATGTGACCGTCCGCACGGCGCTGGCCGCCGCCCGCGCCATGCTGGATATCCTCGGAGTCGACCCCCTCGACCCGGCGTGGACCGGAGGCGGCCGCGCGGACGACCTGCGCGGCGTGGTGGACTCCCTGGTCGCGCTGGCCCTGGAGCAGCGCGCGCAGGCCCGCGGTCGCAAGGACTGGGCCGCCGCCGACGCGGTACGCGACCAGCTCAAGCAGGCCGGCGTGGTGGTCGAGGACACCCCCCAGGGCCCCCGTTGGACTATTGGAGAGCAGGACTGATGGCCGGCAACTCGCAGCGCCGTGGCCGGCGACTGACGCCGAAGGCGGGAGCCCCGAAGGGCTCCGGCGGCAAGAACAAGGACGCCCTCGCCGGGCGGGGCAGGACCCTGCCCGCCGACGAGCGGCCGTGGCACAAGGCGTACTCGGGCACCGAGAAGCTGCCCCAGCGCACCGCCTGGAAGCAGGACAAGGAGCGCCGGGCGGCGGCCGAGGAGGGGCGCGCCCCCAAGATCGGCCAGCCCGGCACCAAGGACACCACCTGGGGCAAGGGCGGTGGCCGGGGCACGCCGGGTGGCGGGCGTGGCACCGCCGGCCGGGGCGGTCGCCCCGCCGGCCGCGGCGGTCCCCGGGTGGCCCCGGGGCGCAAGTCCAACCCGGCCAAGGACGCCCCGGAGCTGCTGGTCGGGCGGAACCCGGTCCTGGAGTCGCTGCGCGCCCAGGTGCCGGCGACCGCGCTCTACACCGCGCAGGGCATCGACATCGACGACCGGGTCAACGAGATCGTCCGGACGGCCGCCGACCGGGGCATCGCCATCCTGGAGATCAGCCGCGCCGAGCTGGACCGGATGACCGGCGGGGTGCTGCACCAGGGCGTCGGGCTCCAGGTGCCGCCGTTCGCGTACGAGCCCTTCGAGGACCTCGTCGCGGCGGCGCTGGAGCACACCGCGCCGCTGCTGGTGGCGCTGGACGGCGTGACCGACCCGCGCAACCTCGGCGCGGTGATCCGGTCCGCCGCCGCCTTCGGCGCGCAGGGCGTCTTCGTACCGGAGCGGCGGGCGGCCGGGATCACCGCGACCGCCTGGCGGACCAGCGCCGGCGCGGCCGCGCGGGTGCCCGTCGCCCAGGTGACCAACCTGACCCGGTCGCTGAAGGCGTGCCAGGACGCCGGCTTCGTGGTGGTCGGCCTGGACGCCGACGGCGAGACCGACCTCTACGACCTGGAGGCCGCGGTCGGCCCGCTGGTCGTCGTGGTCGGCTCCGAGGGTCGGGGGCTCTCCCGCCTGGTCGGCGAGACCTGCGACCTCACGGTGAGCATCCCGATGGTGTCCGACGTCGAGTCGCTCAACGCCAGCGTCGCCGCCGCGGTCACCCTCGCCGAGGTGGCACGCCGCCGCGCCGCCGAGGGCTGAGCCCGCAGACACGGAGAAGGGGCGGCCCCGCCGGCGGGGCCGCCCCTTCTCCTTTCCGTGGATCCACCGCGGCCCGCTCCGCCTCGACCTGTGCGGAGCCGGATCGGTCGCGCGTCGGTGACCGCCCGGCACCGGGCCCGGGACGACAACGGGGGTGCCCACCGATCGGTGGACACCCCCGTGACGTCGTACGTCAGATGCGGTTGCCGGTGGCCGCGTTGAACACGTGGCTGCGGCCCTCGCGCGGCTTGACGAACACGGTGTCGCCCATGTTCGGCATGGTGCGCCGGTCGGTGCGGACCACGAAGCGCTCGTTGTTGCCCTCCAGCGCGGCGTGGCCGTAGACGTTGGCGTCCGAGCCGAGGTCCTCGACCAGCTCCACGACGACCGGCATGCCGCCCTCGGTCGGGCTGACCAGGTCGCAGTCCTCCGGCCGGAAGCCGACGGTCACCTTGCCGTCGCCGCCGTCGGCGCGGGCGGCCTCGACCTGCTCGCGGGTGAGCGGGATGTGCATCTCGGCGAACGCGGCACCCTTCTCGTTCAGCGGCACGGTCTTGATGTTCATGGCGGGGGAGCCCATGAAGCCGGCGACGAAGACGTTGGCCGGGGTGTCGTAGAGCGCCCGCGGGGTGTCCACCTGCTGGAGGACGCCGTCGAGCATGACCGCCACCCGGTGGCCCATGGTCATGGCCTCGATCTGGTCGTGGGTGACGTAGACGGTGGTGACGCCCAGCTTGGCCTGCAGCGACGCGATCTGGGTACGGGTCTGCACACGCAGCTTCGCGTCGAGGTTCGACAGCGGCTCGTCCATGAGGAAGACCTGCGGCTCGCGGACGATCGCCCGGCCCATGGCCACCCGCTGGCGCTGGCCGCCGGAGAGGGCCTTCGGCTTGCGGCCCAGGAACTCCTCGAGCTGGAGCAGACCCGCCGCCTCCTTGACCCGCCGGTCGATCTCGGCCTTGGAGGTCTTGCGCAGCTTCAGCGCGAACGCCATGTTCTCGTACACCGTCATGTGCGGGTAGAGGGCGTAGTTCTGGAAGACCATCGCGATGTCGCGGGCCTTCGGGGGCAGGTGGGTGACGTCCCGGTCGTCGATGTGGATCGAGCCCTGGTCGACGTCCTCCAGGCCGGCGAGCATCCGCAGGCTGGTGGACTTGCCGCAACCGGAGGGGCCGACCAGGACGAGGAACTCGCCGTCACCGATCTCCAGGTCGAGCTGGTTGACGGCGGGGCGCTCGGTGCCCGGGTAGATCCGGGACGCCTTGGCGTAGGTGACCGTAGCCATGGTCAGGTGCTTCCTTTCACCGGCAGGAACGTGCCGGACGATCCGAGTGGAAGGAGCGGCCGGCACGTGCGTGCACCGGCCCACGGGCGACGCGCCGATGATCGAGGTGTCATCCGTGTCACTGCACGGTAAACGGCTTTCCCGCGCATGCCAAGACGGGAGGCATCGGATGGGACGGATGGCATACACATACCGGTCACTCGGGCACGGGCGGACATCAATCGCCCCCGCCGTCGCGCGTGCCGGGCCGACGTGTGGACGTTTCCGGTGCTCGCGGGGCCTGCCGAGCGGGAAATCCGGACGTCAGTCGCTATGCTGACGTCGGCACCACGCGCCCCTGTAGCTCAGCTGGCCAGAGCACTCGCCTTGTAAGCGAGATGTCGCCGGTTCGATCCCGGCCGGGGGCTCCAATTCCATCAGGCATTTCGCGCCCGGCGCTGTCATGAGCCGGCCGGTTGACAGCAACGCTGACAGCAGCCGGGGTCATGACAGCCGCCCGTCGAGCTTGCCGAGCGCCTGACGCATCGCGTCGAGGTTGGCGTGGGCGTAGACCTTGAGGGTGATCTTCACGTCGGCGTGCCGAGCGATCGCCTGGACGACGTGCGGCGGGACGCCCAGCTCCATCAGCAGCGACACGACGGTGTGCCGCAGGTCGTGCAGGCGGACACCGGGCAGGCCGGCGGCCTCCCGAAGCCGGGCGAACGAGCGACTGAGGTTGGTGGGCTCGATCGGGGTGCCCCGTTCCGAGGGAAAGACGAGGTCGTGGTCTTCCCACACCTCGGCGAGCGCGGCCCGCTCGCTCTGCTGCCGCTCCTGATGTTCGAAGAGGGCGAGCCAGGTGACCTCGGGCAGAGGCAGCACCGCCTCCGAGTCCTCGGTCTTGGCGTCTAGGACGTGGAGCTGCCCGGCAACCCGCTGCACGGTCTGCTGAACCCGCAGTGTGCCCTCATCCAGGTCGACATCCGACCAGCGAAGGCCGACCAGTTCGCCGCGCCTGAGCCCCATCGTCGCGGCCACGACGTAGAGCGCGTGCAGGCGGTGACCAGCGGAGGCAGCGAGGATCTTGCGCACCTGGTCGACGGACAGGCCCTTGCCAACCTTGTAGCGCGGCGATGGGACGCGGACTAGCTTGGCGACATTGCGCGACACCAGTTCCTCCCGCATCGCGTGTTGAAGCGCGTTGCGCAGCACGGCGTGCACGAACTGGATCTGCCGGGCACTCGGGTACCGCTGGCAGCACCGGCCAACGGAGCAGCACCGCCTGTCGACCGGACGGATCTTGTCGAGACCGTTCGTGCAGCAGAGGCACTTACGGCGGAACTCGTCCATGAACGCCTTGACGTGCTGGACCTGCAACCCGTCGAGGCGCTTGGTGCCGAGGGCCGGGATCAGGTGTAGCCGTACCGCGCTTTCGTACCCGCGTGCCGTGGTCGGCTTCAGGTCAGTGACGTACGCGGACAGCCAGTAGGGCAGGTAGTTGGCGAGCTTCCAGGCCCGGTCCGGGACGGGGATGCCACGTTGGGATCTCGACTTGAGTTCGACGAGCTTGGCGTGGGCCTCCTCCCAGGTCGCGCCGTAGACGAACTTGCGCTTGCGGGTGCCGTCGGTGGCGAGCACGTATGCCTGTCCGACCCAGCGGCCGTCGCTGGACCGCTGGTAGATGGAGCCTTCGCCGTTCGGGTTACGGCGGGCGGTGGTCTGGCGTGGCTTGGATTCTCTGGGCATCAGGCAGCTTCTTCCATGAGTGTGGTGATGACCTCGTCGATGGCGGCGGCCGGGATGAGTCGGCGACTGCCGACCTTGAAGGAGCGGAGCCGGCCGGAGCGGATCAGGTCGTAGACGAGCGAGCGGCCGATGCCGAGCGCTCGTGCGGCTTCCTCGACGCGCAGCACGCGAGGATCGATCGGGGTCGGGGCGTACATCGGTTGGCCTTCCTCGTGAGACGGGCCAGGGCAAGCTGCGGTGGGCACCGGGTCAGCGGAGGAACCACCTTGAGGATTCAAGCCACGGGTGTGACGGGTTGGCCGGTTGCTGACCCGCCGGCGGCTGTTCGTAGCCGGGCGGTGTCGAGGTCGGAGCGCCAGCGGATGCGGGCGGATATCGCGCGCAGGAGGCGGTGTTCCATGGGCGGTACGTCAGGGTCTTCGGGTCGGGCGAGTTCGAACCGGTAGCGCTTCGAGCCGTCCGTCTCGTCGGCCGCCTGGTCGTGCTCCTCGGTGTCGGCCATGCCGCCCGCGAGGATCGCCCGCACCCAGGACCGGTTGTCCGCCCGGTGATCGGCCAGGGTCTTGCCAGACCATTGGCGGGAGACGAGGACGCGGCGGCCGGTGAAGCCGAGGGTGGAGCGTTGGTGGACCTTCCCGGTGCACCGGCCGGGGGTCAAGCCGGCCTTGACGCCGTCCGGCTGGACTCCGTACAGCAGCCAGTTCGCGCACGTCGGCGAGCACGGCAGCACGGCCAGTTCGGCGTGGAGCCGGTCGAAGTGCGCCTTCTGCGCGTCGGAGCGCGGCTTGGCTTGGTCGGTCAGGTCCTTGGTGACGTACTTGGTCACGTACCGGATGGACCGTTCGGCATCCTTGGTGCCCTGTTCGATGCCCCGGGCGTCAATCCGACCGAGGCGGGCCACGTAGGCGGGGCGGCTGTCGGGTTCTTCCAGGGCGTCGAGGGCTTCACCCCAGGTGGGCAGCGGCTCCCGGGTTTTCGGGTCGACGTACGCCTGTCGGTCGACGTCCCAGACCGGTGGCTTGTCGACGGGGTAGGCCGGCTCGTCGAAGGCCGGCCACCACACCTGGTGGTAGGTGGCGGCGGCGATCTGCTTGAGCAGCCGGCGGGGCAGGGTGCCGCGGATGGCGAAGTGGGCGTGTGGGGCGAGGCGTCGTTGCAGCTCGACGGCGCCGGCGTACTGGACGTTCCAGCCGGCGGCGCGGCGGACGTTCTGCCACCACCGGTCGAGGACCCGGGCGAAGTGGATCGCGTCCAGGGCGGCCCGCCGGTAGTCGTATGTCGTGGGGTCGACTGGCGTGCCGAGCACAGCATCGTTGGGGCCGTGCCGCTGGCCGCACTCGCACGGGGCGACGTAGGCGCCCCGCCGCAGGTGGGAGTGCACCGGCCCGTGTGAGCCCAAGGTGAGCGTGATGAGCATCGACGGCCGGTGCGTCTTGCCTGCCTTGCCCGAGTAGGCACGGCCCACGGTGCGCGGGTCGACCGGCAGCCGGGGCAGGTCCGGCGAATCTTGCCGCCGCCGGGTGGACCGCTTGCGTCGGGGTCGTTCGTCGCGTTCCTTCGGGGTGAGGTGGCCGCGCAGGCTGGTTTCGGCGAGGGCTTCGTCCAGTTCCGCGATCGCGGCGTCCACGTCGGCGATCTGCGCGGCCCGCTCGTCCGGGGTCATCGGCTGGTAGTGCAGCGCTTCCCGTTCGAACTCCAAGTGTGCCCGGACCCGTACGAGGGCGAGGACGTCTTCACCGGGCTTGTCGGGGCGGACGGCGGGTTCATCGGCGAGGTGCCAGCCCTCGCGGATCTGCTGGATGCGTAGCCGCCGGCCCCGCTCCGCGCACGGCTTGCACTTCGCCGCCAGCGTCGCCCCGCAGGGCACCTCCACTACCTCGGTCAGGCCGGTGGCGGTGTCGGTGCGCCGCAGGGCCAGGGGGCGGACGCAGACGCCATTCTGTTCGGCGAGTTGCTTGAGCGCGTCCTTGGCCAGGGGCTTGCGCATCCTGTCCGCCCGTGACCCCGGGCGGGGCTGTTCGACGGGAGTCGTGGGGATGAGTTCGAGTTGGTTCACCGGTCACGCTCCCCGCCGAAGACGCTGCCGTTGCGGGGCGCGAACGCCGCCGCCGGCACGGGCACCAGTCCCGGCCGCCGCTCCACCGGCATCGGGGAGACCGGACGGAGGGTTGCCGGGCGCGGCTGCTCGTCGGTGGTCTCCAGGGCGACTGTCGCCGCCTGGTCCTCGTCGACGCCGTCAAGGGACGGCCGGTCCTCGATCGGGTCGTAGCCGGGCGGGACGTCGCCCCAGCCGTCGGCGTCTGCCGGCTTGTCGACGGGTGCCGTTGTCGTTGGGGTGGTGGAGAAGACGAGCTTGGACAGGCCGAGGAACGCCAGCGCTGGCACGGCCGACAGCAGCCACCCGGACACGCCCGGCTTGGCCACGGCGAGCTGCGCCGACAGCGACAGCGCGACGGCGCAGACGAGCAGGAACATCGGGTAGCCGATCGGTCCGCCGGTGCGGCGTCGCCGCCGGATGGTGAGCAGCGCCGCCAAGGGGAGGAGTTCGGAGATGGCGGCGTTGGCCCAGCCAAACCAGTCCCCGGTACCGGCCGGGGAGTTGGCCATGGTCCAGTCGTGGACGTGGGTGAACGATGCCGCTCCGGCCAGCCCGCCCACGGTCAGGACGATGAGCACCAGGACCACGCCCTCCACCCGATCCGCGTTGGCCTTCACTTGGTCACCTCCTGCTCGTCGCTGGTGTCGTCGCAGAGCCGCCGGTAGTCACGACCCAGCTCGCGGATGTCGTCGTCGGTGAGGTAGGCGAACCGAACCCGGACGGATTCGCGGACGCCGTCGAGGACGACGAACCCGATCCCGGGGGCGGATTCGGGGATGCGGTCGCACAGTGCTCCCCGGTCGCGGGCGCCGTCGCCGAGGACCATGTCCACCTGCTCCGGCTCGGTCAGCCGCAGACCGATGCGCGTGGGAAACAGGTCCCGGAACGGCAGCACGTCCTTACGCGGGTCCTGCAACGCCGCCACCACATGCACCCCGACCGCGCGCCCTTGGCTGAGCAGCAGGCCGAGGGCTTCCTTGATCCGGTCGCGGACCTTCCGATCGGTGATGTACGCCGTCAACGCCGCCAGCTCGTCGACCACCAGGACGATCAACGGCTCGTCGACAGTCGGTGTGTGCTGGCGGGCGATCCCGCGCAGGCGGGCCGCCCGCAGGCGCATCCGCTTGACGGCCTCTTCCAGGACGCCGGCCATGCCGTCGGGGTCGTCGTAGGAGAACCGGGCGAACAGCGGCACCCCGGCCGCCAACTCCATGCCGCCCTTGGGGTCGAACGCCCACAGCTCCACCAACCCCGACCGCACGCCACCGGCCAGCGAGCGGATCAGCGACCACAACACCGACCCCTTGCCCGACCCCGTCGCCCCCGCGATCAGCACATGCGAGCCGGCCAAGCGCAGCTCATAGGGCTGCCCGTCCTCCCGCACACCGAGCGGCAGCCTGGCCAGGTCCGGCACCGCCGGCACCGGCAGCGGCGCCACCGTGCCGGCCAGGGGGTCACGGCGGAGGAACCGCAGCACGACCTGGTCCGGCCGGTCCGTGGACCGGGCCTGGCCCTGGCGGAGGCGGAAGGCGTAGGCGAGGCGTTCCGCGGCCTGCCCCCAATCGTCCGGGATCTGACCGGGCAGCATCCGTACCGTCACCTCGTCGCCGTGCCGGTCACAGCGCACCTTGAGAAGCTGGGGCACGTACCGGTCACTGGCGAACGCCGTCGCCAGCCCACACGTCGCCATGACCGACGCCCACCGTCGCCGATACACCGTCAGAGCCCGGACGCGGCTGACGATCGGGTACCAGCCGAACCGCAGCCACGACGACGGGTGCCACCGCCACCAGGCTGCACAGCCGGCGGTGACGACCAGGACGACGCCGGCCAGGACCAGGCCCCCGTATTCGGCCCGCACCCACAGAGAGGCGACGGTCGGGGTGGTGAGCCACCAGTACCGCACCGCCAGGACCGTGATCCGGAACAGGCCCCGGGCCAGCCACCAGAACACCAGCAGCCAACCCGGAACCCGCCACGCCGGCAGGCGCACGTTCATCGGCGCCACCGGGATCTTGTCGCCCGGAATGATGTTGATCAGAGGCACAGGTCACCACCCCTGCCAGGACGGGCCAGGGTGGCGATGCACGAGCGGCACGACATGCGCCGCAGGTCGAACCGGCGCGGCTTCACCCACTGCTCACAGCGAGGGCAGCGGATCGCGCACACCCGCGCCGAAGCCGGCGGCAACCGCAGCACGGACCGGAAGGCCGCCTCCACCTCCCGGTAGGCGTGCCGCAGACCGACCAGACGGGTACGGGACATCAGAACCACCACCCCGACGAGCAGCAGCTCTCAAAGCAGTTCAGGGCAGGGGGAACTACGGTGGGCATCACGCCCTCCTTCACACGTGAGGGATGGAAGAGCGCGGGACGGGCCGGGACTCTTGGCGGGGAAACGCCCCGCCCCGCGCGCCAAACGACAACCAGTCAGGCCGCCACCGAACCCGGCACCGCCGACGCCGGCCGGATCGCGGTGGCGCGCAGCGAGTACGCCATCCGGGAACGGCAGTCACCCGACGAGCGGCCCGGCTTGCACCGCTGCGAATCCACATATGGGGTCAAGGTCAGGCCCTCGAACTCCACCGCCGGCGGGTAACCCGGCACCGTCGACGGCGGCGGCACCGGCTGCTGCGCCGCCACCACCTTCACCTTCACCTCGGTCGACCGACCGAACTTCCCCGCCTCCGGGTCCAGGTCCATCACCCGCACCACCCAGACCCGCTCCCCGGTCTCCTTGTCCCGCGCCTGGTTGTCCGCTTCACCACGCCGCTCAAAGTCGATCTGCGGCGACACACCAAGGCAGAGCGCCCCGGCGGGGAACACGTACTCGGACGGGACCGGAACCTTCAACGTCATCGGAACCACGTGGACAGCCTCCTAGCCTTACCAGTCGTCTACCTGACAACCGGTTGATCTAACAAGCTACGTCAGCTTGTAAACACAAGCAAGGTCTAATGAGGCTGGTTCATGTCGGAGTGTCAGAGGGCGCTGAGAGTCTCAGCCACGTGGAACCCCTTGCCGCGCATAACATCTCCGTCTCCGTCCACTACGGCCACTTTGTCCTTCGTGACGTGTGGTGCGATGCCGGCGACGACGGCGAGTCATACAGGGCTTCGCAGGATCAGGTGGTGGGCGCGTCCACGTACCAGCTCACCGTTCGGGCGCTTTCGCCCAATGCCGAGCTTCAGATGCGACTTTGGCCCGGCGAGCCCGAGCCGGACGGCGGCGCATGGAGCGGCTGCCGACAGCTTCAATTGCACTGCCCAACCGGTGAACTTCTCGTCGAGCAGATAACCGCCGGTGCGGCGGCTGAGGTTGCGCTGCCTCAGGGGGCTGGGGTCTACGGCGTCCGGGTTCATGGCAACGCAATCGACGGTACCGAGAGCTTCCTCATCGACCTTTGGTGGCAATCACCGCTGCCACCTGACGACGATGACGAGGACTTCTACGGCGACGAGTGGAGCTGATCAGCTCATGGCGTAGGTGTCTTCGATCTCGTGACGACTTCCCGGCATCACCAAAACCGATGTCATGATCGGGTCGCCGGATGCCTGGTGCACGGTGATGACGACGCTCATCACCGACTCGTCGGCCGGCACGTCCAACGCCTCAGCCTCGGCGTCGCCCACCCGGCGTGCCGTCATGCGCTCGGTGGCGTAGTCGGCCCGTAGGCCCTTCTGGCGCGCGATGAGGTCGAGGAGGCCGCCCGGGATCGGGTCCGGCTTGGTGATGTCGGTACCGGCCGCGATGTCTACCGGCACGAACGTGGCGACCAGGTCCACCGGCCCCGCCTCCGAAACAGTCCGGCGGCGCCGCTCGTAGACCGGCGTGCCCTCGGGAATCTTCAACTCCGCCGCGATCCGCGGTGAGGCGAGCACGGGACCGACGTGCAGGATCTCCGTTTCCCCGGTCTCGTCCAGCTCGACTGCGTCGCGGGCGTAGTCGGGAGAGGTGCGGCCGGAAGCGGGCCGGCCGCGGACGAAGCTGCCCTTGCCCTGCTGGGACTCGATCCAGCCGTCCTGCTTGAGGATGCCCAGCGCCTTGAGCACCGTCGGGCGGGACACCCCGAACTCCGTGCAGAGCTGGTTCTCCGACGGCAGTGCCGCACCGGGCGCGTAGTCGCCGTCCTCGATGCGCTTCCGCAGCGTGTTCAACACGCGCAGGTATTTCGGCGTCGGTATCTCGTACGCCATCAGGGGCATCCAACCTCAGGTCGTGACTGGTAAACACAGGTGTATGAACTTGGTAGCACTTCTGGACGGCTAGAAGCTATCCATGGTCCCTGGGAGGATTCAAGCCGTCCGCATATACGAAGGTGTTCATCCCGGTCGACAGCCACCGGCGCGGCAGGCAGCCGTACCGGCCGAACACACGCAGCGCCGCCCGCCGCTGTGGGCACCGGCCTTCCTCGCCGCGGCCGACGCAACGCCCGTCCGCGCTCGACGCCCTGTGCCGGTCGAGCTGCGCCTGTGCCGCGCGGAGCTGGTCGCGCACGGTACCGGACAGGTACGTGGTCACCGGGCCGGCCCATCCGGCGGTAGCAGGCTGGCGCGTACCAAGATCTGCGCCTGCGGCCCCCGCCGGCCGGACGGGCTCAGCCTCATTCCCTCGACCCAGATCCACTGCTCATGTGTCGGGCGGTTGACCACCAGCCGGACCCCGGTCACCCACAGCGTCACTGGTCCGTCGGAGGGTCGGTACCGGTCGGCGGCGGCGATCCGCAGCACCGAGCCGAGTCGTACCCGAACGTCAAACACCGCGCCTCCTCATCACCGGCGCCACGTTGCGAGGCGGCGCGCTGTCGGTCGTGCGTGGCCGGATCTGCAGGCCGGCGATCTGTACGAAGACCTCGCGCCGCGCCAGTGCCTTGCCGTCCGCCGGGTTGATGGAGTAGCCGGTAAGCCACACCCAGCCGTGGTATGTCGGTTTGTCGCAGATCGAGGCAACCCGCAGCCACAGCGCGCGGTCGCCGCCGAACTGCACCGATGCCCGGCCGTCGATCAGCACCAAGTCGCCCGGCATTGGGACGCCCGGCCGGCGCGGTGCCGGCGTGCGAAGCGCCGAGGCGGGCGGGCCATTCACGGGTCGTCGTTCGGGTCGCGGCCCCACGCCAGCACCCACCCCGGGCCAGCCTCAGCAGGTCGCCGAGCGACCGGAACCCGCGCAGTCCAGGCAGGACCGCCGGGCAAGGGAACGAGTGCGCTCCGACCCTCGCCCCATCCTTCGTATGGCGGTACGGGCAAGGGTGTACTTCCAGCCCGCGCCGGAGCAGGATTGGCAGTTGCTCGATACGTTCAGCCCCGTCATGCAGACAGGTTGTGGCACATACCGCCCAGCGACCCGGAAAATCCTTCCGGGGTCGCCGCCGACCGAGGGGAGACAGTGAACCGGTGCGCGGGACGACCAACACCCTGACCATCGGCGAGCGCGTCGCCTGGTACCGCCGGCGGCGTGGCCTGTCCCAGGAGGTCCTGGCCGGGCTCATCGGCCGTACCGCCGACTGGCTGGGCAAGATCGAGAACAACCGGATCGAACTGGACCGGCTCTCCGTTATCAAGTCCCTCGCCGAAGTCCTGGACGTGTCCCTCGGTGACCTGCTCGGCGAACCCTCCCTACTCGACTGGACCAGCGACAGCGGCACCGAAACAGTGCCCGCCCTGCGCGCCGCCCTGATGAACTACCGCGCCATCGCCCCGTTCGGTGCCGGCACGGACGGGGAGCCGCCGAGCGTCGCCGTGCTCAAGAAGGAGGTAGGCGCCCTCTGGGACGCCTACCAGGACTCACGATTCGGGTACGTTACCGGCCGCCTACCCGACCTGCTCCACCGCGCCCAGGCCGCCGCCGACCACCACGACGGTGACGACCAGGACCAGGCCCGCCGCCTGCTCGGTCTGGCGTACCAGCTCGCAGCTACCCAGCTCACCAAGCTTGGGGAAAGCGACCTCGCGTGGATTGCCGCCGACCGCGGCTTGGCCGCCGTCCGGCCCACTGGCGACCCGCTCATCACCGGCTCACTGTTTCGCTCCGTCGGTCACGCCCTGCACGCCACCGGCCGCTACGCCGAAGCCGTACGCCTCACCGAAGACGCCGCCGGCTACCTTGAGCCCTACCTCAAGCACGCCACACCAGCGCTGCTCTCCGTCTACGGAACCCTCTTCCTGTCCGGCTCGATGGCCGCCGCCCGATCCAACGACGCCGCCACCACCCGCACCTTCCTCGCCGCCGCCGACCACGCCGCCGGCCAGCTCGGGACCGACGCCAATTACCTCTGGACCGCGTTCGGCCCAACCAACGTCGCCATCCACCGCGTCGCCACCGCCGCAGAACTGGGCGACCTGCAAGTCGCCATCGACCTCGGACCGCGCGTCGACACCGCCGGCCTACCGATGGAACGCCGCGTCCGGCACGCCCTCGAAGTCGCCCGCGCCTACAGCTCGTGGAACCGCGTCGATGACGCCCAAGCTGTCCTGCTCGACGTCGAGCAGATGGCACCCGAGCAGGTCCGCCACCACTTCCTCAGCCGTCAACTTGCCCTGACCTGGGTACGTCGGCAGCGCGGCAAGCCTTCGGCCGAACTGGTCGGCCTGGCCCGGCGGCTCAAGGTGCTCGACTGAGCCCAGCTCATCTAGGCTGCCCTGGTGACGGCCAACGAGATGCCACCCATGGCAACCCCACGCGTCGCCGCCGGTGCCCTCTTCTTCAACGACGAAGGCCACGTGCTCCTCGTACGCCCCAGCTACAAGAAGCACTGGGACATCCCCGGCGGCTACGTCGAACCCGGCGAATCACCGCGTGCAGCGTGTATGCGCGAGATCCAGGAAGAACTGGGCCTCACCATCGCTGTCGGCCCCATGCTCGTCGTCGACTGGGCACCGGCCGAGCACGAAGGAGACAAACTCCTCTTCATTTTCGATGCTGGTTTTCTCACTACAGAGCAAGAACAGGCCATCCGCTTCGCGGACGGTGAACTCACCGAATGGCGCTACGTGACATCAGGAGATCTGGATCATCACGGACCGCTTCGACTCACTCGCAGACTCCGCACAGCGATCGCAGCACACAACAGCGGCAATGCCGCCTATGCGGAGCACGGCAACGCCCTCTAGCCACAGAGTTTCGACACGGGTTCAGGGTGGCCCCCGGACGTTCGTTTTGGTAGGACGAGAGATGATCTGGTGGTCTTCACCCTTCCTAAGACGCCGATTCCTCTTCGCTCGTCAGTTCCAGCTCATGCGCGATCCGCTGAGGCTGCCCGTTGTTGACACGCCGCCAGCGCTGCCCTGCGGGATCGGTGAACTCCACCGTTACAACCGCAGTTTCCCGATTCCCGCCAGCCTGTGCATGGATCGGTGCCTCAGGCTCGCCGCCTACCTGCGTCGAATCGTGCGGCGGGATGAATTCTTTCGTCTTTAAGTTGATGACTTGGCCGCCGCTCAACCTCACCGAGACGGATACCCAGTGGACTGGCGATTGCCTGAAGTTGTAAACGGTAACCCGTGCGCTTCGGATGTCGCCGTAATGCGTGACGAGGGAGGGCCTAGTAGTCATCACTAGTTGTGCCTTGCTCTGCTCCTCGCCATCTCGCGCAGCAGCCAGCTCCGCACGCGCCTCACGCACCTGTTGGCGCTCATGCATCAGCAGGGCTGCGGCGGCTGCGGCGGCGAGCAGCCCGGCGAACACGCCGAAGACGCTGCCCCATCCCTGCATCCAGTCAGTGATCTTCGGTTGTTCTTCCCCTGTTGGCGCTTTGTAGCCCGCAGAGATTGCAGCGGCGATGAGTACGAGGGCGAGCACGAGGAACATCGCACTGCCCGCAACAAGCAGCCACGTCTTGCGATCAAGCCTCACCGGTGCATCCTGCCGGGTAGGGATCGCGCCTGCACTGTCGACTTTGCGACTCACACTTCGGCACCCGACGCACCGGGCACCGGGCGCAGGCGGCGAGGCAGCAAGGAAGCAGCGTGAGCGTCGATGCGGGTCGGTCCGGCAACCCTCGCCGACGAGTGCTGGCGCCTGCTCGTTGACGCTGCCCGGTGTGCCTGACACCGGGGGCTGACAGCAGCCATCAGCTTGAGACCGCATCCCCCGGCGGGAATCGAGAAGGGCTCGATACAAGTCGCAGTCGTCCGCGACCGCCAGTCGCTGTATGTAAACGTCACTTCCAGTTGTCACCGTCCAGGAGGCTCGTTGATGACCTCGATCAGGGCTTCGAGGTCCCTCTGCCAGGCCAGCAAGTCGTCGAGATTTGGCTCGTTCATATCGCCGACCTTGACGTTGATCGTGTTGTAGTCGACCTCCAGGTTCGTGGCCAGCCGTGCTGCCCTGTCGCGCACTGCCTTCGTCGGGTGCGTTGCGTGCAACTTTCGAAGGTCGCGAATGACATCACCGACGTCCGCATGCCCGCCAGACGGCAGATGCGCTGGGAACATGTCGACGTCTAGGCCGTACTTTTCCACCGCCTCGTAATAGATCCAGGCCAACGCATTGCCGGCCAACTCGGCTGCCTCTTTGCGGGCCTCAAAGTGGGCCTGCTGTTGCAGCATCGCCTGCTGGTGTCGGTGATCCGCCTGCTGGCGTTCGCGCTGGCCTTCTAGGTCCAGCTTCTGCCTCTCCCGTAGGCCGCCCAACTCCAACTGCTGACGTTCCTCTTGGCCCGCCAACTCCAGCTGCTGGCGTTGGCTCTGCTGGCTGCCGGTGAGCTTGAGGTTCCAGCGATCAATCGCACCCGCCAGAGCTCCGCCCAGAATTCCCGACACGCCCATCAAGGAAACCCATCCGGTCCAGTCTGGCAACGGCATGTCGTGTCTCCTCGTTAACGGCTCGATGGATAGGCTGCCACTCCAGCCGCTAGCTTGCCGGGGGCCGATGCCGGCGGCAAGGGCCCTAGCCCTATCTGGTTGCCGCCGATTCTCGCGCTGGGTCACCGTCATAGACCAGGTCGAGACAGTGAAGTCAAGGCCTGCAAAATCATCGGGCACATGACGGGCGCAACTGACGCCGAGAAGGGCTGTCAACAGCTGTAAGGCCATGAGGGGCCTCGCCCAGGTCAGTCACGCCCATCCGCCCGATCTGCGATGATCGGCACCCGCCCAAAGGGTTCAGGCTTCAAGTCTCAGCATTGCCGAAACGTTCTCTCTTGGATCAAGGGCCGCGCACGCGCGGCCCCGCCCGGCGCACTCGGCCTGCTGGCGGCCTTCGGCCGGCATCGGCCGGCGCGCCGGGCGGTCCGAGCGGCAGGTCGAAGGACAGGCAGGCCGTGACGATCGCGAGCAGAGTGGCCGTCATCGAGGGCAGGGCGATCGCTGCCGCGCCGCTCCGCGGCTTGCCACCGAATAGCAGTTCATGAAGCCGGAGACCTAGGGCCTTGCGTCGGTCAACGGTAGGCGACTGAGTGTGGCGGATGCTGGACCCTCGGCGACCACCAGCGACGACCACCGGCGAAATGGTCATAGCTTCTGTACGTCTTCAAGGCGGCCCGTAACGGGCCGCACGCGCCGCCGCCTGGGCGCGTGCCGGCCGCTGCCGCTGTCGCTCGGCGGCCGTCACGCCCGATGCCCGGCGGCTGGCGCGGAAAGCGGGGAAGCCCGGAGGGCCGCCGCAGAACGACAGGCCGTTGACCGGTGAGGGGTGGGCCGGCAGCCGGCCGGGCCACGCGGTCACGAGCCCGCGCGGCGTAGGGGGAGCGCACGCCGGCCGCGGGGTTGCGGTTAGGGTGCCTCCGGCGGGGGGCGCTCCGGCTCCAGGATGGCCGGGGCTCAGCCCGCGGGGCACGGTTGGTGGGTGGTTGCAGTAGGCCATCCCGTCTCCTCTCGACCCGGGCGAGCCGAGCAGACCACCGCCCGGCCCGCCCGCGCTCGTACGAGCCGTCAAGGTCCGCTTGACGTTGGCGGGCCGGGCGGCGGCCTGCTCCCAAGAGGCGGGTCGAGGGCAGACGTGATGGCATCTGGGGTGTCCGTAGTGCTAGCGCCGTTCGAAGGGAAGCCAAGCCGACGGACGGATCACCGGTGCCTAATGGAGGTCGATGGGCTGGTCAGCAATGAAAAGTACTCTTCACGGAAATCCGGATTCTTGAAAACGGCATCACGGGCCATCCCGGGGTGCATCTGTTGAAAGGAATTCGCGGCCGCGGCGAGTATCGTCAGAGCCTTAACGAGGGGTGCCTTCTTTACTGGTCCAGCAAGCCGATGATAGTTCGTTCCGAATCGCAAGTTGCTGGGGTCTTTGATGCGGAGCCGCGTAATTGCGTAACCCGCCAGCACGTAGAACCGCGCATTGGTAAATTCATCAAGGATTGTCTTTGCGTCGTCGCCCTTAAGGAACTCGTCCACTTGCGAAAGGATCTCGATAGCCGCTAGGTATGCGTCTAGGTCCAGCGACTCGGGGAAGATGCTTTCGTATCCGTCTCTGCGGGACAGCAGGGTAGAGGGTCGAGCCCTAGCCACGTCGGGCTGGGCAAGAAGTAGCGTGATTAAGGCTTGCGCTAGCAATCCCATTGTGACCCGACGCTTAGCAGGCATCCCTTGGTTCTTGTACCGGTTCTTCCGGCGCTCGTAGTACCAGTTGTGAACCTTTAGAAAGTTCTCTATCTCTCGTTGCCGTGGTTGGGTGGCAAACAGCGCAGGTCCGGGAACCTGCGTCTGCCTGTTTGTTCCAGCGATGATGCGGTCACGGGTTTCTTCGTCGGTCGATGCAATGACGCGAACAACTATGCCATTTGTGAGCCGATCGGGGTGGAGTGTGTTTTCCCGATCAGCTCGGTCAAGAACGTACGAAGTTTGAAGTCCGTTCACGATCAGCGGACGAGAAATCGTAAGTGTCTGTTGAGGGCTATCCACCTGATCGCCGATAACGGTCACGCCATTATTGAGCCACCAGAACTCTACGTCATCGGGGTCGACCAGCGTCTGCCCAATCGCCTCGTTGACGAGGTTATCGCCCTCAAAGTCGCGGACGTTGTAATCGAAGAGTTCCTCCCTTAGGGCCTGCGTGTCTTTGTCTCTGATGAAAGCTAAGTAGTCAGAGATGCTCGCAACGCCGACGAACGAACCCCGCTCACGAATTAGACTCCTAAAGACAAGGGTGGCTGGCTCGCTGTAGTCTGTGCCGGCCAAGATATAGAGACCCCTGATTCCGACGTGCTCGGCGGTTACTTCTGCGCCCGTCGTGAGCAAGGATTCGACCAGCAGGCGTACTTGATCACCCTTCGCAGAGATACTCGGAGTAAGGTTCGGCTCCGGTGCCTTCGTGACGTACACCAATCGGAACACGAATTTGGGAAACTTTGGACCTAATGACCTCACGGCCTTCCGTAAGATGCCCGTGCGCTCGACTACGGCAGGCTTGAACATCTTTTCAAGCTCGGCGTCCTTTGCTCCTGAGTCCAGTAGCTTCGCTAGTGAACTCAGTAGGTGCTCCCAAACGGACTCCTCCCACTTGTTCCTATTCTTGGACTGAATGAGGAATACCGTAAGCTCGGGGTGCGGCGCCAAGTTCCTGAGTGAGGGATTACCCGGAACCAGAAATGGGCTGTCCGGGCTAAGCAGTATGCCATTCAGGAAGACAAACAGGCTGTCAATGCCGCCATCGGCTCCACCATCTACGATCCCTGCGGACAGCTCGTCGGAGGAAAGGTCTCTCGGCTTTAGTACCTGGATGGCGGCGTACTTCTCGAATACGTCGTCGATGTCTTCGCCAGGATACTCTGTCTCGCAAAATTCCTGAAAGTGCGCATCTACGACTAACCTGTCAGCGTTCGAGGGTGCCATGTGTATCTCCGCATGTTGGACCAGGGCTAGCAGGACGTGGCGGAGCTGCCTGAGTATGCTCTGCTCCGCTTCGCCTCTTGGCATCATCCAGAGCCATCCTTTCAGGACATAGCTCGAAACGGGAGCCCCTGAAGTTCGCGTGTACAGACAGGGCTCTAGCTCTGGCAGTCCGTGCGTCGAGAGCTTGCACCGGAGCATGAGAGGCTGCCAGCAGACGTTTGGGGCTGACGAGCCTCCGGTCAACCTTCGCCAGGCGGACCACACCGCCAGCTCGCAGCGTGCCTCTGCGTCGAAGTCAGTCCTCGTTGACGTCCGTCGGCTCTCCTGGCCGAGGCTCCACGAAGTTCAGTTCGACGAGCCGCTGATGCGTGAGCCACTCAAGGCGCTGCGTTTGGAGATGAAGGGTGCGTCGGAGACCCCCGCCGCGGAGCTGCCGTTCACTCACCAACTGAGCGAGCCTACCAACATGCGCTGCTCTACGGGCGATTCGAATGTCCGGATGTTTCCGGTCTTCCCACAACTCATCTGGGATGATCCGGCCTCTGACGCTCTTTGGGAGTTCTAGCGGCTCAAATTCTTGGGGGGTTGCCTCGTTGAGAACGGCACCGAATCTCGACTCGCGCTTCAACTTGTAGTAAACGGTGGCCTCATAGGGCCGCATAGCTTTGGTTCTTTCGGCGGCCTTGGGAGAAATTTTCGTGATTTCAGGCGTCGTCCATACTTCGACTTCAGCGACCTCGAATGGGTCCAGTACAAATTTGGCGACCGGGTCCGAGCGCTGCCCCGTCAGATGGCGCCCTACGCGGTCCTTGACTTTGGCAACGGTCTGGCCGACGTAGATGGGCTCTCCGTCAAAATCATAAAACCCGTAAACGGCTGCTCTGGCCTGCCCGATACTCGATCCCGGCTGGTTCGGGTCAGGAGAGCCCATGAACTCGTCATACATAGCTCTGATGAGGCGCGTTGCTCGGGGTGGAACCGGACGGCGTGCTCTTTTGGGCAAGATAGGCTCCTGGTCCTTGCTTGCGGGCAATAGCCGCATGGTTGACTATTTCTCCGGCGTTGATCGTTGGCCAGTCATATTCCGGCCCAGTCGCACGCCAATCCTTCCGCAGTTTGGCCCACGAGGATCGCCTCGCCATCGCAATCGTAGAAACGGACCCCACCGCCTGGTCTTGTCAGGGATAAGCGCAGGTGGCAGCGGCCCGATCGTTGCTTGGGGTCAAGGGGTCACTGTCGGAGGCGGCTGCCTGATGATGAGCTCGATTAGCTGATCCAGAGTGAGCCATGGACGAGACCGGTGGATCATCCTGTGGCAGTTCGAGCAGAGGAGGACGAAGTCGCTAACCTTGGTGGTGGTGGCACCGGACTCTGAGAGGGGTGTCTTGTGGTGACACTCGATGTAGTCTTCGCCGCGGGGCCCGTAAGCGACGGCGAAGTTGAAGCCGCAGGCTTCGCAGGAGACGTGGCCGTGTTTGCGCTTGTAAGACTTGACGGCCTTGTTGCGGATTCCACGGTCCCGTTCGCGTCGTAGGTGCAGCCGCTCCAGTAGGCCGCCCTCCTGTGCGCTTGCGTCATCGAGGTCGGGGTCTGTCGGGTCCGCAGTCCATTTCTCGTTGAGGGGGCCGGCAAGGATCGCGGCCCTGAGTGCCATCGCTTGACGGTGCATCTCCTCTGGGTTAGCGAGGAACTCGGCTAGGACTTCGAGGTCTAGTTTGCCGCCCCGCGTAGGTGTACCGCGGTAGTCAGGGTGGTGGGTGGCGATGTCAGTAGTTTTGCGGCCGACACTGTTGGGGTTGCGGAAGGTCTCTGTGCGCTGGTCAACCGGGTGCGCCCAGTACCGCTGGAGAAGGGCAGAGAGCTCGATGACCTGGGGATACTCAGCTCGAAGTTCATGCCACTTGTTGGCGTAGACCAGGTCGCAGGCGAGGATAAGCTCGTCGCGGCTCCAGTCGGGGTTCTTGCGAACCTGCATGGAGAAGCCGAGCCGGTCGCGCAAGTGGCGGGCGACGGACTTCTCGCCGCCGGTGAGGTCGTCGGTGATCCACCGGTGTTGACCAGGGATTTGGCCGTGCGCGTATCCAGCGAGGGCTTTCGAGTCGTAGAGCTTGCCGCCGTGCTCGACGAAGTAGGACAGGGCGCGACCGAGCTTGTAAGTCTCAAGGAACCCGTCGCGACCTAGCCGGTCGAACTCCGCCATAGCTTCGAGAACGGCTTCTCGGGTGATGTCGCTGAGGGCCATGCCGGGAAGCATAGGGCTAGGCATCCACATCTACTGGCACCCCTGCGCTCAGGGTCAGTGCACTAGCCTTGCGAGTGGCAGAGTGGGAGAGGAAGCCACGAGGCAGCAGCCATCTACGTCAAGACCCGCCCCTAGGACCGCCCGCTGAAGGTTGACCGAATGCCCTAGTCGTCGGAGGCATCGTCGGCAACCGACTCCTGAAGGACGTTGCCGACTAGTTCGTGCACGTTGATCGCGCTAGGAGATGGCCTGGCTCGGCCTTCCGCGTAGGCCAACCGCGCAGCTGCCAGGTCGGCGAGGCGGACCGCTTGAATGACGATGACGCGTCGCAGGCCAGACGAGACCTCGCCTCGCTCGTGGGCAACGGCTGACACTCTAGCCAAGGTCTCAGCGCGACGGGCGATACGAACGTCTGGGTGCTCGCGGTCTTCTCGCAAGTCTTCCGGGATCAAGTTGAAGCGATACGCAGGCGGCAGATCCACGAGTTCAGAGACTGGTGGGATCTTCTCGTTCAAGATCGCCCGGTACTTCGAGTCGTCGATAGCCTGGTGATACGCCGAGTACTCGATCGCGTCGAGCTTCGCCCGCTTGTCGGGGTCGGTGCGCAGGTGCTCGGTTGGCCAGAACGCCAATTCCGCGACCTCGAAGGGGTCGAGGATCCGATACGCCAAGGTATCGCTCCGTTGACCGGTCATGTGTCTGCCGATGCGGGTTCCAAAATTTTCCCACGTCTGCCCGACGTAGATGGGCTCCGCATCGTAGTCGTAGAAGCCGTACACGCCGATGCAACTGCCCAGCCGCTTGCCGCTCGCGGCGTCCACGGACCTCATCGCGTCCTTCAGCAACAGTCGGAAGCCCTGGACGAACTTAGTCGGCAGCGAGGCCTTCGACGGCGGCTCGTGATCCGGCTCGTTGTACGACGCGACGCCGCGACTAGCCACTGGACACACCTCGACCTTCTCGCCCATCGATGATCCGGAGCAGGAGTCTAAGGGCTAGCCTTGCACACCGTGAAGGACGGGGACGGCACGGAGAGCCGGCGGAGCCGATCTCCCTGGCAGGAGTCCACGTTGGAGTGGAGCCCGCAGGCGAAAGTCGGCAACCCACCCGGCGCAGCGCCTCGGGCGTCCTCGCTGTCACTTCAAGATCCGCCACCGGGACTGCAGGTCCAAGGCTGCTTGACGACGCGCTAGGTGCTCGTTGCTCGAACCAGTGCAGCGTGGATGGCTTCCGCCGCATCTTTCGCTGGCTCGTGTTCCCAGACGCGGAAGACAGTCCACCCCGCAGCGCGCAGCAAATCATTAACTGCCACGTCCCGGTTTCGGTTGCGGTCGATCTTTTGATGCCAGTACCCGCTGGGGTCGGACGGCATTCGACAATGCAGCGGGCATCCGTGCCAGAAACAGCCGTCGACAAAAATTGCGACTTTGTGGCGCGTGAAGACAATATCTGGCCGGACCGCGCGTTCCCGGAGTGGGATTCGATAGCCGACTCGGTAGCGTAGTCCTCGGCGGAAAAGTTGTCGACGGAGGGCCAGCTCAGGTTTTGTGTCGGCGCTCCGGTTTGCCCTCATCGTGGCCGAGGCTGATGAGGGCGGCGGTGTAGGAGGTAACCTCATCGCGTTGTCCCCTGCGCCAACTAGGGTTACTCCACGCCGGCTGGCCGGAGGACCGGCAGGAGATAGTTGTTGCCGATCCACTCGATAACGTCAACCACGACGGCGTCGCCGAACCCGAAGAGTTGCTGGTTCGGCGTGCCGGCAAGGAGTTTGTAGTCGTGAGCGCCCATGAGGTTGGCGTACTCGCGTGGTGTCATCCACCGAATCGCCTTGCTGCCTCTGCCCAGCCGGACCAGCGCCTGCTTGCTTGATCCGCCTCCGGTCGTCCGAAGACACCCGGCGATGCCGTCCTTGCGAAGCTCCCACACGGAGACACGCTGCCTGGTGCGCCGGTAGGCAGTCCGATAGCTGATGGTGTCCGCAGCGAGAAGAGCGTCGAAGCGAGCCTTCTGAACGTCGCTGAGAGACCGGACGAAGGCGTCTACGCGGTCCTCGCCCCACCACAAGTCAGCAGCGACGTCCGTCTCCACGAAGCCGTCCAGGTCCTGCGGGCCCTCCGGCAAGGCTGGGAGGTCGATGTAGTGCATATCCAGCGTCTGGCGGTGCTTCTCGTGGATGGCTTGCACCCAACCAGGACGCGCGTCGGTGACCGGTGGGACGCCATGCCGTGCCTGGCTCGGCAGCCTGTTCTTCTGAATGCCGACGATGAACATCCGCGGTCGAGACTGCGGCACGAAGTGCCGAGCGTCGATCGCAAGCACGTCCAAGGAGTAGCCGAGCTTCGACAAACTTGCCAGTGCGGCCGTGAGATCCTCGCCCCCGTGGCTGGTGGCAAAACCGTGAACGTTCTCAAGGAGGATCACTGACGGCCGGGGCGACATGCCCTCCACGATCTTGGCGAACTCCCAGAACATCCCCGACTGCTCGCCGACCAGTCCACGCCTGTTGCCAGCCAGTGAAAGGTCGATGCATGGGAAGCTGCTCGTCGCCAGTTCGATCCCCGTTGGCAGGTCCGGAGCCTCGACCCTGCGGATGTCGCGAACAATGAAGTGATCTTCAGCGTCCGGGAAGTTGGCGGCGTAGGCGGCGTACTTGGCCTGCTTGATGTCGTTTGCCCACACCACCTGCACCTGAGCGCCCTTCACGCGCTCAAGGGCGGTTCGGACGAGACCGATCCCGGCAAAGAACTCTGCTGCCCGGATGGGCGCGCTCTCCATGCTTCCTCCCTCGCCCATCATCGCTGCAGCCTATAGGCGCCCTGGCGGCCGTCCCCAGGCATGACACTCATCTGTGATGATTCGATCATCAGTTCGACTGGCCGTGATTGTGTGAGTGCTGACGGCTGATGTGCGCTGCGACACATCGCCGTAGTCAACGACGGCAGCCCCGATGAAAACTCCGATGGACGGCGGCCCGCTGAGGAGGGCTGGCGCGAACCACAGTCCGAGCGCCCAGCTACCTCACGACAAGTGCCGACGCGATGCAGAGAGTTCGTGGACGAGGCGTCAGGCAGCGAGGCGGCAAGAAGGCAGCGCGAGCCCTGATGGACGTGGGCAAGGAACGTCAACCGACGACTCCCGGTACCTGCTCGCTGACGCCGGTCACCACCAGTTGGCAGCAGTCGACAGCCTGATACCGCATCCCCCCGGCGGGCGGCCTGGGTCTTCGGCGGAACGGCTGTCGACAGCAACGCTGACAGCAACCGCGCCGGACGGCGGTACCCTAGCGAGCACTGGCACGGACGAAGCCCCGAGCGTGGAGCCGCTTCCGGACGTGTGCGGACGCGACGCACAGAGCTTGTAAGCGAGATGTCGCCGGTTCGATCCCGGCCGGGGGCTCCAATTCCCATCCAACCGTTCCGCGCCCGGCGCGGGCGCGCGACGGCCCGTCGAGGGTGGCCAGGATCTCGGGGCAGGGCTCCGGGTCGGGGCCCTGCCGGTGCCGGCAGGGTCGGGCCGCACCGTGACCGGCGCCTATGCTGGGCCGGTGAGCAGGGCCGCGGAGGAGTCGAACCGGGCCATGCTGCGCGCCCGGGACGCCATGGACCGCGCGTACGACCAGCCGCTCGACATCCCGGCGTTGGCCCGCATCGCGTACGTCTCCGAAGCGCACTTCATCCGCACCTTCCGGGCCACCTTCGGCGAGACCCCGCACCGCTACCTCCAGCGGCGGCGGGTGGAGCGGGCGATGTACCTGCTGCTGCACTCCGACCGGGACGTCACCGACATCTGCTACGCGGTCGGGTTCTCCAGCCTGGGCACGTTCAGCCGCACCTTCCGCCAGATCGTCGGGGAACCACCATCGGAGTACCGCCGGCGCCGGTCGCCGGTCGCCGGGGCAGTGCCGAGCTGCTTCACCAAGGCCTGGACCCGACCCAGCAGTTTTGGATAAGCAGCAGGTCAGGGCCACCCCGTAGCGTTCCCGGCATGACGATGAACGCGATCAGCCGCTCCCAGATCTACGTCCTCGACCAGGACGAGGCCCTCGACTTCTACGTCGGCAAGCTCGGCCTCGAGGTCAACACCGACGCCGACCTCGGCTTCATGCGCTGGCTGACGGTCAACATCCCCGGCGACCCGGAGCGCGAGATCCTGCTGGAGAAGCCGGGCCCGCCGGCCCTCGACCCGGCCACCGCCGAGCAGGTCCGCGAGCTGCTCACCAAGGGGGCGCTGGGCGGGACCCTCTTCATGACCACCGACGACGCGCACAAGACGTACGAGGACCTGGTCGCCAAGGGCGTCGACATCACCGACGAGCCGATGGAACGCCCGTACGGGATCGACTTCGGCATCCGCGACCCGTTCGGCAACAAGATCCGCATCGGCCAGATGTTCGCCCGGAGCTGACCGGCGACGGGCCGGCATGATCGGAAGGCGCGCCGTGGCGGTGCGCCTTCCGATCGCGCGTGAGGGGACGACGTGGGGACCCGCCTGCTCTACCTGGCCCGGCACGGCGAGCAGCACCGGCCGGCGGGCGCCCCGCCCGGCGTCGACCCGCCGGAGACGGGCCTGTCCGACCGGGGCCGACGGCAGGCGACGCTGCTCGGTGAGCGGCTGCGCGGCGTGCCGATCGACGCCGTCCACCACGGCCCGCTGCGGCGCGCCGCCGAGACCGCCGAGCTGGTCACGGCGGCGCTGCCCGGGATCCCCGTGTACGCGGCCGAGGACGTAGGCGACCACCTGCCGCACGACACCGACCCGGCCGGCCTGCCGCCCGCGTACGCCCGGCTGCTGGCCGGCTTCTCCCCGATCGAGCGGGCCGACGGGCCACGGCTGACGGCGGCGGCCGTGCGGCGGTTCGCCACCGCGCCGGCCGACGGCGTCCGGCGGGACCTGGTCGTCACGCACACGTTCCTGATCGCCTGGTTCGTCCGGCACGCGCTGGACGCGCCGGAGCGGCGCTGGCTGGGGTTCAACGCGCACAACGGCGGGTTGACGGTCATCCGCTACCGGTCGGGCGGCCCGCCGACCCTGGTCGCTGTCAACGACGTCGCCCACCTGCCGCCGGAGCTGCGCGCCACCGGCCTGCCGGAGGACCACCGGTACTGACCCCCGCGCGGGTGGTCGCCGGGCCGTCGCCGTTATGGTCGCCGCACCGGCGCCGCCGACCCGGGCGGCCGGCGTCGCGGCGAGCGGGCGGCACGGCCGGGCGAAGGGGTGGTGACGGTGGCGGACGCGGAACTCCTCGTCGAGACGACCGGGGCGGTGGCGACGGTGGTGATCCACAACCCGGCGCGGCGCAACGCGATGACGGCCGGGATGTGGCGGCGGCTGCCGGGGCTGCTCGACGAGCTGGAGGCCGACCCGGCCGTCCGGGTCCTGGTGCTCACCGGCGCCGAGGGCACCTTCTGCGCGGGCGCGGACCTGGGCGAGCTGGACGACCTGCTCGGCGACGGCGACCTCGACACCGTGGTGGCCGCCGAGGAACGGCTGGCCTCCTTCGCCAAGCCGACCGTCGCCGCCATCCGGGGCGCCTGCGTGGGCGGCGGCTGTCAGCTCGCGGTCGCCTGCGACCTACGTTTCGCCGCCACCGACGCGCGGTTCGGCGTGCCGCCGGCGCGGCTGGGCCTGGTGTATCCGGCGCCCACCACCCGCCGGCTGGCCCGGCTGGTCGGTCCGGCCGCGGCCAAGCACCTGCTCTTCACCGCCGAGCTGATCGACGCCGAGCGCGCGTTGCGGATCGGCCTGGTCGACGAGGTGCTGCTGGCCGACCGGCTCGCCGCCCGGGTGGACGAGGTCACCGCCGCCGTGGTCGCCCGGTCGCAGCTCACCGTGGCGGCCGCCAAGGAGATCATCGACGACCGGGCGGACGAGGACCGGATCGCCTGGTGGCGCGGGCAGGCGCGGGCCAGCGGCGAGGCCCGCGAGGGTGTCGCGGCCGCCCACGAGCGCCGCCCGCCCCGCTTCGGCTGGACGCCGCCCGCCCGGCACTGACCGCCGACTCGACCAAGGGGTACGCCGGACACGGTCCGCGCGTGGGTGGTGTCGGACGGTGCGGTGGGGCAGGCTGTCCGCTGTGCAGCGTGATCAGTTGCTCGCGGGCCGCTACCGGCTGGGTGGGCGCCTCGGCAGGGGCGGCATGTCCGAGGTCTACCGGGCGCACGATGAGGTGCTGGAACGCGACGTCGCGGTGAAGGTGCTCGTCGCGGCGGACCCGTCGGCGCGACGGCGGATCCAGGCCGAGGCGAAGGCGGCGGCCAGGCTCTCGCACCCGAACGTCACCGCCGTCCACGACTACGGCGAGTCCGTCCTCTTCGGCCGGCACGCGCCCTTCGTCGTCATGGAACTGCTCTCCGGCCGTACGCTCGCGCAGCGGCTCGCCGTCGGGCCGCTGCCGCCCCGGGACGCGCTGCGGGTCTGCGCGGAGGTGGCCGCCGGCCTCGGCGCCGCCCACGCCCAGGGGCTGGTGCACCGCGACGTCAAGCCCGAGAACGTCGTGCTGACTCCGACGGGAGCGAAGGTGGTCGACTTCGGGATCGCCGCCGTCGCCGGCACGCCCGAGATCGACTTCGAGGGGCGGCTGCTCGGCACCCCGGCCTACCTGGCCCCCGAGCGGCTCGCCGCCGGCGAGGTGCTGCCCGCCTCCGACGTCTACGCGCTCGGCCTGCTCGTGCACCAGGCGCTCGCCGGCCGGCTGCCGTGGCACAGCGAGACGCAGACCGGCATGCTGCGCGCCCACGCGTACGCCGAGCCGGGCCCGCTGCCGGAGGTCGACGGCGTGCCGCCCGAGGTCGGCCGGCTGTACCGGCGGTGCCTGGCGAAGGACCCGGGCGACCGGCCCTCGGCCGCCGAGGCGGCGCGCGTCCTCGCCGGGGCGCTCGCCCGGATGCCGCATCGCGAGGCGGACCGCGCGGACGTGCCGGCGGGGCGCCGGGACGTGCCGAGGGGGCCCGCGGACGTGCCTGCGGGGCGCCGGGACGTGCCGAGGGGGCCCGCGTACGCGCCAGCGGGCCGCGCGGACCTGCCGGCGAGGCACCGGGGCGTGCCGGCGGGGCCCGACGGCGGGCGTGATCCCGCCGAGGGGGCGCCGGCCGTACCGGCCGCGACCGCGGCGGCCGTCGAGGGCGACGCCCGCCCGGGGCGCCGGGGCCGGCGGTCGAGGCGGGGCTCGTGGGCGCTGGTGGCGGTGGGTGCGGCGGTGGTCGGCGTGGTGGCGGTGGCCGGGACGCTCGGCGATCCCTCCGTCCGGGGCCCCGGCCCGCGCGACGAGCCCCGCACCGGCATCGGCACCGGCGCGGTGGGCTCCACGAGTGTCGCCCTGCCGGTTCCCGCCGACGCGCCGCAGCGGCCGGCCGCCCCCGGCGCGGGCCCGCCGGTCGGGTCGGCCACCGCCGGCCGGTCCAGCCCCGGACCGGTCGCCCCCACCGGCGTGGGCCCCACCGGAGGCAGCCCGACCTTCCCCGCGCCGACGGGCGGCGCCGAGCCGTCCCCCACGGGCGGCCGGCCGTCCGGCCTGGACGTGAACTCGCGCGGCGGGGTGGTGACGGTCCGCTGCGACGGGAAGCTGGCCGAGGTGGTCGACGTGGCGCCGGCCGCCGGCCACCACGTCGAGGAGTACGCGCCGGGCCCGGCGCGGGAGGTGCGGGTCGAACTGGTCGCCGCCCGGAGCCGCAGCGTGGTCACCGTCCGCTGCGCCAACGGCCGCCCGGTGCCCCGCGTCAAGGAGTCCCGCGTCAAGGAGTCCCGGTAGCCGGGGCGGTGGGGCTGCGCTGCGGGGAGGGGCCGGCGGGCGCCGCGCCGGGAGTCGTACCCCCGACGCGGCCCCCCCGTTCCCGCCGGCCGGTCCGTCACCGCCCGACCAGCGCCGCCCAGCCAGGGGTCGCCGGCTCGCGCCGCAGCGGCATGCCCGCCTCGGCCGGCGTCCGGTCGCCCTTGCGCTGGTTGCAGTCGTAGCAGGCGGCGGTCGTGTTCCGCCACGTGTTCCGGCCGCCGCGCGAGCGGGGCAGGATGTGGTCGATCGTGCCGGCCGGGCCGCCGCAGTACGCGCAGCACCGGCCGTCCCGCCGCAGCACCCCGGACCGCGACCAGGCCGGCCCGGCGCTGAACCGCCAGCGGGTCACCACGTAGCGGACGAGGCGGACCACCCGGGGGACCGGGAAGACCCCGATCACCCGGTCCGGCTCGGCCTCGTGGATCTCGGCGACCCGGCGGCAGAGCATCCGGATCGCGTGCTGGACGGTGACCCGGTGCAGCGGGCCGAGGTCGGCGTTGACGACGAGGACGGCGTCCACCGGTGTCTCCCTTCGTGGCGGTGACGATCTGGACGGGCCGGACAGCGAAAGAGCCGCCCGGTCCGGCATGCGGACGGGCGGCTCGACGTGTGCGGACACGCGTCAGTCGGGCCGGCCGCCCTCGGGGCCTTCGAGTCGGTGACCGGCGCCGCTGGCCGGCGCCGCCGGGCGGGCCGGGCCGGGCAGCCACGACGGCACACAGGTGACGTGCGACATCGACATGGACGGCTCCCGCGGCGGTGGTTGACCTTGCGGGATCACGGTAGGTCGGCGGGCGAGAGGCGGGCAACGGATTTCGATCGAGCGGCCGCCTCGTCGGGGCGGCGCTGCCGGCGGGCCCGGCCGGCGGCCCGCGCGGCGGCCAGCGGCCGGTCGATGCGCAGCGCCATCCGCGCGGTCAGCTCGCTCTCCAGCAGCGGACGGTTGACCTCCCCGGCGACCGCGAGCGCCGGCCCGGAGACGGTGCGCCAGATCGCGGCCATGCCCGCGCCCAGCCCGAGCAGGGCCACGGCGGCCCGGGTCGCCGGCGAGCCGGCCGCCGCGAGCGCGCTCACCCCCACCACGGCGAACAGCACAGCGAGCAGCGGTACGAGCACCGGCCAGAAGATCCCCCGCGCGGCCTGCACCACGAGCCTGCGGTCCCGGATGATCAGGTTCCGGGCGACGACCGCGTAGTCCTCCTCGTCCAGCAGGTCCCTCGGGTGCAGGCCGCCGGTGAGCACGCCCCGCCACAGGTCGCCCTGGTTGCGCAGCTCGCGGGCCAGCTCCGGCAGCCCCGCCTCGGCCGGGTCGCCGACGCCCGCCCGGGTGACCGCCGACGCCCACGCCGACAGCGACCGGCGGACCACCGCGGCCGAGTACGGCGGCAGCACGGTGGCCAGCTCGTCCAGCCAGCGGCAGAGCTGGATCTGCCGGCCGCCGAAGCGCCCTGCCACCTGGTCGGCGTCGCCGTGCCGCACCGTGTCGGCCAGCGAGCGTCCCAGCCGGTACGCCAGCCCGACCCGGTGGTTGGTGGCCATCGTCCAGCGCAGCACGTCCACGTTCAGGTCGTCGAGGGCGAGCAGCAGGTCCTCCCCGGCCCGGCCGGTCACCCGGTCCCTCGCTCCGGCCGTGGACGGCGCGGGGCCGTCGCGTCGCGTCAGCTCGGCGATCTGGCCGAGCGCCACCGCCACCCCGTCCAGGTACATCTGCATGCGCCGCCGCCCCGACATCTCGGTCAGGTTGGAGAGCTTCGCCGGGGCGCCCGCCGGCCGGTCGTCCCCGGCGTCGAGCAGTTCGGCGGTCTGGGCGTGGTGGTACGCGTCCGCCATCCACCAGCCGAGCCGCAGGGCGGTCACGATGCAGGCCCGCTCGTCCCGGATCAGCGGGTACGCGTCGTCCCGCGGCACGTCGGCGACGAGCGGGCCGTCGTCCCCGTGCGGCGACATCCCGCTGACCTCCCGGCTCACCCAGACGATCAGCCTAGGCGAGCCGAGCGACCTGTTTGCCCGTTTTCGTCACCCTCGCCGTTGCCCGTGGCCGTCACCGTGGCCGGGCGAGGAGGCCCCGGGGCCGGACCGAGCGGACCGGCTCGGCCGCGCCGCCCTCGGCCCGCAGGACGTGGTTGGCCGCGACGATCCCCGTCGCCGCGGCGCGTTCCATCAGCGCGCTCGGGAAGTCGGTCCGGATGCCGTCGCCGGCCAGGTAGAGCCCGTCGGCGTCGGTGCGCACCCCCGGCCGCCGGGCGTGGCTGCCCGGGGTGAACGCCGGTGCCTGCGCCGCCACCCGGGCGCGCAGCTCCCGGACCCGCAGCCCGGCCGCCTCCGGCCAGAGCGCGGTCAGCTCGGCCCGCATCCGCTCGGCCAGCTCCGTCGCGGGCACGCCCGGCTCGCAGGCGTACGCGTGCAGCTCCAGCACCGAGCCGCCGGTGCGCCCGGCCCAGCGGCGGGGCTCGTCCTCCAGCCGGTGGTAGAGGGTCACCGAGTCCAGCGTCTGCTGCCGGGACACCCCGCTGAACACCGCCCGCCCGGCGGCCACGTCCCCGTCGCACCAGTAGCGTGCCACCGCGTACGGCGGACCGGGCCGGCCGAACTCGGGCATCAGTTCCACCAGCGTGGGCGCGTGGTCGACCAGGCCGGGCGAGGCGGCGACCAGCGCGGCCAGGGCGGGCGGATCGACGGCGAGCACCACGTGGCGGGCGGCGTACGACCCGCCGTCGGCGGTGGCGACCCGCCAGCCGGCGCCGTCCCGGGTCAGCGCGGTGGCGGCGGCCCCGGTGCGCACCCGGCCGCCGTGCCGCTCCACGTGCCGGGCCAGGGGCTCCCAGATCGCCGTCGCGTAGTCCTCGTCGGGGCAGTCGAAGGCCAGCCCCTCCGGGTTGCCCAGCAGGTAGAAGTGGAACTGCGCGATCATCTCCGCCGCCGACATCTCCGCCTCGTGGTTGAAGAACGAGTGGGAGAAGACCTCGAAGAGCATCGCGCGGGCCCGGTCCGGCAGCCGCAGCGAGGTGAGCAGTTCGTCGGCGGTGGTGTCGTCGAACTCGGCGTAGGTGCGCACCGGGTCGTACGTGAGCAGCGGCAGCGCCGCGTCCCGGTCCATGCCGCGCAGGTCGGCGAGGCGCAGGCTGGGGCTGCGCAGCAGCAGCGCCAGCAGGTTCGCCGGGGGCGCGGGTGGCAGCCTGCCGAACTCCTCGGTCGGCCAGCGGGCGCTCAGGATCGGGTAGCCGGGGACCGGCCGGAGGAAGCCGAGCCCCGGGTCGGCGCGGCGCAGGATCGACCGCCAGTTGTAGTACTGCCGGAAGAACGCGTGGAAGCCGTGCTCGTTCATCTGCCGCGTGCCGTCGGCCAGCGTCTCCGGCCAGGCCCCGAGCCGGCCACCGAGGGTCGGCGCGGCCTCCAGCACGGTCACCGCCACGCCGCGCTCGGCCAGCACCACCGCCGCCGACATGCCGGCGATCCCGCCGCCGACCACCACCGCCTCGACGGGGCGCGGCACGCGGGGGGCACCACCACCGCCCGGGTCCACCTCGTGCCGGCGTACGCCGAGGAGCCGACCGACCACTTGCGACAGCGCCATCGCACCTCCCCGCCCGGGTGGGCTTCCAGTCTGCCCGCCCTCAGCCGTCAGGAGGGGCCCCTTGTACAACGCCAGGCGTTAGCAAGGTGCCCTTCCTTTCACTGGGGCGGGAGGCAGCGGCGCTCGCGGTCGGAGGCGGGCCAGACGTACTCCAGGTCGGGCGGGACGCCGTCGCCGAAGATCGGGCCGTAGTGGCCGGGGTCCTTGCGCAGCAGCGACGAGCGGTGGCTCAGGTGCAGGTCGTCGCGGCCCAGCCAGGGCGGCAACTCGCCGGCCTCGGCCAGCTCCGCCTGGGTGCGTACGCGGGTCAGGCCGCAGGCGGCGGCCAGGTCGGCGGTCATCGTGGTCGCGCAGGTGTCGGCCCGGCCGGGCTCGCACCAGACCGCGCACACGTCCAGCCCGTACCGGGTGAGGGCCTCCTCGTACCCGGCCCACATCTTCACCGCCGGGTGGTTGCGCCAGCCGTACGTGGGGCGGGTCAGCCCGCGCAGCACCTGGATGGTCTCCACCCGCTGCTTGCCCAGCCGCTTCTGGTCCAGCGTGCGGGCGCTGGCCAGGAAGTCCGGGTACGGCAGGAACGTCTGCATGCCGCTGGTCTACCCGCCGAGGAGCCCGGGAATCGGCCCGGCGCGCCGGGACACGCTTCGCGACCAGCGTTCATGATCACGGGGCTGCGCGGCGCGCGACCGGCTGACTACGATGCGGCACATGGCGGAGCCCCTGCTGGATCGTGCGCGGCGGGCGGGGCGTCGGCTCCGGGTCAACGGGGACGCGCGGGCGCACTACGTGGTCTGCGGGCGGGACGCCCTCGCCTACTGGGTGGTGCGCGCGCTGCTCGCCACGGAGCTGCAGGCGACGGGCCGCGTCCGGATCACCCTGGTCGTGCCGGAACGACCGCGCTCCGACGAGCCGGACGGGCGGGACCTCCAGGGCGTCGAGGTGGTCCGGGCGGACCGGCTGGACGAGGTCACCTTCCGGCGGGCCGGGCTGGCCGGCGCCGACGGGCTGGCCCTGCTGCACCAGGACGACGTCGGCAACATGCACGCCGCGCTCTGCGCCCAGGAGGTCGAGCCCCGGCTGCGGCTGGTGGTGCGGATGTTCAACACCGGCCTCGCCAACGGGGTGCGGCAGATCTTCCCCGACTCCGCGGTGCTCTCCGACGCGTCGATGGCCGCCCCCGCCTTCGTGGCCGCCGCACTCGGCGAGGTGGCCCCGACGCACTTCCGGCACGGCGGCCGCACCCTCTACGTGGCCCGCCGCGACGACGTACACCCGGGCGACGTGGTCTGCGCGGTGGCCGACACCCGCGACCCGCAGCAGGTCCGGGTGCTTCCCGCCGAGGAGTCCGCCGCGGACGTGGTGCTCGCCGAGGCGACCGGGGCGCCGCCCGGCACCGAGCTGGCCGCACGCCGGCTGGCGCGGGCCCGGCGGCGTCGTCGCCCGCTGACCGTGCTGCTCCGCGCGGTACGCAGCTTCGCCACCCGCAAGATCGGCATCGCGGTGATCACGCTGCTGGCGGTGATCGGGGTGCTCGGCTGGCTCAACGGCCGCGCCACGCACGCCAACTGGGGCGACTCGCTCTACCTCACGCTCGTGACGACGCTGAGCGGGCAGGATCCGGATCCGAACAAGCCGGTCGCCCAGCAGGTCATGCAGGTGGTGCTCAACCTCGCCGGGCTGGCGCTGATCCCGCTGATCACCGCCGTGGTGGTGGACGGGATCGTCAACGCCCGGCTGGCGTTGCACTCCGGCCGGATCCAGCCGGAGCGGTCCCGGCACGTGGTCGTGGTCGGGCTGGGCAACGTCGGCACCCGGGTGATGGCCCAACTCTGCGACTTCGGCGTCGAGGTGGTGGCGATCGACAAGGTGCCCGAGCCGCGCGGTGCGGCGCTGGCCCGCCGGCTCGGCGTGCCGCTGATCGTGGGCGACGCCGCGCTGGAGGAGACCCTCCAGGCGGCGTCCGTGGGCACCTGCCAGGCGCTGGTGGTGGTCTCCACCGACGACGAGACGAACCTCCAGGCGGCGCTGAACGGCCGGGCCGTCAACCCCGAGCTCCAGGTGGTGCTGCGCCTCTTCGACGGCCACTTCGCCGAGCGCGTCCAGCAGGCGTTCGGCATCGGCATCTCGCGCAGCGTGTCGTACCTGGCCGCGCCGTCGTTCGCCGCCGCGCTGCTGGACCGCGCGGTGATCGCCACCATCCCGGTCGGCCGGCACGCGCTGCTGGTCACCGAGGTCTCCGTCGCCGCCGGATCGTCGCTGGACGGGCGGCCGGTCGCCGCGGTCGGGCGGGCCGAGAGCGTACGCCTGCTCGCGCACGCCCGGGCCGGTCAGCGCCTCGACTGGGCGCCCGACCCGCGTCTGGTGATCGTCGCGGGAGACCGGCTGACGGTGGTGGCCCGCCGGGCCGGCCTGAACGCCCTGCTCCGCGAGGCCGCGCCGCCCCCGCCGGAGGATCCCGCCGCGCCGGCGCCCCGCCAGCCGGAGGAGTGACGGTCCGACGTCGCGGCCCGTCCGCCGGTCCGACGTCGCGGCCCGTCCGTCCGTCTGACGGTCCGGTGTTCCCGGTGCCCGGCGGGTCAGGCCCGGCGGGGGCGCAGGGCGTACCAGGCGGCGCCGACGGCGAGCACGGCGAAGCCGGAGAGGACGCTGGACAGCGGCAGGTTGACGGCGAGCAGCAGGCAGCCGGCCAGCCCCAGCACGGCGAGCGCCCGCACCGGGAGCCGCCGGCCCGGGTCGCGGCCCAGGGTGAGCGCGGCGGCGTTGGTGATCGCGTAGTAGACCAGCACGGTGCAACTGGAGAAGCCGATCGCGTGCCGGACGTCGCCGAGCGCGACCACCAGGATCACCACGGCGGCCACCGCCAGCTCGGCCCGGTGCGGCACCCGGTGGACCGGGTGCACTGCGGCGAGCGCCCCGGGCAGGTCGCGGCGGCGGGCCATCGCCAGCGTGGTGCGCCCGACCCCGGCGAGCAGGGAGAGCAGCACCCCGGTCACCGCCACGGTCGCCCCCGCCCGGACCAGCCAGGCGAGGCCGGGCAGCCCGGCGGCGGTCACCACGTCGGCCAGGGGCGCGGCGGACGCGGCGAGCCGGTCGGCCCCGAGCACGCCGACGGCGACCACCGCCAGCACCAGGTAGATGGTCAGCACCACGCCGAGCGCCAGCGGCACCGCCCGGGGGATGGTCCGCTCCGGGTCGCGTACCTCCTCGCCGAGGGTGGCGACCCGCGCGTACCCGGCGAAGGCGAAGAAGAGCAGCCCGGCGGCGGTGAGCACGCCCCGCCCGGAAGTGTCGAGGTCGCCGAGCCGGGCCAGCGAGACGTCGCCGCCGACCGCGCCGGCCACCGCGACCAGGGCCAGCACGGCCAGCACCACGCCGACCAGCGCCTTCGTCGCGGTCGCGGTCTTACCGATGCCGCGCAGGTTCACGGCGGTCACCGCCAGCACCGCGCCGACGGCGACGAGCCGGGCCTGCCCCGGCCAGAGGTACGCCCCGATGGTCAGCGCCATCGCCGCGCAGCTCGCCGTCTTGCCGACCACGAAGCCCCAGCCGGCCAGGAAGCCGGCGAACGGGCCGAGCCGTTCCCGGCCGTACACGTAGGTGCCGCCGGACTCGGGGTGGCGGGCCGCGAGCCGCGCCGAGCTGGTCGCGTTGCAGAAGGCGACGAAGCCGGCCAGCACCAGCGCCGCCAGCAGGCCCGCCCCGCCGGCCGCCGCCGCGGCGGGCGCGAAGACCACGAACACGCCCGCGCCCAGCATCGACCCCAGCCCGATCACCACCGCGTCGGGTACGCCCAGCCGGCGTGCCAGTTGATCCACGCCGGGCACCCTAGGGGGTCGAGATGAACGGCCGGTCCCAGTCGCGGGGCACCCCGGGCAACGGCAGGTCGTCCCAGGGCACCCGGTGCAGCACCCGGTCGAGCAGGAGCCCCAGCAACAGCCCGGCCACCGAGTCGGTCAGCCAGTGCCAGCCCAGGTAGGTGGTGGTGCACAGCACCACGACCGGCGGCACCAGCCGGACCACGGTGACCAGCCGAGGCGGCACGGTCCGGCCGTAGGTGCGCAGCAGCGGGGCGAGCAGCAGCGCGATGACGCCGTACCAGAGGATCGCGTTCGCGACGTGGCCGGAGGGGTAGGACTGGGCGAACCGCAGTGGTAGTTCGTCCTGGAACAGCGGGAGGGTCTGCTCGGGCGGAAGGAACGGCTCCTTGACGCTCGCGCTGGGTGCGGGCCGGGCGGTCCACACCTTGAGCGGACCGATCGTGAGATAGCTGAGGACGAAGGCGAGCACCGGCGGCAGCACCGGGCGCAACGATCTCAGGCGGACCGCGAGCAGCACCCCGAGACCGAGTGCGATCAGCGTCAACGGGGTGCCCTGACCGAGGTAGTTGAGGACCACCGCCGTCACGCGGGCGGCGGTCGGCCGGTGCGCCTCCGACCAGTCGGCGACCGCGCGGTCGATCCCGAAGAACCGTTCGGCGGTGAGTGCCACAGTCAGCCCGACCAGGACGGCGAGCAGGAGCGCGTCGAACCACCAGCCGGCCGGCCGGACCGGCCTCAGCCGTGCTCTGGGCCGTACCGTCGTGGTCTCCCGCACCCGGAACACGCTACCGGCCCGGCGCGGCGGCCGGCCGGCGCGGCCGGGGGCGGCTGTGTGCCGAGCCACGAAGGGAGGCGCTCGGCCCGGAGGACCGTCAGACTTGGGGCCGTGCGGATCACCTCGGCCCTCGTCGACCCGGCGCTGCTCGACCTCCCCTGGTCGACCCCGCTGGAGCAGTGGCCTGCGCAGCACCTGGTGGCGCTGCCCCAGGGCATCTCCCGGCACATCGTCCGGTTCGTCCGGCTCGGCGGCTACGTCTACGCCGTCAAGGAGACCGGCGAGCGGGTCGCCGAGCGCGAGTACGACCTGCTGCGCGCCCTGGAGCGGATCGACTTCCCCTCGGTGGAGGCGGTGGCGATCGTCGCCGACCGGCAGACCGACGACGGCGAGCCGCTCGACCCGGTGCTGATCACCCGGCACCTGCAGTTCTCGCTGCCCTACCGGGCGCTCTTCTCGCACACCCTGCGTCCGGAGACGATGGGCCGGCTGCTCGACGCGCTGGCGGCCCTGATCGTGCGGATGCACCTGACCGGCTTCTTCTGGGGCGACTGCTCACTGTCGAACACGCTGTTCCGCCGGGACGCCGGCGCGTTCGCCGCCTACCTTGTGGACGCGGAGACCGGGGCGCTGCACCACTCGCTCTCCAACGGCCAGCGCGGCGAGGACCTGGAGATCGCCCGGGTCAACATCTTCGGGGAGGCGCTCGACCTCCAGGCCGCCGGGCTGCTGCACGAGTCGATCGATCCCGAGGTGGTCTGCGAGGAGGTCGTGCAGCGCTACGAGCGGCTGTGGCACGAGATCACCTACGAGCAGCAGGTCGAGCGGGAGGCCCGGCACGACATCGAGGGGCGGATCCGCCGGCTCAACGAGCTGGGCTTCGACGTGGCCGAGGTGGCGATGTCGACCATCGACAACGGGCGCTACCTGATCCGGCCGAAGGTGGTCGACGCCGGGTACCACACCCGCCGGCTGCTCCGCCTGACCGGCCTGGACGCCGAGGAGAACCAGGCCCGCCGGCTGCTCAACGACCTGGACGCCTACCGGGCCGAGAGCGACCTCACCGACGAGCAGCAGGCCGCGCACCGCTGGGTGACCGAGGTCTTCGAGCCGGTGGTCCGGGCGGTCCCCGCGCACCTGCGCCGCAAGCTGGAGCCGCAGGAGATCTTCGCCCAGATCATCGAGCACAAGTGGCTGCTCTCGGAGCAGGCCGGCCGGGACGTCGGCATGGCCCCGGCCGTGCACTCGTACCTCTCCGACGTGCTCGTGCACCGCCCCGACGAGCAGGCCGTGCTCGGCGTCGAGGTCCCCACCCGGTGATGCCCGTCCGGTGATGCCCGTCCCGTGATGCCCGCCGACCCGGAACCGGGCCGGCGCCCTCCTCGGGTGGCGGTCGTCGCGGCCCCTGTCGAGCTGATGTCGTAGACGATTCAGGCGGGCGGGGCGGCTGATGTCGTAGACGATTCAGCTCGACAGCTTCAGTCGTGGCAGGGGCAGGCGCGGCACGGCCAGACGTGGCGTCGGTCGTGGCAGGACCAGACACGGCACGGCCAGACGCGGCGTCGGTCGTGGCAGGACCAGACGTGGCAGGGGCAGACGCAGTACGGACCGTGGCGGCACGGTCGGGCAGCCGGGGCGGCGGGCGGTCACTCCACCCAGGAGCCGCCGCGCATCACCCGGACCACGTTCAGGTCGTCGTCGAGCACCACCAGGTCGGCCCGGAGCCCGACCTGGAGCGCGCCCAGCCGGTCGCCGAGGCCGATCGCGCGGGCCGGCGTGGTGGCCGCCATCCGTACGGCGTCCGCGATCGGGATGCCGGCGGCCACCGCGTGCCGCAGCGCCTCGTCCATGGTCAGGGTGCTGCCGGCGATCGCGCCGTCGCGGGCCAGCCGGGCCACCCCGCCCGCCACCGTGACGGCCTGGCCGCCCAGCTCGTAATCGCCGTCGGGCATGCCGGCGGCGGCCATCGCGTCGGTGATCAGGGCCGCCCGCTCCGGGCCCGCCGTCGAGGTGGCGAAGGCCAGCATCCCGTCGTGCAGGTGTACGCCGTCGGCGACCAGCTCGCAGACCACGTTCGGGGCGTCGAGCAGGGCCACCACCGGGCCGGGCTCGCGGTGGTGCACCGGCCGCATCCCGTTGAACAGGTGGGTGCCGACGCTCGCGCCCGCCGCGACGGCGGCACGGGTCTCGTCGTACGTGGCGTCGGTGTGGCCGACCGCGGCGACCACCCCGTTCGCGACGAGCAGCTTGACCGCCTCCAGCGCGCCGTCCCGCTCGGGGGCGAGGGTGACCATCCGGACGGCGCCGTCGCCCAGCTCGATCAGCTCGGCCAGCTCGTCCGTGGACGGGTCGCGGAGGAACTCGGGGTTCTGCGCGCCGCAGCGGGCCGAGGAGAGGTACGGCCCCTCGAAGTGGATGCCGGCCAGCACCCCCTCGGCGACCAGCGGCGCGAAGGCGCCGGTGGCCGCGCGCATCAGCTCGAACGGCGAGCTGACCAGGCTGGCCAGCAGGGTCGTCGTGCCGTGCCGCAGGTGGAAGCCGGCGGCCTGCCGGGCCTGCTCGGCGTCGCCCGTGGTGAAGGTGTGCCCGCCGCCGCCGTGCGTGTGCATGTCGACGAAGCCGGGCACGATCCAGTGCCCGTCGCGCACGGACGGGTACTCGGCCACTGCCGTGATCCGGCCCCCGTCCAGCTCCACGCAGCCCTGCCGGATCACGCCGGTCGGGGTCACCACCTTGCCGTTCACCCGGGTGGCCATCACTTCTCCAGACTGTCGAGGGCGAGCAGGGCGGCGCCGAGGCAGCCGGCCTCGTCGCCGAGGGCCGCCGCGACCAGGCGCGGCTCCCGGTGGAACGTCATCCGCTCGTGCAGCGCGGCCCGCAGCGGGTCGAGCAGCAGCGCGCCGGCCTGCGCCAGGCCGCCGCCGAGCACGACGGTCTCCACGTCGAAGAGGGCCTGGCCGGTGGCGAGGCCCTCGGCGAGCGCCTCGACCGCCTCCCGCCAGACGTCCGCCGCCAGCGGCTCGCCGGCCGCCGCCCGGCCGGCCACGTCGGCGGCGGTCGCCGGGACTCCGGCCAGGGCCGTGTAGCGCCGGCCGATCGCGGCCGCCGACGCCACCGCCTCCAGGCAGCCGGGACGGCCGCAGCCACAGGCCGGCCCGCCGGGGCGTACCTGGACGTGGCCGATCTCCCCGGCGGCGCCGTGCGCGCCGGTGACGGCCGCGCCGTGGACCACGTGCGCGGCGGCGATCCCGGTGCCGATGGCGACGAAGAGGACGTGGGCGGAGTCACGGCCAGCGCCGAGCCGCGCCTCGGCCAGCCCGCCGGCGCGCACGTCGTGGCCGAGCGCCGTCGGCAGTCCGAGCCGAGCCTGTGCCAGGTCCCGCAGCGGTACGTCCCGGAAGCCCACGTTCGCGGACCAGACCGCGACGCCGCGCGCCTCGTCGATCACGCCGGGTACGGCGACGCCGAGCGCGACCGGGGTGAGCCCGTCGGCGCGGGCCTTGCCGGCCAGCCCCTCGGCGACCGCCAGGACGGTGTCGACCACGGCGTCCGGGCCGCGCCCGGCGTCGGTGGGGTGCCGCTCGGAGTGCAGCACGGCGCCGTCCGGCCGGACCAGGGCGCACTTCATCCCGGTGCCGCCGACGTCCAGCGCGACGACGACGTCGGCTGGGCTCATGCGAGGACCACGGACCGGCTCAGGTGCCGGGGCGCGTCGGGGTCGAGGCCCCGGCTGGTGGCGAGCGCGACGGCGAAGCGCTGCGCCAGGATCAGGTCGGCCATCGGGTCGAGCGGCGTACGGCCGGCGGCCCAACTGCCGAGCACGGTGCGGCAGCCGTGGGTGCGGCTGTGCACGAACGCCGCGCCGGTCGCCGCCACGTCCTCGGGCAGCCCGTCGGGCAGCTCGCCGAACGCCCAGACCAGCCGGCCGGGGGCGGCGATCGAGATCGGGCCGTGCCGGTAGTCCATCGCCGGGTACGCCTCGGCCCAGAAGGTGGCCGCCTCGCGGCACTTCAGCGCCGCCTCCTGGGCCAGCCCGACCGTCCACCCCCGACCGAGGAAGGTGGCCTGCTCGATCCGGGCCGGCTCGATCGGCAGCGGGGCGCGCACCGCCACCTCCGCGTCGGCGGAGAGCGCGGTGATGTTGTCGCCGAGGTGGGCGCGGAGCAGGGCCAGCGCGGTGGTCGCGAAGCGGGTCTGCACCACCGAGCGCTCGTCGGCGAACGGCATCGGCACCACCGCGTCGGCCACCGAGGCGGCGGGGGAGGCGGGGTCGCCGACCAGGACGGTCGTGGGCACCCGCCCGCGCAGCGCGGCGAGCAGCTCGGCGACCTCGGTGGTGGTACCGGAGCGGGTGATCGCGACGAGCCGGTCGTAGCGCCGCCCGGCGGGGAACTCGGAGGCCTGGAAGGCGTCGGTCTCGCCCTGGCCGGCGTGCTCGCGGCGGGCCGCGTACGCCATCGCCATGAACCACGACGTGCCGCAGCCCACGACGGCGACCCGCTCGCCGGGGCGGGGGAGGTGGTCGGCCGCGGTGGCGGCGACCCGCGCCGCCTCCCGCCAGCAGTCGGGCTGGCTCGCGATCTCCGCGTCGACGTACGACATGAGAACTCCTACGCAGGGGAGCGGTGCGCAATACGGCTCGTTAAAGCTGTCTTTCGCGCGCTATTCTGCGCGAACCCGGTTGGCCGTGGCAACCAGCCCCGTCATCGAGCAGGACATGGTTTTGCGCCCTCGTAGTTTCGCGCACTACTGTGCACGCAATCAATCACCGACCGCGCAGTAACTGGAGGGCCTGGGGTGGACCGGTACGCCAGATGGAACGCCCTGCTCGAAATGCTGACCGACAGCGGCCGGGTCAGCGTCGAGGAGGCCGCCGAGCGGCTGGACGTCTCCCAGGCCACCATCCGGCGCGACTTCGACCAGCTCGCCCAGCAGCAGATGATCACGCGGACCCGCGGCGGCGCGGTCGCCAACGGCGTCTCGTACGACCTGCCGCTGCGCTACAAGACCGCCAAGCACTCGGCCGAGAAGCAGCGGATCGGCGCGGCCGCCGCCGCGCTGGTCTCGCCGGGCACCGTGGTGGGCCTCAACGGCGGCACCACCAGCACGGAGGTCGCGCGGGCCCTCGCCGTGCGGCCCGACCTGAACACCAGCGCCGAGGGCGCCCAGCTCACCGTGGTCACCAACGCGCTGAACATCGCCAACGAGCTGCTTGTCCGCTCCCGGATGAAGGTCGTGGTGGCCGGCGGCGTGGTCCGCCCCAAGTCGTTCGAGCTGGTCGGCCCGCTGGGCGGGGCGTTGCTGCGCGAGGTCACCCTGGACGTCGCCCTGCTCGGCGTCGACGCGATCGACCCCCAGCTCGGCGCCGCCGCCCACCATGAGGGCGAGGCGGCGATGAACAACCTGATGGTGGCCCGGGCCAAGCGGGTGGTGATCATCGCGGACTCGTCCAAGCTGGGCGGTCACGCCTTCGCCCGGATCTGCCCGGTGGACCGGGTGGAGACGCTGGTCACCGACTCGGGCGCCAATCCCGACGTGGTCGAGGCGTTCCGCGCCGCCGGCGTCACCGTCGTCTGCGCCTGACGTGAAAGGAAGGGCCTTCCTGACGCCTGGTGTGCAGTGAGGGGCCCTTCCTAACGCCTGGTGGGCAGGAAGGGGCCCTTCCTTTCATCCGATCGGCGTGGCGGTGCATACCGGGTATTGCGCCGCGTTGCATACCGCGTATGGTGTCGCATGTCATACGCCCATCGGGGGAGGTGCAGCTTGTCAGCTGTCCTGGAGATCGAAGGTCTACGCAAGACGTACAAGAGTCGTCGACGCGGCACCCGCAACGCGCTCGACGGCTTCGACATGCGGGTCGAGGCGGGGCAGGTGCACGGCTTCCTCGGCCCCAACGGGTCGGGCAAGACCACCACGCTGCGTACGCTGCTCGGTCTGATCCGGCCCAACGGCGGCCGGATGGCCATCCTCGGCCACGAGGTGCCCGAGGCCCTGCCCGTCGTCGCGGGCCAGGTCGGCGCCATCGTCGAGAGCCCGCAGTTCTTCCCGCACTTCTCGGCGCGGGACACCCTGTCCCTGCTCGCCGGCGCGGGCGACGTGCCGCGGCAACGGATCGACGAGGTGCTGGAGCTGGTCGGGTTGCGCGACCGCGCCGGCGAGCGGGTCAAGACGTACTCGCTGGGCATGAAGCAGCGGCTCGCCGTCGCCTCGGCCCTGCTGAAGAACCCGAAGCTGCTGATCCTCGACGAGCCGGCCAACGGGCTGGACCCGGGCGGCATCCGGGAGATGCGCACCCTGATGCGCAGCCTCGCCGAGTCGGGGATGACCGTGGTGCTGTCCAGCCACATCCTCGGCGAGATCCAGCTGATCTGCGACTCGGTCACCATCATCTCGCTGGGCCGGCGGGTGGCCTTCGGCCCGGTCGAGCAGGTGCTCGCCCAGCACTCCTCCGGCGCCGTCCGGGTGCGGTTGGAGGCGGTCACCGACCTGCCGGCCGCCGCCGAGGCGCTGACCCGCGCGGGGATCCGGGTGAACGGCCAGCCCGACCACCTGATGCTCGCCGGCGTCGACAAGCCGGCCACCGTCACCCGGCTCCTCGCCGAGCAGGGCCTCTACGTCAGTGAGCTCGCCCCGGTCGCCGTCGACCTGGAGAGCGTCTTCCTCGAACTGACCGCCACCGCGCCGGTACCCGGCCAGCATCGGCAGGTCGACCAGTCCACGAAGGTCGGCGGGGCGGGGCAGCCCGGCACCGCCGGAGGAGGGTGGGGCGCGTGAGCCTCTACCGTACGGAGCTGCGCCGGTTGGCCAAGCGGCGCTTCACCCGCTGGATGAGCCTGCTGGGCCTGCTGGTGCTCGCGGCCGTGGTGGTCGGGGTCTTCCTGACGAACGAGAAGATCGACGCCGCCGCGCTGGCGAGGGCCGAGAGCGCCGCCGAGCAGCAGTGGCAGCAGGACGTACGCCACAGCGAGCAGTTCCGCGCCGAGTGCGAGCGGGCGAAGTCCGCCGGGACCAGCGAGGCCGGCCGGTACCCCGATGACTGCGCGATGATCCAGCCGCCGCCGCGCGAGGCGATCGAGTCGCGGTGGTTCCTGCCCTCCACCTTCGACTTCCGGGAGAGCTTCGGCACCACGCTGCTGCCGCTCGCGGCGATCCTGGCGCTGGTCGGGTTCGTGGTCGGCGCCTCCTTCGTCGGGGCGGAGTGGAACACCGGCGGCATGATGAACCTGCTGCTGTGGCGGCCGAAGCGGCTGACCGTACTGCTGACCAAGCTGGCGGCGCTGCTCACCGGGCTGCTCACCCTGGCGGTGCCGACGACGGCGCTCTGGTTCGGCAGCTTCTGGCTGGTCGCCGTCTTCCGCGGCAGCACGGAGAAGATGACCTCCGGCGCCTGGGAGTCCTTCGCCCTCACCGGGCTGCGCGGTCTGGTGCTCGCTCTGGTCACCACGACGATCGGCTTCGCGCTCGCCTCGCTGGGGCGGCACACCGCGATGGCGCTCGGCGGGGCGATCGCCCTGATGGTCGTCGGCCAGTTCGGCCTGGGCATCCTGCTGCAGATGGCCGGGGTGCGCTTCGCGCAGGCGTGGCTGCTGCCCACGTACGCGTTGGCGTGGATGCAGAAGAAGGTGACGCTGGAGGACTGGGAGGCCTGCCAGGCCACCTACTTCGGCGAGTGCAAGCCGGAGACCCTGGACATCACCTGGCAGCACTCCTCGGCGTTGCTGGCGGTCGGGCTGACGGTGTTCCTCGGCGCGGCGCTCTGGGCGATGCGCCGGCGGGACATCTCCTGACCCCGGCGGTGCGACCGGCGGCTCTCCCCGGCCCCGGTCGCACCGCCCCGCGGGCCGCGACAGCCGGCTGTCCGGCGACCCGCCGCGCCGACACACCGCCCCGCGGGCTCGCCGAATCGACCTGGTGACGGTCGGCACACCGCCGCCGCTCGCGCCGAACGTGCGGCGGTCGGCGGACACGGGGTGAACCGGCCCGGTCACGTTGCGGCACTGTCGTCCGATGCGAAGCGGGTCGGCCCTGGTTAGGCTGGGGTCCCCCCCCCGGTCGGCGTCGTGGTGTGCCGCCGGCCTGCCCCCATGAGGAGCGCCATGCAGCCCGCCGACGCCGCCCCGGCCGACACCGAGCCGTCCACGGCGGACCGGGCGGGCGCGACCGGCGAGGCGCGCGACGCGGGCGCCGTCGTCCCCCAGCCCCGGGCGGGCTCCGACCCAGGGGTTCCCGCAGTGCCGCAGCCCCGCACGGCGGCCGAGCCGGGCGCGGGCGCGGCCGGGACGCCGCCCGACGAGACCGACGCCCCGGCGGACGACCGGACGGCCGGCGGGCTCACCGAGCGGGAGCGGGGCATCCTCGCCTTCGAGCAGCAGTGGTGGCGGCACGCCGGCGCGAAGGAACAGGCCATCCGGGACACCTTCGGCCTCTCCGCCACCCGCTACTACCAGTTGCTGAACGCGCTGCTGGACAACCCGGCCGCGCTGGCCGTCGAGCCCGTGCTGGTCGGCCGGCTGCGTCGGCTGCGCTCCTCCCGGGCCCGCAACCGCCGCCGCTGACCGCTGTCGCGCGTCGCGGCCGGTTCCGTCCGGGTCGGTCGTTCCGGTCCGGTTTCCCGTCCTGCCCGGACCGGCGGGGCGGAATGTCGGCGAGCCGCGCGGGTAGGCGGCTGACGAACCCGGCCGTGTCCCGCGGCTGGTTCACGTTCCGGGCCGTGACCCTGCGGCCCGGGGCCGACGGAGGGAGCGGGCGATGACGGGAATCAACCCGAGCCGGCCACCGGACGGTGCGACCGGCACCGGGCAGCAGGCCCGGCAGCAGGCATCCCGGGTCGGGCACCACGCGGCCCAGGCCGGCGGGCAGGTCGCGCACGCGGCCGCGCAACAGGGCGGACAGGTCGCCTCCGAGGCTCGGCGGCAGGCGCGGAACCTGACCGGTGAGGCCGGTACGCAGTTGCGCGACCAGGCCCAGGCGCAGCAGCGGCGGGCCGCCGACGGGCTGCGCGGGATCGGGCGCGAACTCGGCTCGATGGCGGAGCGGAGCGAGGACTCCGGGATGGCCGCCCAGATGGTCCGCCGCGCGGCGGACGCCGCCCAGCAGGCGGCCGGCTGGCTCGACGAACGCGAGCCCGGGGCGGTGGTCGACGAGGTGCGGTCGTACGCGCGCCGGCACCCGGGGACCTTCCTGGCCGGCGCGGCCGTGGCCGGGATGCTCGTCGGGCGGCTCACCCGGAACCTCACCGCCTCCGGAGACGGGGCGCGGGGCGCCGGCCAGCCGTCGATGCCGCCGCCGGCCGCCGAGCCCGGGCCGCAGCCGTACGAGCGGACGGTCGAGGCGCCGTACATGGCAGAGGAGGCGTATCCGCGTACCGAGGCGTACCCGCGCGAGGAGGCGTACACCGGGATGGCCCGGGTGCGCAACGCCTCGCCGCCCGGCCGGCAGGGGCCGGACATTCCGGGCGGGGTGGCGCCGTGAGCGCCCCGGAGAAGGAGCGGACCCAGGCGTCGGTCGGCGACCTGCTCGGCGACGTGACCCGCGACGTCTCCACGCTGGTCCGCAAGGAGATCGAACTGGCCAAGGCCGAGTTGCGCGAGGAGGCGACCCAGGCGGGCAAGGCCGGCGGGATGTTCGGCGGCGCCGCACTGGCCGGCTTCCTGACGGTGCTGTTCGTGTCGTACGCGCTGTGGTGGGGGCTGTCGAACGTGATGGACCAGGGTTGGGCCGCGCTGGTCGTGGCCGTCATCTGGGCCGCGGTCGCCGGTGGCCTCCTCGCCAACGCGCGGACGAAGATGGCGCAGCTCCGCTCGGTGCTGCCCCGGACGAAACAGACCGCACGGGAGATGCCGAACGCGATGCGAGGCCGGTGAACCAGCCGGGAGGGAGCAGATCATGTCCAACGATCCGGACCGGATCCGGTGGGAGATCGAGAACACCCGTAACGAACTGAGTAGCGACGTCGACGCGCTGGCCGCGAAGGTCGACCCGCGACGGATCGCCGGTGAGCGCGTCGGGCAGGCCCGTGGCGTGCTCACCCGGGCCAGGGAGAAGGTGATGGGTGTGCAGTCGGACGGGCACGGCGCCGGTCAGCGCATGGCGCACGCGACCGGGTCGGCGCGGGCGTTCGGGGAGCAGTCCCGCGAGCAGATGTCGCAAGCGGCCATGTCGGTGCGGGACGAGGCCCGCTCGCTGGGGCAGCAGTCCCGCCAGCAGGCGCAGGGCAACCCCCTCGCCGCCGGCCTGATCGCCTTCGGCGCCGGGCTGCTGGTCTCGTCGCTGATCCCGCCCAGCCGGCCTGAACGGCAGTTGGCCGGGCAGGCCAGGGGCAAGGTGACCGAGCACTCCGGGCAGTTGCGCGAGCAGGCGAGCCAGGTCGGCCACCAGATGCGCGACAACCTGCGCGACAACCTGCGCGAGCCGGTGCGGCAGGCGGCGCAGTCGGTGGGCTCCACGGCAGCCGGGGGCGCGTCGGCCGTACGGGAGCAGGGCCGGTCGGCCGCCCACCAGGTGCAGGGGCAGGCACATGAGGCCGCCGACGACGTCCGTCGCCGCTGAGGCGACCCGGGTGGTCGGGGCGGCGCGGACGATGCGGGTACGCTCCGCGTCCGCGCCGCCACCCGGCCGGCCGGTCAACGAGGACCTGGTCTTCCGGTTCGGGCCGCTGGTCGGCGTGCTGGACGGCGCCACCGTGCCGGAGGGCTTCGACACCGGCTGCGTGCACGGGCCGTCCTGGTACGTCCGGCACCTCGCGGCCCGGCTCGGGCTGGCCGAGGCGATCCGCCCGACGGCCACGCTGATGAGCAACCTGGCGGCGGCGATCCTGGCCGTCCGGTCCGACCACGGCGACGAGTGCGACCTGGATCATCCGGGCACCCCGTCGAGCACGGTCTGCCTGCTGCGCGACGGCGGCGACCACCTCGACTACCTGGTGCTCTGCGACAGCCCGCTGGTGCTGGACGCCGGCGGGCGGGTGAGCGTGGTCACCGACGACCGGCTGGACGCCGCGATGGCGGAGGTGCGGGCCACAGTTGCGGCGGTGCCGGCCGGCCCGGCCGACCGGGCCACGCGGTTCCGGCAGGCGGTCGCGGTGCAGCGGGAGCGGATGAACCGGACCCACGGCTACTGGGTGGCGGCCGCCGACCCGGACGCGGCGTTCCACGCGGTGACCGGGACGCTGTCGCTGCGCGGTCCCGGTGCCGTCCGCCGGGCGGCGCTGCTCAGCGACGGCGCGTCGGCCGTGGTGGAGCAGTTCGGTCTCCTCGACTGGGCGGGGCTGCTGGACGTGGTGACCGCCGACGGCCCGGGCGCGCTGGTGGACCGGGTACGCGCCGCGGAGCGTGACCATCCGGACCGGCTTCGCCGGCACAAGCCCGCCGACGACGCCTCCGTGGTGCTCTGCGAGTTCGACGTCGACGCCCCGTGACCCCCGATGGCGGGGTGCCGGGGCGCCGTCGGGTGCCCGCCGACAGCGGAGCGTGAGGCGGAACACGGTGCGGTCCGACCGGCCGGTACCTTCCGCCGGACCGGCAGTCGGTGCCGGATGGGGTGGACTTGGGCCGGTGGGGGCGGCAGACTGCGGCACGTGGCGGGAACGGTCCGGTTGGAGCCGGTGGACGAGCGGAACCTGGAGCCGTTGCTCTCCGTAGCGGCTGCCGAGGCGGAGCCCGGCGACGTGATGCCGCCGGTGGAGGCTCCGGCGGGCTGGTCGCACGCCCGCCGGGAGGCGTTCCGCGAGTTCCACCGGGCGAGCTTCGCCGGCCTGGGCGGACCCACCGGCACCCAGATGTACGCGATCCTCGCCGGCGGCGAGGTGGTCGGCATGATCCGGATGAGCCGCCGCGACGAACCGGGCACCGTCGAGACCGGGATGTGGCTCGGCCGGTCCGCGCGGGGCCAGGGCGTCGGCCCGGCCGCCCTGCGCGAGTTGTTGAACGAGGCGGCGGCCGCCGGAATGCGGCTCGTGGTAGCGGAGACCACCGTCGACAATCACGGGGCGTTGTCGGTGCTCGCAAAGTGCGGGGCGAAATTGCGCGAGAGTGACGGTCGGGTGCACGCCGAGATATGCCTCGATTCGACGCCGCCCGCATTGTGACGGCCATTCGTTAATTCTTTCCGTTCTGGGGTTCTCGCTGCTCCTAGCGGCCTGACTGCCCGTTTTGCGCGATTGGTGAGGCCCGCGCCAGGGCTCCGTAAATGCTTCCGGAAAAAGGCGGAAAATGTTTCGCCGATAGGCCACCGGGTACTGCCCGCCGGGTCCGATTGAACGGGACACCTGATTGCGGTCCGGCACGTGCTGATCCCCGGTGGCCATTTTCGACCGCTGCCGTCAGGTGTCTCCCGCTCCGGGGAGCGAAGGAGAACTGATGAACAGCGGAGCACGAATCGGGCTCGCGGTGGGCTTCGGCTACCTGCTCGGCCGCCGGCGCAAGCTGCGTACCGCCCTCGTTCTGGCCGCCGCGGTCGCGGCCGGCCGCGCCAGCCGGGAGCCGGGCGGGCTGTTGAAGGCGGGCGGCAACCTGCTTCAGTCGTCCCCCCAGTTGGCCAACCTCGGTCGGCTCGGCGGACCGCTCGCCGCCGCCTCCAAGGCGGCTGCGACCGCCGCCGCCGGCAGCGGCATCGATGCGATCAGCGGCAAGCTGCGCGGCTCGGCCGACGCGCTGCGCCGCAAGGGCGGCGCCGCCGCGCCCGGCGGCGGGTCGGACGACGACCGGCCGGACCGGGACGCCGACGCCGACACCGACGCCGACCAGCGGGGGCGGTGACCATGGCGGACACGACGAACCCCGGCGGCCTCGGCGACAAGGTCCGGGGCCAGCTCGCCGGCGAGGCGCGGAACCTGGCGAGCGCCATCGGCGAACGCGCCGTGCAGGTGGTGACGGAGCGGATCACCGGCGCGACCGGACGCCTCAGCGACTACGCGAAGCAGGGCGGCGGTCCTGGGCTGATCGCCGCCGCGACGGGGGCGAAGAAGCTCGCCGAGGGCGGCTCGCCGGTGAAGGCGCTGGTCCATGCCGGGCTGGCCGGCGGTAAGGAGAAGGTGATGTCCGCGCTCGGCAGGAGCGGCAAGGGCGGCAAGGGCGGCGGGAAGAAGCTCAAGGTCACCAACATCGTGGAGGCGATCGAGGTCGGCGTGCCCGTCCGGGTCGCGTACGACCAGTGGACCCAGTTCGGCGACTTCCCGAGCTTCATGAAGAAGGTCGAGAACGTCGACACCGAGGCGGACGAGAAGCTGACCTGGAAGGCGCAGGTCTTCTGGTCGCACCGCACCTGGGAGTCGACCATCGTCCGGCAGATCCCCGACAAGCTCATCCACTGGCGCTCGAAGGGCGAGAAGGGCTCGGTCGACGGCACGGTCAGCTTCCACGAGCTGACGCCCGACCTGACCCGGATCCTGGTGGTGCTGGAGTACCACCCGCAGGGGCTCTTCGAGCACACCGGCAACCTGTGGCGCGCCCAGGGCCGCCGCGTCCGGCTGGAGCTGAAGCACTTCGTCCGGCACGTGATGACCCAGACCGTCCTCGACCCGGAGTCCGTGCAGGGCTGGCGGGGCGAGATCGAGGACGGGCAGGTGGTCAGGGACCACGAGACCGCCCTGCGCGAGGAACAGCAGGAGCGCGACCGGCGGGAGCGCCCCGAGCGGGAGCGCCCCGAGCGGGAGGAGCGTGCGCGACGGCGACCGGAGCGCGAGCCCGAACCGGAGCCGGAGGAGGAGGCCGAGGAGGCCGAGGAGGAGCCGCGCGCGGAGCGCCGGCCCGCCGAGCGTGGCCGCCGTCGGCCGCCGCAGCGGCGCCGTCCGGCCGAGGAGGAGTACGAGGACGAGTACGACGAGGGCGACTACGACGAGTACGAGGAGGAGCCGGAGGAGGAGCAGCCGCCGCCGCGTCGCCGCGCCCCGGAGCGGGCTCGCCGCCCGCAGCCGCGTGAGGAGTCCCGGCCCCGCGAGGAGCCCCGGCCGCGACGCGCCCCGGAGGCGCCCCGCCGACCCGTGGTCCGCCGTCGACGGGAGGAGCGGGAGTGACCATCGCAACGAGTGAGGGCCAGGCCGGCGGCGCGCTGGAGCGCGGCGGAGCGGGGTCCAACCTGGCCGACGTCGTCGAGACGGTGCTGGACAAGGGCGTGGTGATCGACGCGCAGGTGTCGGTCGCCGTGGTCGGCATCCAGTTGCTGGAGATCAACGCTCGGATCGTCATCGCCAGCGTGGAGACGTACCTGCGCTTCGCCGAGGCGGTCGACCGGTTCGACATCACGCCGAAGGGCCAGAAGGGGCTGCCCGACCTGGTGGAGGGCGCTTCCGGGGCGGTCGGCAAGGGCAAGGCCATGTCGGGCCTCGGCAAGGCGGCCCGGGAGATCAGCGGGGCGGTCGCCGACTCGCTCGGCGATCGGGAGACCGGTCGGGAGCGGGAGCGCCCCCGGCGGCGCCGGGACGAGGAGCGCTGAGGTGGCCGAGGAGACCGGACTGTTCATCTACGGCATCGTGCCCTCCGACGTGGAGCCGACCCCGGACGCCGCCGGGGTCGGCGACCCGCCCGGGGAGGTGGCGGCGATCCGGCACGGCGAGTTGGCCGCGCTGGTCAGCGAGGTGAGCCTGACCGAACCGATCGGCCGGCCGGCGGACCTGACCGCGTACCAGGAACTCGTGGACGGCACGGCGGAGGTGGCCCCGGTACTGCCCGTGCGTTTCGGCACGGTCGTCACCGGCCCCGACGCGGTGGCCGACCTGCTGGAGGCGCACCACGACCGGTTCGCCGCGGCCCTCGACGAGTTCGAGGGGCGGATCCAGTACGTCGTGCACGGCCGCTACCACGAGCCGGAGCTGATCGCGGAGATCCTGGCGGACGACCCGGCCGCGGCCGAGCTGGCCGACCAGGTGCGCGGGCAGCCGGAGGCGGCCACCCGGCCACAGCGCATCCGGCTCGGCGAGATCATCAGCCAGGCGGTGGAGCTGCGCCGCGAGGCGGAGAACCGGCAGCTCGTCGACACTCTCCGCTCGCTCGTCGTGGCGAGCGCGCCGCGACCGCCGAGCAACGAGTTGGACGCGGCGAACGCCGCCTTCCTGGTCGAGCGGGACCGGGAGGACGAGTTCGTCGCGGCCGTCGAGGAGTACGCCGAGCAGCGCCGGGAGCTGCTCCACACGCGCCTGCTCGGCCCGCTCGCGCCGTACGACTTCGTCAGCGCCCACCAGTTGGTGGAGTGACCGGTGGACATCCTCTGGACGCTGCTGACCCTGCCGTACGCGCCCGTGCGGGGGCTGACCGCCGTGGTCAAGGTGATCGCCCGGGAGGCGGAGTCGCGGCAGCGCAACCCGGTCGACGTCCGGCGGGAGCTGGAGGCGCTGGACGCCGCGGAGGCCGCCGGGGAGATCACCGCCGCGGAGCGGGACCGGGGGCAGCAGCAGGTGCTGGAGCGGCTGACCGGCGGTGCCCGCCGGCCCGCTCCGCCCCGGGCCGCCCCGGCCGGGCGTCGGCGGCCCCGCCGGGAGACCGGCACGGAACGGGCGCGGCGGGTGCCGCGCGACGGCGGCGAGGGAGGTGAGCGGCATGGCGGACCGGATCCGCGGCGACGGCGGTCGGGCGCGTAGGAACGAGCCGGACGACGACCGGTACGACGACGAGGAGGAGTACGACGAGGAGTACGTCGAACCGATCTCGGCCGCCGAGGCCGCCCGCGAGGGGATGCGGCAGATCGTCGAGCTGACCGGCCGGGACCCGGTGGGGACCACCTCGCTGAAGTCGGTGCGGGACGGCTGGCTGGTCGGGGTGGAGGTGATCGAGGATCGTCGGATCCCCGCCTCCACCGACCTGCTCGGCCTCTACGAGGTCGAGCTGGACCTGGAGGGCGGCCTGCTGGGCTACCGGCGGGTCCGGCGCTACCAGCGCGGGAAGGGCGAGGTGGGTTGAGATGACCGTGCAACCGCCATCGGTGGTGCAGAACTCGGGCCAGGTCCTGCCCGCCGGCCACGAGCCGGCCAACCTCGGCGACATCCTGGAACGGGTGCTCGACCGGGGCATCGTGATCGCCGGCGACATCCGGGTCAGCCTGCTCGACATCGAGCTGCTGACGCTCAAGCTCCGGCTGGTCATCGCCTCCGTCGACACGGCACGGCAGATCGGCATCGACTGGTGGGAGCACGACCCGTGGCTCAGCTCGCGGGCGAGGCCGCCGGTCGAGCCCGGCCCGCGGGACCCGGAGCAGGTGGAGGCGGAGCGTCGCCCACGGGTCGCCCGGCGCGCCGCCCGGAGGGAGGAGTGGGATGAGTTCGACGGTTGACCTCGCGCCCGGCGGCCCGGCCGCGCACCTGGACGCCGGGGTGTGGCTGCACGGCGTGACGCGGGAGGCGGACCCGGCCCTGCTCGCCGCGACCGCCGGGATGGACGGCACGCCGGTACGCGCGGTGCGGGCCGCCGGGCTGGTCGCCGTGGTCAGCACCGCGCCGCTGACCGAGTACGGCGAGGAGGCGCTGCGCCGCAACCTGGAGGACCTGGCCTGGCTGGAGCGCGCCGCCAGGGCGCACCACGCGGTGGTGGCGGCGCTGTCCCGGGCCGGCGCGGTGGTGCCCGCCCGGCTGGCCACCGTGCACCACGACGACGCCCGGGTGGCGGGCCAGCTCGTCGCCCGCCGGACCGAGCTGACCGCCCTCCTGGACCGGCTCACCGGCCGGGACGAATGGGGCGTCAAGGGCTACGTCGTGCCCGGCGCCACGCCCCGGGCGGCGGAGCCCGGGGGCTCCGGCGGGGCCGGGGCGGCGTACCTGCGGCGGCGCCGGGCCCAGCTCACCGCCAGGGAGGAGGGGCAGCGGATCGCCGCCGACGCCGCAGCCGCCGTGCACGCGGCCCTCGCCGGGCACGCGGTGGCCGCCCGGCGGCACCCGCCGCAGGACCGCCGGCTCTCCGGCGCGCCCACCGCCATGGTGCTCAACGGGGCGTACCTGGTCGGGCAGGAGGGGTTCGCCGCCTTCGGCCGGCTGGTCGACACCCTCGTCGGGCGGCACCCGGAGATCCGGTTGGAGCTGACCGGCCCGTGGCCGCCGTACTCCTTCGCCGAGGAGCGACCGCCCGAGCCGGCGCTCACCGTACGGGAGCCGGCGTGCTGACCGCCCCCGGGCCGGCGCGCCGACCGCCCCGGGGGCCGGCGTGGTGACCACCTCGCTCGCGCCGAGCAGCGCCGACGACCCGCTGGCCTACCGGCCGGTGGCGCTGGTGGACCTGCTGGACCGGGTCCTCGCCACCGGCGTGGTGATCAGCGGCGACATCACCATCGCCATCGCCGACGTCGACCTGGTCCGGATCTCCCTGCGCGCCCTGGTCGCCTCCGTCGGCGCGCTCGCCCCGCCCGAGCTGCGGGACGCCGCCGTGGACGAGGCGGCCTGGTCGCCGGGGGCACCGGCATGACCGCCCCGGACGGCGGCACGGACGCCCCGGGCGGCGTCGGCAACGCACGGGGCGGCGGCATCGTCGCCCGAGGCGCCGGGACCCGCCGGGACGAGGCCGCCGACCTGGCCGCCGCGCTCGGCGACACCCGGTGGCAGCCGCCCCGGGTGACCCCGCTGGACCGCCGGCTCGCGGTCGACCGGGACTCCGTCGAGCGGGGACTGGCCAGCCTCGTGCTCACCGTGATCGAGCTGCTGCGGCAGCTCATGGAGCGGCAGGCGCTGCGCCGCGTCGACCTCGGCGACCTCACCGAGGAGCAGGTCGAGCGGATCGGCACGACGCTGATGGCGCTGGAGGAGCAGATGACGGGGCTGCGCGAGTACTTCGGCCTGGCCCCCGAGGACCTCAACCTCGACCTCGGCCCGCTCGGCCCCCTGCTGCCCGAAGACTGACACATGGCGGGCCTTTCGTCGCCCAGGTCGGCGAGCGGGTCTGACCGACCGTGGCCGCGCGACGCCCGTCCCCACCCGGAGGCGGGCGTGTCGCGCACCCGAACGGCGCACCGCGACGGCTGACCGGACCGTACGCCGGTCAGCTGGCGCGCTTCTCGGCGTACGCCGCGAGCCAGGCGACCTGGACCGGGTCCAGGGAGGGGCGGACCCGGGAGCGGGCCGCCGCCACGTGCGCGGCGGTGACCGTGGAGGCGGTCAGCGACTCCCGCATGGCGGCCAGCGCCGCCTCCCGCACCAGCGCGGCGCAGTCCGCCGCCGAGAACCCGTCCAGCTCCGCGCCCAGCGCCGCCAGGTCCACCTCCGGGGCCAGCGGCACGTTCCGCGAGGCGGCGCGCAGGATCTCCGCCCGCGCCGGCCCGTCCGGCGGCGGCACGTAGACCAGCCGTTCCAGCCGCCCGGGGCGCAGCAGCGCCGGGTCCACCAGGTCGGGCCGGTTCGTCGCGCCGACCACCACCACGTTGCGCAGCGCCTCCACCCCGTCCAGTTCGGTGAGCAGCGCGGCGACCACGCGGTCGGTCGTACCGCCGTCGCTGGCCTGGCCGCGTACCGGCGCGAGCGCGTCCACCTCGTCGAGGAAGACCAGCGTGGGGGCCGCCTCGCGGGCCCGGCGGAACAGCTCGCGGACCGCGCGCTCGCTCTCGCCCACCCACTTCGACAGCAGCTCCGCCCCCTTGACCGAGAGCACGTTCGCCCGCCCCGACCCGGCCAGCGCGGTGACCAGGTAGGTCTTGCCGCAGCCCGGGGGGCCGTAGAGGAGCACCCCGCGCGGCGGCTGCACGCCGAGCCGGGCGAAGGTGTCCGGGTAGGTCAGCGGCCAGAGCACCGACTCGGTGAGTGTCTCCTTGACCTCCGTCAGGTCGCCCACGTCGTCGAGGGTCACCGCGGCCAGCTCCAGGGTGGACGCCGCCATGGTGGTCGGCCGGACCACCTCCAGGGCGGCGGCGAAGTCGGCCATCGCCACCGTCGGCGTCTCGGCCGACTTCTGCCGCAGCGCCGCGCGCACCCCGGCCTCGCGCACCAGCGCGGCCAGGTCGGCGGCGACGAAGCCGGGGGTACGCCCGGCGACCTCGTCGAGCCGTACGTCCTCGGCGAGCGGGACCTGCCGGGTCAGCACGGTCAGCTGTTCCCGGCGCAGCGCCGGGTCCGGCAGCGGGACGCCGATCCGCAGCGAGAGCAGGTCCGGGGCGCGCAGCGCCGGGTCGACGGCCTCGGGCCGGCCGGTGGTGCAGACCACCGCCGCGCCGGCCCGGACGGTCTCGGCGACCACCTGGCGGAAGACGGTGGCCACCGGTCCCGGGCCGTCGGCCGGCGCGAGCGCCTCCACGTCGGTCACCAGCAGCACCGCCGGGCCGCCCGCCTGCGTCTCGGCCGCCGCCGCGCGCAGCCGCTCGGCGGCGGCCTGGTTGGTCAGCGCGGCCAGCTCGGGGGCCCAGAGCGGGCAGACCCGGGCCCCGACCCGGGCGGCCACCGCGCGCACCAGCGCCGCCTTGCCGGACCCGGCCGGCCCGGCGACCAGCACGCCCAGCGAGACGGTGGTGCCCAGCCGGCCGAGCACCTCGCGGTGGTGGAAGCCGAGGTCGAGCAGCTCGGTCAGCTCCTCGGCCTGGGACCGCAGCCCGGGCAGCTCGTCCACCGACGGCGCGGCCTCCTCGTCCGCCTCTCGGGCGCCGTCGCCCGCCCCGCTCCGGCCGGTGACGTCCGCTCCGGCCGGGCCCGTGACGCCCGTGCCGGCCGGCCCGCCGGTGCGCGGATCCGCCGTGCCGACGTCCGCCGGGCGGGGTCGGCCCCCCGGGGTGCTGCCGGGTCCGGCGGCCCGACCGGGCCCGTCCGTCGCCCCGGCGTCCCGGGCGCCCGGCGAGCCCGCCGTGCCGGCGGAGCCGTGGGTCGCCGGGCCGTGGTCCCAGCCGACCACGGTGTCCATGGTGACCAGGGAGCCGGTGCCGGGCTCGACGGCGACCACCGTGAGCAGGGTGCTGGTCCAGGCGTAGCCGACGCTGTTGGAGAGGCTGCGGCGGGCGGCCTCCACCAGGCTGCGTACCGAGGCGTCGGGCAGGACGTCCTGCGGCAGCAGCGACACGTCGTCGCCGGTCGTCACCACCTTGCCGAGCAGCGCCAGCCGGAGCATCTCGGGGGAGACCACGGCGGCGACCGGCGCCGGCCCGGCGAGGACCACGCGGCGGGCCGCGGTGACCGGGAGGGGGCTCACGGTCACCTGACCGCCGTCGCGGACGCCGAGGTTGCCCAGCATCAGGTCGTCGGCGTGGAGCAGGGCGGTGCTCGCGGTCGGGTCGGCCGCGACGATGCCGGCGGTCACCCGGCGCCCGGCCAGGCGCACCGGGTCGCCCGGGCGCAGCGCCAGCGCGGTGAGCACCTCCGGGTGCAGCCGGACGATGCCCCGTCGGGCGTCCAGCGCGGCCGGCCGCAGGCTCGCGGTCAGGGTCAGGTCGGGTTCCGCCACCGCCCGACCCTAGCCGCCGCCGTCACCCCGCGCCCGGCTCCGGCCGCTCCCCGGCCCGGGGTGCGCCGTCACGGGGCGGGTGGCCGTCGTCCAGCAGGGACGGGTTGCGGCGGAGCAGCTCGGTCAGCCGCGCCGCAGGGTCGGCGCCCAGCCCCTCCCGGCCGGGCGTCCAGGCCGGCACCGCCTTGCCCGACACCGGCCACGCCGGCGGCGGTACGGCGGGGGCCTCCGCGCCGACCGTCACGCCCGTGCCGGTCCAGGCGACCCGTAGCCGGTACGTCTTCCCGTCGTGCTCGACCCGGGCGGTGACCGCCGTGCCGGGGTGGCCCGCCACCACCCGGCGGACGGCCTCGGCGACCTCCGCCACCGGGTCGCGGCGCTCGGCGGCCCGTCGGGCGTCGGCCCAGCCGGGCCCGGCGTTGCGGGCCTCACCCCGGCCGTCGGCGAGCTGCTCCGGGTGCGACGTGCGGGCCCGGCCGCGCGCCCGTACGGCCCCGTCCGGCGCTGCCGGCGGTGCGGCGGCATCCCCGTCCGCCGCCCCGCCCTGCTCGGCGGCCCGCCGGCGCAGCGCCTCCTCGCGCCGGGCCAGCCGGGCCAGTGTCTCGTCCAGTCCACCTCTCATCACGACCACCCTTCGCGTGGTACGGGTCGAATCGCCGATCGGCTCGGGGCATCCCGCCCGGTTGGTCCGGTCCGGCGCGCAAGTTCAGGACGACCAGCGGGGCGTCCCGGCGGAGGCGGGGGATCGGTGGGTTGTGGGGCGCCGACGGTGAGTCCCGTGCACCGGACTGGAAAACTAACCGACCAGCGCGTAGCTCTTCCGGTCGTCGAACGGTCAGCTTTCCGTCATGAAGCGCGATGTGACCGCTCGTTCACGGGTTCGGCACGGTGCGTGCGACGCCGCAGCACGACATGGCGGGATCGGGGCGGATTTCCGCGGAACATCGGAATTCACGTGATCCGAAGTCATCTCCCTGGGACGGTCTCAACCCGCGGCGGTCGCACGGGTCCCGCCGCCGATCGGACCGACCGGACGGCCGTACGGAGGATCTCAGCCAACGCTCAGGATTCGGGCCGTACCGTGTGCCGCATGAGATCGCCGATGTCGGCCGCGTGGATCCGGCGTGCCCTGCCCACCCGCCGGCGCGCGGTCGCCGCGGCGGGGGTCGTCGTGCTGCTCGCCGCCGCCGTGACCTGGGCGGTGGTGCCGCAGGGGCCGGACGTCCGCGCCGAGTCGGCGATGCTGACCGTCCGCTCCGGACCGGCCGGCGACCAGCCCGTCGACCTGGACACCACGCTCTTCCTGCCGGAGGGCGCCTCGGCGGCGAGCCGGGTGCCGGCCGTGTTGCTGGCCCACGGCTTCGGCGGCACCAAGGAGTCCGTCCGCGCCGACGCCGAGGAGTTCGCCGGGCGCGGCTACGCGGTGCTCACCTGGACCGCGCGCGGCTTCGGCCGCAGCGGCGGGCAGATCCACCTGGACCACCCCGACTACGAGGTCCGGGACGCCCAGCGCCTGCTGGACTGGCTCGCCGCCCGCCCCGAGATCCGCACCGACGCCACCGGCGACCCGAGGGTCGGCGTCGTCGGCGGCTCGTACGGCGGCGGCCTCGCGCTGCTGCTCGCGGCGCAGGACCAGCGCGTCGACGCGATCGTCCCGATGATCACCTGGCACGACCTGTCCCGCTCCTTCCTTCCGGAGAGCACCGGGAAGCAGCCCACCGAGGGCGTGTTCAAGTCCGGCTGGGCCGGGCTCTTCTTCGGCGGCGGCGGCAACGTCGGCTCCGGGCCGGCGGGGCTCTCCGGGGTCAGCGCCGCCCAGCCCGAGGGGGCGCCCGCCTCCGCCGGCCCGCCCAGCCCGGGGCCGGGCGCCGGCCCGGGAACCGGCCCGGGGCAGGCTCCGGCCGGGGCCGCCGACCCGGCGTGCGGCCGGTTCGCCGCCGACATCTGCGCCGCGTACCTGCGGATCGCCACCACCGGCCGGGCCGACCAGGCCGCCGTGGACCTGCTGCGCCGGTCCAGCCCGGCCGGGGTGCTCGACCGGATCAAGGCGCCGACCCTGCTGGTGCAGGGCGAGGCGGACACCCTCTTCCCGCTCGGCGAGGCGGACGCCAACGCGCGCGGCATCGCCGCCGCCGGCACGCCCGTCCGGGTGGCCTGGTTCACCGGCGGCCACGACGGCGGCGAGGGGCCGAAGACCGACTCGGACCGGGTGAAGTTCCTGACCGTGCAGTGGCTCGACCACCACGTCAAGGGCGAGGGCGAGGCCCCGGGAGACGACTTCACCTGGTCCCGCATCGCCGGCTTCGACGCCCTCGACCGGGGCCTGGTGGCCACCGGCTACCGCACCGCCGACTACCCGGGCGTCGCCGGCACGGCCCGCCGCGACGTCCCGGTGGCCGGCCCGGCCCAGCCGGTCGCCAACCCGCCGGCCGGCAACCCGGCGGCCATCTCCTCGGTGCCCTTCGCCGGTGAGTTGTCGTCCCTGCTCGGCGGCGTCGCCGGGGACATCCCCGGCCAGCACGCCCGGTTCGAGTCGGAGCCGCTGACCGAGGCGGTGGACGTGGTGGGCGCGCCGACCGTGGACGTCCGGGCGGCGTCGCCGACCGGCGAGGCGGTGCTCTTCGTCAAGCTCTACGACGTCGACCCCAACGGCGCGGCCACCCTGCCCAACGGTCTGGTCGCCCCGGTCCGGCTCACCGGCCTGCCGCGCGAGATCGAGGCGGCGCAGCCGGTCACCGTCACGCTGCCGGCCATCGTCCGTCGCGTCGAGGCGGGGCACCGGCTGCGCGTCGTGGTGGCGACCTCCGACCAGGCGTACGCCACCCCGGTCGAGCCCGCCGTCCACACCGTCGCGGTCGGCGGCGCGGTCAGCCTGCCGGCCGTCGCCGGCGACCCGATCCCCACCGCCGCCACGGTGTGGCGCTGGGTGCTGGTCGGGCTGGTCGCCGCGATCGCGGTCGGGCTCGTCGTGGTCGTGACCGTGGCCCGCCGCCGGCACCGCCGCCAGGACAGCTCCGTGCACCCGGCGTACGCGGGCGTCCCGCTCGCCGTGCGACAGCTCCGCAAGGAGTACGCGGACGGCTTCGTCGCGGTCTCCAACGTGGACTTCGAGGTGCACCCCGGCCAGGTCGTCGGCCTGCTCGGCCCGAACGGCGCGGGCAAGACCACCACGCTGCGGGTGCTGATGGGTCTGACCCAGCCCACGGCCGGCGAGATCTACGTCTTCGGGCACCGGCTGGTGCCCGGCTCGCCGGTGCTGTCCCGGATCGGCGCGCTGGTCGAGGGACCGGGCTTCCTGCCGCACCTGTCCGGCCTGGAGAACCTGAGGGCGTACTGGCGGGCCACCGGGCGGCCGGCCGAGGACGCGCACTTCGACGAGGCCCTGGAGATCGCCGGTCTGGGCGCCTCCGTCCACCGGAAGATCAAGAACTACAGCCACGGCATGAAGCAGCGCCTCGCCATCGCGCAGGCCATGCTCGGCCTGCCCGAACTGCTGGTGCTGGACGAACCGACCGACGGGCTCGATCCGCCGCAGATCGCCGAGATGCGCCGGGTGCTCCAGCGCTACGCCACCGACGGCCGCGCGGTGCTGGTCTCCAGCCACCTGCTGGCCGAGGTGGAGCAGACCTGTACGCACGCGGTGGTGGTGAACAAGGGCCGGATCGTCGCCTCCGGCCCGGTCGAGGAGATCGTCGGCGAGTCGCCGAGCGTGCTCTTCGACGTGACCGACCCGGCGGCCGCCCGGGCGGTGCTGGACGGGCTGCACGGGGTACGGGTGCTCCCTGACGGCGAGGGCCAGCTCGTGGTGGACACCAACGGGACCGCCCGCAGCGAGGTGGTCGCCGAGCTGGTCCGGGCCGGCATCGGGGTGGATCGGGTGGTGCCGCGGCGCCGCCTGGAGGACGCGTTCCTCGCCCTGGTGGGCGAGAACTCTCGGGGAAGCGGGGACCGGTGATGGCGGGGACCTCACCCACGGTGGGCGCGGCGGCGGGCTACCGGCCGTCGGCCACCCTGCCGTTCGGCGCCGAGTTCCGGCGGCAGGCCGCCCGGCGGCGTACGCAGCTCGCGCTCGGGTTCATGGTCCTGCTGCCGCTGATCATCCTGATCGCCTTCCAGTTCGACACGGGCGACGACGACGACAACGGGCGCGGGGAGTTCGGCAGCCTGGTCGAGTTCGCCACCTCGGGCGGGCTGAACTTCACGCTGTTCACCATCTTCGTCTCGGCGTCGTTCCTGCTGGTCGTGGTGGTGGCGCTGTTCTTCGGGGACACGGTGGCCAGCGAGGCGAGCTGGGGCAGCCTGCGCTACCTGCTCGCGGTGCCGGTGCCCCGGGCCCGACTTCTGACGGTGAAGTTGCTGGTCGCGCTCGTCTACTCGGCGTTGGCGCTGCTGCTGCTCGCCGGCACGGCCCTGCTGATCGGCACGCTGCGCTACGGCTGGGAGCCGCTGCGCAGCACGGTCGCCGCCCAGCTCGAGCCGGGGGAGGGACTGCTGCGGCTGCTGGGCGTGCTCGGCTACCTGGCCGTCGTACTCCTGGTGGTCGCCGGCCTGGCGTTCCTGCTGTCGGTGGTCACGGACGCCGCGCTCGGCGCGGTCGGCGGCGCGGTGCTGCTGTGGATCCTCTCCAGCATCCTCGACCAGATCACGGCGCTCGGCGCGCTGCGCGCGTTCCTGCCGACCCACTACGCCACCGCCTGGCTGGGCCTGCTGTCGACGCCGGTGCAGACCGACGACGTGGTACGCGGCGCGATCTCGGCGATCAGCTACGCGACGCTGTTCTGGGGTCTCGCCTTCTGGCGCTTCACCCGCAAGGACGTCACCAGCTGAGGCGTCGGACGCTCACGGCAGCGGCACGGAGCTGCTCGGCGCCGAGGTGTCCGGCAGCGGCCGGGTCGGCGCCGGGGCGGTCGCCATCTTCTTCCAGGCGCTGACCCCGATCCGGCCCGTGTTGCCGAGATCGATCGGTCCGTCCAGGTCGACGACCTGCGCGGGCCGGCCGGCGGCGGGCGCGACCTCCAGGCGCTCGCCGTTGGTGGCGACGACCGTCGGGTCGGTGACCAGGTTGCGCCAGAGCACGGCGGCCCCGGCCCGTTCGCCGGGCCGCAGGGTCAGCGGTCGGGGCGGGGCGTCGAAGCCCGGCGTGATCTCCTTGGCGCCGTTGACCACCCGGACCGGTATCGGGTTGCCGTCGCCGTCGTGCAGACGCAGCGCCGGGTAGCCGTTCAGCGGGTAGGGCTCCGTGCCGCAGTTGACCAGCTCCAGCCCGAGGGCCCGCAGGCCCATCGCGGCGTCGGAGCCCGGCGAGCTGATCCGAACGCCGGATTCCGGGCATTTGGCGGCGGGGGCGCCCCCGGAACCCGGCGTTGGCGCGCCCGCTCCCGGCATCCTGCTCGGTGCCGGATCGGCCGACGGCGGTTCGGTCGCCGGGGAGCAGGCGCCGAGCAGGACGAGGCCGGCCATCGCGACCCCGAGCGCCCGTGCCGGTCCTGGAACTCCACCGCGCGAGCACGGTACGGGTCGGTGCGCGGGGGTCGCCATCGCCTGATCATCGCACCGGTGTGTCGCCGAGCCTCGGACACGCGGGCCGGCGGACGCCGGCGGCGCTGTTCGAGCTGCCCCACCTGAGGGACCGGCCGGACCGGGCCACCCCGCGCGGTGCCTGTCGAGCTGAATCGTCTACGACATCACCCGTCCCCAACGTGGGCGAGGTGATCGGTGTGCGAACCCAGGCGGCGCCGAGCGGTCTGTAAGGGCGTGGCGCCTGTGAGTGAGAATCGGGGGTATGCCCACTCCGCCCGCCGTGCCGCAGCCTGAGCCGCCCGCCGAGCCGTCGCCCGTGCCACCGGCTGAGCCGTCGATGTCCCCGTCCGCGCCGTCGTCCGCGCCATCGTCTGCGCCGTCGTCCGTGCCGGCGGCTGTGCCGTCGTCCACCTCCCTGCCCGCACCGCCACCGGAGCAGCCGTCCGGGCGGGAGCCCGGGCCGAAAGCCTGGGCCGTGCTGGCCGATGAACGGCTGCCCGGGTTTCGCGGGCTTCCGCCGAGGCAGCGTGCGGTGTACGTGACCGCCGCCGCCGTCATCGTCGTGGTCGGCGTGCTGTTCGCCTACCACGCCAACTTCTTCCTGGACCGGTCGACGGCCACCGATCGGGCCCGCTCGGACAAGCAGGCCCAGAAGGCGGTCGACCGGGAGCAGCCCGCGTTCGTGTCCACCGTGACTCCCCTCGACTACGGCCAGTACCTGCCCGAGGCCTTCAGCGTGCTGCTCGACCGGCCCCTGACCGAGGGCGAGCAGGCCACCCTCACCGCCCTGAACGGCGACGCGTCGCGCGTGTGGGAGTTCCTGAAGCCGCTCGGCGGCCGGGTCGTCGAGCATGCGTCCTATGTGGCGCCGCTGGAGGACGGCAACGAGAATCGCGGCCATGCCCAGACGTTCGACCTGAACCTGAACAGCGACCGCGCTGCCGGGCTCACGATCAACAACATGACTGCCGTCAAGGACTCGTGCCGGGCACCCACCGCGCAGACCGTCGTCACCATCCCCCCGGCGGGTGCCGAGTCCCGGCAGGGCCTGCTGTGGGACCTGACCGGTGGGCCGACGGACAAACCGCGCGGCCCGTACGTCCTGGACGAGGGCGAGCCGCACGAGGGCCAGTTGTACTTCCGCCGCAACGTCGTCGAACTGGGCAACGGTCAGTCGAACATGGCGTTCCGTATCCAACCCGAGGTGTCGACCCACACGTGCGAGTGGCACATCGTCGCCTCGTACACCGACACGACCGGTTCCCACGAGCAACGCATCCCGAGCGGCACGGGCACGTTCACCACCGAGGCCATCCCGTCGCAGCCCGTGCAGTACTTCGAGCGCGTACCGGCCTCGGGGTGGGGCTGCCTCGGCGAGGTGAGTCAGCAGGGTTGCACGGCCACCGAATTCGTACGGCTACCGAGGCCACCAGCCCGCCGAGGGGGCCCGAGCTGAGGCGGCCGGTCGCAAGGTCGTCTGCTCGGTACGACCATAGGCGGGGCGTCAGCGGGAACGGGGCCTGCGCTTGCGGGTGGGGGAGTCGGGGGAGTCGGGAGAGTCCGCCGTGGTGCCGGAGTCGGCGCTGTCCCCGTCGCCCGACGCCCCGGTCACCCGGGCGTCGGTGTGGCTCAGCTCGGCCAGCGTCGTGCCCCTGAGCTGGTAGACGGCGGTGCGCCGGATGCTCAGCTCCGCCATCGGGGCGTTCGCGGGCCGAGTCAGGTAGACGACCGTCGCCCTGCCGTCGCGCACGCTGACGCTCTCCACCGGCGTACGGTCGCCGAGGTCGACCTGGGCCTGGTAGTCCGGCTCGCCCTCGACGTTGCGCCAGGCGGCGAAGGTGAAGAAGCGGCCGGTGCCGCCGCCGTCGAGCACGATCACGCCGACCGCGTCGTCCGCCCCGTCGCCGTCGAGGTCGCCCACGGCGCACGGCTGCTGCAACTCCACCGTCGTGCCGTTCCGGTCGGACCAGCGGCCGTTCACGAGGCGGATCGGGTCGGCGTACCCCCGGTAGCGGACCTTCCCGCTGCCGACCCGGGTGTCGCGCAGCTCGGCGCAGGTGAGCTGGTCGGCCGCGCGGCGGGGGGTCGGGGTCGCCTGCGTGGCCGAGGTGCCGGACGGCCGGTCGGCGGACCGGTTCCGCTTCTTCCGGCTGCCCGAGGAGCAGGCGGTGGTGAACACCAGCGCGCAGGCGAGGGAGAGCGCCACCACCGGGACGAGCTTGCGACGCATCGCGCGGTTCCTTTCCGTCAACGAGCCCGCACGGTAGCGGGTCTCCGCCAGCCCGAACGGCAGTGGGCCGCGTCACCATGTGAGCGCTCCCGCACAGGCGGGCAGCTCACAGCGTGGGATCTGTCGTCGGCCCGGGCGGCGACAGCGCTTAGACTCGGCGGAACAACTGCATACCTCATCCAGAGGGGCTGAGGGATACGGCCCGACGACGCCCCGGCAACCACCCCGCGCGCTCACCGCAGAGCGACCGGCGGGGCAGGTGCCAATTCCGTCCCCGCCGCAGAGCGCGATGCGGGGAAAGATGAGAGGAATCTCGACATGACGTCGACGCTCGCCGCCTCCGGCATCGACACCGCCGCCAGCCCCGCCCGCGCCCTGGTCTGCCGCGCCTGTTCGGCCCGCTACCCGCTCGCCGCCCAGCACGCCTGCTACGAGTGCTTCGGCCCGCTGGAGGTCGACTACGACGCCGCCGCGCTGGCGACGGTTACCCGGGAGCAGATCGAGGCCGGCCCGCAGAACATCTGGCGGTACGCGGCGCTGCTGCCCGCCGGCCAGGACCCGGCGACCCGGGTCACCCTCGACCCCGGCCTCACCCCGCTGGTCGCCGCCCCGCATCTCGCCGCCGAGCTGGGCATCACCGCTCCGCTCTGGGTCAAGGACGACAGCGCCAACCCGACCCACTCGTTCAAGGACCGGGTGGTCTCGGTGGCGCTGACCGCCGCCCGGGCGCTCGGCTTCACCCGCTACGCCTGCGCCTCCACCGGCAACCTGGCCAACTCCGTCGCCGCGCACGCCGCCCGGGCCGGGGCGCCGTCGGTGGTCTTCATCCCCGGCGACCTGGAGCAGGGCAAGGTCGTCACGACCGCGGTCTACGGCGGCGAGCTGGTCGCCGTCGACGGCTCGTACGACGACGTGAACCGGCTCTGCGGCGAGCTGGTGGAGACGGACGAGTTCGAGGACACCGCGTTCGTCAACGTCAACGTCCGCCCCTACTACGCCGAGGGGTCGAAGACGCTCGGCTACGAGGTGGCCGAGCAGCTCGGCTGGCGGATCCCGGCGCAGGTGGTCATCCCGATGGCCTCCGGGGAGCTGCTCACCAAGGTCGACAAGGCGTTCGCCGAGCTGGTCGAGATCGGGCTGGTCGAGGCGCCGGCCGGCGGCTGGAAGGTCTTCGGCGCCCAGTCGGCCGGCTGCAACCCGATCGCCGCCGCCCTGCACGCCGAGACCGACACGATCACGCCGGTCAAGCCGACGGGCATCGCCAAGTCGCTGAACATCGGCGACCCGGCCGCCGGCCTCTACGCCCTGGAGGCGGTCCGCCGCACCGGGGGCTGGATGGAGTACGTCGACGACGACGAGATCCGTGCCGGCATCCAGTTGCTGGCCCGCACCACCGGCGTGTTCGCCGAGACCGCGGGCGGGGTGACCGTGGCGGTGCTGCGCAAGCTGGTCGAGTCCGGCCGGCTCGACCCGACCGCGGAGACCGTCGTCTTCAACACCGGCGAGGGCCTCAAGACCCTCGACGCGATCGCCGCCCAGGCCGGCCCCACCCACCGCATCAGGCCCTCGCTGCGCGCCGCCCGCGACGCCGGCCTCCTCGGCTGACCTGTCCTACCCCCGCCCGCCGCGCTCGGGCGCACCCGGCCGGCCCGCTGCTGTTCGGGCGGGTCGATGGCACAACGTGCACGATCGCGGCGCGGACGGGGGAGGGGCGGCTCGCCCGGACGGGGGATCGGGTCGATCCGCCGGGTAACTGGCTTTTCGCTGTGAGTGCGGAAAACGCGCCGACAAGGACTTGACGGCAGGAACCGGACGGCGCAAGATGCTTCGTGCGGGAGGGCGTTTCGCCGGAGACTTTGAGTTCTTGCGACCCAACGCCGGAGGCGTTGTGCGAGCGTCCCTCCCGACCAACGTCCGATCGGGCCAGCGGTTTAATCGCTGGCCCGATCGTCGTTCCCGGGCCACCCTCGGAGCATGAGCATCACGATCGCGCCGATCGACGCCGCCGACCAGACCGCGATCGACGCGGCGTACGAGATCGGCGCGGCGGCCAACGACGTCGACCTGCCGGACTTCCCGCCCTTCTGCCGGCGGCGCTTCGAGGCCGCGATCCGGCACCCGATGCCCGGCAACACCCCGCTCTGGGCGCTGGCCCGGCTCGACGGCGTGCCGGCCGGCTATCTCGGGCTGGACCTGCCGCAGCTCGACAACACGGAGAACGCCACGGCCGACCTGATCGTGCACCCGGCGTACCGGCGTCGTGGGGTGGGTCGGGCGCTGCACGAGCACGCCGTACGGCTGCTGCGCGAGCGGGGCCGCAAGCGGGTGCTCGGGATGGCGGTCGCCACGCTGCCCGGCGGCCCGGCCCGGCCCGAGGCCGGCGCCGCCTTCGCCGCGTCGACCGGCGCGCAGCCGGCGCTGGCCGAGATCCGCAGCCGGCTCGACACCACCCGGCTCGACCACGACGGGCTGGACACCGCGCTGGCCGAGGCCCGGACCCGGGCCGCCGGCTACCGAGTCCTCCGCTGGCAGGGGCGCAGCCCCGACGAGTACGCCGCCGACGTCGCCTACCTCGACGGCCGGCTGATGGCCGACGCGCCCCTCGGCGACGTGGAGTGGGAGCCCGAGCGGATCGACGTCGAACGGGTCCGCGGCATCGAGCGGGCGCTGGAGGCGCGGGGGCGGCGGCGTTACCACACGGCGGTGCGCCACGAGGCGTCCGGCCGGGTGGTCGCCTGGACCCTGCTCGACGTCGGCGCCTCGGCGGACTGGCACGCGTTCCAGCAGATCACCATCGTCGACCCCGCCCACCGGGGGCACCGGCTCGGCCTGATCGTCAAGATCGAGAACCTGCGGCACCTGCTCGCCCACGAGCCGGCGGTCCGCGCGGTCGACACCTTCAACGCGGCGGCCAACAGCCACATGATCGCCATCAACGAGCGGCTCGGCTTCCGCCCGATCGACGGCTGGACCGACTGGCAGCTGACGATCTGAGTTGTGACACGGCCCTACTGATCCTGGGGCTTCCTGTTGCATGATGGCGGGCATGACGGAGACCCCGCACCCCCTGTACGACAGGCACGCCGACACCCTCACCCGTGCGCTGACCGCGATCACGGAGCGCGGGTACTGGTCCGCCTACCCCGAGTCGCCCAGCCCACGGGTCTACGGCGAGACCGCCGCCGCCGACGGCAAGGCCGCCTTCGAGGCGTACCTCGGCGGCGACTTCCCCCTCGACCAGCCGGGCGCCGGTGACCGGGTCGCCACCGAGACCAGCCCGTTCGGCGTCGAGCTGGGCGTCCGCTACCCGCACGCCGGCGCCGACGAACTGGTCGCCGCCGCCTCCGCCGCCCTGCCGAGCTGGCGCGACGCCGGCCCGCAGACCCGGGCCGGCGTCTGCCTGGAGATCCTCGACCGGCTGCACAAGCACATCTTCGAGCTGGCCAACGCGGTGCAGTTCACCAGCGGCCAGGCGTTCGTGATGGCCTTCCAGGCCGGCGGCGCGCACGCGCTGGACCGCGCGCTGGAGGCGGTCGCCTACGCGTACGCGGAGATGACCCGGCACCCGGGGACGGCGGGCTGGGAGAAGGCGGCCGGCAAGGGCGACCCGCTGCGGATGACCAAGACCTTCCACGTGGTGCCCCGCGGCGTGGCGCTGGTGATCGGCTGCAACACCTTCCCGACCTGGAACTCGTACCCGGGGCTGTTCGCCTCGCTGGTCACCGGCAACCCGGTGGTCGTCAAGCCGCACCCCCGCGCCGTGCTGCCGCTGGCCATCACCGCCCGGTACGCCCGGGAGGTGCTCGCCGAGGCCGGCTTCGACCCGAACCTGGTGCTGCTCGCCCCCGAGGCCCCCGGCGAGAAGCTCGCCTCCACGCTGGCCCTGCACCCGGCCGTGAAGATCGTCGACTTCACCGGCTCCACCGAGTACGGCGACTGGCTGGAGGCCAACGCCCGGCAGGCGGCGGTCTACACCGAGAAGGCCGGCCTGAACACGGTGGTGGTCGACTCCACCGACGACTTCGCCGGGATGTGCCGCAACCTCGGCTTCACGCTGACCCTCTACAGCGGCCAGATGTGCACCACCTCGCAGAACATCCTCATCCCCGCCGGCGGGATCACCACCGACCAGGGGCACAAGAGCTTCGACGAGGTGGCCGGCGGGATCGCCGCCGCGATCGGCAAGCTCACCGCCGACCCGGCGCGCGGGGTGGAGTTCACCGGCGCGATCGTCAACGACGGGGTGCTGGAGCGCCTCGACGAGGTCACCAAGGTCGGCGAGACGGTGCTGGAGTCGCGTACGGTCGAGCACCCGGCCTTCCCCGGCGCGGTGGTCCGCACCCCGACGCTGGTCAAGCTGGCGGCCGACGACACGGCGACCTACTCCAAGGAGTGGTTCGGCCCCATCTCGTTCGCCATCGCGACCGACTCGACCGCGCACAGCCTGGAGATCCTGCGGTCCACCGTCGGCGAGAAGGGTGCGCTCACCGCGGCGGTCTACTCCACCGACGAGACGGTCCTCGACGCGGCCGAGGCGGCGGCGATCGAGGTCGGGGTGCACCTGTCCTGCAACCTGACCGGCGGGGTCTTCGTGAACCAGTCGGCGGCCTTCTCCGACTTCCACGGCAGTGGCGCGAACGCGGCGGCCAACTCCGCGCTGACCGACGGCGCCTACGTGGCCAACCGGTTCCGCATCGTGCAGTCGCGCCGGCACGCCTGAGAGTTCCTCCTGTCGGGTTCCGGGGCGGGCTGCCCCGGATACCCGCAGGGGGTCAGGCGGAGCGGCGCATCTGGAGTTCGGTGAGCGTCGGCACGGTGGGGTGTGGCACGCGTACGCCGGTGTCGACGAAGCCCAGCCGCTGGTAGGCGCGGTAGGCCCGGTCGTTGCCGACCACCACCTCCAGCATCAGCTCGGGCCGGCCGCACTCCCGGGACCAGGCGGCCACCGCCTCGACCAGTTCGCCGAGCAGGCCGGTGCCCCGCCACGACGGGGTGACGTAGACGGCGTACACGACGGTCAGCCCGGGCTCCTCCGGGGCCACCGTGCCCCCGGCGTGCCCGACCAGCCGGCCGCCCGGGTCCGCGACGAACTGCGCGGTGTCCGCGCCTGCCGACACGTCGGCGATCCGGGCCGCGTAGTCGGCGTGCGGCCGGGCCGCCGCGTTGGCGAGGGTCTCCAGGAAGGCCAGCGGCGCGTCGGCGAGCATCTCCAGCCGCAGCGCCCGCATCCGGGCGGCGTCCCGCGGCCGGACCCGCCGGATCTCCGCGTGCCGGGCGCCCGCCGGCCCCCGCCCCGGCCCGTCCGGCGTGCTCGTCATGCCGCATGCCTACCACAACGACGGATGACGATGCCCCTCGATCGGAATATGCCCGATTTGGGGTCGTGCGCCGCCGTCACGCCTCGTGTAGCGTGCGATTTCGGTCACCGATTCAGCGGCCTCCCCCGACCGCCGGTTCGGTGGTCCTCCGGTGCCGGTCCGCCGGCCTCCGGGGTTGTGGAACGCCGTGCAGAGTGAGGAAGTGGACCGTGGCACAGGGCACCGTGAAGTGGTTCAACGCCGAAAAGGGCTACGGCTTCATCGCCGTGGACGGCGGGCAGGACGTGTTCGTCCACTTCTCCGCGATCGAGATGGACGGCTACAAGGCGCTGGACGACGGCCAGCGGGTGGAGTTCGAGATCGCCCAGGGCCAGAAGGGGCCGCAGGCCGAGCGCGTACGCGTCATCGCCTGACCCCGCCGCCCGCCACACCGGGGTGGGGATGCGGTACGGGTGCCCGGCAGGAAAGATCGTGAGCCGTTCCAGCCGTCGCTGAGGAGGGTTCATGTCCGACCAGCCGCCCCAGGCCACGCCGCCGGGAGACCCCGGCCCCGCCGCGGCCGGCGATCCGACCGCGCCGCCGCCTGGCGCGACCACGCCCCCGCCCGCCGGTGACCCGGCTGTCGCGTACCCGCCCGCACCCTCCGGGGAGCCGGCGGTCACGCCCCCGCCCGCGGCCGGGGAGTCGGCGGCCACGCCCGTGCCCGCCGGCGAGCCGGGCGTCGTGCCCCCGCCGGGCCCCGGCGCGCAGCAGCCGCAGGGGTGGGTCTACCCGCCCGCCGGCGGTTACCCGGCCGGCTCCGGCCCGTACGGCGGGCAGCCGTGGTATCCGGGCGCGCCGGTCGTGTACCCGGGGCAGCCGGTCGCGTACCCGGGGCAGCCGGTCCACGGGTGGTACCCGCCCGGCCTCGACCCGGCCGACCCGCTGGTCACCCCGCCCGGCGGCGGCGTGAGCGGCTGGTTCAACCGGTGCGTCGGCGCGGTGCGTCGGGGCTGGCGGCAACTGCTGCCGATCCTGCTGCTCACCCAGGTGCTGCCGGCCGTGGTGCTGTCGGTGCTCGCGCTGGTGGTCGACCCGTCGGCCAAGTGGGAGGAGTCGATGGCCGACGACCCCGCCGCGCTGCCCGACACCTTCCTGGGCGACGTGGGCACCATGATGGCCGTGCTGATCGGGGGCGCCCTGGTTTTCGGCCTCGTGCAGAGCCTCGGCTGGGCCGCCGGCACCTGGGTGGTCGCCCGGCAGGCGGCGGGCCAGCCGGTGACCGTCGGCGCCGCCCTGGGCTACGGCCTGCGCCGGGCGCCGGGCCTCTGGGGCTGGACCCTGCTGATGAGCGTGATCATCGGGCTCGGGGTGTGCTTCTGCGTCATCCCCGGCATCTACTTCGCTCTCGCGCTGAGCATGGCCGGCCCCGTCTACCTCTTCGAACGGCAGCACCCGATCGGTCGCTCGTTCCGGATGTTCCACGACCGGCTCGGCCTGCTGCTCGGCCGGGTGGCGCTCGTCGCGGCGGCGGTGATCGTCGGGGGCGGGGCGGCCGGCCTGGTGGAGGGCATCGGTTCGCTGCCGTTCGGCGTCACCCCGCTGGAGTCGCCGGGCACGGCGGTGGGCGCGATCGCGGTGGCGGCGCTCGGCGGCGTGCTGGGCCTGCCCGCCCACCTCGCCCAGCAGGTCGGCCTGGTCGTCACGTACGCCGAGCAGCGCGCCCACGAGGGGCCGGTGGACAGCGCGCGGCTGGCCGGTGAACTCGGCTGAGCGAGGCGGGCGTGCTTGCACTCGGCAGGGGAGAGTGCTAAACAAGTCATTGGCACTCGCATACCGTGAGTGCCAATGGTCGGGGCGGTAGGGCCACGGTCGCACGGGCGTCCACACGCCGGTGCGGCACATGGCCGGTCGTCGCGGGCTATCCGGCCCGGCCGAGGAGACGTCGTCGTCGCCAGGTGGCGACGTCCCCAAGGTGCGTACACCAGGCGGCCCATCCGGGACACAACCTCCGGGTGGCCCGTGAGTGTCCAGGAGGACAACGCCGTATGGCCAAGATGATCGCGTTCGACGAAGAGGCGCGCCGCGGCCTCGAGCGGGGCATGAACCAGCTCGCCGACGCCGTGAAGGTGACGCTCGGCCCCAAGGGCCGCAACGTCGTGCTCGAGAAGAAGTGGGGTGCCCCCACCATCACCAACGATGGTGTGAGCATCGCCAAGGAGATCGAGCTCGAGGACCCCTACGAGAAGATCGGCGCCGAGCTGGTCAAGGAGGTCGCCAAGAAGACCGACGACGTCGCCGGTGACGGCACGACGACGGCGACCGTCCTGGCCCAGGCCCTCGTCCGCGAGGGCCTGCGCAACGTGGCCGCCGGCGCCAACCCGATGGCCCTGAAGCGGGGCATCGAGGCCGCCGTGGCCAGCGTCTCGGAGGAGCTGTCGAAGCTCGCCAAGGACGTCGAGACCAAGGAGCAGATCGCCTCCACCGCCTCCATCTCCGCCGGTGACAGCACCGTCGGCGAGATCATCGCCGAGGCGATGGACAAGGTCGGCAAGGAAGGCGTCATCACCGTCGAGGAGAGCAACACCTTCGGCCTGGAGCTCGAGCTCACCGAGGGTATGCGCTTCGACAAGGGCTACATCTCGGCCTACTTCATGACCGACCCGGAGCGCATGGAGGCCGTCTTCGACGACCCCTACCTCCTGATCGTCAACAGCAAGATCTCGTCGGTGAAGGACCTGCTCCCGATCCTGGAGAAGGTCATGCAGTCGGGCAAGCCGCTGCTGATCATCGCCGAGGACATCGAGGGCGAGGCCCTGGCGACCCTGGTCGTCAACAAGGTCCGGGGCACCTTCAAGTCGGTCGCCGTCAAGGCGCCGGGCTTCGGTGACCGCCGCAAGGCCATGCTGGCCGACATCGCCATCCTCACCGGTGGCCAGGTCATCAGCGAGGAGGTCGGCCTCAAGCTGGACGCCGTCGGCCTCGACATGCTGGGCCGCGCCCGCAAGGTCGTGGTGACCAAGGACGAGACCACCATCGTCGACGGTGCCGGTGACGCCGAGCAGATCCAGGGCCGGGTCAACCAGATCCGGGCCGAGATCGAGAAGAGCGACTCCGACTACGACCGCGAGAAGCTGCAGGAGCGCCTGGCCAAGCTGGCCGGCGGTGTTGCGGTGATCAAGGTCGGCGCGGCCACCGAGGTCGAGCTGAAGGAGCGCAAGCACCGCATCGAGGACGCCGTCCGCAACGCGAAGGCCGCCGTCGAGGAGGGCATCGTCCCGGGTGGTGGCGTCGCGCTGGTGCAGGCCGGCAAGACCGCCTTCGACAAGCTGGACCTGACCGGCGACGAGGCGACCGGCGCGCAGATCGTCAAGATCGCGCTGGACGCCCCGCTGCGGCAGATCGCCGTCAACGCCGGCCTCGAGGGTGGCGTCGTCGTCGAGCACGTCCGCAACATCGAGCCGGGTCACGGCCTCAACGCCGCCAACGGCGAGTACGTCGACCTGCTGGCCGCGGGCATCATCGACCCGGCCAAGGTGACCCGCTCGGCGCTGCAGAACGCCTCGTCGATCGCGGCGCTCTTCCTCACCACCGAGGCCGTCGTGGCGGACAAGCCGGAGAAGGCCCCGGCCGCCCCGGCTGGTCCGGGCGGCGGGGACATGGACTTCTGAGTCCAGCTCCAGTACGCCGGAAGGGGCGGGCCGCGTCAGCGGTCCGCCCCTTCCGCCGTCAGGTCGGCAGTGGCCTCTGGTTGCGTCTCTTCTGCGCCCGGCCGTACGGCTGCGGGATCTGGACCGGCTCGTCGACCAGCGCCACCGGCTCGTCGGTCGGCTCGTCGGCGCCGGTCATCTCCGCCCGCTGCTCGGCGTCGCCGTAGTCGAGCCGGTCGAACGGCAACGGGCCGGGGCGTTCGTCGTCCGTGGTCATGGCTGCCTCCTTAACCGAAACGGTAGGGGGCGTCGAGCAGAGACGGGGGCGAATGGGGTTATCAGCGTCTATATCCCATTCGCCCCCTCGTGTCACTCTCCGAGCGTCCTGCGGTACAGGAAGAAGACCCGCTCGATCCGGGCGCCCGCGCTACCCGAGTAGAACGGCACCGGCCCCACCCAGCCGATCTGCGCCGCCGTCACGCCCGCCGCCCGCTGGTCGCGCAGGCAGCGGCGCAGCAGGACGCCGCCGATCCCCGAGCCCTCCGCCGCCGGGGCGGTGCCCATCGGGCCGAACCAACTCGGCCGGGACGACCCGTACGCGGCGAAGCCGAGCACCTCGCCGTCGCGCTCGGCCAGGTGGCAGCCCGCCCCCTCCCGACCCACCGAACCGGCCAGCTCCGCGTCCCACGCGCCGCCGAACGTGGCGCGGGCGAACTCCGCCAGCGCCGGCAGGTCGGCCGGCCCGGCGCGGCGGACCGAGACGCCCCGGCCGGCCAGCCGAGCCTCCGCCGCCTCCGTCGAACGCAGCGCGGGGGAGTCGTCGTACGACAGGTCGGCTGTCATGTTCCACGCCGTCCGGTCCTGCCGGTAGCCGAGCGCCAGCGCGGCGCAGACCGCCGGGGTGTAGCGCACGTCGATCCCGGGCCAGCCGTAGTACGGCGGGTTCCCCGCCAGCAGCACCTCGGCCGCGCCGAGCCCGGCCAGGGTCCGCTCGGCGGACGACAGCAGCGCCCGCCCGACGCCCCGGCGCCGGTGGTCGGGGTGCACCGCCACGAGGTCCACGTGCCCGAGCCCGGCGTCCCGCCCCGACAGGGAGCAGACCAGCGCCCCGACCAGCTCCGCCCCCCGGTACGCGCCCAGCGCGACCACCGGCCGGTCGGCGGCCGCCCGGGTCCAGAGCGCGTCCACGAGGGCCGGCGCCTCGGCGGCGTCCTCGGGCAGGTCCAGCGCCCGGCGGCACAGCTCCGCCACGGCGGGCGCCCGGTCGGCGGTCAGCTCGACGATCTCCGCATCCATGGTCGCCGACCCTAGATCACGGGGCACGGGGACGGGCAGGGGCCGGCTACCCGCGGGCCGCCCGCACCGCCGCGTACGCGTCGACCAGGCCGGCGCCGGTGATGTTCGCGTCGCCGCCGCAGGTCTGGGTCCGGGGGGCGTACGTCGCCGGGGTCGCCGTGTCCCGCAGGATCTGCCGGGTGCGGGGCAGGTCGCCCACCAGCGCCGGGTTGGCCGACCACATCAGTGCCACCACGCCGGCCACCTGCGGGGTCGCCATCGAGGTGCCGCTCAGGGTGGCGTACCCGCCGCCGGGCATCGCCGACAGCACCTCGTGGCCGGGGGCGACCAGGTCCGGCTTCGCCGCCCCCGGCACCGGTCCGCGGGACGAGAAGCTGGTGACCCGGCGCTGCGCGTCCACCGCGCCGACGGTCAGCACGTCCGCGTACGGCGCGGGCGGGTCGTCGATCGAGCCGCAGTAAGGGCCGGTGTTGCCGGCGGCGGCGACCACCAGGATGCCGGCGGCCTCCAGGGCGGCGGTGGCCGGCCGGAGTGCCCCCGGGTCGCAGCCCTCGATCGGCGGGCAGCCCCACGAGTTGGTGAGGATGTCCGGGGCGCGCGCCGGGCGCCCGTCCGTGAACGGGTTCCCGCCGGGCGGGAAGGGCGCCAGCATGAACTGGAGGCAGTCCAGGTAGTACGCGGGGCTGCCCAGGTTACGGTCCAGGTTGACGCAGCCCACCCACTGCGCGCCCGGGGCCACCCCGATCCCCCCTCGGCCCACCGCGCTGCCCGCCGTGTGCGTGCCGTGCCCGCCCTGGTCGGTCGGCGACCGGGTGCCGTCCCACGGGTCGTACCAGGAGTCGTCGCCGCCCCGGAAGCCGGCGGCCAGCGCCGGGTGCCCGCCGTCCACCCCGGAGTCGGAGCTGCCCACCACGATCCCGGAGCCGTCCACCCCGAGCTGCGACCAGACGCGGTCCGCGCCGAGCATCCGGACGTTCCACTCCGGGCCGGCCGGCGCGGGCGCGGTGCCCCGGCTGCGGCCGGCCGGCGCGGGCAGCGGCCGCACCCGCTGGCTGACCAGCACCCGGGCCACCTCCGGCCGGCGGGCCAGCCAGGCCCGCACCGCCGGCCCGCCGTCCACCTCAATGGCGTTGACCAGGTAGTAGGAGGTGTGGTCCAGCCGCAGCCGGCGCAGGTCCCGGCGCAGGTCGGCCTGGGTCCGCTCGGCGGTGTCGACCAGCCGCCGGTAGACCTCGCCGGCCCGCGCGTCCCGGCCGGCCCGCCCGGCCGCCGCCAGCACGCCGCTCAGGTCGGCCTGCTCGCGCAGCACCACGAACAGCCGCTCGCCGTGCAGGCCGGGCTGGCCCGCGCCGACGGCCACCGCGCCGACCGCGACCAGCAGGGCCGCGGCGGTCGCCCCGGCCACCCGCCGGCTCGGCCGCCGGCTGCGGGCCCGGGCCAGCAGCACGCCGTACGCCACGGCGAGCACGGCCGCGACGGCGAGCCCGGCGCCGGCGGCGGCCGCCACCCAGAACGGCACGTCCCGGGTGGTGGTCAGGACGAGGGTGATCTCCTCGGGATCGGTGAAGGCCAGCGGGCCGAACACGGCGAGACCGACCAGCCAGCGGGTGGCGGCGCGGACCCCGGCCGCGCCGGCACGCCCGCCCGGCTCGCGCCCGCCCGGCCCGTCCCCCGTGGTGCCCGACGGGTCGGCCGACGCCGCGCCCGGGGTCGCGGCGGCCGGGCGGCGGGCCGCCGCGTGCAGGGCGGCCAGCGCGAAGCCGGCCGGCGGCAGGGTCAGCAGCAGGGGCAGATGGGCCCCGGACTGCCCGACCCCGGCGGCGAGGACGAGCAGCGCGACCCCGGCGACCAGCCCGCCGACCAGCACCAGCCGGGCCGGCCGGGGCGGCTCGCCGACGGCGAAGCGGGACCAGAATGCGTCGTCCAGCAGCGCCCCGGCCAGCGCGCCCAGGGCGGCGGCGGCGAGCCCGGCGAGCACCGTCTCCAGCAGCCCGCCGAGCGCCCCCAGCCAGACCCACGGCAGCAGCAGCGCCAGCCCGCCGGCCACCCCGAGCAGGGTGGCGGTCGGGGCGGACGGCCGGGGCGTCGCGGCGGTGCGGCGGGCGAGCGCCCGCAGGACGAGGGTGGCCAGGGCGGCCGTGGCGGCCAGCGCCGCGAGGTACGCCTCGTGGTGCACCGGCGGGAGCGCCCGGAGCAGCCCCAGTGCGCCGAGCACGAGCGCCGCGGCCAGCCAGGCCCGGCCGGTGGCGCGGACCGCCGCCGAGCGGGGCAGCAGGGCGAGCGACAGCGCGGGCGCGCCGACCAGCAGCACGGTGAACAGCACCGTCGCCGGCCAGAGCCACACCACGCGGTCCCGCCCGGCGGCCAGCATGATCTGGTCGGCCAGCCACCCGCCGAGCTGGCTGACCACCACGAACCCGACCGTCCAGCAGCCGGCGACCACCGCCGCCACCACCGGCCACGGACTCGGCCGGGCCGGCGCGGCCGGCGGGAGCGGGGCGGGCTGACCAGCGGGGAACGGGGGGCCGATCTCCATTCCACAGACAGTACGGCCCGGACGGTGTGTGCCGCCGGTGTGGCCGTGACGGTTACCGTGGACGGGTGCGCGACCCCAACGTGTCCCGAATCGAGGCCAGCCAGCTCTCCCCGGAGCGCCGGGCCGCCGGCCTGCGTCGCCTGCGGGCCGAACGCTTCGACGTGCTGGTCATCGGCGGTGGGGTGACCGGGGCGGGGGCCGCCCTGGACGCGGCCTCGCGGGGGCTGAAGGTGGCCCTGGTGGAGGCGCGCGACTACGCCGCCGGCACCTCCAGCCGCTCCAGCAAGCTGATCCACGGCGGCCTGCGCTACCTGGAGCAGTTGGAGTTCCACCTGGTGCACGAGGCGCTCACGGAGCGCGGCCTGCTCGCCACCCGCCTCGCCCCGCACCTGGTGCGGCCGGTGCCCATCCTGGTCCCGCTGCCCGGCGGGCGGGGCCCGCGCGACCTGCCCGGCCGGCTGTTCCGCCGCTCCTACTACGGCGCCGGCGTGGCGGCGTACGACGCCTTCGCCGGGATCCTCGGCGGCGGCCGGGGCATGCCGCTGCACCGCCACCTGACCCGCGAGGGCGCCCGCCGCGTCTTCCCCAGCCTGCGGGCCGACGCGCTGGCCGGCGCGATCCGCTACTACGACGGGCAGGTCGACGACGCCCGGCTGGTGGTGACCCTGGCCCGCACCGCGGCCAGCCTCGGCGCGACCGTCGTGACCAGCGCCCGGGCGGTCGGGCTGATCCGGCAGGCCCGCGAGGTCACCGGCGTCCGGGTCCGCGACCTGGAGGCGCCGGCCGGTTCCCCGGACGCCGAGTTCGAGGTGCGCGCCCGCACCGTCATCGCCGCCACCGGCGTGTGGAGCGACGACATGTCCCGGATGCTGAACGACGTCGGGCTGCGCCCCGGCATCCGGGTCCGGGCCTCCAAGGGTGTGCACCTGGTGGTGCCCCGCTCGGCGATCACCGGCGAGGCCGGGCTGATCCTGCGTACGGCGACCAGCGTGCTCTTCGTCATCCCGTGGGGCGGGCACTGGATCATCGGCACCACCGACACCGACTGGCGGCTCGACCGGGCCCACCCGGCCGCCTCCGCCCGCGACATCGAGTACCTGCTGGAGCAGGTCAACACCGTGCTGGACCGGCCGCTCACCACGGCCGACATCGAGGGCGTCTACGCCGGGTTGCGGCCGCTGCTGGCCGGCGAGGCCGACTCGACCTCGAAGCTGTCCCGCGAGCACGCCGTCTTCGAGCCGATGCTCGGGCTGCTGCTGGTCGCCGGCGGCAAGTACACGACGTACCGGGTGATGGCCTCGGACGTGGTCGACCGGGCCGCCCACCGGCTCGGCGCCGTACGCCCCTCGCGCACCGCCGACCTGCCGCTGCTCGGCGCCGACGGGTACGCGGCGATGTGGCGGGACCGGGCCGACCTGGCCCGCCGGCACGGGGTGCCGGTCGGGGTGGTCGAGCACCTGCTGGAGCGCTACGGCACCCTCACCCTGGACCTGCTCGCCCTGGTCGACGCCGACCCGCTGCTCGCCTCCCCGCTGGCCGGCGCCCCGGAATACCTCGCGGCCGAGGTGACGTACGCGGCCCGGTCCGAGGGGGCGCTGCACCTGGAGGACGTGCTCACCCGGCGGACCCGGATCTCCATCGAGACCCCGCACCGGGGCCTGGAGTCGGCCGGGCACGCCGCCGAGCTGATGGGCGCGGTGCTCGGTTGGGACGAGGCCACCCGGGCCCGCGAGGTGGAGCACTACCGGGCCAGGGTGGAGGCGGAACGCCAGTCCCAACTGATGCCCGACGACGCCACCGCGGACGCCGCCCGGCTCGGCGCGCCCGACGTCCGGGGCTTCGCGGCCGACCGTGGCTCGGACGACGATCCCGTCGAACTACCGTCCTCGTCCCGCTGACCGACCCCCACCCTCGACGCCGGACCACTCAGCATGCCCCGCAGGCGCCCCCGGCCCGTGCCGGTCAAAGGACCTTGCCGGGGTTGAGCAGGCCGGCCGGGTCGAGCGCGGCCTTGATCGCCTGGTGCACCCCGACGCCCACCGGGCCGATCTCGCGGGCCAGCCAGTCCCGCTTGAGCAGGCCGACGCCGTGCTCGCCGGTGCAGGTGCCGCCCAGCTCCAGGCCGAGCCGCATGATCTCGTCGAAGGCGCGTCGGCCGCGTTCCAGGCTCGCCGGGTCGGCCCGGTCCACCACGATGTTCGGGTGCATGTTGCCGTCGCCGGCGTGACCGACGACGCCGATCGGCACGTCGCACTCCGCGGCGATCCGGGCCACCCCGTCCAGCAGCGCCGCCAGCGCGCCCCGGGGCACCGCCACGTCGTCGATGACCAGGCCCCCGTTCCCGCCGGGGTAGGCGTCCGCGGCGAACTTCTCCATGGCCGGGTGGGCGAGCCGGCGGGCCTGCAACAGGGCGGCCGCCTCCACGGCGTCGGTGGCCGCGTAGACCTCGTCGGCGCCGGCCGCCTCGCAGACCTCGGCCAGCCCGGCCAGGTCGTCGGCCGCCCGGACGCCGGTGTCGGCGGCGGCCAGCAGCAGCGCCTGCGCGTCCGTGCGCAGGCCCATCGGCTGGTACGTCTCGATCGCCCGCAGGTGGGTCTGGTCCAGCAGTTCCAGCAGGCTGGGGGAGAGGCCCCGGGCGGCGATCTCGGCGACGGCCATGCCGGCCGCGGCGGTGGACGGGAAGACCGCCACCATGGTCAGCGACTCCGCCGGGGCGGGACGCAGCGCGACCGTCACCTCGGTGATCACGCCCAGGGTGCCCTCGGAGCCGACGAAGAGCCGGGTGAGGTCGTACCCGGCGACGCCCTTGGCCGTGCGCCGGCCGGTGCGCAGCACCTCGCCGGAGGCGAGCACCACCTCCAGGCCGAGGACGTACTCGGTGGTGACGCCGTACTTGACGCAGCACATGCCGCCCGCGTTGGTGGCGACGTTGCCGCCGATGGTGGAGGACTCCCACGAGCCGGGGTCGGGCGGGTACCACAGCCCCTGCTTCGCCACCGCGGCGGCGAGCGTCGCGTTGACCACGCCGGGCTGCACCACGGCGATCCGGCTCACCGGGTCGATCTCCAGGATGGCGTCCATCGCGACCGTGCTGAGCACCACGGCGCCGTCGACCGCGTTGGCCGCGCCGGCCAGCCCGGTCCGCGCCCCCTGTGGCACCACCGGCACGCCGTGCCGGGCGGCCGCCCGCAGCACGGCGGAGACCTGGGCGGTGCTGCGGGGACGGACGACCACCAGGGGGGTGCCGGCGGCGCAGAGGTCCGCCTCGTCCCGCTCGTGCATCCGCAGCAGGTCCGGGTCGGTCAGCACGGCGTCGTCGCCGAGCGCCGCCCGCAGGTCGTCGAGGAGAGGGGATCCGGCCATGCCGCCGAGGCTACGGTCGGCCGCGCGCGGCCGACAACCGGCCCTCGCACCGGGTAGCTTGGCCGACATGCTCTACCTGGACCGGCCCGCCTGGCCGTGGCGGGGGCGGCTCTGGTCCCACCTGATCAGCGACGTCTCCCACGCCGAGCTGCACGTCTTCGCCGAGGCGCTGGGGGTGCCCCGCCGGGGCTTCGACCGGGACCACTACGACATTCCCGCCGAGCGGTTCGCCGCGGCGGTCTGGCTGGGCGCCCGGGTGGTGCCGAGCCGGGAAATCGTGCGCCTGCTCCGGCAGGCCGGCCTGCGCCGACCGAAGCACCTGACCCGCCCTCGCACCCCCGCTGCCCGCCGCTCCGGCGATCTTGCTGTTCCGGCCCTCCCGCTGCTGTGACGCACGGCTTTCGCCGAGGCCGAAGTGCAAGATCGCGGAGGCCGAGGGCGGGGCCGGGAGTCAGCGGAGGCCGAGGGCGGGGGCCGGGAGCCGGCGGAAGCCGAGGGCGGGGGCCCGGAGTCAGCGGAGCGTCGCCAGCTCGCGGGTGAGGTTGGCCCGGGCGGGCGCCTCCCAGCGCCGGGCCAGCGGCGGCAGCCGGAACAGCGCCGGCAGGGCGAGCAACCCGGCGAGCACCCGGGCGCGGCCGGCCCGGAACGCCGGGTCGGGCACGTGCGCGTACTCCGGCGGATGGCGGCGGCGTAGTGGTCGTACGCCTCGGGCGGCGCGGCCAGGACGGCGAGGTCGGCGTCGCAGAGCAGCGCGCCGTCGGCGTCGCCCGGGTCGACGGCGTGCCCGGCGGTGAGCAGCACCAGCCGGCGGACCTCGGCCACGGCGTCGGCCGGCAGCCCCGACCGGGTGAGCAGGGCGTCGGCGAGCGCCGCGCTGTCCCGCTCGTTGGCGTCGCCCTCGGCGCGCGGGTCGTAGACCGCGTCGTGGCACCAGGCCGCGAGGCGCACCAGGTCCGGCCGCGCGGCGGACGACGCGTGCGCGTCGACCACGTCGAGGACGGCGGTCAGGTGGGCGACCGTGTGGTGGTGCCGGTGCGGTTCCCGCCAGCGCGCCAGCAGCTCCGCCCCGGCACGGTCCCGCCCCGCCGCGTCGGCCGCCCCGGCGCCCCGGGCCGCCGCCCGCCACCGGTCGAGAAGGTCGAGCATGCGGCCGAGTCTGCCGCACCGCCGCCAACAGGGAGGATTCACCCGCCCCGGTGCGGGTAGTCCCCGCCATGGCCGTGGCCCGGGACCGTCGACCCTCGCTGGTGCGGCGCGCCATCCGCCGCGAAGGCGCGACGGACATCGACGGGGCCCGGATCGCCGACGCGATGGAGAAGCTGCGGCACCATGGCAGGGCCACCCTGCACGACCGGCTGCACCGGGTGCGGATGGCGTGGGGTCTGGCCGTGCAGGCCGGCCTCGCCGCCGGCCTGTCCTGGTGGGCGGCGCACAATCTGCTGGGCAACCCGGAGCCGGTGTTCGCGCCGATCTCCGCGGTCGGCACCCTCGCCGCCTCGGTCGGCCAGCGGCTCCGGCGCACGGTGGAGCTGATCCTGGGGGTGGCGATCGGGGTCGCCGTGGGCGACTTCCTCATCTACCTGGTCGGCACCGGGGCGTGGCAGCTCGGCCTCGTGGTGACCGGGTCGATCGTGCTGACCATCTTCGCCGGCGCCAGCGTGTCCATCGTCATCCAGGCGGCGGCCACGGCCGTGCTGATCGTCACGCTGAGCCCGAAGACCGCGAACCTGGAGATCCCCCGGTTCGTCGACGCGTTCGTCGGCGGCGGGATCGCGTTGCTGGTCACCTCGGTCCTGCTGCCGCTGAATCCGCTCCGGGTGATCAACCGGGCCGCCCGGCCGGCGCTGGACCTGCTCGCCGCCCAGCTCGACAGCGCCGCCGACGCCCTGCGCGAACGGGACCGGGACAAGGCCCAACGGGCCCTGGACCGGCTGCGCAACAACCAGGAGGAGCTGTCGACCTTCACGGAGGCGATCGAGGGGGCGAAGGAGACCGCCGTCCTCTCGCCGGCCCGGTGGCACCGGCGGGACGAGCTCACCCACTACGCCGAGGCCGCCGACCCGATCGATCGGGCGATGCGCAACGCCGGCACGCTGATCCGGCGCGCGGTCACCCTGATCGAGGACGAGGAGCCCGTCCCGGAGCCGATGCCGGACGCGACGGCCCACCTCGCCGAGTCGGTACGCCTGATCAAGCACGAGTTCGCCGTCGGCGAGGAGCCGGAGAAGGCGCGGGAGCGGGCGCTGCGCGCGGTCAGCGAGGCCGGCCGGGCGTACGCCGAGGGGGTGGGTTTCTCCGGCAGCGTGGTGATCGCGCAGGTGCGTACCACGGCCAGCGACCTGCTGGTGGCCTCCGGGATCACGCAGGAGGAGGCGAACCGCCTGGTCCGGGAGTCCTTCGGCGAACAGGAGGGGCCGGGCGGCCAGCGGGCCGAGTCGGCCGCCGCCCCGAAGCCGCCCACCAGCCCGCCGGTCGGCTGACCCCCGGCCCGGCGGGTCAGCCGACCGACGGTCGCTCAGGCCGCCGCGGCGAGGGCGGCGAGCAGCCGGTCCACGTGTTCCGCCGTGCTGCCCAGGCCGACGCTGGCGCGCAGGGCGGTCGGCGGCAGGTCCCGCCGGCCGCTGCGCGCCGCCGCCTCGGCGAGCAGCCGCCGGGCCAGCGGGTGGGCGCAGAAGAGGCCGTCGCGCACCCCGATGTCGTGGTTGCCGGCCAGGTCCGCCGCCACGTCCGCCGAGTCCCGGCCGGCCACCACGAACGACACGATGCCCACCCGGGGCGCGTCGGGCCCGAAGGTGCGCAGCTCCACCACGTGCGGCAGGGCCGCCAGTCCGCCGCGCAGCCGGGACAGCAGGGCCTGCTCGGCGTCGTGCAGGGCCGCCCGGTCGGCCCCGGCCAGGGCGGTGCAGACCGCCGCGAGGGCGACCGCGCCGAGCAGGTTCGGCGTGCCCGCCTCGTGCCGGGCCGGCCCGGTCGCCCAGCGCACGTCGTGGGTGGCCGCGCCGACGTGACTGGTGGCGCCACCGCCGGCCAGGTACGGCGGTGCGGCGTCCAGCCAGTCCGCCCGCCCGACGAGCACCCCCGCGCCGAACGGCGCGTACAGCTTGTGGCCGGAGACCGCGAGGTAGTCGACGTCGAGGGCGGCGACGTCCACCGGCGCGTGCGGGGCGAGCTGCGCGGCGTCCACGGCGATCCGGGCCCCGTGCCGCCGGGCCACCCGGGCCAGCTCCGCCACCGGCCAGCGCTCGCCGGTCACGTTGCTGGCCCCGGTGACCGCGACCAGCACGGGCGGGTGACGGTCGGCGCGGGGGCCGCCCCCCGCGCCCGGCCGGCGCAGCTCGGTGAGGGCGGCGTCCAGCGCCCGGACCGCCTCGGCCGGCTCCCGCGGCACCGGCAGGCGGACCGAGCCGCGCGGCCAGGGCAGCAGGTTGGCGTGGTGCTCCCCGCCGAAGGTCACCACCGTGGTGCCGGCGGGCAGCACCCGGGCCAGCAGGTTCAGCGCGTCGGTGGTGTTGCGGGTGAAGATCACGTGGTCGCCGGCGCGGGCGCCGAAGAAGTCGCCGACGGTCTGCCGGGCGCGCTCGTAGGCGAGGGTGCAGCGCCGCGACAGCGCCCCCGCGCCGCGATGCACGCTGGCGTACCAGGGGAGCAGTTCCGCCACCGCGTCGGCGGCGGCCCGCGCGCACGGCGCGGTGGCCGCGTAGTCCAGGTTGACCTGTCCCGGCACGCCGAGCACGTCGAGCGGCCCGGCGGCCGCGGGCGGCGGCACGGTCCGCGTCGGGTGCGGGGCGGGCGGGGGTACGAGGGTGACGGTCATGGGCCGACCTCCAGGGTCCGGGGACCCCGGGTGGGCACACACGGGCGGGGTCCGCGCTTGCCCGGCACGCGGATCGGGCCGGGCCCGGTCATCACCCGGGGCACCCCACCGCGAACCTCGACGAGGGTTGCCGGCCAGCAAGCCGGGGCTTGACGCTGGCGCTCGTGACCTGCCGGCAGCATAGCGCGCGGATGCGCCCGGACCAGGCGGGCGGGGGTGACTACGCTGACCGCATGGCCGACACCCCGCCCGGCGCGCCCCTGCCGCCGTCGCCGACCGCGCCCGCCGTCCCGCCGTCGGGCGCGGCCGCTCCCCGGATGCCGCTGCGCCGGCTGGGCTGGCGGCGGGGCCTGGTGCTGGCCGGGGTGGTCCTGCTGATCGCCGCCTGCGCGGTGTTCATGGTTTTCACTCTCGGCGAGAGCCTCGGCGTCGAGGCGCTGCTGATCGGCGTGGTCGCCGCGATCCTCCCGGTTCCGGTGCTGGTGGGCTGTTTCCTCTGGCTCGACCGGTACGAACCGGAACCGCTGAAATACCTGATCTTCTGCTTCGCGTGGGGCGCGTTCGTCTCGACCGCCGCCTCGCTGACCGTCAACACGTTCTCGTCCAGGCTGTTCGAAGACTGGGGGCTGCCGACCGCGCTGACGGCGGTGCTGGTCGCGCCGTTCATCGAGGAGCTCACCAAGGCGCTCGGGCCGATCCTGCTGCTGATCTTCCGCCGGCGGGAGATCTCCGGGATCACCGACGCCCTGGTCTACTGCGGGCTCTCCGCGGTCGGGTTCGCCATGGTGGAGAACATCCTCTACCTAGGCGGCTACGGCTACGCCACCGGCGTCGAGCGGTACGGCCCGGCGACCGGCACGCAGCAGGTCATCGCGATCTTCATCGTCCGGATCCTGCTCTTCGGCTTCGCCCATCCGCTGTTCACCTCGATGACCGGCGTCGGGCTGGGCATCGCCGCCCGCACCGCCGACCGGCGCGTCCGGGTGCTCGCCCCGATCGCCGGCCTGCTGCTGGCGATGATGCTGCACGGCCTGTGGAACCTGCTGCCCACGCTCACCCAGGCCACCGGCGAGGCGCTGATCATGCTGTACGGCTTCATCGGCGTGATGGTGCCGATCTTCTTCGGCATGGTCGGGCTGGCCGTGTGGCTGCGCGCCTGGGAGGGGCGGCTCACCGAGCGCACCCTGCCGGACTACGTCCGGGCCGGCTGGCTGACCCCGCCGGAGGTGGCGGCGCTGAGCAGCCTGGGGCGACGGCACGCGGCCCGGGTGTGGGCCAAGCGGGTGGCCGGGGACGCCGGGGTGCGGGCGATGCGCGGCTACCAGTTCGCGGCGACCCGGCTGGCGCTGCTGCGCGACGGCGCGCTGCGCGGCCTGGACCGCAGGCCGGTGGACCGGGAACGGACCGCGCGGGAGGAGCGGGAGCTGCTGGAGGCGATCGCCGCGTACCGGTCGTTCTTCGTGGGGAGGGATCCGCAGGCGCCGGCCGGGATCTGGGACGGGCACCGCTACCACCTGCGGTTCCCGGACGGTTCGCAGCGGCCGGTCGAGGCGCCGGACGAGCCGGTGGTGCCGATCCCGGTGGTGCTCGCCCCGCCGCCGCCCCCGGCCTTCCCCGCCGGCTACGGCGCGCCCGGCTGGCCCGGCCCGCGACCCGCGGCCCCCTGGCCGCCCGGTCACCGCTGACCCGGTCTCCGGGTCGCCCGGTCACCGCTGACCTGGTCCCCGGGTCGCCCGGTCAACACCGCAGCGGCGTCCCGGGGCCCCGTGGTGCTCCGGGCCGTCAGGTCATCAGGCTGGTGAGGAAGTCGCCGAGGCCCTGGAACATCGCCATCAGCCCCGCCCCGATCGCCTTGAACATCTCGGCCGCGCCCTCCGGCCGGAACGCGATGAAGTAGATCAGGAACGCGACGCTTCCCCAGATCAGCAGCTTCTTCACGAATTCCGGCATCGTCCCTCCCCAGGGCCGGTGGTGCGGCTGGCTTCCCGGCCGGGAGCGCCGCAAACGGCACCGGCGCCCGCAGCCGCGCGGGGCGGGACGGGTGGGGCGGGCTCAGAGGTGTCAGAGGTAGAGGCCGGTGGAGTCGTTCTCCACGCGCTCGGCCGCCACGGCGTGCACGTCGCGCTCGCGCAGCAGCACGTACCCGCGGCCGTGCAGTTCGACCTCCGAGCGGTCGTCCGGGTCGAACAGGACGCGGTCGCCCGAGACGATGGCGCGGACGTTCGGCCCCACCCCGACGGCGGTGGCCCAGGCGAGCCGCTTGCCCACGGCGGCGGTCGCCGGGATCACGATGCCGGCGGTGGAGCGGCGCTCACCCTCGCTCCCCTCCATCCGCACCAGCACGCGGTCGTGCAGCAGGCGGATCGGCAGGCCGGAGTCGAGATTCTTGTCGGCGGTCACGCCGGAAACGCTACCGTGTCCCGGTCGGGCGGCCGTGAGCGGTTACGCGCCGGGGGCGGGGGGCACTGTGTGGCGGAACTGCCCTACGGTGGCGTGGTCGGACGTATCCTGTCCGCCCACCGGGCGGGCACGGCCGGGTTCTGCAGCCAGGAGGTGCGCTTGAGCCGCTTCGAGCGGGTACGCGGACGGCTCCGTCGCGCGTACGAGTCGGGCCGGGAGTCGGTGCGCCTCCGTCGTACGGACCCGACCGACGCCCCCGGGCCGGCCGGAGTGGCCTCGCCGGCGTCCCCCGGGCCGGCGGCGGCGCCGTCGGCGACCGTGGTCGGCGCGGAGCCGCCCGCGGCGATGCACACCTCCACCTCCAGCCGGGACGACGCGGACGTGCCGCACGGGCTGCGGATCGCCGCCGCCTGGTCCTGGCGGCTGATCGCGATCGGCATCGTCGTCTGGGCGCTGATGAAGATCGTCGGCACGATCGAGATCGTGGTCATCCCGCTGGCCGTCGCGCTGCTGCTCTCGGCGCTGCTCGCGCCGGCGGTCGGCTGGCTGCTGCGGGCCCGCTTCCCCCGCTCGCTGGCGACCGCGGTGGTGCTGGTCGGCGGCCTCGCCGCGGTGATCGGCACGCTGACCCTGGTGGTCAACGAGTTCATCCAGGGCGTGCCGGAGCTGAGCAAGAAGTCGTCGGAGGGCGTCCGGCAGATCCAGGACTGGCTCAAGACGGGCCCGCTGCACCTCTCCGACGGGCAGCTCGACCGCTACATCGAAGAGGGCCAGAAGTGGGTCGACGACAACACCGAGAAGCTCACCAGCGGCGCCCTCTCCACGGCCGCGACGCTGGCCGAGGTGCTGACCGGCACGCTGCTGGTGCTCTTCGCCACCTTCTTCTTCCTGCGTGACGGCAACCGGATCTGGCGCTTCCTGGTCCGGCTGCTGCCGGTGGCCGCCCGCTGGAAGGTGGACGACGCCGGCCGGGCGTCCTGGGCGACGCTGGTCGCCTACGTACGCGCGACCGTGCTGGTCGCCTTCATCGACGCGGTCGGCATCGGCATCTTCCTGGTCGTCTTCGACATCCCGTTCGCCTTCCCGCTCGCCGCGCTGGTCTTCCTCGGGGCGTTCATCCCGATCGTCGGGGCGACCCTGTCGGGCGTCGTCGCGGTCCTGGTCGCGTTGGTCGACAGCGGCCTGGTGACCGCGTTGATCATCCTCGGCGCGGTGATCGGCGTTCAGCAGGTGGAGGGGCACGTGCTCCAGCCGCTGATCATGGGGCGCGCGGTGGCCATCCACCCGCTCGCGGTGATCATCGGGATCGCGGCCGGCGTGGTCCTCGCCGGGATCACCGGCGCGCTCGTCTCGGTGCCGCTGATCGCCGTGCTGAACACGGCCGTCCGCCGGCTCGCCGCCCGCACCGTTCCGGACACCCCGCCCGACGCCGTCGTCGTCGCCTCGCAGGCGCCCTGACCCGCCCCGGCGGATCCGGAGCGCCCTGACCGCCCCGGCGGATCCGGGGCGGTCAGACCTTGGCGAGGCGTTCGAGGGCGCCGCGGGCGACCTCCGGCCGGGTGGTGTACCAGAACGGCGGCAGCGACCGGCGCAGGAAGGCGCCGTAGCCCCGCGCGGTCTCCAGCCGCGAGTCAAGCACCGCGACGACGCCCTTGTCGCCGGTCGACCGGATCAGCCGCCCCACCCCCTGCGCCAGCCGGACCGCGGCGATCGGCACGCTGACCGCGGCGAAACCGGACCCGCCGCTGGCGTCGACCGCGGCGGCCCGGGCCGCCGCGAGCGGCTCGTCCGGCCGGGGGAAGGGCAGCCGGTCGATGACCACCAGTTGGCAGGAGTCGCCGGGCACGTCGACGCCCTGCCACAGCGACATCACCCCGAACAGGCAGCTCGCCTTCTCCTCCCGGAACCGGCGCACCAGCAGCGGCAGCGCCTCCTCGCCCTGGAGCAGGACGGGCAGGTCGGTCCGCGCGCGCAGCAGCTCCGCCGCCTGCTGCGCGGCCCGCCGCGAGGAGAAGAGGCCGAGCGTACGCCCGCCGAGCGCGGTGACCAGCGCGAGCAGCTCCTCGCCGGCCGCGTCGGGCAGCCCGGAGACGCTGGGCCGCGGCAGGTGCGCGGCGACGTAGAGGATGCCCTGCCGTGCGTAGTCGAACGGCGAGCCGACGTCGAGCGAGCGCCACCCGGGGCCCGACGTCGCCGGCAGCCCCGGCGTGCCGGTCGCCGGTCGAGGCGGCTCGCCCCCCGCCGACCCGGCGCGTCCGGTCGCCCCACCGCCGCCCGGGGCCCCGGCGGCCGACGTGGCCCCGGCGCGCCCCGCCGGGTCGGTGCGGCCGGCGGCGCGTGCGGCCAGGGCCGCGGCGGCCGGTGACGGCGGGTCGGCCGGGGCCGCCTCCAGACCGAGCGCCCGGGCCACCGTGTCGAACCGGCCGCCGAGCGTCAGGGTCGCCGAGGCGGCGACCACCGTGCGCTCGTCGTACAGGTGGGTGGCGAGGGTGCCGGCGACCGACAGCGGCGCGACCACCAACGCCCGGCGGCCGGTGTTGTCGTTCTTCTCCACCCAGGCCACGTCGTGGTCGGCCTCCTCCAGCAGCCGCTGGGCGGTGGTGGAGAGCTCGTCGAGCACCGCCTTGGCCTGCTGCTTGCGCACCGGATCGGGGTCGTCGGCCTTGATCTCGCCGATGCCGTCGAGCGCCGCCCGGGTGGCCGCGTCGAGCAGGGTGCACGCCTCGCGCAGCGCGGCCGGCAACCCGGACGTGATCCGCCCGGCCGGCGCCTCCGCCAGCCCGACCGCCAGGGCGTCGCCGGCCGCGGTGAGCGACTCGGCAGTCTCCGGGCGCAGCAGCGGGCGGGCCCGCTTCGCGGAGCGGTCGATCAGCTCCGGCACCAGCTCGGCCTGGGCGGCCGAGGAGACGCGGTCGGCCAGCTCGTGCGCCTCGTCCACGATGAGCAGCTTGTGCGGCGGCACGATGTGCCGGCCGGCGAGCATGTCCACGGCCAGCAGGCTGTGGTTGGTGACGACGATGTCGGCCTCGCGGGCCCGGGCGCGGGACGCCTCGGCGAAGCACTCCGCGCCGAACGGGCAGCGGGCCGCGCCGACGCACTCCCGGGCCGGCATGGAGACGAGCCGCCACGCCTGGTCGTCGACGCCCGGGTCCAGCTCGTCCCGGTCGCCGGTGTCGGTCTTCTCCGCCCAGTCGCGCAGCCGCTGGATCTGCTTGCCGAGCCGCCCCGCCTCGCCGAGCCACTTCGTGCCGCCGCCGGGGCGCGCCGCCGGGGCGTCGAAGAGCGTGTCCTCCGGCTCGTCCTCGGTGGAGTTGTCCAGCCGGGCCAGGCAGAGGTAGTGGTGCCGCCCCTTGAGCACGGCGAAGGTGGGCCGGCGGCCGAGCACCGGCTCCACGGCGTCGGCGAGCCGGGGCAGGTCGTGGTCGACCAGTTGGGACTGCAACGCCAGGGTGGCCGTGGAGACCACCACCGGGCCGTCCACGGTCAGCGCCGGGGCGAGGTAGGCCAGCGACTTGCCGGTGCCCGTGCCGGCCTGCACGAGCAGGTGCTCGCGCGCCTGCACGCACTCCTCGATGGCGGTGGCCATCTGCTGCTGGCCGGGCCGTGCGGCGCCGCCGGGCACCGCGCCGACCGCGGCGGCGAGCAGCTCGGCCCCGCTCGGCCGGGCGCCCCGCCGGCGGCCTCCGGTGCGGGGCGAGGGGGTGGCGGAACCGGTGGCGAGGCGCGGAGTCACCGTGCGACGGTACCCGCCGCTGCCGACACCGGCCGCGCCGATCCGGGCGTGGCGTCGTCACGGTACGGAATCCGACGGGCCGAGTCCGGTTACTTCCGTGCGGCGACCGGTGGGCGGTATCGGTTAGGGTGCGACTCATGCCGAGCGACGTGGTCCGCGTGATCTACCGCAAGTACGACGGCAGCGCCCACCGCGACTACCCGGCCCGCCGCCTGGCCGAGGACGACCTGGGCGTCTGGCTCGGCGTGACCGAGGGCACGAAGTCGGTCTACCACGGCCGGCCGTCGGTCGAGCAGATCCCGTTCGTGCTCCTGGTGCCGCACCAGGGCTGGTGGACGGGCATGTTCAACCCGCCGCCGCGCACCAGCGAGGTCTACTGCGACATCGCCAGCCCGGCCCGCTGGGAGCACGACGACACCGTCCACCTGATCGACCTGGACCTGGACGTGGTGCGCCGCCGGGCCACCGGCGCGGTCGAGCTGCGCGACGAGGACGAGTTCGCCGAGCACCGGGCCCGCTTCGGCTACCCGGACGACGTGGTGGCCGAGGCCGAGGCGGCGGCCCGGTGGCTCCTCGGCGCGCTCGGCGACGGCACCGAGCCGTTCGCCACGTCGTACCGGAAGTGGCTCGCCCTGGTGGTCTGAGCCGGCGCCCGGGGTCACCAGCGTGGCGGCCAGACGTCCTCGTCCCCCAGCGGCGCCACGTCGCGCAGCTTCTCCGGGTTGAGCTGGTGGAAGATGCCGGTCACCCGGCCGCCGTCCACCGCCAGGGCGGCGACCACCCGCAGCGGCCGGCCGTCGGAGTGCACCGTCTCCATCTGCATGCCCAGCACGCCGTCGACCAGCACCGGGCGGGCGCGCACCGTGGCGCCGTAGCGGCCGGCCCGGCCGAAGAGGCCCAGGACGAACCGGGCCACCGCGTCGGCGCCGAGCACCGGGCGGCGGGCCGCCGGGAAGTGGCCGCCGCTGTCGCCGATGAGCACCACGCCCGGGGCGAGCACCCGCACCAGCGCGTCCAGGTCGCCCGACTCGACGGCGGCGACGAACGCGGCGAGGACCCGGCGCTGCTCGGCCGGGTCGGCGTTGTCTCGGGGCGCGTCGGGCGCCTGCACCGCCCGGCGGGCCCGGGAGGCGAGCTGGCGGGCGGCGGCGTCGGTCGTGCCGAGCGCCTCGGCGATCCGGGGGAAGGGCACGGCGAAGACGTCGTGCAGCACGAAGGCGACCCGCTGCTCCGGCGTGAGCCGTTCCAGTACCACCATGAGCGCCGTGCCGACCTGGTCGGTGCGGACCGCCCGCTCCGCCGGGTCGGGCGCGAAGCCGTCGGTGCGCGGGCCCTGGTCGAGCGGGGCCACCACGGGCTCCGGCAGCCACTGGCCGGGGTACGCCTCCCGCCGCACCCGCGCCGAGCGCAGCACGTCCAGGCAGATCCGGGCGCAGGCGGTGGTCAGCCAGGCGCCGAGGTGCCGGATCTCGGCGCGGGCCGCCGGGTCGGCGAGCGCGGCGGCGTACCGCAGCCAGGTCTCCTGCACGGCGTCCTCGGCCTCGCCGCGGCTGCCGAGCATCCGGTACGCGACGGCCAGCAATCGCCCCCGCTCGGCCTCGAACTCCGTCGCCAGATCCCGCACCCGAACCTCCCAGCACCCGCCGTCCCTCACATTCTCCCGCCACCCCGACCCGCCCCTCCGCCCCGCCTCGACGGGCGGGCGGGGCGGGAGGTGGGTGATGATCCGGGGATGGGAGCGGCTGAGGAAGCGGACGTTGTCGGGCCGACCGGCGGGACCATGCGGGACCTGCTGCGGGTCGCACCGGGCGGGACGGTGGACCTCGGGGCCGTGGACCCCCGGTCGACGCCGGGGCTGCCGGGCCGGAGGTGACCGGCGCGTACCGCAGGCAAGTGGTACCGCGACTGGGCCGTCGCGCACCTGCTCAGGGAGACGTTCGACACCCTCAATCTGGGGTATCCGCCTGCCGGTTTCGACGTCCGGCGGGAACGGGAGCGGCTGCTGGGACCTGAGGAGAACGTCGTAGGTGAACGACAGGTAAACGGCCGATGAATGTGGCCCGACCAGGGGGAGGCCGCGGAATTCCCGCTTCCGTCGTTTCCTAGCATTCCCAGTCGGGCATCCCTCCGGGCGGCCGCACCCTTCCCACCGACACGACGAGGTCCGTGCTGTGAAGTTTTCCTTCCGCCCGAACGAGGGCGCCTTCTACGAGCTCTTCACCAGGGCCGCGCAGAACCTGGTGAAGGGCACCGAACTGCTCAACGAGCTGGCCCTGCCGGGTGTCGAGGTGCAGTCGGTCAGCGAGCGGCTCACCGAGGTGGAGCACGACAGCGACCAGATCACCCACGAGCTCTACAAGAAGATCAACTCCACCTTCATCACGCCGTTCGACCGGGAGGACATCTACCGGCTCGGCTCGCTGCTGGACGACGTGATGGACCACCTCGAGGCGGTCGGCAACCTGCTCTACCTCTACGGGCTCACCAAGATCCCGTCGCTGCCCCGGGAGATGCACGAGCTGATCAACGTCCTCGACGCCCAGGCGAAGCTGACCGCCGAGGCGATGCCGCGGCTGAGGTCGATGAAGGACCTCGAGGACTACTGGATCGAGTGCAACCGGCTCGAGAACGACGGCGACCAGGCGTACCGGATGCTGCTGGTGCGGCTCTTCTCCGGCGAGTACGACGCACTGACCGTGCTGAAGATGAAGGAGGTCGCCGACGAGCTGGAGGCCGCCTGCGACGCCTTCGAGCACGTGGCGAACACCGTCGAGACCATCGCGGTCAAGGAGTCCTGATCCTGTGAGCCCCGAACTCATCGCCGTGCTGGCGGTGATCGCGGTGGCGTTGGCGTTCGACTACACCAACGGCTTCCACGACGCCGCCAACGCGATCGCGACCAGCATCTCCACCCGGGCGCTCACACCCCGGGTGGCCCTGGCCATGGCGGCGGTCGGCAACTTCATCGGCGCCCACTTCGGCGCCGAGGTGGCCAAGACCGTCGGTAGCGGCCTGGTGAAACTACCCACCGGGCAGGCCAGCCTCGGCATCGTCTTCGCCGGCGTGATCGGCGCGATCGTGTGGAATCTGATCACCTGGTACTTCGGCCTGCCGTCGTCCTCGTCGCACGCGCTGATCGGCGGCCTGGTCGGCTCGACCGTCGCCGCGTCCGGCACCGTGCTGTGGGCCGGCATCGGGGAGAGCGTGATCATCCCGATGATCCTCTCGCCGATGGTCGGCTTCCTGCTCGGTTACATCGTCATGATCGCCGTGCAGTGGATCTTCCGGAAGGGTCACCCCGGCAAGCTCAACCGGGGCTTCCGCTGGGCGCAGACCGCGTCGGCCGCCGCCATGTCGGTCGGGCACGGCATGCAGGACGCCGCCAAGACCATCGGCATCGTGGTGCTCGCCCTCTACGTCGGCGGCTACCAGAACGACCCGAGCTTCATCCCGGAGTGGGCGTTCTGGACCTCGGCCGCCGTGCTGGCCGCCGGCACGTACGCCGGCGGGTGGCGGATCATCCGGACGCTGGGCCGGAAGATCATCGACCTGAAGCCGCCGGAGGGTTTCGCGGCCGAGACCGTCGCCAGCTCGGTGCTCTACTTCAACGCGCTGGTGCTCGGCGCCCCGATCTCGACCACCCACACGATCACCTCGGCGATCATGGGTGTCGGCGCCACCAAGCGGCTCTCCGCCGTGCGGTGGGGCGTGGCCGGCAACATCGTCGGCGCGTGGATCCTCACGTTCCCGGCCGCCGGCTCGATCGGCGCCCTGATGTACTTCCTGGCCCGCCCGCTCTTCAGCTGACGGCCGACGCGAAGGGTCCCCGCCGACCGGCGGGGACCCTTCGCGCATCCGAGGTCGTCAGGAGTAGTCGACGCCGATCCGGGCGCGGATCCCGTCCAGCAGGGCCATCACCTCCAGGGTGGCGGCGTGCGGGACCAGGGGGCTCTCCGGCAGGCCCTCGGCCAGGCAGCGCTGGACCTCCGCGGCCTCGTACTGGTAGCCGCCGCCGGCCAGCTCGCCGGTGATCGTCTCCGGCTCCGCGCCGGCCCGGTGCAGGGTCACCGAGCCCGGCCGGAAGAACGGCTCCGGCAGGTCGATCCGGCCGGTGCTGCCGGTGACCGAGGCGACCAGCGGGGTCGCCCCGACCATGCCGCAGCTCAGCGTGGCGACGGCCCCCGAGTCGTAGCCGAGGACGATGCCGGTGTTCTCGTCGACCCCCTCGGGGCTCAGCTTCGCCCAGGCCCGGACGTGGTCGGGCACCCCGAGCAGCAGATGCGCCAGGCTGACCGGGTAGACCCCGAGGTCGAGCAGGGCGCCGCCGCCGAGGGTGCGGGCGCGCATCCGGTGCTCCGGCGGGAACGGCCCGGCCACCCCGAAGTCGGCCCGCACGCCGGTCACCGTGCCGATCGCGCCGTCCGCCACCAGCTCGCAGAGGCGGCGTACGAGCGGGTTGGTCCGCATCCACATGGCCTCCATCAGGAAGACCCCGGCGGCCCGCGCGGTCTCGACCAGCTCGGTGCTGGTCGCCAGGTCGAGCGTGAACGGCTTCTCCAGCAGCACCGCCCGGCCGGCCGCGAGACAGGTCAGGGCCGCCTCGTGGTGCGCGGCGTGCGGGGTGGCGACGTAGACGACGTCCAAGTCGTCGTCCGCGGCGAGTTCCGCCCAGGAGGCGTACGCCCGCGGCACGCCGTGGCGGCGTGCGAACCGCTCCGCGCTCTCGGCGGTCCGCGAGCCGACCGCCGTCAGCTCCGCCCCCGGCACCAGCCGGAGGTCCTCGGCGAAGCGGGCGGCGATGTGGCCGGTGGCGAGGATGCCCCAACGAGTCATGGCCGTGACGCTAACGAAGATCACCGGGCGGCGGAGCGGGCGATCCACCGGTCGGGAACTAGGCTCGGCGCATGACGATCCGCGCCGACGGCTTCCCCGCACCCCCGGCGCTGGTGGAGCACGCCCGCCGGTTCCGCGCCGAGGGCGGCACCCCGGCGGCGCCCCGGGTCGCGGCCACCGTGCTGCTGCTCCGCCCGGCCGGCGACGACTTCGAGGTCTACCTGATCCGCCGGGTCGCCGCGATGGCCTTCGGCGGGATGTACGCCTTCCCCGGCGGCGGGGTCGACCCCTCGGACTCGCAGGCGCACCTGGACTGGGCCGGCCCGACGCCGGCCGGCTGGGCCGGGCGGCTGGGGCTGACTCCGGCGGCCGCCCAGGCGGTGGTCTGCGCCGCGGCCCGGGAGGTGTTCGAGGAGGCCGGGGTCCTGCTCGCCGGCCCCGACGCCGGGACCGTGGTGGGCGACGTGAGCGGCGACGACTGGGAGGCCGACCGGGTGGCGCTGGAGCAGCGCCGGGGCGGCTTCGCGGACCTGCTCGCCCGGCGCGGGCTCACCCTCCGGTCGGACCTGCTGCTGCCGTGGAGCCGGTGGATCACGCCGGAGTTCGAGCCGCGCCGCTTCGACACGTACTTCTTCGTGGCCCTCCTGCCAGAGGGGCAGCGGACCCGGGACGTTTCCGGCGAGGCCGACCACACCCTGTGGATCCGCCCGGCGGACGCCCTGGCCCGGGCGGAGGCGGGCGAGCTGACCATGCTGCCGCCGACCCTGGTGAACCTGGCCCAGGTGGCGGCCGGCGGCGACCTGGCCGGCGTCGCCGGGGCGGCGGCGACCCGGGACGCGGCCACGCCGGTCACCCCCCGCCTCGACCTGCCCGACGACGGCGAGGCCCGGTTCGTGCTGGCCTGATCCCGAGCGCTCCGGGCCCCGCCGGGCCGGCGGCGGTGCGGCCGGGATGCCCCCGACGCAGACGCAGACGCCCCGCCCGGGACGGGGCGGGGCGCCGGCGCTGGGCGGGTCGGCTCAGCCGAAGCGGCCGGTGATGTAGTCCTCGGTCTTCTTCACACCGGGGTTGCTGAAGATCTTCTGCGTGTTGTCGTACTCGATCAGGCGGCCCGGGTCGCCGGTCTTCTCGATGGAGAAGAAGGCGGTCCGGTCCGAGACGCGGGCCGCCTGCTGCATGTTGTGCGTGACGATGATGATCGTGAACTTGTCCTTGAGCTGGAACATCAGGTCCTCGATCGCCAGCGTGGAGATCGGGTCGAGCGCCGAGCAGGGCTCGTCCATCAGCACCACCTGCGGCTCGACCGCGATGGTCCGGGCGATGCAGAGCCGCTGCTGCTGACCGCCGGAGAGGCCGGCGCCGGGCTTGCCGAGCCGGTCCTTCACCTCGTCCCAGAGGTTGGCCGAGCGGAGCGCCTTCTCGGCCGCCTCGTCCAGGATCGACTTCTTGCGGACCCCGTTGAGCCGCAGGCCGGCCACCACGTTCTCGAAGATGCTCATGGTGGGGAACGGGTTCGGCCGCTGGAAGACCATGCCGATCATGCGCCGGACGGCGGTGACGTCGACGTCCCGGTCGTAGATGTCCTGGTCGTCGATGGTGAGGCTGCCCTCGACCCGGGCGCCGGGAAGCACCTCGTGCATCCGGTTGATCGACCGGAGGAAGGTGGACTTGCCGCAGCCGGACGGGCCGATCAGGGCGGTCACCGTCTTCGGCTCGACCGTCAGGTTGATGTTCTCGATCGCCTTGAAGGCGCCGTAGTAGGCGGTGACGTTCGAGGCTTCGATGCGCTTGGCCATGGCGGTGGTACCTCCGGGGTTCATCGGCCGAGCCGGTTGCGGCGGGCCAGCAGCTTCGCCGCGACGGTCAGGATCAGCACGAGGGCGACCAGGGTGAGTGCGGCGGTCCACGCCCGCGCCGGCGCGTACCGGGACGCGTCGCCGGCCTGCTGGTAGACGAAGAGGGCCAGCGACGACTGGTTGTTCTCGAACGGGTTGAAGTTGATCGCCGCGCCACCGCCGGCGACGAGCAGCACCGGGGCGGTCTCGCCGGCCGCGCGGGCGATGGCGAGCATGACGCCGGTGACGATGCCCGGCAGCGCGGTGGGCAGCACGACCCGCAGGATGGTCTTCCACTTCGGCACGCCGAGGGCGTACGCGCCCTCGCGCAGCGGCGCCGGGACGAGACGCAGCATCTCCTCGGTGGAGCGGACCACGGTGGGCAGCATCAGCACGCCCAGCGCGAGCGCGGCGGCGAAGCCGGAGAAGCTCGGCCGGCCGTCGTTGAACCACGGCGAGACGATCAGCACCCAGAACGCCAGCACGAACAGGCCGGCGACGATGGACGGGATGCCCGTCATGACGTCCACGAAGAACCGGATCGCGAAGGCGAACCGGCCCCGGCCGTACTCGACGACGTAGATGGCGCAGAGGATGCCGAGCGGGACGGTGATCAGGGCGGCGATGCCCACCTGCTGCAACGTGCCGACGATCGCGTGGTACGCCCCGCCGTTCGGGTCGCGGGCGCCGATGTTGTTCATCGAGGTGAGGAAGAAGTCGCCGTCCAGCCGCTCGGCGCCCTTGCTGACCAGCGTCCAGACCACCGAGGCCAGCGGCAGGACGGCCAGCACGAACGCGGAGTGGATCAGCGCGCTCCAGGTGCGGTTGCGTGCCGACCGGCCCCCCTCGACCGCGTTCGCCGCGACGAAGAGGCCGACCAGGTAGAGCAGCGCGCCGAGCACCACGACCAGCACCGGGCCGCCGATGCCGGCGCCGTACACGACCGCGGCGGCGGCCAGCAGGGCGGCCGCCGCGATGGCCGGTGCGGCGTACTTCGGCAGCCGCCGGGCCTTCAGGGTGGGCGGCTGGGCCGGCGGGCGGGTGCGGTGCGACGTGACGGTGGTGGTCATGCGGCCGACTCCGTGAACTCCCGGCGACGGTGGATGATCGCCCGCGCCGTGATGTTGACGATCAGCGTGATGGCGAAGAGCACCAGACCGGAGGCGATCAGCGCGCCCCGACCCGTGTCGTTCGCCTCGCCGAACGTGTTGGCGATGTTGGCGGCGATGGTGTTGCCGCCGCTCTCGATGAGGTTGAACGAGATGTTGAAGGTGATGCCGAGGGTCATCGCCAGGGCGATGGTCTCGCCGAGCGCCCGGCCCAGGCCGAGCATGACGGCGGCGACGATGCCGGGGCGGCCGTAGGGCAGCACCGCGGTGCGGATCATCTCCCAGCGGGTCGCGCCGAGGGCGAGGGCGGCCTCCTCGTTGGCGTTCGGGGTCTGCAGGAACACCTCGCGGGACAGCGACGTGATGATCGGCAGCACCATGATCGCCAGGACCAGCGCGCCCAGCATGATGGACTTCCCGAACGGGCCGTCGCCGCCGAAGATCGGGATCCACCCGAAGTACGTGTTCAGCCAGGCGGAGAAGTCCCGGACCGGGTTGATGAAGACGTCCCGGCCCCAGAGGCCGAAGACCACGCTCGGCACTGCGGCCAGCAGGTCGATCAGGAAGCCCAGCGTGGTGCCGAGCCGGCGCGGCGCGTAGTGGGACAGGTAGAGCGCGATCCCCAGGGCCACCGGCACCGCCATCAGCAGGGCCAGGGCGGAGCTGAGCACGGTGCCGAAGGCGAGCGCCCCGATGCCGAACTTCGGCTCCGCGTCGTTCGGGAACCAGCCTTCGAACGTCCAGAAGCCCTCGGTGTTGGCCCGCAGCGCCGGCACGGCCTTGGCGATCAGGAAGACCGCGATCGCGGCGATGATGACCAGGACGGCGACGCCGGCGGCCAGGGTGAGGCCCCGGAAGGCCCGCTCTGCGCCGAACGCCCGGGCCCGGGGCAGCGCGCCACCGCCGCCCAGCCCGGCTCCGCCCGGGGTACGGGTGCTGACTGGTGGCTCGGCCAGACGCGCCGAGGCACCGGCGGGCCGCTCGTGACCTTGGGTCACGCGGGTCCCGCCGGTGCCGGCGTCGGCCGAGCGCTGAGGGGTTTCACCCATCTGCTCGCTCGCTTCGAGTTGAGGTGGTGGTGGTGTCGGTGAGGGCGGGTCAGGCGAGGTTCTTGACCGCGGCCTCGACCTTGGTGCGGACCGACTCGGGCAGCGGGGCGTAGCCCAGCTCGGTGAGGTCGGCCTGGCCCGCGGTGCTGGTGGCGTGGCCGAGGAAGCCCTTGACCAGCGGCAGCTTGTCGGCCGGGATGCCCTTCGAGCAGACGATCTCGTAGGTCACCAGGACGATCGGGTAGGCCCCGGCCTCCTTGGTGTTGTAGTCGATCTTCATCTTGAGGTCGTCGCCCTGGCCCTCGACCGTGGCGCCGGCGATGGTCTTACCGGCCGACTCGGCGGTCAGCTCGGCGAACTCGCCCGCACCGTTGCCGATCTTGGCGGTCTTCAGGCCGCCGTTCTCGGCGTACGACCACTCGACGTAGCCGATGGTGCCGTCCTGGCCCTTGATGGCGCTCGCGACGCCGTCGGACTTCGCCGCGCCGGTGCCGCCCGGGGCCTTCCACTCCTTGGCCTTGCCGAAGGTCCAGTCGGACGCGGCGGTCTTGGAGAGGAAGTCGGTGAAGTTGTCGGTGGTGCCGGAGGAGTCCGAGCGGTGCACCGCGTTGATGGCGGTCGACGGCAGCGTGGCGCCCGGGTTGTCGGCCTTGATGGCCGGGTCGTCCCACTTGGTGACCTTGCCAGCGAAGATCTTCGCCAGGGTGGCCGGCTTGAGCTGGAGGTTGTCCACGCCGTTCACGTTGTAGGCGATGGCCACCGGGCCGATCACCATCGGCAGGTGGACGGCCGGGCCGGTGGCGCACTTGGCGTCGGCCTTCGGCTGCTCCTCCTCCTTGAGGGCGGAGTCCGAGCCGGCGAAGTCGGCGGTGCCCGCGAGGAGGGCCTGGATGCCGGCGCCCGAGCCGGACGGCTCGTAGTTGATCTTCGCGCCGGAGCACTTCTGCTGGTACGCCTTGATCCACTCGTCCATGGCGTTCTTCTGCGCCGACGAGCCCTGGGCGTTCAGCGTGCCGGTGGCGCAGTCGGCGGCGGCGGCCGACCCGGAGGCGGAGGCGCTGCTCGCGGGCTCGTTGTTGTCCGAGCCGCATGCGCTGAGAGCGAGCGTCGCGGTAAGAGCGAGGCAGGCGAGAGTGCCGTGCCGCTGGAGCTTCACCTGAGGGGTTTCCCTTAACGTCTGACTTCGCACCCGGATTGGGGGCCCGGGGCGCCGGCGCTGACCGGCTGGTCCAAAAGTTAGGAGTGCCAGGTAGCCGGTTCGCCGGTCGCACATGAACGCGAGGTGAACAGGTGCGGCAGCGCAGGTGACCGCTCGCTGAGGGTGAGTTGTCCGTTAAGTGAACTCGGATGCCACTGTCGGAAGTATGGGCATTTTTCTGGTACGGCGTTATCTCGCCGACGCGCCGCCGTTATCCGCCGGTGACCGACGCGCCCGGGCCCGCGAGCCCGCGCCAGCACCGCCGGTCCGGAGCCGCCGCGCGGGGCCGCCGGTCCGGAGCCGCCGCGCGGGGGTGGCGGCCCGGAGCCGGTGTCGGGGTCAGGCCGACTGGTAGTTCACGTGCGCGGACCAGCGGGCGAAGCCGAGCCGCTCGTAGAGGGCCACTGCGGCGGTGTTCGACTCGTCGACGTAGAGCATGACCCGGTCCAGGTCCCGCCGGTCCCGCAGGTACGCCAGGCCGGCCGCGGTCAACGCCCGGCCCAGCCCGCCCCGGTGTGTCGCCGGGTCCACCCCGAGGACGTAGACCTCGCCGATCCGGGCCGAGCCGGGGCGCTCGTGGACCTTCGTCCAGTGGAAGCCCACCAGCCGGCCGGTGGCCTCCTCGACGGCGAGCAGGAAGCCCTCCGGGTCGAACCACGGCTCGGCGAGGCGTACCCGCAGGTCGGCGGCGGACCAGCGGCCCTGCTCGGGGTGGTCGGCGAAGGCCCGCGCGTTGAGCGCGAGCCAGGCGTCGTCGTCGTCGCCCGGCCGGAACGCGCGCAGCGTCACCCCGTCCGGCAGCCGGGGGTCGGGGATCGGCGCGGTCAGCGGCCGGCGCAGTTGCCAGAGCACCCGTGCCCGGCGCAGGCCCAGGTCGACGCCGAGCGCGGCGGCGGACGGGTGGTCGCCGTGTGCCCAGATCCGCACCGGGCCACCGGCCGCCGCCAGCACGCCCCGGGCCAGCGCGCGTCCCGTCCCGCGCCGCCGGTACGCCGGATGCACCGCCAACTCCACGCCGGTCCCGGCCTCGCCGTCGGTGGTGTCCAGGTGGGCGTACCCGGCCAGCGCCCCGTCGGCGGCCCGGGCGGTCAGGTGCACCGCGGCCGCGTCCGGGTCCCGCAGCCGGAGCAGCACGTGCTCGTCGAACGGGTCCGCCCCGTCGGCGTCGCCGGCTGCCCCCGCGAGGGCCAGTACCTCGGTGATCTCCGTGGGGCTGAGGCGGTCGGTCCGGGTCACCTGCTGGTTGGTCGGTGCGGCGCTGCTCATGCCGTCACGGTAGTCCCGCCGGCCGCCGATCCCGCCGACCTCGACCCGCCCCGCCGGGCCGTGTAGCGGGCGTCACGCCGGCGGTCGGGCGGGCAGGCGCGCCGAGTCCGGTCGGGTGGGTGGCCGCGCTGGGCGGGTCGCCGCGTCTCACGTCGCGCCGTTGGGCAGCGCCTCCACCCGGAACCGGCTGGTCAGGTCCGGCAGGATCTCGTACAGCGCGTCCACCGTGCCCTGCCGGTCGCCGCCGGCGTCGTGCAGCAGCACGACCGAGCCGGGTTCGACCTGCGTGCGGACGCTCGCGGCGATCCGACCGGCTCCCGGCACCTTCCAGTCGACCGTGTCGACCGTCCAGTGCAGCGGGGTCATCCCCAGTTCCCGGGCGACGGACACCACCGAGGTGGTCCAGGCGCCGCCGGGTTGGCGGTAGTACGCGATCGGGGCCCCCGGCACCGCCGCCCGGATCGCCTCGCTGGTGCGCAGCAGGTCCGCCCGGATGGACTTCGGCGACTGCTCGCCGAGGGTGACGTCGTGGTTCCAGCTGTGGTTGCACAGGGTGTGCCCGTCGGCCACGATCGCCCGGATCAGGTCGGGGTGGCTCTGCGCGTTCTCGCCCACCACACAGAAGGTGGCCCGGACGCGGTGCTCGCGCAGCACGGCGAGTACCTGCGGGGTGTAGAGCGGGTCCGGCCCGTCGTCGAACGTCAGGGCGACCAGCGAGGTGCCGCTGGTGGTCTGTGTGCCGAACGGCCCGTCGGCCCCGGTCGGTGCGCGGGTCGGGTCGGTGTCGCCGTCCTGCGCGGCGGTCGAGGGCCCGGTGCTCGGGTCGTCGCCGGGCGTGGAGTCATTCGTCGGCGGCTGGTCGGCGTAGTGCTGGCCGGCTGTCACGCCGGCGGTGGGCCGGTCGGGGATCAGGCTGCGGCCGAGCGCGTACGCCGTGCCGAGCAGGGCGGTCACGACCAGCGCGACGATGCCGACGGCGCGCGCGGCGGAGGGATCCCAGGCCGTCCTGCCCGTCCGTGCCGAACCGTCTTCCCCGTGGTCGATGCGCACGCCGCCGCCCCCTTTGCCAGCAAACCCGGCAGTCAGAATAGAGCCGGCGAGTTGCGCAAAAAGGGCATATACGAACACGTCCCCGAAAGGGGAAGAGAGTCAGACGGGCAGCGGGGCGTGCTCCGACTCCGGCAGCGATCGGGACGGCGGCACGACGAACTTGTAGCCCACCTGCCGCACCGTGCCGATCATCGACTCGTACTCGGAGCCGAGCTTCGCCCGCAGCCGCCGGACGTGCACGTCGACCGTGCGGGTGCCGCCGAAGTAGTCGTAGCCCCAGACCTCCCGCAGGAGCTGGTCCCGGGTGAACACCCGGCCGGGGTGCTGCGCCAGGAACTTCAGCAGCTCGAACTCCTTGTAGGTCAGGTCGAGCGGCCGGCCCTTCAGCTTCGCGGCGTAGGTGTCCGGGTCGATGGTGAGTTCGCCGGCGCGGATCGAGCCGCCGGCGCCGGACGTCGCGCTGCTCAGCCGGCCGACCACCAGCCGCAGCCGGGCCTCCACCTCGGCCGGGCCCGCCGAGGCGAGGATGACGTCGTCGACGCCCCAGTCGGCGTTGAGCGCGATCAGCCCGGCCTCGGTGACCACCGCGACGAGCGGCACGCCGAGCCCGGTGGCGTGCAGCATCCGGCAGGTGGCCCGGGCCTCGCTCAGCTCGGACCGGGCGTCGACCAGCACCGCGTCCGGGCTGGGGCCGGCCACCAGGGTGCGGACGTCGCGCGGCGCGGTGCGGACCGAGTGCGGCAGCAGGTCGAGCGCCGGCAGCACAGCGGATGGTTCGCCTGCGCGTGCGGTCACCAGCAGCAGGATCTCCACGATCACCTCCGTCCCGGCGGCCGTCGGCCGCGCGCGACCAGCGCCTTTCCCCAGGGTGTGGCGCTGATGAACTTGCGTGGGTCCCGGCGTCGCTGACGGGCGGGTAGCGGCTTGAGCGTAACCGATGGCCTCGGCGTCACCTCCGCGTCCTTTCCTGTTTGCCCGGCTTGCCCATGATCGCGCCTCAGGTTTTAACGTTGCCGAAACCGTGACCTCCGCGCCGGCCGGCCGGTCTGGCACGATCGTGGCGTGTTTCCCTCCAGCTCGCCCGAGACCGGCCGCGACCCGTGGTCCGACGGGCCCCGCCCGGGGCCCTCGGGCCCGTCCCGTGGCCAGCCGCCGGCGCCGCGCACCGGGCCGGCCCCTGACGACGACGGCGACCGCCGCGAGCGCGGCGGGCCGCGTCGCGCCCGCCGCGATGGCGAGCCGCCGCGCCGGCCCGACGACGAGGCGGACGCCGAGCCCGACGAGGAGGCGGTGGAGCCGGTCGAGGTGCACCGCCCGCTCGCGCTGGCCGTCGCCGGGTTCGCGCTCCTGCTGGGCATCGGCCTGGTGCTCGGGGCGCAGACCTCCGGCCCGGGCCACCGGCTGCCGTTCGCGGGCATCGTCTTCGGCGTACAACTGCTCTTCGTGCTGGCCTGGACGATGGCCATGCGGCCGCCGGCGCTGCTGCTGGTCGCCCTGGTCAGCGTGGTGGCCGCGGTCGCGGCCGACGCCGCCGCCGTGCAGACGGACGTCGCCGGCCTGGCGCCGCTGGGCTACGTCGCGGTGGGCGCCTTCCTGCTCGGGGTGCTCGGTCAACTCGTCCGGCGGGTCGACCGGGTGCGGGTGACCGACTCCCTGGGCGGCACCCTGCTGATCGTGGTGGGCGTCGTCGCCTTCGCCACCCTGATCACGCTCAGCCGGATCCCGGCCGGCACCCAGGCCATCACCGTCTGCCTCACCGCCAGCGGGGTCGCGCTCACCGTCGCCCGGCTCACCGACGCGGTGGCGCCCTGGCCGCGGCTGGCGCCGCAGGTGCCCCGGGGCGCGGCCGGCGTGGTCGGCGGCGCCATGGTCGGCACGCTGGTCAGCGCCGTCCTCGGCAGCTACCTGGTGACGCCCTTCACCCCGACCAAGGCCGCGATCATCGGGCTGGTCGCGGCGGTCGCCGCCGTGCTGGCCGACCTCGCCGTGGGGTACGCGGAGGCGGGCCGGCTGATGGCGGGGGAGCCGCCGACCATGTGGGTCGCCCGGCACATGCAGGGGCCGCTGGGCGGCTTCGCCCTCGCCGCGCCGGCCGCGTACGCCATGTGCAAGCTCGTCCTCTGAGGCGCGGTTGAGGATTTCCCCGTTCGGGTACCACGGAGGGGCCGCGACGCGGCACCCAGGGCACTCACGACAGGAGGCGGCGTGGCGCAGGATCACACGTACGAGGAGCGACCCCGGCGACGCGGGCGCAAGGTGCTCGTCACCCTCGTCGTCCTGCTCCTGCTCCTCGGTGGCCTGATCGTCGTGGCCGACCGGGTCGCGGCCGGGGTGGCCGAGCGCGCCATCGCCGACCAGATCCGGCAGGAGGTCGCCAACCAGGGGGCGCAGTCCTCGGCGCCGGAGGTCGAGGTCGGCGGGTTCCCGTTCCTGACCCAGGTGCTCGACGGCCGGTACGAGCGCATCTCCATCGGGATGCGCGACGTGCGGGGCTCCGTGCAGGGCGACGTGGTCGCGCTGCCGAAGCTCGACGTGGACGCCCGCAACGTCCGCGCGTCGCTGGACACGATCCGTTCCGGCCAGGGCGACGTGGTCGCCGAGACGGTCGACGGCACCGGCACGATCAGCTACGACAGCCTCGCCGCGCTGCTCGACCGGCCGGGGCTGAAGCTCGCGGAGCAGGGCGGCCGGCTCGCCGTCACCGCCCCGGTCGACATCCTCGGCCAGCGGCTCACCGTGACCGGCACCGCCGACATCACCGTCGGCGAGGAGGGGCAGGTGGCGCTGCGCTTCAACGACCTGAACGCCGCAGGGCTGCCGAACGTGCCGCTGGCCCGGACGATGCTCAACAACTACGCCAAGAGCATCTCGATCGACGTGCCCCTGCCTGACCTGCCGTTCCAGCTCACCGTCCGGGAGGTCCGGCCGCTGCCCGAGGGACTGGCGGTTACCGCGGACGCGCGGAACGTGCCGATCAACTCCGCCACCGGCTGAGCCCTCGTGGCCCGGCGGCGCGTCCCGGATGCTGGTCGGTCCGATGGCCTCTCCGGGCGTGGCTGGTAGGCTCCCTGCTCATGGGGACGCTCCTCACCAAACGGCGCGCGGTCGACCTGTGCCGCGTGGCCACCTGCCTGTGTCGCCCCGTCATCTGACGGCGGGGCTGTCCTCGGCTGCCTGACGCAGCCAGTGGCACTCAGGGTCCGCGTACCCCCGGTGCTCTCCCACCGAACGCCCGGCAGCGGCGCCGTCGCACGAACCCGTGATCCGTTTCCTAGCTATGGGTCCCGCGCGTGGTGCGACAGTCATATTTATCGATTTCCGCGCGCTGGCTCACCGTCCATCCTCACCAGGGAGTGATCTGATGAGTCGCGACACCGCACTCGTCTCGGCCGAGTGGGCCGAGAAGAACATCGACGCCCCGGGCGTCGTCTTCGTCGAGGTCGACGAGGACACCTCGGCCTACGACACCGGCCACATCGCCGGCGCGATCAAGCTGGACTGGAAGACCGACCTGCAGGACCCGGTGCGCCGGGACTTCGTCAACAAGAGCCAGTTCGAGGCGCTGCTCTCCGCGCGCGGCATCGGCAACGACGACACCGTCATCCTCTACGGCGGCAACAACAACTGGTTCGCCGCGTACGCGTACTGGTACTTCAAGCTCTACGGCCACCGCGACGTGAAGCTGCTCGACGGCGGCCGCAAGAAGTGGGAGCTGGACGCCCGCCCGCTGGTGACCGACGTGGTGACCCGCCCGGCGACCCAGTACGTGGCGCAGGAGCCGGACACCTCCATCCGGGCCTTCCGCGACGAGGTCGTGGCCGCGATCGGCACCAAGAACCTGGTCGACGTGCGCAGCCCCGACGAGTTCGCGGGCCGGCTGCTCGCCCCCGCCCACCTGCCGCAGGAGCAGGCGCAGCGGGCCGGGCACATCCCCACCGCGATCAGCGTGCCGTGGTCGAAGGCGGCCAACGAGGACGGCACCTTCAAGTCCGACGACGAGCTGCGCAAGATCTACGCCGACGCCGGGCTGGACGACAGCAAGGAGACCATCGCCTACTGCCGGATCGGCGAGCGCTCCTCGCACACCTGGTTCGTGCTCCAGGAGCTGCTCGGGCACCGCAACGTGAAGAACTACGACGGATCCTGGACCGAGTACGGCTCGCTGGTCGGCGTGCCGGTGGCGCTCGGCGACGAGCCCGGGGAGGCCTGAGCCATGACCGCACCCACCGCCGCCGGCTGCGCCGCACCCGACCAGGCCGCCCCGCTGCCCGCGAGCCTGGACCTGGAGAAGGAGACCGTGATCACCGGCGTCGTCCGGTCCGACGCGGGCGAGGCCGTGCCGGGCGCGTACGTCCGGCTGCTCGACTCGACCGGTGAGTTCACCGCCGAGGTGGTGACCTCTCCGGCCGGCCAGTTCCGGTTCTTCGCCGCGCCGGGCACCTGGACCCTGCGGGCGCTCTCCCGGCACGGCAACGGCGACACCGCCGTGACCGCCGGCCGGGGCATCAACGAGGTCGCCGTCACCGTCGCCTCCTGACCCACGCTCTGATCGGCCCGTGGCCCGCCCCTCCTCGCCGAGGGTGGCGGGCCACGACCGTTTCCGGGCGCGTTCCACCGGCGTGACACGATGACCTCGTGAACGGTGTCGTAGAGGCGGGGCAGGCCCCGCCGACCGGTCCCGACCGGCCGGCGTCCCGGCGGTGGCTGCCCTGGCTGCTCGCCGCCACCGTGGCCTGGGCGGTGCTGCTGACGGTGCTCACCTGGACGTCGGTGCGGGACGACCCGCCGACCGTCCGGGAACAGCGCAGCCTGGCCGAGGCCGGCCCGGTCGTCGACCGCGCGGCCGGCGAGCTGGCCGCGGCGGCCGGCGACACCGCCGTGCTGACCCCGCCCGAGGTCGAGCGGGGCTGCCGGGTCACCCCGTTCGCCGACGGCGCCACCCTGGTCCGCGCCGTCGAGGCGTTCGTGCCCGCGGGCGAGGAGCGGGCGCTGCTGGAACAGGTCGCGGACCGGCTCCCGGGGCACTGGCGGGCCGGGGTCCGGGTGACCTCGGACGGGCCCCTGCTGCGCGCCGACGCGGGCGAGTTCGTCACCGTCGAGGGCACCGTCGTCGGGGACGGCCGGGTCCGGCTGGTCGCCGACACGGGCTGCCGGCCGGTCGGCGACGACTACGCCGCGCCGACGGCCGACGCCACCGGCGCGGAGACCGAGGCCCTGGCGGCCGCGCTGCGGGCCCTCGGCGGCCCGGCCGCGGCGGCCCCCGAGGTGGTCGTCGCGCCCTGCCCCGCCGGCGGCGCCGCCCGCACCGCGCGGGCCGCAGCCGTCCCGGCCCCGCCGTCCCCGGCCGCCGCGCTGGCCCCCGTCGCCCGCGTCCCGCTGCTGGACACCCCCCAGGCGTACGCCTACCGGCACGGCGCCGTCACCGTCGTCGCCGACCTCCCGGACGACCGGGTCGTCCTCTCCGCCACCACCGGCTGCCCGGCCTGAGGCCGACGGTCAGCGGCCCTGGTCGTGGGCGGGGTCGTGCGGGGCGCGGCTGCGCCCGAGGGCGTCGACGTGACCCCAGCGGCCGGGAATGTCGAGCAGCTCGACCCGTCCCATCCCCTCGGGCACGGCGGGGTCGATGATCAGGTGCTCGCCCTGCGGCTCCAGCCCGAGGATCACCCGTAGCAGCAGCAGCGGGGTCCCCGCCGACCAGGCCTGCGGGCTGCACGCGGTCGGGTACTCCACCGGGTACTCGGTGAGCCTCCGCTCGTAGCCGGCGAAGGCCTCCGGCAGCCGCCCCCCGAAGAACCGGGACGCGGCCACCATCGCGTCGCAGATCTGGCTGGCCTCCCGGCGGAACCCGTACCGCCACAGGCCCCAGGCGATGATCGAGTTGTCGAACGGCCACACCGTCCCCACGTGGTAGCCGACGGGGTTGTACCGCCCCTGGTCGTCGGCGAGGGTCCGCACGCCCCAGCCCGAGAAGAGCCGCGGGCCCAGCAGGTGCTCGGCGACCCGGCCGGCCCGCGACTCGTCCACGATGCCGCTCCACAGCAGGTGCCCCATGTTGGAGCTGAGCGCGTCCACGTGCCGGCCGTCGGCGTCGAGGGCGAGCGCGTAGAACTCCCGCTCCGGGATCCAGAAGTCCCGGTTGAACCGCATCTTCAGCTCGGCCGCCTCCCGCTCCAGTCGGTCGGCGTACGCGGGGTCGCCCCAGAACGTCCGGGCCAGTCGCGCGCCGCGGATCTTCGCGTCGTACGCGTACCCCTGGAGTTCGCAGGTGGCGCGGGGGAAGCCGGGCAGCCGGCCGTCGTGGTAGGAGATCGAGTCCCAGGAGTCCTTCCAGCACTGGTTCTGCAAGCCCGTCTGCGGGTTGCGCGTCTGGTACCACAGGTATCCGGTCCCGAGCAGGTCGCCGTACGTGTCGATCCAGGCGAGCGCGGCGCGGGTCTGGGCCTCCAACTGCCGTACCAGCCCGGCGTCGCCGGTCCACCGCTCGTACTCGTCGAGCAGGATGACGAACAGCGGCGTGGAGTCCGCCGACCCGTAGTACGGCGAGTGGGGCTGCTCCTCGAAGCCCGCCGTCTCGCCGTAGCGCAGCTCGTGCAGGATCTTGCCCGGCTCCTCGTCCCGGAAGTCGTCGAGCCGGCACCCCTGGAGGCCGGCCAGCATCACGATGGTCGCCGGGATCAGCTCCGGCAGGAAGGGCACCACCTGGAGCGAGGTGATGATGCTGTCCCGACCGAACAGGGTCATGAACCACGGGAGCCCGGCGGCCATCAGCCGTACGCCGAGGGCGATCGACTCGTAGCGCAGCGCCGACAGGTCCACCAGGCTCTGCCGGTACGCCCCGGCCAGCGGCTGGCAGTCGCAGCCGAGCTTCGGCGCGTCGGCGATCAGCTCGTCCTGCTCGGCACGGATCGCGGCCGGGGTGCGGCTGCCCCCGTACAGCGGCAGGTTGGCGCGGACGTCCTCGCCGCGCGCCCCGTAGACGATGGTGGTCACGTGCAGCCGGGTGCGCCACTCGCCGTGCGGGGCGAGGCGGATCCGGAAGGTCATGCCGGAGACCTCGACGTCCGCGGGCGCGCTGGAGCTGATCACCGTCTCGCGGCGGAAGTTCTCCCGGCGGTAGGTGAGGCGCAGCTCGCCGTCGCCGACGGTGGCGGTGGTGTGGCCGTGCTTCTGCCGGACGTGCTTGATCTCGAACAGGTCCGCGAAGTCGGCGCCCATGTCCAACCGGACGGTGAACTCCGTCTCCCTCCCGGCGTGGTTGAGCACCGTGAGCTCCTCCTCGAAGCTGCCGCCGATGGACCGGCGCCGGATCATCGACACCTTCGCGTCCAGGTAGTGGGTCGGCTCGCCGGGAACGAGGAAGAAGCGGGTGCGGAAGGACTCGGCGTCGTCGACGGAGAGCGCGTGCAGCCGCTCGCCGTCGAGGCTGAGCACCCAGGTGGAGAGGAACCGGGTGTCGAAGGAGAAGAGCCCCGTCGGGAAGTCGAGGGACGGCTCGATGTCGCCGTGCCGGTCGCTGACCAGGAAGGTGTTGCCGTCCAGGATGCTGACCGACTGCCTCACCGCAGCCGTCCGGCCTGCTCGCGGGCGACCTGCCTCGGGTCCCGGGTGCCCGGCGGGTCGGGAAAGAACCGGCGGAACATCAGGAAGAGCACGACCTCGCCGCTGAAGCTGCTCTCGTTGCGCAGCACGCTCGAGATGGCCTGGGCCCGGCCGGTGACGAGCCGCTCGAACAGGTCCTCGCTCGTGTACCAGATCGCGTCGGCCGGCCCTCGGTTGCGGCTGACGTCGATCGCGCCCGGCTGGAGCCGGACCAACCAGTGCGTCGTCTGGTTGCCCCGGGCGAGGTCGATCTGCATCGTCCCGCTGACCGGACTGCGCAACACCTGCGGGGCGCGCGCCGGCAGTGATTCGAAGAACCGCTCCGTCGCCTCGGTCACATCTCGAAGCGTAGGGACTGGCCCGACCTGCCGGGCCGGTATCGAGGGGGCGAGGGTCAGTAGACCAGGGCCTGCGCCCCCTCGGCCATCGCCTCCTCGACGAAGACCGCCGCGCCGGCGATGCGGACGCCCGGCAGCACGTCGTCCGGGCCGATGTCCCGTCGGGCGGCGCACTGGGTGCAGGCGGTCACCGTGCCGGTCGTCAGGATCACGTGCAGCAGCTCGGCCAGCGGGGCCGAGTGCGGCAGCTCGAACTCCTGCGCCCGGCCCGGCAGCGCGAACCAGGTCGACTCCCCGGTCAGCCAGAGCGACACGTCCACCCCGGCGGCGGCCGCGGTGGCGGCGACGGTGAAGGCCTGGGCGCACCGCTCGGGGGCGTCCGCGCCGGCGGTGGCCTTGACGACGAGAGTGCGGGCCATGGGGCCCAGCATAGGATGGTCGCGATGGTTACCGAGATCGGGTTCGTCAGCCTGCTGGTCGCCGGCCTGGGCGCGCTCGCCGGTGGCCTGGTCTACCTTGCCGTACGCATATCGAGAGGACGTTGGTGAGCGCGAGTGTTCGTCTCGCGGTCGCGGACGAGGAGAGGCGGAGTGAACCGGTGAGCGACGAGAACCCCCTGCAGCCGCCGCCGTGGCTGAACGCGCCGCCGGTCGACCCGTATCCCTACGAGGAGAGTCACGACCTGCGGGTGGGCCCGAAGCTGCACCCGTCGCTGGACGGCCTGCTGCCGTACGTCGGTGTGTGGCGCGGCCGTGGCCGGGGCGGCTACCCCACGATCGAGGACTTCGACTACGCCCAGGAGATCCGGATCAGCCACGACGGCCGGCCGTTCCTGTTCTACGAGTCGCGCGCCTGGATCCTGGACGAGCAGAGCAGGCCGGTCCGCCCGGCGGGCCGCGAGGTCGGCTGGTGGCGACCGGTGATGGACGGCGAGCGGGTCACCGACGAGCTGGAAGCGCTGATGACGACCCCGACCGGGGTCATGGAGCTGCACATCGGCAAGCGCAAGGGCACCCAGCTCGAGTTCGTGACCGACGCGGTGGTCCGTACGGCGACCGCCAAGGAGGTCACCGCCGGTCACCGCCTCTTCGGCATCGTCGAGGGCGCGCTGCTCTACGCCCAGGAGATGGCCGCCGTCGGCCACGGCCTCTCGCCGCACCTCTCCGCCCGCCTCGTCCGCGTGGGCGGCTGACCCGTCCGACCGTCCCTTCCGCTTCCCGCCATCTCTCCCCCTCCCCGGTCAGGGGAGGGGGAAGCCCAGCAGGGCCTGGAGGGCGGGCGTGTGCGGGGAGCGGCGCAGCGGGACGGCGTCCAGGGTGCGGACCTCCGCCAGGCCACGTACGGACGAGGTGAGCCAGACGCCGTCGGCGGCGCGTAGGCCGGCCGGCGTCACGAGGCGCTCGTCGGCGCGCAGGCCCAGTTCGTGGGCGTGGGCGAGGAGCCAGGCGGCGGTCACGCCCGGCAGGACGCCCGTCTCGGCGGCGGGCACGGTGTGGAGGGTGTCGCCGGCCAGCCAGACCAGGTTCGCCGTCGGGCCCTCCAGGGCGTACCCGTCCGAGGAGACCCAGAGCGCGTCGTCCACCCCGCTGCGGGCCGCCCAGCGACGGGCGGCGGTGTTCACCGCGTACGAGGTGGACTTGACGCCGGCGGGCAGCCAGTCGAGTGCGGCGCGGGCCCGCGCCGCGACGCCGAGCGGCAGGGTGGCGACGGTGATCCCGTCCCGGCGGGCCGCCCGGGTCGCCGCCGGCACCTCGCCCAGCGTGGCGTGGACGCTCGGCGGGCCGCCGCCCTCCGGGCCCCGGGTGCAGACCAGCCGCAGCGCGCCCTCGACCTCGGCCGGCCAGCCGGCGCTCACGGTCTCCAGCAGGTCGACCAGCACGTCGGTGGGGGGCAGGGGGAGTTCGAGGGCCGTCGCCGCCCGGGCCAGCCGGGCCAGGTGGGCGTCGCGCAGCCACGGCCGCCCACCCCGCAGGTGCATGGTCTCGAAGAGCCCGTCGCCGTGCAGCACACCCCGGTCGTCGCCGCGCAGCACCGGCTCCCCGGGCGGCACCAGCCCGCGCCCCAGCACGGCGATCCTCGACGCCACCATGACCGCCGAGCGTAGCGGCGGGCGTGCGCACCGCTGCCGCCCGGTGCGGGCAGGTCACCGCCCGCCCGGCGCCGTCGGGTGGCGCGGGAAACTCGTCGGGCCGTTCGACCCGGCGGCCGGGGCGGTCGGGCGAACTATGATCGGACGGTGTCCGAATCCTCCCTCGCGGAAATGCTCCGCGCCCGTGGGCTGCGGCTGACGGCGCAGCGGCAGCTGGTCCTCCAGGCCGTGCTCGACCTGGGGCACGCCACCCCGGAGCAGGTGCACACGGCCGTCCGGGAGGTGGCCGCGGGGGTCAACATCACCACCATCTACCGGACGCTGGAGCTGCTGGAACGGCTCGGCCTGGTCACCCACACCCACCTCTCGCACGGCTCGCCGACCTACCACGCGGCCGGCGAGGACCAGCACGTCCACCTCGTCTGCCGGGAGTGCGGCGCGATCGACGAGATCGATCCGGAGCTGCTGAGCCCGCTGGCCGACCGGTTGGCACAGCAGCGCGGGTTCCGGGTGGACATCGGCCACGTCTCCCTCTTCGGCGTCTGCGACCGCTGCGAGAACGGGGACGATAAATGATCGACATCGCGGGCGCGGTGAGCGTCGAGAGCATCGACGAGGCCAGCCGGGACCAGCCCGAGCCGGCGCACGTGGCGGCCGGCGTCCGGGGGGTGGCCGCGCACTACGGCGACCCGATGCGCGAGCAGCGCACCCTCGAGACCACGGTCGGCCTGGTCGACCGCTCGCACCGGGGCGTCGTCGCGGTGCCCGGCGAGGAGCGGATCGGCTGGCTGCACACCCTCACCACCCAGCACCTGGCGCAGCTCGCCCCCGGTCAGGGCACCGAGCTGCTGGTGCTCTCGCCGCACGGGCACGTCGAGCAGCACGCCATGGTGGCCGAGGACGGCGTCACCACCTGGCTCGACACCGAGCCGGGCGCCACCACGGACCTGCTGTCCTACCTGGAGAAGATGCGGTTCTTCAGCAGGGTCGAGCCGCGCGACGCGACCGGCGAGCACGCGTTGCTCTCGCTGGTCGGGCCGGAGGCCCCGGCCGCGGCCGAGACGCTCGGCGTGACCGGGCTGGCCGTACCCGACGTGGTCGCGGTGCCCGGCCCGAAGTTCCGCGCCGGCGAGGTGCCGCCCCGGCCGACCGCGCTGTACGACGTCAAGCCGCTCCCGGTCGGCGGGTGGGCGCGACGCGGCCCGCTGGGCGTGGACCTGCTGGTGCCCCGGGCCGCGATGGAACAGGTGGTCACCCAGCTGCGCGGCGACGGGGTGCCGGTGGCCGGGCTGTGGGCGTACGAGGCGGTGCGGGTGGCCGCCCGGCGGGCCCGCGTCGGGGTGGACACCGACCACCGGACGATCCCGGCCGAGGTGGACCTGGTCGCCCCCGCCGTGCATCTCGACAAGGGCTGCTACCGGGGTCAGGAGACCGTGGCCCGGGTGCACAACATGGGCCGGCCACCACGTCGGCTCGTCCTGCTGCACCTGGACGGGGTCACCACCGACCAGCCGCCGACCGCCGGCACGCCGGTGACCCTCGACGGCCGGGCGGTCGGTTTCGTCGGCACCGCCGTGCACCACCACGAGCTGGGCCAGGTCGCCCTGGCCGTGGTCAAGCGCAACGTCGCCGACGACGCCCGCCTGCTCGTCGGCGAGACCGCTGCCGCGATCGATCCGGCCTAGTCGTCGGACGGCGAAAGAATCTCTCCTTCGCGGCGCTGAGGCCGGAAAAGTTACGGTCGACTGGTTCCCCGGCCTCGGTCTAGGATCCGGGCATGACGACAGGGACGTTGATCACGGTTGCCCCCACCGGCGCGGAGTCGGCCAAGGCGGAGGTGCCGGCGCTGCCGGTGACGCTCGACGAGCTGCTGCTCACCGCCAAGGAGTGCGAGGCGCTCGGCGCCGCCGTGATCCACGTCCACATCCGCGACGACGAGGCGAAGCCGACCCTGGACCAGGGGCGGCTGCGGGAGACCGTGGCGGCGCTGCGGGAGAGCACCGACCTGATCGTGCAGCTCTCCTCCGGCGGCGCGGTGACCGACCCGGAGGCCGACCGGCTCGCCGTGCTCGACGCGGGGCCCGACATGGCCTCCTGCACGATGGGCACGCTCAACTTTGGCGACGACGTCTTCCTCAACCGCTGGGAGTTCATCGTCGACCTGCACACCCGGATGCAGGAGCGCGGCATCGTGCCGGAGTACGAGATCTTCGACCTCGGCCACCTGACGGCCCTCCAGCGCCTGCTCGGCAAGTACGGCCTGCCGGCCGGCGGGCACGTGCACGTCGACTTCGTGATGGGTGTGCCGGGCGGCATGCCGGGCACCACCTCGGCGCTGGTCGCCGCCCACCAGGCGCTGCGCGACCTGCCCGAGGGCACGACCTTCTCGGCCACCGGCATCGGCCGCAGCACCATCCCGGTCATGCTGGCGTCGCTCTCGGCCGGCGGGCACCTGCGCGTCGGCATGGAGGACACGGTGACCTACGCCAAGGGCCGCCCGGTGGAGTCCAACATGCAGCTCGTCGCCCGGGCGGTCGGCTTCGCCCAGCTCGCCCAGCGGCCGCCGCTGACCACCGCCGAGGCGCGTGGGCTGCTCGGCGTACCGGCCGCCGCGCGGTAAGCGGCGGCCCCGCCGGCACTCCTGTACGCCCGGGCGTCGACTGCCTGGTCACCCGCCCGTCCGGGGCGGCCGGGTGGTCGGTACCGTCCACACCGTGGGAAAGACGTACGAGGGCGGCGTGCCGCTCGCCGAGGTGGTCCGGTCCGGGTTCGTCGAGGGCGTGCACCGGGGTTCGGTGGTGGTCCTCGACGCCGACGGCGCGCCGGTGGCCGGTGCCGGGGACGTGACCTCCCCGGTCTTCCCGCGCTCGTCCAACAAGCCGATGCAGGCGGTCGGGATGCTCCGCGCCGGGCTGTCGCTGACCGACCCGGCGGACGTGGCGCTGGTCGCGGCCAGCCACGCCGGGGAGGACTTCCACCTGGCCCGGGTGGGCGCGCTGCTGGCCGGCGCGGGGCTGGACGAGTCGGCCCTGCACTGCCCGCCGGACCTGCCGGTGGGCGAGGACGCGCGGGCCGCCGTGCTGCGCGCCGGCGGCGGTCCCACCCGTACGCAGATGAACTGCTCCGGCAAGCACAGCGGGATGCTGCTGACCTGCCTGGCGGCCGGCTGGCCGCTTGACGGGTACTGGCGCCCGGAGCACCCGTTGCAGCAGCGGCTCCGTGACGCCGTTGAGGAGTTCGCCGGCGAGCGGGCGGCGGCGGTCGGGGTGGACGGCTGCGGCGCTCCGGTGCTCGCGGTGTCGCTGACCGGCCTGGCCGGCGCGTACCTCCGGCTGGTCTCGGCGGAGCCCGGCTCCGTGCCCCGGACGGTGGCCGACGCGATGCGCGCCCACCCGGAGATCGTCGGCGGCACGCAGGCGGACGACACCCGGCTGATGCGCGGCGTCCCCGGGCTGCTCGCCAAGGTGGGTGCCGAGGGCGTCATCGCCGCCGCGGTGCCCGGGATCGGCGCGGTGGCCCTCAAGATCGACGACGGTGCGGGTCGGGCCCGGATGCCGGTGCTGGTCTCCGCCCTGCGCCGCCTCGGCCTGGACGCCCCGGTACTGGCCGAGTACGCCGAGGTGCCGCTCTTCGGCGGCGGCCTCCCGGTCGGCGCCGTACGCCCCGTCTGGTAGCCCGCCACGCCGCGCCGGCCGGCCCGGCGACGGTGGGGCGCCGGGCCGGGTCGGGCGTCAGGGGAGAAAGTCGAGCAGGGCGGCGTTGACCGGGGCGGGACGCTCCAGCGGCAGCAGGTGGGCCCCGTCCGGCACGTCGGGCAGGCGGGTCGCGCCCGGCGCCTCGGCCGCGATCCGGTCGGCGAGCCGGCTGATGTCGGGCACGTCCGCGGCTCCGGCGGTGACCAGGACCGGCATCCGCAGCTCGCCGAGGCGTCCGATCGCGGGCGGGTCGAGTTCGACGACGTCCACCGCGCTGAGGGCCAGCTCGGCGGCGAGCGCCCGCTGGTCCATCTCGACGGCGAACGCGACCAGCCCAGGGTCGACGTCCTCCGGGCGGCGTCCGGGACCGACCACCCAGAACCGCACCTCACCGGCGGCGCTGGCGGCGAAGTCCTCCGGGTCGACCTCGCCCACCAGCGTCTCCCAGAGGTCGTTCGCCTCCTCGGACCACTCGTGCCCGGAGACGGCGGTGCCGAGCAGGGCGAGCGCGGTCACCCGGTCCGGGTGGGCCAGCGCGGTGTCGATCGCGACCGCGCCGCCGAACGAGCAGCCGACCAGGGCGGCCCGGGGGAGGTCGAGCGCGTCGAGCAGCCCCGCCACGTCGTCGTGGTGGGCGAACGGGGCCGGCGGCAGCTCCGAGTCGCCGTAGCCGCGCAGGTCCAGGGCGATCACCCGGTGCCGCTCGGCCAGTGGGCCGACCTGTTCCCGCCACATCCGGCGGTCCGCGATACCGGCGTGCAGCAGGACGACGGGGGTGCCGCTGCCGGTGTCGTCGTACGCGAGCAGCGCCCCGTTCACTTCGATCTTGGTCATCGCAGGAAGGTACGCAGGTGACGATCGGGCACGCAAGCTGCCAATGAGACCTCGCTAACTCTGGTTAGCGTTTTGCTTGCAGGAGTTAGCAGGGCGGGCTAACGTCGGGGTATGGCCACTGGTAAAGACCTTCCCGACGTCGGCGGGTTCATTCGCGACCTGCGTCGCAACGCGAAGATCTCGCTCCGGCAGCTCGCCGAGCAGGCGGGGGTCAGCAACCCGTACCTCAGTCAGATCGAGCGCGGCCTGCGCAAGCCGAGCGCGGAGGTGCTCCAGCAGCTCGCCAGCGCGCTGCGGGTCTCCACCCCGGCGATGTACCTGCGTGCCGGGCTGCTCGACGACAAGGAGGGCCAGGGCGTCCTCGCGGCCATCGCGGTCGACCCCGACCTGACGATGGCGCAGAAGCAGTCGCTCACCCAGATCTACGAGACGTTCCGGCGGGAGAACGCCCGGCTCGCCGAGGCGACCGCGGCGGCCACCGGCGCCACGCCGGGCGGCACCGAGCCCGGCGTCGCCCCGGGCGCGCCCGAGGCGCCGGACCTGGCCAACCTCGCCGCCACCGGACCCACCACACCGGAGGGTACGCCGACCGAGGCCGTCCTCGAGTCGGTCGCCGTCACCGAGGCCGGCCCCGCCCCCGCTCCGACCGACACGCCCGCGAAGAAGGCCGCCCGCAGGGCGGTCCGGAAGGCCGCCGACGCGGCCGAAGAGGAGAAGTGATGACCACCCAGCCGAAGACCCACCGAATCCCGGCCCCGATCTACGCCGCCGCCGGCGCGGGCGAGTTGGCCCTCCAGCAGCTCCGCAAGCTGCCCGCCGTGGTGACCGACCTCGGCACCAGGGTCGTCGCCGACCTGGGCGGCAAGGCCGTCGTCACCGGCTTCGAGCTGCGGCAGAAGGCCAACGACACGCTGCGTACGGCGAACCTGACCGCCAGCGGTCTGCGGGAGAAGGCCGTCTCGGCCGACCTCGACCTGAAGCGCCTCCGCGAGGCGGCCGACCTGAACAAGCTGCGCGAGGTCGCGGACCTGGAGAAGCTGCGCGAGGTCGCCGACCTCAACAAGCTGCGCGAGGTCGCCGACCTGGACAAGCTGCGCGAGGTGGCGACCCGTAACGCCGCCGTGGTGGTCGCCGGCGCGCAGGCCGCGCAGGAGCGGGCGCAGGCCGCGTACGTCGCGCTGGTCGCCCGGGGCGAGCGGGTCGTCGGCGCCGGCGTGCTGGGGGCCGCCGAGACCGTGAACGCCGACATCGAGGCCACCGAGGCCGAGGCCGAGCCGGCCAGGGCCGCCGCGACGGTGCCGGCCCAGCCGACCGCCGAGGCCCCGGCCCCGGCCACCGCCGAGGTGCCGACGCCGGCCGACGTGGCCGAGGTCGTGGAGGCCAAGCCGGCCGCCGCCAAGAAGGCGACCCGGGCGCCCCGGGCCACCAAGGCCGCCGCCAAGCCGGCCGACACGCCGTCGGCGAAGCTGCCCCGGGCCACCAAGCGGACCCGCCCGGCCGCCGAGTAGACCCCCTGCGCCGGTGACCCCGGAGGCGTCCTGTCGGACGTTTCCGGGGTCGCCGGCATAAGCTTGCCGTCATGGCCCACGCCGCGCCGCTCTTCGCCTTCGACGTCCGCTACGTGATCGAGCTGATCCTGCTCGTGTTCGCGTTGATCGTGCAGGGCGTCGCCCTGGTGCACGCCATCACCCAGCGCTCCGACGCCTTCACCGCCATCGGCACCCTGCCCAAGGGCGCCTGGATCGCCATCCTGGCCGTCTGCCTGGTGCTGATGACCCTGCTCCGCTTCGGCCCGATCAGCATCTTCGGCCTGATCGGCATCGCGGCCGGCCTCATCTACCTGCTCGACGTCCGGGTCGGCCTACGCGACCTGAGCGACGGCAGAGGGTCCTGGTGAGAGGTTTCCGCTGGCCGCCCCCGCCGGACGGCGGGCCCCGCACCTGGGGGCCCGGCCCCGGCGCCCCGCGCACCGGCAGGCCGGCCCTGCCCGAGCCGGAGACCGAGCTGGTCGCCACGCCGCACGGCGTACACCTGGAGCAGCTCGTCACCGGGGCGGGTGAGCCGACCACCGTGTTCGCGCACGGGCTGGGCAACGGCATCGCCACCACCCGGCCGTTCGGCAGCGGGGTGACCGGCCGCAAGCTCTTCTTCCAGTTCCGCGGGCACGGCCGCTCCGACACGCCGCCCGGCCCGTGGAGCTACCTGGACCTGGCCCGCGACCTGCGCGCGGTCGCCGACCTCGGCGGCGCCACCCGGGCCTTCGGCGCCAGCCTCGGCGCGGGCGCGCTCTGCCGGCTGCTCGCCGAGAGCCCCGAGCGCTTCGAGCGGCTGGTCTTCTTCCTGCCCGCGGCGCTGGACCGGCCGCGCGGCGAGGCCGCCCGGGACCGGCTGACCGCCCTGTTCGACGCCGTGGAGAGCGGGGACGCCTCCGCCGTCGCCGACGTGGTCCAGGCCGAGCTGCCGCCGGCGGTACGCAACACCCCCGCCGGCTGGGCCTACCTGCGCCAGCGGCTCGACCAGCTCCTCCGCGACGGGCTCGCCCCGGGGCTCGCCAGCCTTCCCGAACAGGCGCCGCTGCGCGACGCCGGGTCGTTGGCAGCGGTCACCGCGCCCGCCCTGGTGATCGGGTGTGCCGGCGACGACCTGCACCCGGCCGAGGTCGCCGAGCAGCTCGCGGCCGCGCTGCCCCGGGCCACTTTGCACGTGTACGACCGGCCCGGCGTCCTCTGGACCGAACGCGCCGACCTGCGCAGCCGGATATCCGCCTTCCTCAACGAGTAACGTGCCCTGACCTGGGCGTCACACACCTCCCTGGACGGCCAGGCCGGCGGCACGCACGTGGCCTCCACCGCCCAGATCGGCAGAGCAAGGGCCGCGCCAACCGCCGGGTCCGCGTACGGCTGACGGACTGACCCGGTGACTCCCGGCGCCGGACACCGACGCCGGGAGTCGGGCGGTCACACCAGGTCGATGCGTTCCCGCTCGATCGGGTAGCCCGCGCGGGCGAAGTTGGCGGCCATCGGGTGGTTCGTCTGGTCGGTGGCCGCCACGATCTCTTCCGCCCCCGTCTCGACCAGCAGGTGGGTGGCCTCGACCAGCAGGTCGTACGCGTACCCGTGCCCGCGCTGCTCGGGCACCACGCCGATGAAACCGACGATCGGGTCGGTGTGGTTGCGGGCCGGCACGGTGACGCCGACCAGTTCGCCCTCGGGCGTCCAGGCCAGCCGCCACCAGTCGCGCGGGCTCGGCAGCCAGCGCAACAGGTCGAGTTCCTCCTGCGCCGCCGCGTCCGGCCCGTGCTTGGCGGCGGTGTGCCGGGTGTGTGCGTCGAGGCTCTCCTCGCCCACCCGGCGCAGCACGTCGAGGATCACGGCGTCGTCCGGCTCCGGCCGGAACTCCAGCCGCCCGGGGCGGGCGGGCAGGCCGCACTCCGGCCTCCAGCGGTAGCGGTACCGCTCGACGAGCACGGACATGCCGGCTGCCGTCGCGGCGTCGATCCGGGCCTCGGCCTGCGCGCGGACGGCCGGGTCGTCCCGCCAGCCGGGTGGCAGCGAGAGCGAGTACTCGGCCCGCAGCGGCGCGGTCCGCAGCAGCCGGACCGCCGCCTCGCGGTCGGTGAAGTCGAACCAGTCGAGGGCCAGCGGCGCGTCGTCGTCCGGGCCGCCCCACCAGGCGGCGCGGGCCACCACCACGTCGCCGCGCAGGGCCACCCAGCTCCACTCGGGACGGTACTGGCCGTCGGCGGCCATGGCGGAGTAGTTCTCGCCGAACGCGGCGCGGCCCACCAGCCCGGGGTCGGGCAGCGAGTTGAACAGTTCTTCCTCGCCCGCGGTGAGCGGGCGGATGACCAGGTCGGTCATGGGGATCCTTCCGGGTGTGACGTGCTCCCGGGTCAGGACCGTGGCGTCCTCGCGGCCGGGTGGGAGCACAGCGATGTCGTGACGGACACGGTGCCCACCTCCCTTCCAAGATCGAGGACGCCCGAGCAGGCTAGCAGTCGCGCCCAGGCCGGTCCAACCGCATGTCGAGCCCGGCTCCCGGCACCGCCCGCCGTCCGCCGCGCCCGGGGCGCGCGGGTCAGGGTGCGGTCAGCTCGGGCGGCAGGTGGGCGGCGCGGACGTCGAGCAGCCAGCGTTCCACGGTGGCCTCGTCCGGACGGTCCGGCAGCGGGGAGCGGGCACGGTCGAAGTCGCGTTCCGCCTCGGCGAGCAGCGTGCGCGCCTCGTCCAGCTCGCCGCCGGCCACCCGCTCGCCGAACGCCCGGAACCAACCGGGGTCGGCGAGCCGGATCTCCAGCACGCCGGTCGTGTAGAGCAGCCGGCCCTGGTGCACCAGGCGGGCCAGGTGCCGGGCGTGCTTGGCGGTCCGTCGCCGTGTGTCGGCCGAAAACGCTCCGTCGCCCCGGGACTCCAGCTTGCGGAACTGCTGACCGGCGTAGCCGAGGTAGGCGTCGCGGACGCGGGGCGCGCTGAGGAACGCCGACCGGATGGCGATCAACCGGTCGCCGAACTCCGTCCGGGTCTCGTAGCAGTCGTCCGGCAGCCAGGCCAGCTCGGTGGCGGTCGGGTTGCCGCTCAACGCGAGCCGGCACCACTTCGCGGCCTCGTGCAGGGTCGTGTCGGGGTCGGTGGTCACCACCGACTCGCGGGGCGGGTGCAGGCCGTGGAACGCGACGGTGGGCGCGGCGAAGACGCCGATCCGGTCGACGTCGGAGCCCGGGCCGGCCAGCCCGTACGCGACCGAGCCGACGATGCCGGAGAGCAGCAGGTGCATGCCGGCGAGCATGCCGCATGCACCCGATGCGCGAAACCGGACTTCCGCTGTCAGGTATCGCTGACAGGCTCGCCGCATGACGAAACCGCTGACAGGGAAGATCGCGCTCGTCGCCGGGGCGACACGGGGCGCCGGCCGGCAGATCGCCGTCCAGTTGGGCGCGGCCGGCGCCACCGTCTACGCCACCGGCCGCAGCAGCCGGGCCGGCCGCTCCGAGATGGACCGGCCGGAGACCATCGAGGAGACCGCCGAGCTGGTCACGGCGGCCGGCGGCACCGGCATCGCCGTCCGGGTCGACCACCTCGTCCCCGAGCAGGTCCGCGACCTGGTCGCCCGGATCGACGCCGAGCAGGGCCGGCTCGACGTGCTGGTGAACGACATCTGGGGCGGCGACCCGCTGATCACCTGGGAGAAGCCGGTGTGGGAGCAGCCGCTCGACGCGGGCTTCCGCACCCTGCGGCTGGCGGTCGACACGCACATCATCACCAGCCACTTCGCGCTGCCGCTGCTGATCCGCCGCCCCGGCGGCCTGGTGGTGGAGGTCGGCGACGGCACCAAGGAGTACAACGACGACAACTACCGGCTCTCGGTCTTCTACGACCTCGCCAAGGTCTCGGTGAACCGGCTCGCGGCGAGTTGGGCGCACGAGGTGGCGCCGCACGGGTGCACCGCCGTCGCGCTGACCCCGGGCTGGCTCCGGTCCGAGGCGATGCTGGAGCACTTCGGGGTCACCGAGGAGAACTGGCGGGACGCCCTGGACAAGCAGCCGCACTTCGCCATCTCGGAGTCGCCGGCGTTCGTCGGGCGCGCGGTGGCTGCGCTGGCCGCCGACGAGGACCGGGCCCGCTGGAACGGACGGTCCGTGTCCAGCGGCGAGCTGGCCAAGGTGTACGGCTTCACCGACCTCGACGGCAGCCGCCCGGACGCCTGGCGGTACCTGGTCGAGGTGCAGGATCCCGGCAAACCGGCCGACGTCACCGGCTACCGCTGACCGTCGGCGTCGGTCCGGAGCGTCCCGGGCGGATGCGGAGGCCGCGTCGCGTAGAGCGCGGCGGCGCGCGACGCGGCCTCCGCCAGTCGCGCCCGCAGCCCCGGCGGATCGAGCACCTCGACCTCCGGCCCCAACCCCAGCAACTGGCTGTACGCCACGTCGACGGACTCGACCGGCAGCCGGGTCACCACCCAGCCCTGCCCGTCGGGCCCGTCGGCGGCGGCGACCGCCTCCTCGTACACGAAGGGAGCGTCGGCCAGGTGCCGGAGCTGGCGCAGGCCGGCGGGGCTCAGCCGGACGGTGACCCGGTCCCGCAGCATGCTCCGGAGGAACGCCTCGGCCTGCTCCCGCCAGTAGGCGGCCAGGTCGAAGCCCTCGTCCCGGTCGAACGTCTCCCCGCTCACCGCGACGCCGGTCACCCGGTCCACCCGGTACGTGCGCACGTCGTCGCCGACCCGGCCGACGAGATACCAGACGCCGCTCTTGAGCACCAGGCCGTACGGGGACAGCTCCCGGGTGACCTCGCGGTCCCCGCGCCGGTAGCGCAGCTCGACCACCCGGTCCCGCCAGACCGCCCCCGCCAGCTCGGTCAGCCACGGCGGCGGCCCCACCTCCCGGAACCAGCCGGGCACGTCCAGGTGGAACCGCTGCCCCGTGCGGGCCGGCGCGTCGCGCAGCGCGGGTGGCAGCGCGGCCAGCACCTTCAGCTCGGCCGAGGCCACCGCGTCGGCGAGCCCCATGTCGCCGGCCGGCCCGCGCAGCCCGGCCAGGAAGAGCGCCTCCGCCTCGTCCCGGGTCAGCCCGGTCAGCCGGGTCCGGTAGCCGCCGAGCAACCGGTAGCCGCCGGCCCGGCCCCGGTCGGAGTAGACCGGCACCCCGGCGGCGGAGAGCGCCATGACGTCCCGGTAGACGGTCCGCTCGGACACCTCCAACTCCCGCGCCAGCTCGGCCGCGGTCATCGTCTTTCGCGCCTGGAGCAGCAACACCAACGAGATCAACCGGGCCGCCCGCACCCGTCCATCCTGCCCCGATGCCGTACGGCCGCCGTCGGGGCGTCGGACGGCGGCGACCACTAGGCTCTGCGGTCGTGAACGCACCCCGTCTCGCCGCGCCCGTGACCGGCGCCGTCGGCCGGTTCTTCACCGGCGTGGGCCTGCTCCTGCGCGGCCTCGGCCTCTACGTCCGCAGCCCCGCGCTGATGCTGCTCGGCATCGTGCCGGCGCTGATCTCCGGTGCGATCTTCGTGGCCGCGTTCGCCACCCTGGCCTACTTCGTCGACGACCTGGCCGCACTGGTCACCCCGTTCGCCGACGACTGGTCGGCCACCTGGCGCAACCTGGTCCGGGTGGCCGCCGGGCTGGTTTTCCTCGGCATCGGCGGCCTGCTCGCGGTGGTCAGCTTCACCGCCGTCACCCTGGTCATCGGCGACCCGTTCTACGAGAAGATCTCCGAACGGGTCGAGGAGCGCCTCGGCGGCACGCCCGGCGCGGTCGACGTGCCGTTCTGGCCGTCGCTGCGGCGCAGCCTCGCCGACTCGGTACGGCTGGTGGGCCTGTCGGTGCTGTTCGGCATCCCGCTCTTCGCCGCCGGGTTCATCCCGGTGGTCGGCCAGACCGTGGTGCCGGTGATCGGCGCCGCGGTGGGCGGGTGGCTGCTCGCCGTGGAACTGGTCGGTGCCCCGTTCTACCGGCGCGGCATGCGGCTGCCGGAGCGCCGGTCGATCCTGAAGGCGGACCGGCCCACCACGCTCGGCTTCGGGGTGGCGGTCTTCGTCTGCTTCCTGATCCCGCTCGGCGCGGTGCTGGTCATGCCGGCCGCCGTCGCCGGGGCGACCCTGCTGGCCCGCCGCTCGCTCGGCCAGTCCGTCACGGAGGGCTGACGTGGAGGTCACGCTGGTCGAGGGGGACATCACCACCCAGCGCGTGGACGTGGTCGTCAACGCCGCCAACTCGTCGCTGCTGGGCGGCGGGGGAGTGGACGGCGCGATCCACCGGCGGGGCGGCCCGGCCATCCTCGACGAGTGCCGGGCCCTGCGCGCCTCCCGGTACGGCCGCGGGCTGCCGACCGGCCAGGCGGTGGCGACCACCGCCGGGAACCTGCCGGCCCGCTGGGTGGTGCACACGGTCGGGCCGGTCTGGTCGGCGGCCGAGGACCGCTCGGCGCTGCTGCGCGACTGCTACGCGAGCAGCCTGCGGGTCACCGACGAGTTGGGCGCGGAGAGCGTGGCGTTCCCGCTGATCTCGGCCGGCGTCTACGGCTGGCCGGTCGAGGACGCCGTGCGGCAGGCCCTGTCGGTGCTCCGTCCGGCCACCCCGACCAATGTGACCGAGGCCCGGCTGGTGCTCTTCGGCGCGGACACCCGGGCGGCCGCGCAGCGGGTGTACGACGCCGGCTGACCGGGACGGTCAGGAAAGCTCGCGCAGGCAGGACCAGCTCGATCCGACCGGGCGGTAGCCGAGCCGGACGTTGACCGCCAGCATCGGCGCGTTCGCCTCGTCGTTCGAGGTGTAGGCGACGCGTACCCCGCCGGCGGCGGCACGGTGCAGCGCCGCCGTCTTGGCCAGGCGGGCGAGCCCGCGCCCCCGGTACGCCGGTAACGTGCCGGTGTAGTCCGACCACATCCGGTCGCCGTCCCGCTTGACGAGGCTGAACGCCGCCACCTCGCCGCCGACCTCGGCCGCCGTGCTGGCCGCGCGGTCCAGGCCCAGGTTGTCCCAGACCTCGTAGCGCCAGTTCTCGTAGCTGATCGAGTCGACGGGCACGTCCTCCGGCTCGTCGGTCGCCGCCGCCAGGTTGGCCAGGTGCATCCGGCGCGGGTCGACGTCGGTCAGCGGGAGCAGCCGTACGCCCGGCGGCGGCTCCGGCATCGGCGGGGCCGGCCGCAGGTCGAGCGCCGAGTAGCGCAGCTCCCGGCTCGGCGTGAAGCCGTGCCGGCGGGCGAACGGCAGCGACTCCGGCAGCACCCAGGTACGCACCCGGCGCGCCCCGATGTCCCGGAGGTGCCCCAGCGCGGTGGTCAGCAGCGCGGTGCCGGCGCCCCGCCCCCGGTACCCGGGGTGGACGTGCAGCGTGGAGACCTCCCCGACGTCCGGTTCCGACGTCCGGTCGTTGCGGTACGCGGACGCCCAGCCGACCACGGTGTCGTCCACCTCGACGACGTACGCGGTCCAGTCCTCGCCGGGCGGGGGCTGGGCGATCATGCGCCGGGTCGACTCGACGCCGCGCACCAGATAGGGGTGCACGAGCGCGCGTAGCGCCACCACGGCGGGCGCGTCGTCGGGGCGGGCGGTCCGGATCCGCACGTCAGCCCTCCTCGCGTACGGCGGCGACGGCCTCGACCTCGACGAGCTGGTCGTCGTAGCCGAGCACGGCCACCCCGAGCAGGGTGCTGGGCGGCTCGTGGTCGCCGAACGCGTCCCGGACCACCTCCCAGACGGCCACCAGGTCGGCCTGGCGGGACGACGCCACGTAGACGGTGGTCTTGACGACGTCGGTGAGCCGGGCGCCCGCCGCCGCGAGGGCGGTCTCCAGGTTGGCCATCACCTGCCGGGCCTGGCCGACCGGGTCGCCGGGCGCGACGGTCCGCCCCTTCGCGTCGAGCGGGCAGGAGCCGGCGGTGAAGACGAGCCGGGCCGGCGGCTCGACCGTGGCCGCGTACGCGTACTCGGCGACGTCGGACAGGGCGGGCACGCGGATCAGGCGGGTCGGTGGGGTCACGCCGGCGAGGCTACCGCCGGGCGCGCGGCGGCTCGACCGGATATCCGCCCGGTCCGGACGGACGATCTCCCACAGCGGACCCGCCGACGCGTCAGGCCGACTCGCGGACCACCAGCTCGGTGGGGAGCACCACGGCCGGCTCGATCGCCTCGCCAGCGGCCAGCCGCAGCAGCAGCCGGGTCATCTGCCGGCCGAGTTCCACGATCGGCTGGCGGACGGTGGTGAGTGGCGGCTCGGTGTACGCGGCCGTCTCGATGTCGTCGAAGCCGATCACCGCCACGTCGTCCGGCACCCGTCGCCCCGCCTCGCGCAGCGCCCGCAGGGCGGCGTGCGCCATCAGGTCGGAGGCGGCGAAGACCGCGTCCAGGTCGGGGTGCTCGGCGAGGAGCTGCCGCATCGCCGTCGTCCCGGACTCGCGGGTGAAGTCGCCGGTCGCCACCAGCTCGGGCAGCCCGGCCTCGGCGACCGTGTTCCGGTAGCCGGTGAGCCGCTCGATCCCGGCCACCATGTCCTGCGGGCCGGCGATGGTGGCGATCCGCCGGCGACCGCCCGCGATCAGGTGCCGGACCGCCGTGGTCACCCCGCCGACGTGGTCGACGTCGACGTACGGCACGTCGGCGCCGTCGAGCGGGCGACCGCTGCACACCACCGGGATGCCCAGCCGGGCGAGCCGGCCCGGCAGCGGGTCCTCGCCGTGCAGCGAGGCGAAGAGCACCCCGTCCACGTGCCGGCCGGTGGTGTAGCGCTCCACCCGGTCGTGCCCGGCCGGCGAGCCGGCCAGCATCAGCACGAGCTGCTTGTCGGCCGCCTCCAGCTCCTGCGCCGCGCCCCGGATGATGCCCGGGAACACCTGGTCGTCGGAGAAGACCCGGGTGGCGGCCTCCGGCAGCACCAGGGCGACCGAGTCGGTCCGCTGGGTGACCAGGCTGCGGGCGGCCAGGTTCGGCACGTACCCCAGCTCGGCCACCGCCCGGCGGACCGCCTCCTGGATCGGCTCGGCGACGGTCGTGGAGCCGTTCACCACCCGGGAGACGGTCGCCCGCGAGACCCCCGCCCGCCGGGCCACCGCCTCCAGTGTCGGCCGCTGCGCCGTCGTCATCCCCGTTACCACCGCCTCGTCACAGCCCGTTCCGGGAGATCACCTCCTGGTACCACCGGGCGCTGGACTTCGGTGTGCGTCGCTGGGTCAGGTAGTCGACGTGGATGATCCCGAACCGTCGGCGGTAACCCTCGGCCCACTCGAAGTTGTCCAACAACGACCATACGAGATAGCCCCGCAGGTCCACCCCTCGGGAGATCGCCTCGTGCGCGGCGCGCAGGTGCCCGTCGAGGTAGGCGATCCGGTCGGCGTCGACCACCTGCCCGCCGCCGTCGGGAGCGTTGGTGCCGGCCTTGTCGGGAAACGCGGCGCCGTTCTCGGTGATCAGCAGCGGCACGCCGGGGTAGTCCGTGGCGAGCCGCTCCAGCAGCCGGGTCAGCCCGGCCGGCTCGATCATCCAGCCCATGTCGGTCAGCGGCCCGACCGGCGGCAGGAACTCGACGGCGCCGTCGGTGCCCGGGTACGCGCTGCCGCCCGCGCCGTCCGGCCGGCCGGCGACGTAGGTGGGCGCGTAGTAGTTGACCCCCAGCAGGTCGATCGGGGCGGCGATCAGCTTCTCGTCGCCGTCCCGGACGAACGTCGGCTCGACGATCCGGGCCACGTGCTCCAGCACGTCCTCCGGGTAGGCCGCCCGCAGCAGCGGGTCGAGGAAGATCCGGTTGTGCAGGCCGTCCACCAGGCGGACCGCCGCCGCGTCCGCGGCGCTGTCCGGGTCGGCGGGGCGCACGTCGGCCGGGTTGACGGTGATCCCGATGGTCTCCGCGCCGGCCGCGCGCAGCGCGCGGGCCGCCAGGCCGTGCCCGAGCAGCAGATGGTGTACGGCGGTGAAGGCCGCGCCCGGGTCCCGCTCGCCGGGGGCGTGCACCCCGTTGCCGTAGCCCAGGTACGCCGAGCACCACGGCTCGTTGAGCGTCGTCCAGGTGCCGACCCGGTCACCGAGCCGGGCGTGCACCGCCGTGGCGTACGTGGCGAAGTGCTCGGCGGTCTCCCGGTTGGTCCAGCCGCCCCGGTCCTGGAGGGTCTGCGGCAGGTCCCAGTGGTAGAGCGTGACGATCGGGTCGATGCCCCGGTCCAGCAGCGCGTCGACCAGCCGGTCGTAGAAGTCCAGGCCGCGCGGGTTGACCGGGCCGGTGCCGTCGGGCTGGATCCGCGGCCAGGCCACCGAGAAGCGGTACGCCCCAAGCCCCAGCTCCGCCATCAGCGCCACGTCGTCGGCGTACCGGTGGTAGTGGTCGCAGGCGACGTCGCCGGTGTGCCCGTGGTGGACCTTGCCCGGCGTACGGCTGAAGGTGTCCCAGATCGACGGGCCGCGACCGTCGTCGGTGGCAGCGCCCTCGATCTGGTACGCGGCGGTCGCCGCGCCCCAGACGAAGTTCTCGGGGAATCGCAGAGTGCTCAAGCCTTGACCGCACCTTCCATGATGCCGCCGATGATCTGGCGGCCGAACAGGACGAAGACCAGGAGCAGCGGAAGGGTGGCGATGGCCGTCCCCGTGAACACCTGGGACATGTCGGTGTAGTACCCGTCGGAGAGGGTGCGCAACGCCAGCTGCACGGTCGGGTTCTCCGGATCGTTGAGGACAGCGTACGGCCAGAGGAAGTCGTTCCAGGTCGTCATGAAGGTGAGCAGACCCAGCACGGCGGCGGCCGGGCGCAGTGCCGGCAGCACGACGTTCCAGTAGATCCGGGCCGTGTTGCAGCCGTCCACCCGGGCCGCCTCGATCAGCTCGTCGCTGACGGCCTGGCCGGCGTACTGCCGCATCATGAACACCCCGAAGCCGGTGACCAGGGCCGGCACGATCACCGCCGGCAGCCGGTCGTTCCAGTTGAGCTTGGTCATCAGCAGGTAGAGCGGGATGACGCCGAGCTGGGTGGGCACCATCATCGTCGCGATGATCACCATGAGCAGCGCGTTGCGGCCCCGGAACCGCAGCTTGGCGAAGGCGAACCCGGCCAGGGTGGAGAAGAGGACCACCGAGACGGTGACCGTGCTCGCCACGATCGCCGAGTTGACCAGGCCGGTGACGAAGTACGCGTCGGTGTTGCCGAGCAGGCGGGAGACGTTCGCGCCGAAGTTGCCGCCGGGGGTGACCGGGGGCGGCAGCTGGCCCATCGCGTCGTTGGAGCGGCTCGCCACCACGAACATCCAGTAGATCGGGAAGATCGACAGGAGCCCGGCGGCGATCAGCGCGGCGTAGGTGAGCCGGCTGGCGGCCCAGAGGCGGGTCATCGGGGTCCCTCCTTCGGCCTCGCGTCCGCCTTCGGGGGCCGCTCGCCGCCGAGCCGGCGCAGGAGCAGCACGTTGACCGCCGCGACGACCGCGATCAGCACGAAGAGCAGCCACGCCACCGCCGAGCCGTACCCGAAGTTGTAGTGGGGCGCGAAGGCGTTCTCGAACATGTACATGGTCACGGTCTGCGACTCCCGCAGCGGTCCGCCGCGGATCGGGTTGGTCCCGGAGTGGAACAGCCGGGGCTCGGTGAAGAGCTGGAGCCCGCCGATGGTGGAGATGATGACGGTGAAGATGATCGTCGGCTTGAGCAGCGGCACGGTGATCGACCAGAACTGCCGGGCCCGGTTGGCGCCGTCGATGGCGGCCGACTCGTACAGGTCGCGCGGGATGGCCTGCATCGCGGCCAGGAAGATCAGGGCGTTGTAGCCCGTCCACCGCCAGTCGACCATCGCCGAGATGGCCACCCAGGACGCGAACCGGTTGGACTTCCACTCGACCGCGTCGATCCCGACCAGGTCGAGCAGCCAGTTGACCATGCCGAACTCGCGGCCGAAGAGCACCCCGAAGACGATCGCGACGGCGGCGGTCGAGGTGATGTTCGGGATCAGCACCGCCATCCGGAACGTCGTCCTGGCCCGCAACCGCCGGTTGAGCAGGTTGGCCAGCCAGAGCGCGGCCAGCAGCTGCGGGACGGTGGAGATGACGAAGATGCCGAGGGTGTTGACGACCGCGTGCCAGAAGTCGGTGTCCGCCAGCAGGCGGCCGTAGTTGTCGAGGCCGACGAACGGGTGGTCGCTGCCGAGCAGGTCCCAGTCGTGCAGCGAGACCCAGAACGTGTAGGCCAGCGGGTACGCCCCGAACACCGCGAAGAGCACGAAGAACGGGGCGACGAACAGGTAGGGCGAGAACTTCGTGTCGAGCCGGCTGAGCCGCGTCCCCGGCGTACGCCGGCCGGTGCGGGTCGCCGGTGCGACCGGCGGGCGCGCGTCGAGCTGGACGGTCATGCCCGACCACTCCTTTCACGGTGCGGGCGGGACCGGCGCCCCGGCGCCCACCCGCCCGCACTCCCGGTTCGGGCTACTTGGCGGCGGCCTTCTTCGCGTTGTTCACCGCGTCCGTCCAGCCCTGTTCGGGGCTGCGCTGACCGAGTTCGACCGTGCGGACGGCGTTCTCGACCTCGGTGCGGACGGCCTGGTTCTTCGGCCCCATGTAGACCGGCCGCAGGGTCTTGGCGCCCTCGCCGAAGATCTGTCCCACCGGGGCGTCCGAGAAGTACGGGTTCTTGGCGTCGACGATCGCCGGGTCGGCCAGCGCCTGCGGCGAGGAGGGCAGCGGGCCCTTGGCCTTGAACGCCCCGATCTGGCCCTTGGCGCTGGTCAGGAACTTCGCCAGCTCGATCGCCTCGGCCCGGTGCTTGCTCTGGGCGGGCACGGCGAGCCACGACCCGCCCCAGTTGCCGCCGTTGCCGGGCACCCGGGCGATGTCCCACTTGCCCTTGGCCTCGACGCCCGCGTTGCCCTCGATGACGCCGGTCATCCAGGCCGGGCAGGCGATGGTGGCGAACGTGGCCTGCTTGAAGGCCGAGACCCACTCCTCGGACCAGGAACCGTACTTGCCGGACAGCCCGGAGTCGATGATGTCCATCGTGGTGTCCCAGGCCTGCCGGACTGCCGGGTTGCTGTCCACCACCAGGTTGTCGGCGGTGTCGTAGTAGTGGTAGCCCTGCGCGTTGCCCGCCGTCTGGAGCACGATGGTGTTGAAGATGTTGGTCGCGGCGTCCAGGAACGCGGCGCCGGTGTTCTTCGCCGTGAACTGCTCGCCGACCCTGATGTAGTCCTGCCAGGTCGGCCAGAGCTTCGACACCTCGTCGCGCTCGGTGGGCAGGCCGGCCTTGGCGAACAGGTCCTTGCGGTAGCACATCGCCATGCCGCCGACGTCGGTGCCCAGGCCGATCAGCTTGCCGTCCTGGGTCATCCCGCCCTTCCACTTCCACTCCAGGAAGTTGCCCTGGAGTTCGGCCCCGCCGTGGTCGAGCAGGTTGACGAAGTTGTCGGGGTTGGCCTTGTACTCGACCATCAGCCCCTCTTCGATGGCGACGACGTCGCCCGCGCCCTTGCCGGCGGCGAGCCACTGGGTCAGCTTCGGCGAGTAGTCGTCGAGGTTGGTGCCGGTGCCCCGCTCGACGATCTTCACGCCGGGGTGGCTGGCCATGTACTCCTGGTAGAGCTCCTCGTAGCCGAACTGGCTGAACACGTCGACCGTCAGCGTGATCTGGCCGTTGTCGGCGGGCTCGTCGCCGGCGCAGCCGGCGGTGGCGAACAGCGCGGCGGCGGCGAGGGCCACCGCCGCCAGGCGGCGGCGCGGAAGGACACCCATGTCTGTCGGACCCCTCTCAGGTCGTCTGAGGTGGTGAGGCAGGTGGCGGACCAGAGCCGAGAGAGCGCTCTCACGACAGGGTGGTGCCTGCCGGAGGCGGTGTCAAGAGAGCGCTCTCGATGCCGCGCGGAGACCGCCGTCGCCGGGCCGGCCGCGGACCGGGCGGCCCGGGCGGAGCGGGGGCCGAGGAGTTCTTCTCCGGCGGCGCGCCGCCGGCCGGAGCCGGCGCGGGCCGCCACGACAGTGGCCGCCCCCGAAACGGGGGCGGCCACTGTCGGAGGTGCGGCGGGGACCGCGCGGAGCCCTCGGGGCCCGGCTCCGCGCGCGGGATCAGCCGACGCGCATACCGTCGAGCAGGGTGTGGTCGCCGGCCACGTCGAGCGTGTCGAAGCTGACCCGGCCCCAGAGCGCGAGCAGCAGGTCGCTCGCCGTGCCGCTGACCTGCGCCCGGGCGTGGTGGTCGTCGTGGTCGAGGATGGTGGCGGTGTCCAGCAGGGCGACCCCCTCCCCGCGCAGCCGCAGGAACCACTGCTGGGCGGCGTCGACCGCGGAGAGCTGCACCACCCCGTGCCACTGGCCGGCGGTGCGCCGCCGGCCGGCGGGCAGCCAGGTGTCCAGCACCTCGCTCACCCCGTCGGCGGCGAGCTTGGCCTCGACCGGCTCGCCGGCGGCGATCGCGAGCTGGGCGTCCCAGCGGTGCACCGCGGTCTCGTGCGCGATCCGGCGCGGCCAGAAGCCCGCCTTCTTCGGCTGCGGGGCCCAGTTCCAGGCCGGGGCCTCCGGGTCGAGGGCGTCGAAAAGGGTCATCAACTGGTCGTACGCCTGCTGCCAGAGCCGCAGCGGGGCGACGCCGGGCTCCGGCTCGACGCGCTCGGGCCGGCTGGGCGGCGGGGTGGCCGCGCCGGAGGCCGCGAACGAGTGCACCCAGCGGTAGGCGGCGGCGAGGTGCAGGGTCAGGTCGGCGACGGTCCAGCCGGGACAGGACAGCACCGGGGTCTCCGGTGGCGCCTCGGCCACGGCCGCGGCGAACGCCGGGCCCTCCGCCCGGAGCGCGCCGATCCAGAAGTCCTTCGTGCCGTGCAGTCTGTTCATCGCCATCCTCCCGGGGGTGACCGGGCCACCAGTGGGCGCCGCGGCTACCCCTCAGCCTAGGGTGAAAGGCGTGTCAGACGTCTACGCCCAGCCGACAACCGGAGCCGAACGCGCCGCCACGTGCGAACTGGCGCAATACACCACATTACGCCTGGGCGGGCCGGCCGGACGGGTCGTGGCCGGCACGGACGCGGACGAGATCGTCCGGGCGGTGCGGGAGGCGGGTGAACGGGACGAGCAGGTCCTGGTCCTCGCCGGCGGCAGCAACGTCGTGATCGGCGACGCCGGCTTCCCCGGCACCGTGGTCCTGGTCCGCTCGCGGGGCCTGCGGGTGGTCGCCGAGGACGCCGACACGGTCACCGTACGCGTCGAGGCCGGCGAGCCCTGGGACGACCTCGTCGCCACCACCGTGGCCAACGGCTGGTCCGGCCTGGAGTGCCTCTCCGGCATCCCCGGCTCGACCGGCGCCACCCCCATCCAGAACGTCGGCGCGTACGGGCAGGAGGTCGCCGAGACCATCACCGGCGTGCAGGTCCACGACCGGGTCGCCGGGACGGTCGGGCGGATCGCCGCCGCCGACTGCGGCTTCGCCTACCGTTCCAGCATCTTCAAGTACAGCGACCGCTGGGTGGTGCTCTCGGTCGACTTCCGGCTGACCCGCTCGCCGCTGTCCGGCCCGGTGCGCTACGCCGAGCTGGCCCGGGCTCTCGGCGTCGAGGTGGGGGACCGGGTGCCGCTGGCCGACGCCCGCGCCACGGTGCTGCGGCTGCGCGCCGGCAAGGGCATGGTGCTCGACGCGGCCGACCCGGACACCCGGTCGGTCGGCTCGTTCTTCACCAACCCGGTGCTGGACCGCGCGGCGTACGAGCTGCTGCGCGAGCGCGCCGCCGACCTGGGCGATCCGCCGTCCTGGCCCTGCCCGGGGGACATGGTCAAGATCAGCGCGGCCTGGCTGATCGACAAGGCCGGGTTCGGCAAGGGCCACCCGGGCCCGGAGGGCACCGCCATCTCCAGCAAGCACACCCTCGCCCTGACCAACCGCGGCGGCACCGCCAGCACGGCCGCCCTGGTCGAGCTGGCCCGGGAGATCCGCGACGGCGTCCACCGCCGCTTCGGCGTCACCCTCCACCCCGAACCCGTCCTCGTCAACTGCGCCATCTGACCCGCGCTCCCACCACGGCTCTACTCCCGCCCCGCCCGGCCCGGCCCGGCCCGGCGCGGGGCGGGAGGTCAGGTGGGGGAGACGGCGGGCCAGGGGAGGGTGAGTTCGCCGTGGCGCCAGCGGCGGGGCCCGTCGAGGACGGGCCAGCCCGACGCGCGTACGGCGGACACCGCGCGGAGCCAACGCTGGCGGGGGCCGAACGGGGCGTAGCCGGCGGCGGCGTGCCAGGCGTCGTCGAGCGCCCCGATAAGGTCGTGGATCCGCTCGCCGGGGACGTTGCGGTGGATCAGCGCCTTGGGCAGCCGTTCGGCCAGCTCCGCCGGGGTGTCCAGGGTGGTGAGCTTCGCCGCCAGGGTGAGCGTCCGGGGGCCGTCCGCGTCGAGCAGCACCCAGCCGCCGAGCCGGCCCAGCTCGTCGCAGGTGCCCTCCACCAGCAGCCCGCCCGGGGCCAGGGCGGCGGTCGTCGTCCGCCAGGCGTCGGCGACCTCGCGCTCGTCGTACTGGCGCAGGACGTTGAACGCGCGGACCAGGGCGGGGCGCAGCCCGGCCAGCTCGAACCCGCCCCGGGCGAACGTCAGTCGGGGCGGGTCGGCGGCGGGCTGGGCGGCGGCCACGCGTACGGGATCGATCTCCAGCCCGACCACCCGCACGTCGGCGCGGACCCCGGCGGCGAGCCGGGCGCGCAGCTCGACGGCGGTCACCGGGGTGGCGCCGTAGCCGAGGTCCACCACCAGCGGATCGGCGGCGTCGCGCAGTGCCTCCCCGCACGTCTCGACGATCCAGTTGTCCACCCGGCGGAGCCGGTTGGGGTTGGTCGTCCCCCGGGTCACCACGCCGAGCGGCCGGTGCCGCGCCGTTCCCGCCATCGTCGACCGCCGGGCCGGCTCAGCCGACCCGGTGCACCTTGTGCTGGGCGGCCTGCGCCAGCGGACGCACCACGAGACGGTCGACGTTGACGTGCTGCGGACGGGTCGCGCACCAGGCGACGCAGTCGGCGACGTCCTCGGCCACCAACGGCTCGGCGACCCCGGCGTAGACCGCCGCCGCCTTCTCGGCGTCCCCGCCGAAGCGCACCAGCCCGAACTCGTCGGTCTTCACCATGCCGGGGTCGATCTCCACCACCCGGACGGGGCGGCCGCACAGCTCCAGGCGCAGCGTGCCGGCGACGGCCGTCTGCGCGTGCTTGGCGGCGGTGTAGCCGCCACCGCCCTCGTACACGGTGAAGCCGGCGGTCGAGGAGACGATCACGATGGTGCCGGCACCGGACGACTCCAGCGCGGGCAGCAGGGCCTGGGTGACGCGCAGCGTGCCGAGCACGTTGACGTCGTACATCCACTGCCAGTCGCCGACCGACCCGGACTCGACCGGGTCCAGGCCGCGCGCGCCGCCGGCGTTGTTGACCAGCAGGGTGACCGGCCCCGGCGCGGCGGCCGCGGCCTCGGCGAGCCCGGCCACCGACTCGTCGGAGGTGACGTCGCAGGCGACCGCCGTGGCCGCGCCCCCCGCCGCCTCGATCTCCCCGATCAGGGCGGCCAACCGGTCGGTACGCCGCGCGGCGGCGAGCACGTGGAAACCCTCGGCGGCGAGCCGGCGGGCGGTGGCCGCGCCGATCCCGCTGGACGCTCCGGTGACGACGGCGACAGAGGTCATCCGGCCATTCTCACCCGGCCGGCCGCGCCGGGCGCCCTCGGCGCGGTGATGAGGTCCGTCACGCCCGGGGGTCGCCCCCGCGCATCACCGGGGCGGGATCGGGAAGATGACATCCGGCGAGGACGTTGTCCGAAAAGCGCCGGGCGTGCGGGACGGCATAAACCGTGACAGAGGGAGCGGACGTGGCGGAAGTGCACACCGGTGTGGGTCGTCAGCGCGGTGCGCGTCCGTGGCCCCGCCCCCGGCGGATCGCCACGCTCTCGGTGCACACCTCGCCCCTGCACCAGCCGGGCACCGGCGACGCGGGCGGCATGAACGTCTACATCCTGGAGGTCGCGCGGCGGCTCGCCGAGGCGAACGTCGAGGTGGAGATCTTCACCCGGGCGACCTCCGGCGACCTGCCCCCGGTCGTCGAGACGGCCCCCGGCGTGCACGTCCGGCACGTCACCGCCGGCCCGCTCGAAGGGCTCACGAAGGAGGAGCTGCCGGGTCAGCTCTGCGCCTTCACCGCCGGGGTGCTGCGCGCCGAGGCGTCCCGCCCACCGGGCCACTACGACCTGATCCACTCCCACTACTGGCTCTCCGGCCAGGTCGGCTGGCTGGCCAAGGAGCGCTGGGGCGTGCCGTTGGTGCACACGGCGCACACCCTGGCGAAGGTCAAGAACGCCCAGCTCGCCGCCGGGGACCGGCCGGAACCCAAGGCCCGCGTCATCGGCGAGGAGCAGGTGGTCGCCGAGGCCGACCGGCTCGTCGCGAACACCGCGGTCGAGGCCCGGGACCTGATCGACCGGTACGACGCGGACCCGACCCAGGTGGCGATCGTCGAGCCCGGCGTGGACCTGGACCGGTTCCGCCCCGCCCCGGAGGGGCGCAAGCTCGCCGCCCGCCGCCGGCTCGGGCTGCCCGCCACCGGCTACGTGGTGGCCTTCGTCGGCCGTATCCAGCCGCTGAAGGCCCCGGACGTGCTCGTCCGCGCCGTGGCCGCCCTGCGCGAGCGCGACCCGGCGCTCGCCGACGAGGTGACCGTGGTGATCTGCGGCGGCCCCAGCGGCAGCGGCCTCGACCGGCCGACCGCCCTGATCGAGCTGGCCGCCTCGCTCGGCGTCGCCGACCGGGTGCGGTTCCTGCCGCCGCAGACCGGCGACGACCTGCCCGCCCTGTACCGGGCGGCCGACCTGGTGGCGGTGCCGTCGCACAACGAGTCCTTCGGGCTGGTGGCGCTGGAGGCCCAGGCCTGCGGCACGCCGGTGGTGGCCGCCGCCGTCGGCGGGCTGGTGACCGCGGTCCGGGACGAGGTCAGCGGCCTGCTCGTGGACGGCCACGACCCGGTCGACTGGGCCCGTACGCTCGCCCGGCTGCTGCCGGACCGGCACCGCCGGGCCGAGCTGTCCCGGGGCGCGGCCCGGCACGCCCGCGCGTTCTCCTGGCACCGGACGGCCTCGGGGCTGCTCGCCGTCTACGGCGAGGCCATCGCCGAGCACCGGGCCCGGCTCGCCTCCGAGATGGCCGGCGGTCCGGCGATGTCCTGCTCCTGGTGACGGACCGGACGACCACCGGCGGCGCCGCCCGCCGCCATCCGGTGACCGGGCGGCGGCGGCCGTAGAGTGGGTCCGATGAACGCGAAGGACGATCTCGCGGCCCTGATCGAGGCGGTCTGCGACGAGCGGGAGCTGGCCTGGGAGTCGACCGGCCCGGGCTCGTACGCGGTCACGCTGCCGGGCACCCACAAGCTGAAGACGGTCTGCAACCTGATCGTCGGTGAGCACGCGCTGCGGATCGAGGCGTTCGTGATGCGCCAGCCGGACGAGCGGCGCGAGGAGCTGTGGGCCTGGCTGTTGCAACGCAACGCCCGGATGTACGGCGTGTCGTTCTCCGTCGACGCGGTCGGCGACGTCTACCTGACCGGTCGGGTCAACCCGGCGGGGATCGACGCCGACGAGCTGGACCGGCTGCTCGGCGCGGTGCTGACGTACTCCGACGAGTCCTTCGACACGATGCTGGAGATCGGCTTCGGCAGCTCGATCCGCCGGGAGTGGGAGTGGCGGGTCAAGCGGGGCGAATCCACCGCGAACCTCGCGGCGTTCGCGCACCTCTTCGAGCCGTCCCCGGCCGCCGGCCCCGACGCCGCCGGCCCGGGCCCCGCAGGGTTCGCCAGCGCCGGGGGCGGCGCTCCCGGCACCGGTGCCCCGGCGGGAGGTTCGGACCGGTCCTGACGGGTATGCCGCACCGCGCGGTGCGGCACTGGGACCCGCCGCGCGCCGAGGACCAACTGTCGAGGAGCGTGAGCGTCCCATGGCTCAGCGGAACAGCTCAGGTCGCGGCGGGACTGCGACCAGGACGAAACGGCAGGCGGGCAACCAGACCCCGAACACGCCGGGGATCTCGGAGTCCGAGATCTCGCGGATGAAGGTGGACGAGATCCGGGGGCAGTTGCGCCGGCGCGGGGTCTCCGGGATCTCCGCGTTGCGCAAGCCGGAACTGGTGAAGACGCTGGTGCGGACCCTGCGTGCGGAGCGCCCCGCCGGGGGCGCCGCCCGCCGCAGCACCGGGCCCGCCGGCCGCGCGACGGGGACGAAGGCAGCGGCCGGCCGGGCCGCCGCCACGAAGAAGGCGGCCGCCGGACGGGCCCCCGGCAAGGCCGCCCCGAGCCGGGCGAAGGCCGCGAACAAGACCGCGCCGGCGAAGAAGGCCCCGGCCCGGAAGGCCGCCGCGAAGGCGGCCCCCGCGAAGAAGGCGGCCCCCGCGAGGAAGGCGGCCCCCGCGAGGAAGGCGGCGGCGGCGAAGAAGGCCGCTCCCGCGAAGAAGGCCGCGCCGGCCCGGAAGACCACGGCGGCGAAGAAGACCACGGCGGCGAAGAGGACCGCGCCGGCGCCGTCGCGTGCCGGCGCGGCGGGCGGCGGTACGGCGACGAAGGCCACCCCCGTCCGGACCGGCCGCGCCACCGCCCGGTCGGTGCGTACCTCGCAGGTGATCACCTCGATCGCCGACCGGCCCGAGCGCCCCGGCCGTAGCCTGGTCACCGCGAACCACGACGTGATCCGGCGCTGGGCGCAGGAGCGCGGCGCGAAGCCGGCGACGATCGGGGGCACCGAACGGGAGGGCCGGGCCGGCGTGCTCACCTTCAACATCCCGGGCTTCCGGGAGAGCAGCCGCGTGCGCGAGATCACCTGGGACGAGTGGTTCCACACCTTCGACGAGCGCAGGCTGAACCTGATCTATCAGGAGCAGCTCCGCGACGGCCGGCCCAGCAACTTCTTCCGTACGGAATCCCCCGATCGTGAGGACGCCTGACGTGTTTGGGGGAATGGTCGACGGGTACCCGCTGTTGGCCACGACGGAGGACCGACGCAGCGACAGCCGGGTTGGACACCGGTGCTGTGACCGGCGAGACAGCCGATCCAGCTTGTAATCGGTAATCCGGGCGAACTAACTTTATTGCACCGCGCCACGCTTGGAAACGTTCGGGGGAGCGGCGGATCGATCAGATCCGTGCACCGAGCGAGGCGCAGGAGACGGGTGGAACAACACCGTTGGGGGACGGTGGCCACCCGTTCGGACCGGCGGCGCGAGCGGGCGACGCCTACGGGGGTGGGTATCGCCCGCCGCCGCCGGTCATACCGTGCGAGCGCCCGTCACGACCGCGTCGTGACGGGCGTTCTGCTTCTCCACCCGGGCGGTGCGGAGGGCGGCCACCCGGCGGTCGCGGGCCGGGCCGGTCAGCAGGTGGCAGCCGGCCGCCAGCAGCCCCAGCCCGCCGACGACGAGCCAGTGCCCGTCCCCGAGGTACTGCAGGCTCACCCCGCCCAGCGTGGGCGCCACGAACGACGCCGCCGGAAACGCCAGGTAGAACACCGACTGGTAGCGGGCGCGCAGGCCGGGCGGGGCGAGGTCGGCGTTGATCTGGGCGTTCGGCGGGGCGGCGAGCATCTGACCCACGGTCCAGACCACCGCCGCGGCCAGATAGACCGCCAGGTCGTCGGCCACGGCGAGGGCGGCGAAGCCGGCCGCCAGCAGCGCCGTCGACACCGCCAGGACGTGGTGCTTGCGGTGCCGCTCGATCAGCCTCGGCACGAAGAGCTGCCCCACCACGATCAGCACCCCGCCGAGCGCGACCACCGCGCCGTACGCCGACGGCCGCAGCCCGTCCGCCCGCATCGCCAGCGGCATGATCGTCGAGGTCTGCAGGGTCAGTACGGCCAGCACGAAGGTCAGGCCCACGAAGGTGAGGAAGGTGCGGTCGGTGAGGGCCGTGTGCAGCCCGGGCGGGCGGGGTCGTCCCCGTCGCCCCGCCGCCGGTCTCCCGTGCCCCGCCGCCGATGCCCCGTGTTCCGCCGTTGGCTCCCCGCGCCCCGCCGTCGGAGCAGCGCCCGGCGTCCGGCCGGCGCGCACGCGGGAGAGCGTCTCTGGGACCTTCCAGGCGATCACCACGGCGGCGGCCAGGGTTGCGGCGGCGTCGACCAGGAAGAGCGCGAGGAAGCTGGCCTCGGCGAGCAGGCCGGCCAGCAGCGAGGCCACCGCCATGCCCAGGTTGAACGCCCAGAACTGGAGGTTGAACGCGCGGGAGCGACGCGGCTCGGGCACCACGTCGACGATCGCCGCGACGAAGGCGGGGCTGGGCATCGAGTGCGCCACCCCGACCAGGGCGGCGAGTACGGCGATCAGCGCCAGGTGCCGGCTGAAGGCCAGCGCGACCATGAGCCCGGCGGTGGCCAGGTGGGCGGCGAGGAGCGTGGCCCGGCGTCCCCACCGGTCGGCCAGCACCCCGCCGAGCAGCACGCCGCCCGCCCCGCCCAGCCCGTACGCCCCGACCACCGTGCCTGTCAGCGCCTCGCTCGCGCCGCGCGCGTCGGTCAGGTAGAGCGAGAGGAAGAGCATCGCGAAGGCGCCGGCCCGGTTGATCAGCAGGCCGGTCCAGAGGTACCAGAAGGTGGCGGGGAGGCCGCCCGCCGTGTCGTCCAGCCAGCGGCGCACGGCCCGCACCCGCCCCTCGAACAGTTGTGTTTGTTAACGATTCAGGTTCGACCGTAGGAAGCACGGGGCGGGCGCGCCAGCGTGTCGCTGATCACCGAGCGCCGGTTCGTCGGGCCGGCGCGGCCGACCGGGCGCCCGCTCGGCTCACCGCACGCCGGTCGACTCGACCGTCCGCCGCGGGTCGGCCGGCGGGCCGGCGTCCGCGCCGGGCGTCAGCGGCTCGGCGGGCGCGGTGGCCGCCGCCTCGGCCGCCTCCGGCGCGGGCGGTCGGACCGCCACCACCGGCACGACGGTCTCGGTGGCCCCGCGCAGGGCGACGGCCCGCCGCTCCCGGGCCGGGCCGGAGACCAGGTGGGCGATCGCCATCAGCCCGCCGATCACGGCGCAGCCGAGCCAGAGTTCGCTGTTGCCGGCCTGCTCGCGGACCAGGCCGCCGAGGACCGGCGCGACGGCGCCGGCCACCTGCCAGGAGAGCGAGAAGACGCCCTGGTAGCGACCACGCAGCTCGGCGGGGGAGAGCTCGGCGATCAGGGTGGCGTTGGACGGCGAGTTGAGCATCTCGCCGACGGTCCAGATGAGCACGGTCAGGCCGTAGAACCAGGCCGCCTCGGCGAACGCGGTGAGGCCGAACCCGACGCCCATCACCACCGCGGCGAGGGCGAGCACGTGCGACCGGCTCCGGCCCTTGATCAGCCGGGGTACGAAGAGTTGGCCGACCACGATCAGCACTCCGTTGAGCGCGATCACCGAGCCGTACGTGGCGGGGCTCAGGCCGTCCTCGCCCATCGCGATCGGCAGCATCGAGATGTGCTGGAGGAAGACCAGCGCGCCGAACAGGTTGAGCGCCACGAAGCCCAGGTAGACGCGGTCGGTCAGGATGGTGCGCAGCGCCCCGGCCGGCGCCCCGGGGCCCTTGTGGCGGGCGGCGACGGTGGGGGCCCGCCGGGTTTCCCCGACCCTGGCGAAGATGATCAGCGCGGTGATCACGGTGGTGGTCGCGTCGACCACGAAGAGCAGCAGGTAGCCGGCCTCGGCGGCGAGGCCGGCGAGGACCGCCGCGCAGGCGAAGCCGAGGTTGATCGCCCAGTAGTTCAGCGAGAAGGCGCGCAGCCGGTCCTTCTCCGGCACCACGTCGATCATCATCGCCCCGAACGCGGGGCGGGCCGCCTCGGCGAACATGCCGAGCAGCAGCGCGCCGAGCGCCACCGCCCAGAGTTCCCGGGCGAAACCGAGGCCGAGCATCATGGTGGCCGCGCCGAGGTGCGCCGTGAGCAGGGTCGGCCGGCGGCCCCAGCGGTCGGTCAGCGTGCCGCCGACGGTGGTGCCGACCGCGCCGCCGACGCCCCAGAGGCCGATCACGAGGCCCGCCTGCGACGCGGAGAAGCCGCGTTCCTGGGTCAGGTAGATGGCGAGGAAGACCAGGACGAACGAGCCGAGCCGGTTGATCAGCGTGCCGGCCCAGAGATACCAGAAGGTGACCGGCAGGCCACCGGTCGTGTCCCGGAACCAACCCCGCATCGTCCGCACGTCGGCGCCCCCGCTCGCGTAATGACCGTCCTGATTGTTGCGCCTTACAACCTAGTGCCGGGCCAGTTTTCCGGTCATCGCCTTTTCCACGTGGTGGTCGTCACCACCACTGCCCGCGTGTCCCCGCGCCGGGTGGGGCAGGATGATCCGCATGACTGCGAGCGAGGGGCCCACCGTCGGGACGCTGGTCCTGCTGCGGCACGGCGAGAGCGACTGGAACGCCAAGAACCTCTTCACCGGCTGGGTCGACGTCGACCTGACCGAGAAGGGCGAGAACGAGGCGCGCCGCGGCGGCGAGCTGCTGCGCGAGCACAGCCTGCTGCCGGACGTGGTGCACACCAGCGTGCTGCGCCGCGCGATCCGCACCGCCGAGCTGGCGCTCAGCGCGGCCGACCGGCACTGGATCGCCGTGCGCCGGTCGTGGCGGCTCAACGAGCGGCACTACGGCGCGCTGCAGGGCAAGAACAAGAAGCAGACCCTGGAGGAGTACGGCGAGGAGCAGTTCATGCTCTGGCGCCGCTCGTACGACACCCCGCCGCCGCCGGTCGCGGACGACGACGAGTTCTCGCAGGCGGGCGACCCGCGGTACGCGCTGCTGCCCAGCGAGCTGATGCCGCGCACCGAATGCCTCAAGGACGTCGTCGAGCGGATGCTGCCCTACTGGTACGACTCGATCGTGCCGGACATCCTGGCCGGTCGGACGGTGCTGGTGGCCGCGCACGGCAACTCGCTGCGCGCCCTGGTCAAGCACCTGGACCAGATCTCCGACGAGGCGATCGCCAAGCTCAACATCCCGACCGGGATCCCGCTGCGTTACGACCTCGACCCGCACCTGCGCCCGCTGACGCTGGGCGGCACCTACCTCGACCCGACCGCCGCCAAGGCGGCCGCCGCCGCCGTCGCCAACCAGGGCCGCTGACCGACACGACGAAGGCCCCGGGAGTCCCGGGGCCTTCGTCGTGTCCGGCTCAGGCCGAGGGGGGTGGGGTCTGGCCGGTGATCAGGTAGACCACGTGTTCGCCGGCGTTGACGGCGTGGTCGGCGAAGCGCTCGTAGAAGCGGCCGAGCAGGGTGGCGTCGATGGCGGTCTCCACGCCGTACGGCCAGTCCTCGCCGAGCAGCACCCCGAACAGGCTCCGGTGCAGGTCGTCCATGGCGTCGTCGTCGCGGTCCAGTTCGGCGGCGAGGTCGGCGTCGGGCTTGGCGAGCACCGAACCGATCTTGACGGCCATCCGGTCGGCGGTGGCGGCCATGTCGGTGAAGATCGGCCGCAGCTCGGCCGGTACGGCCGGCGACGGGTGGCGGCGCAGGGCCGTCTTGGCGACGTGGTCGGCCAGGTCGCCCATCCGCTCCAGGTCGGCCGCGACGTGCAGCGCGGTGATCATCGCGCGCAGGTCGGAGGCGACCGGCGCCTGCCGGGCGAGCAGGTCGCAGACCCGCTCCTCGACGTGCCGGTAGAGGTCGTCGATCTCGGCGTCCCGCTCGATCACCGTCTCGGCCGCCCGGCGGTCCGCGGTGAGCAGGGCGCTGGTGGCCTGCCGCATCGCGGCCCGGACCCCCTCCGCCATGTCCACCAGCAGTTGGCTGACGATCTGCAGGTCAGCCCGGAACTCGTCGCGCATTGTCACGTCCTGTGGTCGGTGGTCGCCGCCGGAGGGCGGCGAGGGAGCAGGTGCGCCGCCCACGGTAGGTCGGACGGGCGGACCGCAGATGAACCACGGTGAACGACGCCGGGCGCGGGAGTGAACTTTCCCGGAAGTGAGCGTGATTCGCCCCATTTGTAGTGGTTGCCAGGTTAACAATCGCCCTACGATCGCCGGGTGGAGTGGGCGGTGACGGTCGCGTTGGCCGTGGGGCTGGTGGCCGGACTGGTCGCCGGGGTGCTGCTGCCCCGGTTCGTGCCGGGGCTGGGCGGGCGCTCCACCTCGACGGGGAGCCGGCCGGGCTTCCCCTTCACGCGTGGGAGGCTCCCGATAGCCGAGGATCCGCAGTCCGGGCTCGGCCGCCGGACCATCGACTCGCTCCGCGCCGGCGTGGTGGTGCTCGACCCCGACGACCTGCCCGTCCTGGTCAACCCCGCCGCCCGCGCGATGGGGCTGCTCCGCACCGGCCCGACCCCCGGCTCGATCGCCGCCCACCCCCTGATCCGTACGCTCGCCGGGCAGGTCCGGCGCACCGGCGTGCGGCGCGAGATCGAGCTGGACCTGCCGCGGGGCCGCGACAACACCGGGGTGAACCCGCTCGGGGTGCACCTGCGGGCGATGGGGCTCGGCGCGGGCTACATCGCGGTGGAGGCGGCGGACGTCACCGAGTCGCACCGGCTGGCCCGGGTGCGCCGGGACTTCGTGGCCAACGTCAGCCACGAGCTGAAGACCCCGATCGGCGCCCTGCAACTCCTCGCCGAGGCGCTGCTGGACGCCACCGAGCCGGCCGGCGCCGGCGCGCCCGACCTCTCCGAGGACCTGGTCGCCGCCCGGCGCTTCGCCGAGCGGATCCAGCACGAGTCGACCCGGCTGGGCCGCCTGGTGCAGGAGTTGCTGGAGCTGACCCGGCTCCAGGGCGCCGAGGCGCAGCCGCCACCGGAGCCGGTCGCCGTCGACTGGGTGGTCGCCGAGGTGATCGACCGGACCCGCACCTCCGCCGCCGCCCGCCGCATCGACGTGGTCGTCGAGGGGGAACGGGGGCTCACGGTCCACGGCAGCGACACCCAGCTCGCCACGGCGGTGTCGAACCTGGTCGAGAACGCCATCAACTACTCGGGCGAGGACACGACCGTCCGGATCACCGCCCGCGCCGACGACGAACACGTGGAGATCGCCGTCGCCGACCAGGGCATCGGCATCGCCCCGACCGACGTCGACCGGATCTTCGAGCGGTTCTACCGGGCCGACCAGGCCCGGTCCCGGTCGACCGGCGGCACCGGGCTGGGGCTGGCCATCGTCAAGCACATCGCCGGCAACCATGGCGGGCGGGTCGAGGTGTCGAGCACTCTTGGTGGTGGGTCGACGTTCACCCTGCGGCTGCCCGCCCGTCCCCCCGACGAGATCCTGGCGACACTGCCGTCCGCTGGGATCGAGGCCGGTCCGGCCGAGCTCCGGCAGGTCTGACAGCAATGGAAAGGAAATCCCCGTTGAGCCGCGTTCTGGTGGTCGAGGACGAGGAGTCGTTCTCCGACGCCCTGTCGTACATGCTCCGCAAGGAGGGCTTCGAGGTGTCCGTCGCCGCGACGGGTCCCTCCGCCCTCACCGAGTTCGACCGGACCGGCGCCGACATCGTGCTGCTCGACCTGATGCTGCCCGAGATGTCCGGCACCGAGGTGTGCCGGCAGCTCCGCCAGCGCTCGCACGTGCCGATCATCATGGTCACCGCGCGGGACAGCGAGATCGACAAGGTGGTCGGCCTGGAGATCGGGGCCGACGACTACGTGACGAAGCCGTACTCGCCGCGGGAGCTGGTCGCCCGGATCCGGGCGGTGCTGCGCCGGCAGAGCACCGAGGTCGCCGAGTCGGGCGCGCCGACGCTGGCCGCCGGCCCCGTCCGGATGGACATCGAGCGGCACGTGGTGACCGTCGACGGCGCTCCGGTGCAGCTTCCGCTGAAGGAGTTCGAGCTGCTGGAGCTGCTGCTGCGCAACGCCGGCCGGGTGCTGACCCGGGGGCAGCTCATCGACCGGGTCTGGGGGGCCGACTACGTCGGCGACACCAAGACCCTCGACGTGCACGTCAAGCGGCTGCGTTCCAAGATCGAGCCGGAGCCGTCCGCGCCGCGCTTCATCGTCACCGTGCGGGGTCTGGGCTACAAGTTCGAGCCCTGATCGGCGTACGCGTAGAGGGGCCCGCGCCGGCGCGCGGGCCCCTTTGGCGTGTCGCGGGCGCCGTCAGGCGCCGTCGGCCGGGTGCGGGGCGACCATGCCCTGCCGGTGGCGCGCCCCGCACAGCTCGGCCAGCTTCGCGTACGCGGGCGCGCCGATCAGCGCGGTCAGCTCCGGGCCGTAGGAGACGTACATCGGTTCGGCGCCGACGTGCGCGTCGGTCGACGAGGTGCACCACCAGTCCAGGTCGTGCCCGCCGGCGCCCCACCCCCGCCGGTCGAACTCGGCGAGCGTGGAGACGAGCACCTTGGTGTTGTCCGGCCGCTTGACCCACTCCTGGTCGCGGCGGATCGGCAACTGCCAGCAGACGTCCGGCTTGTATTCCAGCGGGTGCACCCCGTCGCGCAGCGCCTGGGCGTGCAGCGCGCAGCCGGCGCCGCCCGGGAACTCGGCGTCGTTGAGGAAGACGCACGGCCCGTCCTCCGCCTGGGTGGCGGTGCGGCGGGCCGGGTTCTTGCCGTCGATCGTGTCGTTCTCGGTCCAGTTCTTGAACCCTCGACGGAAGTGCTGCCACGTCGCCGGGCTCAGCCGCTTCACCGCGGCCCGGACCCGCTGCTCGTCGTCGGAGTCGGTGAAGAACGCGCCGTGCGAGCAGCAGCCGTCGGCGGCCCGGCCGGCGACGATGCCGTGGCAGCCCCGGCCGAAGATGCACGTCCAGCGGGAGAGCAGCCAGGTCAGGTCGGCCCGGACCAGGTGGTTCTCGTCCGCCGGGTCGGCGAACTCGATCCACTCCCGCGGGAAGTCCAGCGGCACCTCGCGGCTGCGGGGGTCGTCCGGGTCGTCCACCAGCACACGGAGTTCGATCTGCCCTGTCACCCGGCCCAGCGTACGCGCGGAGTCCCGCCCGGGCCGCCGAGCCGTGCAAACCGGATGCCCCTAGTGTCGTCAGCATGCGACTGGGTGTCCTCGACGTCGGTTCCAACACGGTGCACCTGCTGGTGGTCGACGCCCACCACGGGGCGCACCCCTGGCCGGCGCACTCCGAGAAGGTGGTGCTGCGGCTGGCCGAGCAGATCGGCCCGGACGGCGCGCTCACCGAGGCGGGCGCGGACGGCTTGGTCAAGGCGGTCAGCATGGCGAAGGCGTCCGCCGCCGGGCTGGACGCCGACGACCTGATCGCGTTCGCCACCTCCGCCGTGCGGGACGCCACCAACGCCCCCGAGGTGCTCACCCGGGTCCGCGAGGAGACCGGCGTACGCCTGGAGGTGCTCCCGGGCGCGGACGAGGCGCGGCTGACCTTCCTCGCGGTGCGGCGCTGGTTCGGCTGGTCGGCGGGGCGGCTGCTGGTGCTGGACATCGGCGGCGGCTCGCTGGAGATCGCGGCCGGCATCGACGAGGACCCGGACGTGGCGGTGTCGCTGCCGCTCGGCGCCGGCCGGCTGACCCGGGACCGGCTCCGGGTGGCGCCGGACAGCGCGACGCCGCCGCCGGCCGAGGCGGTCGACGAGCTGCGGGCGTACGCCGACGGCCTGCTGGAGCCCGTCGTCGCGCGGATGACCGCGGTGGGCTGGGAGCGGCCGGTGGCCACCTCGAAGACGTTCCGGACGCTGGCCCGGCTGGCCGGGGCGGCCCCCTCCGGCGCGGGCCTGTGGGCCCCGCGCCGGCTCACCCGCCGCGGGTTGCGGCAGGTGCTCGGGTTCATCCGGCACATCCCGCCGGCCCAGCTCGTCGAGCTGGAGGGGGTCAGCGCGGGCCGGGCCCACCAGTTGCTCGCCGGGGCGGTGGTCGCCGAGGCGGCGATGCGCCGGTTGGACGTGGACGCGCTGGACATCTGCCCGTGGGCGCTGCGGGAGGGCGTGATCCTGCGCCGGCTCGACCAGCTCGGTTCCGGGTGATACGGGCGCTTTGCGGGTTCTCGTCATGAGGTGTCAATCGACCCCGGCTACCCTCGATGGTGTGACTTCCCGCGTCCCCGTCCTCCTGTCCAGTTCCTCGGTCTTCCCTGAGCGGACCGCGGCGGCGTTCCAGCTGGCCGCGGCGCTCGGCTACGACGGCGTCGAGGTGATGGTCTGGACGGACGCCGTCAGCCAGGACACCGGCGCGCTGCACGGGCTCGCCGAGCACTACGGCGTCCCGGTGCTCTCCGTCCACGCGCCCTGCCTGCTGGTCACCCAGCGGGTGTGGAGCCCCGACCCGTGGGAGCGGCTGCGCCGGTCCGCGGAGATGGCCGCGACCCTGGGCGCGCCGACCGTGGTGGTCCACCCGCCGTTCACCTGGCAGCGCGACTACGCGCGCAACTTCGCCGAGGGGCTGGCCGCGATCGCCGGCGAGTTCCCGGGCCTGCGCTTCCCGGTCGAGAACATGTACCCGGTCCGGATGGCCGGCCGGCAGTTCGTCCCGTACGTCCCGGGCTGGGACCCCACCGAGACGGGCTACGCCTCCTACACGCTCGACCTGTCGCACTGCGCCGCGTCGCACACCGACTCGATGGAGATGGCCGACCGGATGGGCGCCAACCTGGCGCACGTGCACCTCGGCGACGGCACCGGCGAGGGGCGCGACGAGCACCTGGTGCCCGGGCGCGGCAACCAGCCCTGCGCCGAGCTGCTCTCCTCGCTCGCCGGGCGGGGGTTCACCGGCTCGGTCGCCGTGGAGGTCACCACCCGGGGCGCGAAGAGCCGCGCCGTGCGGGAGGCCGACCTGCGCGAGGCGCTGGAGTTCGCCCGCCAGCACCTGGGCACCCCGTCGCCGGTCGACGCCTGACACGCCGACCGCCTGACAGACCCCACCTGGAGCGGCACGACCGGCCCGGGCCGGTCGACGGCCCGGGCCGGTCGTCAGGCGACCGTGGTGAGGGATTCCTTGCTGGCGGCGTTGGCCTGCTCGCCCACCGCGGCGCGCTTGCGGGCCCGGTGCGCGGCCACGTGCGACCGGGTGGCGCAGCGCTCCGAGCAGAACCGCCGGCAGCAGTTGGACGAGGTGTCCAGGTAGACGTTGCCGCAGCGCTCGTCGGCGCAGACCCCGAACCGGGCGCTGCCGTACTCGCAGAGCCAGACCGAGAGGCCCCAGACCGCCCCGGCCAGGTATTCGGCGCTCACCGAGGCGCCCCGGCTGGTCACGTGCATGTGCCAGTCGCTGGAGTCGTGCCCGGAGATGCGGGGTTGCACCGGGAACGCCTCCAGCAGGGCGTTGAGCTCGGCCACCGCCTGGGCGTCCCGCCCGGAGGTGCCGTACTCGAAGACGTCGCGCAGGCGCTTCTGCGCCCGCCGGAAGGTCGCGAGGTCCCGCTCCGCCACCTCGTCACGCATCCACGCGTTGTCGTCGGGGAAGAGGGCCCGCAGGTCGTCGAGGTCGTCCAGGCGGGCGTTGACGAGGTCAACGCCGGTCCGGGCGTACGCGTCGAAGTTCACGCCCTCAACCGTAGACGACTCAGGAGCCCCGTGGCGCGTCGATGTAGTGCGGCAGGAACCGCGCGTAGCCGTCGGTGATGAGGCTCGCGCTCTCCCGCACCCCCGCCCCGGCCGACTCGCCGTCGACGACCCAGCTGCCCAGCACCATCCGGTTGCCCTCGAACTCCGGCAGCGCGCGGAACTCCTGGTAGCAGAAGCCCTCGTCGCCGTAGATCCCCGGATTGGTGATCTCCCCGGCGCCGGTGACGATCCGCACCGAGCCGCCCTCCCGGCCGAGCAGCGGCTTGGCGACGTACTCGGCCATGCCGCGCGGCGAGTCGAGGTATGCCGGCAGCAGCAGCTCGTGGCCGGGGTACAGCTCCCAGAGCACGGCGAGTAGCGCCTTGTTCGACAGCAGCAGCTTCCACGCCGGCTCGATCCAGGTGGTCGGGGTGCCCGGTTCCAGCGCGAGCGGCCCGTACGGCTCGGCGAGCATCCACTCCCAGGGGTAGAGCTTGAAGCAGGTGGTGACCGGACGGTCCGCCGCGTCGACGAAGCGCCGCCCGTCCCAGCCGATCTCCTGGACGGGCTGGAACACGACGTCCAGCCCGGCCTGCCGGGCGGTCTCGGCGAGGTAGCCGGCGGTCATCTGGTCCTCGCCGGTCTCCTCCTCGTTCGACCAGACCACGTGCACCCGCCGGTCGTGCAGGCCGGCACCGATCTTCGCCCACGCGCCGACGAGGCGCTCGTGCAGGCTGTTCCACTGGTCCAGCTCCGGCCGGGTGTGCTCCAGCCAGTACCACTGGACGATGCTCGCCTCGACCAGGGCGGTGGGGGTGTCGGCGTTGTACTCCAGCAGCTTGGGGGGCCAGCTGCCGTCGTACCAGAGGTCGAAACGCCCGTAGAGGGTGGGCGGCGACTCCCGCAGCGACCGGGCCACGGCCTCGGCCGCCCAGTCCGGGATGCCGAACTCGGCGTGGCGGCGGCGCGCGACGACGTGCTCGGCGGCGGCCACCGACATCCGGTGCAGCTCCTCCGTCGCCTCCTCCAGCCGCAGCACCTCGTCCAGCTCGAAGGCGTACGCGGCGGTCTCGTCCCAGTACGACATGATCCCGCCGTCGGGCAGCTCCGTGTCGACGTACACCAGGCCCTGCGAGCGGATCGTCGCGTCCCAGCCGGGACGGGGGGTGACGGACTCCCGGCGCACGTCAGCCGCCGCAGGCGGCGAGGTGGGTGCCGAAGCCGCCCCGGTCGGGGACGGCCGCGGTGACCGGTTCCGGCGCGGTGCGGCCGGCGGTCACCTCGGGCACCCGCAGCGCGACGGCCACCGTGCCGCCGCCGACAGGCCCGAGGGCGCAGTCGTCGTCATCGTCGTCGTCGGAGGTCGTGTTGCAGGCGGAGAGGGCGAGCGCCAGGGCGGTGAGCGCGCCGAGCTGCACGGAGGCCGACCGGAGTCGGCGGCGGGGGCGATGTTCCACGTCATGGTTGTAACTGATGGACACCAGTGCCGTCCGTCCGCGGGTGGAGCCTGTGATGCGGTTGGGACCTGGAGGCGGGCTCTGCCGCCGCCCGGCGCGGGCAGGTCGTCGGGCGTTACGCTCGGTCCATGCTCCGTTCCGTCATCCTCGCCGCCTCCCGGTCATCCCAGGTCGAGCGGTTCGTCGCGACGGCCCCGTTCACCCGGGACGTCGTCCGCCGGTTCGTCGCCGGCGCCAAGACCGACGACGCGTTGCGCGCGACCCGCGAACTCGTCGACGACGGTCTCGCGGTCACCCTCGACCACCTCGGCGAGGACACCGTCACCCCCGAACAGGCCAACGCCACCCGGGACGAGTACCTGCGGCTGCTGGCGCGGCTCTCGGGCGCGGGGCTGACCCCGGCCGCCGAGGTGAGCGTCAAGCTCTCCGCGCTGGGGCAGGCGTTCGACGAGCAGTTGGCGTACGACAACGCGCGGGCGATCTGCCTGGCGGCCGACGAGGTGGGCACCACGGTCACCCTGGACATGGAGGACCACACCACCACCGACTCGACCCTGGACATCCTGGCCAAGCTGCGCAAGGACTTCCCGTCGACCGGGGCGGTGCTCCAGGCGTACCTGCGGCGGACCGAGTCGGACTGCCGCGAGCTGGCCACCGCCGGGTCCCGGGTGCGGCTGTGCAAGGGCGCGTACAAGGAGCCGGAGTCGGTCGCCTACCAGTCCTCCCGCGAGGTGGACAAGTCGTACGTCCGCTGCCTGAACATCCTGATGTCCGGCGACGGCTACCCGATGCTGGCCACCCACGACCCGCGCCTGATCGCCATCGGCGAGGACCGGGCCCGCTGGTTCGACCGCGGCCCCGAGCGGTTCGAGTTCCAGATGCTGTACGGCATCCGGCCGGAGGAGCAGGCCCGGCTGGTCGGCGAGGGCTACACCATGCGCACCTACGTGCCGTACGGCGACGAGTGGTACGGCTACCTGATGCGCCGCCTCGCCGAGCGCCCGTCGAACCTGGCCTTCTTCGGTCGGGCCGTGCTCAGCAGGAAGTGACTCAGCCGTTCGACCAGCCCCGGCCGCGCCGGACGAGGCGGTAGCCGTCCGGAGCGGCCACCGTCCCCCAGCGGTCCCCGTACGGGCCGTTCCGAACCCGGCCCCCTGCGAGGAGCGCCGATGTACGCCCTGCTCCTGCTGCTGCTCTTCCTGCTCGAACTGGCCGTACTGGCGGTCGGCGGCTGGTGGGGCTGGTCGTGGGACGTCGGGACGCCCGCCCGGCTGGCCGCCGCCGTCGCCGTGCCGCTGCTGCTGGCCGCGCTCTGGGGCGTCTTCGGCTCGCCGAAGGCCCGGGTGCCGCTGCCGGCGGCGGGCAAGCACGCGTTCCAGGCCGCCTGGTTCGTGGCCGGCGGCGCGATGCTCGCCCTGCGCGGCTGGCCGCTGGCCGGCGTCGTGCTGGTCGTCGTCTGGGCGTTCACCGTCGCCCTGCTCCGGCGGTCGGGTCGCCCCGCCTGAGCCGCCCAGGTGGGCCCGCCGGCCCGCGCCGGCACGGGTGCCCGGCGCGACGCGCCCGGGTGCGGCGTCGCGCCGTGGCGGTGGTCGCCGGGGCGGCCGAATGGTCGTACCCTTCGCCGGGTGACTGACGGGCAGCCCGTGGCGGACGGCCGGCCGACGGCGGACGACGCGGGCCTGTCGACCGTGCCCACGGCGTCGGCCGAGCCCGGCCCCGCCGCGGTGCCGCCCGGACGGGCGGCGCGGCGGCTGTGGCCGCTCTGGGCGGCGCTCGCGGCGGTCGTGGTGATGGTCACCTGCGGCCTGCCCACGGCGTTCCTGGCCGGCCTCACGCGCGACGACGCCCGGCCGCTGCCGGGGGCCGTCGGCGCCCGGGCCGACGACCCCGCCACGCGGGCCGCCCGCCAGCTCGGCGAGCGGATGACGGCGGAGCTGGCGCGGCAGTCGGCGGCCCTGCTCGCCGGGGACCGGGCCGGGTTCCTGGCCGTCGCGGAACCCGCCGCGCACGCCGACCTGCGCCGCCGGTACGCCGCGCTGCGGGCGCTGCGGGTGACCGCCTGGCAGGCCGAGGCGACCGGCCCGCCCACCCCGGTCGAGGGCCGGCCCGGCGAGTGGCGGTTGCCGGTCGAGTTCCGGTACTGCTTCGTCGTGCCGGACTGCCGCACCAGCCGGGTGCTGACCGCCACCCGCTGGCGGGCGGGGGACCGGCCCCGGCTGCTCGTGGTGGAGGCGTCCCGGTCGGCGGAGACCGGCGCCCGGCCGTGGGAGGTCAGCGAGCTGGTCGTCGCCGTCGGCGCGCGCACCCTGGTGGCCACCACCCCCGCCCTGCGCCGGAAGCTGCCCGGCCTGCTCGCCCAGGCCGAGGCGGCCGCCACGGTCGCCGACACGTACGCCGTCGGCGGCCGGCGGCCCGACCGGTACCGGGTGTTCTACGCGGGCCGCGCGGAGTGGCAGCGCTGGTACGGCGGGGGCCGGCCGAAGTGGACCGGCGGGTACGCGGTAACCGTCGGCGGAGGCCACCACGAGGTGGTGCTCAACGCCGACGGGCTGGTGTCCAGCGGGATCGACGACCTGCTCCGGCACGAGCTGACCCACGCCGCCTCGCTGCCCGAGCGGGGCTACCCGGGCGAGGGCACCTGGTGGCTGGTCGAGGGGCTGGCCGAGCAGGCCGGCGCCGACGGCCAGCCGGTCGACCGGTACGAGGGACTGACCGAGGTGCGGCGGCTCACCGACGGCGGCTGGGACGGCCGGCTCGACGGCCTCCGGCCGGCGGACGACGCCCCGGCCGAGCGGGTCAGCGGCAGCTACGGCATCTCCTACCTGGCCGTCCGGCACCTGGTCGACCGGTTCGGCCCGGAGCGCCTGCTGGCCTTCTTCGCGGCCGTGGTGCACGAGCGCCGCCCGGTGGCAGACGCGGCCGAGGCGACCTTCGGCGAGCCGTGGAGCACCCTGCACGACGAGTGCGTCGCGTACGTCCAGGCCGTGGCCGCCTGAGCGGCGCTCGCGGAACCCCGTCCGGACGACGCGTGGTGGCCGACGACGGCGCAGCCCAGGGGCGGTGCGGGCCGTTCATGATCGACCGCTGTCGGGCGGCGCCGGCCGACCTGACACACTGGTGCCCGCTCCCAGCGCGGAGCCCCGGTCCGCGTCCGGAAGCGGCCCGGGGCACCCGCCCGGTGGTTCCGGTGGCGCCGCCGGAACCACCGGGCGCCTTCCGCGCGACGGGGCGGCTCGGGAGGGTGGCGAGGCGTGTCGGAGCGCCGGGCCCGCTGCGGGCCACCGGCCGCGCGCGCTGACCATGCTCCGCTCCCGGCGGTCGCGCCACGCGGCGCGACGAGGACCTACCGGACGCCGGGCGCAACAGGTTCGACAATACGTAGCCGGTCGGGTGGACCGGCCCCGCGAACCATGATCAGTTGTACGAAGGGATCGCGCCGGTCACAGCCGCCCCGCTACCGTACTGGTAACACGCGCGTCGCCGGTCCGGGCGGGGAGGATCCCGTCCGGTGGCACGCGCCGGGCATGGGATGGGTCGGTGAGCCATGGCCGGGTCGCAGTCCGACGGTCGGCTGTCGGAGGTCAAGTTCCTGACCGTCGCCGAGGTGGCGACGGTCATGCGGGTGTCGAAGATGACGGTCTACCGCCTGGTGCACAGCGGTGAGCTCACCGCGGTCCGGGTCGGCCGGTCGTTCCGGGTTCCCGAGCACGCGGTGCACGAATACCTGCGGGGCGCCTTTCAGGAGACCGCCTGAGCCGCCCGCGGACCACCCGTCGAGTGCGACGTAACGGGCATCGACGGGGGCGCGTTGGTCCTGCTGACGCTCTCCGGCTACCCTGGACCCGACCGTGACCGCAGGTGCGCCCTGCCGCATTCCCCGCTGGCCCGGTCCGCTGTCCGCACGCGGTCGTTGACGGCACCCGGTTGTGGTGTCATCCGGTCGCCCCGCATGTTGCATCGAAAGGCTGTCGTATGGGCTCGGTGGTCAAGAAGCGCCGCAAGCGCATGGCTAAGAAGAAGCACCGCAAGCTGCTGCGCAAGACCCGCGTCCAGCGTCGCCGTCTCGGCAAGTGACCGGCGCCGGGCCGCTGCCCGGCACCCGTCGTCACTTGCCCACTGTCGACCCTCGGAGGCTCAGGTGATCAGGCCGTGGATGTCCCGGCTCGATCCCGCCTGCCGGGGAAGGTGCGCGACATGACCCCCGGTGGCACCCCAGGTGCCCCGGGGGTCGTCGTCGTGACCGGGGTCAGCCGCTACCTCGGCGCCCACGTCGCCGCCCGGCTCGCCGCCGACCCGCGCATCGAGCGGGTCATCGGCGTGGACCCGCCGGAGCCGGCCGCCGAGTTCACCGACCTGCTCGACCGCGTCGAGCGCGTCCGCGTCGACGCCGGCTCGCTCGGCGGCCTCCTCGCCGACCTCGACGTCGACGCCGTGGTCCACCTCGCCCTCGTCACCGCCCCGGACCAGCAGCACGGCGGCCGCGCGGCGATGAAGGAGCAGAACGTCATCGGCACGATGCAGCTCCTCGCCGCCTGCCAGCGGGCGCCCCGGCTGCGCAAGCTCGTGGTCCGCTCGTCGACGGCCGCGTACGGGGCGTCGTTCCGCGACCCGGCCGTCTTCACCGAGGAGACCGAGCCGCGCGAGGTGCCGCGCGGCGGCTTCGGCCGCGACATCCTCGACATCGAGGGGTACGTCCGTGGCTTCCGCCGTCGGCGGCCCGACGTCACCGCGACGGTGCTGCGCTTCGCGCCGTTCATCGGCTCGACCGCCGACACCACCCTCACCCGCTACTTCTCCCAGCCGGTCGTGCCCACCGTGTTCGGCCGCGACCCCCGCCTGCAGTTCCTGCACTTCGACGACGCGCTGGAGGTGCTGCACCGGTCGATCGTCGAGGACCATCCGGGGACCTACAACGTGGCCGGTCCCGGGGTGCTCTCCCTCTCGCAGGCGATCCGCCGGGCCGGCCGGGTCGCCGTGCCGGTGCTGGAGCCCGGCCTCTCCGGGGCCGTCGCGTTCGCCCGCAACCTCGGCTTCGGCCGCTACGGCCTGGACCAGGTCGACCTCTTCGTGCACGGCCGGGTCGTCGACACCACCCGCCTCGAGCGGGAGTACGGCTTCACGCCCCGCTCCACCGCCGCCGCGTTCGACGATTTCATCCGCGCCCACCACGGCGGCGTCGTGGTGACCCGGGACCAGTTGGCGGCCGCGGAGCACCTCGTGCTGGAGGGGATCCGGCAGGTCCGGGCCGCCGTGCGGGAGCGCCGGTGAGCGAGCCGGAGGAGCGGCGCGAGAGCCGCTACGACGTACCGTTGACCGTCGTCGATCCCGGCGCGGAGCCGGCGCGGGCGAACGGGCGGCGCCGGGCAGCCGCCACCGACGAACCGGACACCGCCGCCACCGACGAGCCGGTCGCGGTCGCGGCCGGCAGCGGTGACGAGTCCGGCGGGCCTGCCGCGCCGGGCGCCACGGAGGCCGACCGGCCCGGCGGAGCCGGGGACGTGCCGGCCACGGCCGGGCCGGCGGTGCCGGACCGGCCGGGCGACCACTGGGACCGCCGGGTCGCCAGGGGCCTGGCGTTCCTGCGTCGCCGGCTCTCCGGCGACTACGAGGTCGACGAGTTCGGCTTCGACCCGGAGATCACCGAGGCGGTCTTCCACCCACTGCTGCGGGTGCTCTACCGGGACTGGTTCCGCACCGAGGTCACCGGCCTGGAGCACGTGCCCGTCGACGGGGCCGGCCTGGTCGTCGGCAACCACTCCGGCACCGTGGCGCTGGACGCGCTGATCCTCTCGGCCGCCCTGCACGACCAGCACCCCGCCCACCGCTACCTGCGACTGCTCGGCGCGGACCTGGTCTTCCGGATGCCGGTCGTCTCCGAGATCGCCCGCAAGACGGGCGGGACGGTCGCCTGCAACCCGGACGCGGAGCGGCTGCTCGGCAGCGGCGAGCTGGTCGGCGTCTTCCCCGAAGGCTTCAAGGGCATCGGCAAGCTCTACTCCGAGCGCTACAAGCTGCAACGCTTCGGCCGGGGCGGGTTCGTCTCGGCGGCGCTGCGCACCGGCACCCCGATCGTGCCGGTCGCCATCGTCGGCGGCGAGGAGATCTATCCGATGCTCGCCGACATCAAGCCCCTGGCGCGGCTGCTCAAGCTGCCCTACTTCCCGGTCACCCCGACCTTCCCGTGGCTGGGGCCGCTGGGCATGGTGCCGCTGCCGAGCAAGTGGCTGATCGAGTTCTGCCCGCCGATCCCCACCGCCCACCTGACGGACTCCGCCGACGACCCGCTCGTGGTGTTCAACCTGGCCGACCAGGTGCGGGAGACCATCCAGCAGACCCTGCACAAGCTGCTCGAACGCCGGCCGGACCCGTTCGGCCCGTGACGCGGGCGGCCGGCGCCGTCAGCCGTCGCGGCGGCGTCGGTGCAGCGCCACGCCGGCGGTGACCGCCCCGGCCAGCAGCCCGGCGGCGGCGGTGGACGGCACCACGATCTTCGCGGCGCGCCGCCCGGTGCGGAAGTCGCGTACCTGCCAGCCGCGCTGCCGGGCCTCCCTGAGCAGGGCGGCGTCGGGGTTCACCGCCACCCCCCGACCCACGGTGGAGAGCATCGGCAGGTCGTTGCAGGAGTCGCTGTAGGCGGTGCAGCGGGCCAGGTCCAGCCCCTCCACCGCCGCGAGCTGGGTGACCGCCTCGGCCTTGGCCGGGCCGTGCATCAGGTCGCCGACCAGCCGGCCCGTGTACGCCCCGTCGACCACCTCGGCGACCGTGCCGATCGCGCCGGTCAGGCCCAGCCGGGCGGCGATCACCCGGCCGATCTCCACGGGGGCGGCGCTGACCAGCCAGACCCGTTCGCCGGCGTCCAGGTGCCGCTGGGCCAGCTGACGGGTGCCGCCCCAGATCCGGGGGGCCATCAGCTCGTCGAAGATCTCCTCGGCGAGGCGCTCCACGTCGTCCACCCGCCAGCCCTCGACGAACGCGAGGGCGGCCTCCTTGGCCTGTGACATGTCCCCGGGGTGCTCGGTGGCGAGCAGCCGGAAACGTAGCTGCTGCCAGGCGAACCGGGCCAGGTCGGTCGTGGTGAAGTACTTGCGCGCGGCGAGGCCCCGGGCGAACCAGTAGATCGACGCGCCCCGCATCATCGTGTTGTCGACGTCGAAGAAGGCCGCCGCGGTCGGATCCGGCTCCGGCGGAGCCAGGGGTGCCAGGTCGGTCTCCGCCCAGCCGGCGGTGTGACCGTGGATGTCGGTGCTGACCGTCACCTTGCGGCTGCGGGCCACGCGACCTCCCTCTGCTGACCGGGCGCGGCGTGCGCCTGCCACTGGTCGAGGGTAGCCGGGCGACGGCTGCCGACGGTTGCCCGGCGGGTGAACTGTGGCGGACGGCGCGCCGGTCGGGTCAGCGGCCGCCGGGGCAGGTGGCGGGGGCCGGGCCCAGGGAGTCGCTGCCGACGGGGGCGGGCAGGCCGCAGGAGATCGCCGCGCGGAGCGCGTCGGAGCGCTTGCGGACCGCGTCCAGCAGGGCCAGCGAGCGGCGGGTCCGGTCCCGATCGGCCCGGGTGCCGGCGTCGAGGAGGCCCCCGACCGCCCGCCGCTGCCCGGTGAGGAAGGAGTTGACCGCGTCCAGCGCCGCCGGGTCGGAGCGCTGCACCGCGGCGGTGGTCAGCAGGCGTACGCCCTGGCGGGTGTCCGCGTCCATGTCGTCCAGCACGGCGCTGTAGCCGTTCCGGTCCCCGCGCAGCGCGGCCGCCTCGGCCAGCCGGGTGCGGGCGAAGTCCAGGAAGAGTTGGCCGCGGCTGATGTCGGAGCTGGTCAGCGCGAGCTGGGCCCGTTCCGTCGAACGCTTCATGCCGTACAGCGCGTCACCGGGGACCGCGTTCTCGCTGGCGGCGGAGATGCCGGAGAGGGCGACCGCGCCGGCCGCGATGCCGACCAGGATGGCGCCGCGGGCGCGGGCCCGGCGGGCGGTGACGGAGGGCAGCAGGCGGCTGCGGCCGGTGTCGGCGGCGGCTGGCTCCGGCGCGGCGGCGGTCGCCGGGGCGCCGATGCCCTCGCGTTCGGCCGTGGCCAGCAGCATGGCGCGCAGCCCGGTGCGGAACTCCGGGTCCACCTCGACGTCCGGCGGGGCGGCGCTGAGCCGCTGCCCGACGGCGACGAGCGCGGCGAGCTGGTCGTCGGCGCGGGAACGGACGTGGTGTCGCCGGCCGCCGTTGGCCTCGTCGAGAAGCTGCGCGAAGCGCTCCGCGCGCCGACGGGAGAAGAGGTCGCTGTCCACCGCAGGCACCTCCTCTCGCTGGTCACGGCCGGTCGGCCGCTGTCGTCGCCAGCGACCGGTGACGGCGTGACACCACGGACGAACGTCGTGGGCGGCCACGCTGCCGGACCTCGGGACCCGGGGGATGCCGGGGCTACCACCGGTCGCACCCGGAGAAACGGTCCGCACCGGGCATGGGTTACGGGGCCGCCGGGGGCGAAATCACGGAAAGTGATTGTGGTCACGGCGCGGAACGGGCAGCGAGGTGGGACGAACGGGGACCGGCGCCGGTTGGACTTTCCGGGCTGGACGGCCGCCTTCGCGTACGGGTGACGTCGACGGGACTACGGTTGGAAGCCGTCCGGCAGCAGCCGAGCCAGCGCCCGTACCGCGCGGTACTGCAACGCCTTGATCGCGCCCTCGTTCTTGCCCATCGCGCGGGCCGTCTCGGCCACGGAGAACCCCTGCAGGAAGCGGAGCACGATGCACTCCTGCTGCTCCGGGTTGAGCTGCTTGACGGCGCCGAGCAGGGCCACGTTGGTGATGTGCTCGACGACCGCCGCCTCCGGGCTGCCCTCCGGGCCCCGGTCCTCGCGGTCGGCGTCCAGCACGTCGCCGGTGGTCACCTCCAGCCGGTAGCGGCCGGACTTGAAGTGGTCGGCCACCAGGTTGCGGGCGATGGTGACCAGCCACGCGCCGAGGTCCCGGCCCTGCCAGGTGAAGCTGCCGATCCGTTTGAGGGCGCGCAGGAAGGTGTCGGAGGTGAGGTCCTCGGCGAGCTGGCGGTTGCCGACCCGGAAGTAGACGAACCGGAAAACCGTGTCGACGTACCGGTCGTAGATCAGCCCGAACGCCTCGGACTCGCCGGCCTGGGCGCGCTCGACCAGGGCCCAGACCTCGGTCGCCGGGTCGGACGGGTCCGGTCGACTGGGGAAGCCCGTCGAGGCGGCGGGGGCGGCGGCGGTCGCCGGCACCGCCGGGATCACGGCCGTCTCCGCGGCCGACTCCTCGGACGCCGTCGACGGTTCCGCCGTGCGGCGGCCCTGCGCCGGCATGGTGGGCCGGGCCGGCACGACCACGCGGCCGCCGGCCGGCTTGGCGTTGCCCCCCGGTGTCGCGGGACGCGGCGGCGGCTCGTTGTGGTGCGGCCGGTGGCGGATCCGGCTCGACGTGCCCTCGCCGCGGATCGCGAGGCTGCCCGTGTCGTCCAGCGGACCCCGGACGGCGGGCCGCTCGTTGAGCGGGGCGCGGGTCGCCGGGTTGGTCAGGCCGAGCGGCCGTTCCGCGTAACCGAAGGTGGTCACCGCGCCGCCTCCGTCCCGCCGGTCACGGGCCGCGCCGGTCGGCGCGTCGCCGCCGCGCCGCCACCCGGGCGGTCGGGCAGGGCTGGCTCGGGGCGTGCCGACGGGCGGCAGATCCCCTTGAGGTGCTGGTCCAATGCGCTCACAGGCACGGGGGCCTCCTCGGGCTGAGGGGTGTCGACTCACGGCAAATGGGGTGAGCCGACCCGAGTGATGATAGGGCCAACGTCACCCGCGCGTGGCAAGTCCGTTACACAGGGCGGAAGTATTTCCCGCCGCGTCGCACAGCTGGCGGACCGGTTGTCCGTCGTGTGCGGTTGACTTTCGGATTGCCGCGTGATCCCGAAGGGACTTCCAGCTCAGTGGGCACGCGGGCGGGCCCGCGACGGCCCGGCGGCGCGGGGGTCGACTCAGGACCGTCCCGCGTGGGGAGCGTGTCGGCGTGTCCCGTACACGGGACTTGATCCGTCCCGTTCGCGCGCCCCGGAGTGTCCTGTCGACGGGACTCGCCGCGGCTCGGCGCGCCCGACTTGCCCTCGGGTGCGGCCCGTGCCGTCGCGGGCATGGCCCGAGACCCGGTGCTGTGCCAGACTCAGCCACCGTGCAGGACGCATCCGACCGCATCGCGTCGAACCTCGCCGACCGGGTCCGCCGGGCGGCCGCCGCCCACGGCGACCGACCCGCGCTGCACTGGCGCGAGCGGACCCTGACCTGGTCCGAACTGGACGCCTCGGTGACCGCTGCCGCCCGGGCGCTGGCGGACCTGACCGGGAGTCCGCCCGCCGGGGCGGTGCCGTCCGCCGCCGTCGACCGGCACCCGCCCCGGGTCGCCATCGCGCTGGGCAACTCGCCGGACTTCGTGGTCGGCTACCTCGGCGCGCTGCGCGCCGGGCTGGTGGCGGTGCCGGTCAACCCGGGCCTCACCGCCCCCGAGCTGCGGCACGTGCTGGCCGATTCCGGCGCCTCGGTCCTGATCGGCACCGACCGGGTACGCGACCTCGTCGCCGACGTCGCCGGGGAGCTGCCCGCGCTCGCCGCCGTGCACGCCGCCCCGCCGGTGGCGGACGGCGGGGGCCTGTTCCCCGACCGGGGCGGCGACGACCTGGCGGTGCTGCTCTACACCTCGGGCACCGAGGGGCGGCCGAAGGGCGCGATGCTCACGCACCGGGCGCTGGCGGCCAACCACGAGCAGGTGGACCGCATCGACCCGCCGGTCGTCGGCCCGGGCGACACCGTGCTGCTCGCGCTGCCGCTGTTCCACGCGTACGGGCTGAACTCGGGGCTGGGCGCGGTCGTCCACCATGGCGCGACCGGGGTGCTGGTCGACGACCTCGGCCCCGACGCCGGGCTGGCGGAGATCGCCCGCCGCCGGGTCAGCGTGCTGGTCGGCGTACCGTCGATGGTGGCCGCCTGGTCCACGGCGGACGCGGGCGCGGTCGCCGCGGCGATGGCGTCGGCGCGGCTCGTGGTCTGCGGCGCGGCGCCGCTGGAGCCGGCCGTCGCGGCGCGCTTCGCCGAGGTCGCCGGCCGACCGGTGCACGTCGGGTACGGCCTGACCGAGACCGCCCCGGTGCTCACCTCCACCCTCGTCGGGGGCGAGCCGAAGGCCGGCTCGGTCGGCCGCCCGCTGCCCGGCGTCGAGCTGCGCCTCGTCGGGACGGACGGGGCCGACCTGTGGCGCGACGGCGTGGCCGAGCCGGACGACGACGCCGACGAGCTGGACCTCTCCGACGCCGCGCCGGGCACCGACCCGGGCCAGATCGTGGTGCGCGGGGCGAACCTCTTCTCCGGGTACTGGCCGGACGGCCGGGGCGGGCCGGACGCCGACGGCTGGTGGGCCACCGGTGACGTCGGGTACGCCGACTCCGACGGCGACCTCTTCCTGGTCGACCGGATCGGCGAGCTGATCCTGGTCAACGGGTTCAACGTGTACCCGCGCGAGGTCGAACTGGTGCTCTCCGCCCACCCCGGCGTGGCCGAGTCGGCGGTACTGGGTGTGCCGCACCCGCGGACCGGCGAGACTGTCCGGGCGTACGTGGTGCCGGCGCCGGGGCGCCCGGTCAGCGGCGAGGAGCTGCTCGCCCACTGCGCCCGCAACCTGGCCAGGTTCAAGTGCCCGACGGCCGTCGAGTTCGTCGACGAGCTGCCGCACTCGGTGATCGGCAAGGTACGCAAGACCCTGCTCCGGCCGGCGTCGTCCCCGGCGGCCCCGGTGCCGTCCCCGGCGGCGTCGCCGGAGACCCGCCCGCCGGCCCCGGCCGGCACCAGCACCACGGAGGAGACCGATGCGTGAGCCGCGACTCACCCTGATCACCCGGCCCGGCTGCCACCTCTGCGAGGACGCGAAGACGGCGCTGGACCGGGTGGTGGCGGTCACCGGGGACCGGTGGACCGAGAAGGACGTCACCGACGACATCGAGCTGGAACGCGAGTACGGCGACCGCCTGCCGGTGGTGCTGCTCGACGGCAAGGAGCACGGCTACTGGCGGGTGGAGGAGGAGCGGCTGCTGCGGGACCTCACCACGCCGCAGCTGTAGCGTCGCCGGTTATGGTGCTGCGATGACCCCTGCGCACCGCCACCTGGTCTGGGACTGGAACGGCACCCTGCTCAACGACCTCGACCTGGTGGTCGCCTCCACCAACGTCGCCTTCGCCAGCGTCGGCGGGCCCGCGGTGACCGCCCACGAGCACCGGGTCAGGTTCCGCCGGCCGATCGCCGAGTACTACGCCGACGTGCTCGGCCAGGCGATCGGCGACGACGAGTTCGGCCGGCTGGACCGGATCTTCCACGACGCGTACCGGACCGGGCTTACCACCTGTGAGCTGGCGCACGACGCCACGGTCGCGATGGCGGCGTGGCAGGGCAGCCAGTCCCTGCTGTCGATGTGGTTCCACGAGGAGCTGGTGCCGACCGTGCGGACGTACGGCCTCAGCGGGCACTTCGTCCGGGTCGACGGGCTGCGGGCCACCGTCGGCGGCGACCGCAAGGCCGAGTCCCTCCGCAACCACCTGGCCGAGCTGGGCGTGGACGGCCGGGACGTGGTGCTGATCGGGGACTCGGTCGACGACGCCGACGCCGCCCTGTCGGTGGGCGGCCGCGCCGTGCTCTACACCGGCGGGTTCACCGACCCGGCCCGGCTGCGCGCCTCCGGCCACCCGGTCGCCGACACCCTCACCGAGGCCGTGACCCTGGCGGCCGCCCTGTCCTGACCGACCGGCCCGGGATCCGACGCGGGCCGGATCAGTTGCGCAGGTAGGCGAGGACGGCCAGGACCCGGCGGTGCTGCTCGGTGTCGGGCGGGAGCTGGAGCTTGGTGAAGATGTTCCGGACGTGCTTCTCGACGGCGCCGTCGGTGACCACCAGGGTGCGCGCGATCGCGGTGTTCGAGCGGCCCTCGGCCATCAGGGCGAGCACCTCGCGTTCGCGCGGGGTGAGCTCGCGCAGCGGGTCGTCGCGGCGGCGCCGGGCGAAGAGCTGGCCGACCACCTCGGGGTCGAGCACCGTGCCGCCGTCGGCCACCCGGTCCAGGGCGTCGAGGAACTCGTCGATCGCGGCCACCCGGTCCTTGAGCAGGTAGCCGATCCCGCCCCCGCCGCCGCCGGTCGTGGCGAGCAGGTCGTCGGCGTACGACACCTCGACGTACTGGGAGAGGACCAGGATCGGGGTGCGGGGCACCAGGCGCCGGGCCTCCACGGCCGCGCGCAGCCCCTCGTCGGTGTGCGAGGGCGGCATCCGGACGTCGACGATCGACACGTCCGGCCGGTGCGCGACGACCGCCGCCACCAGCGCCTCGCCGTCGGCGACGGCGGCCACCACCTCGTGCCCCCGCTCGGTGACGAGCCGGACCAGCCCTTCCCGGAGCAGCACGGCGTCATCCGCGATCACGATCCGCATGGTTGAGTTGTCTACCACGTCCGGCTCACAGCGGGAGTTCCGCGCGGATCTCGGTGGGCCCGCCCACGGGGCTGACCACCTCCAGCCGCCCGCCCGCGGCGCGCACCCGGTCGGCGATGCCGACCAGCCCGTGCCCCTTGGCCAGGTGGGCGCCGCCCTGGCCGTCGTCGCCGACGCCCACCTCCAGCCGTCCGGCGCGCCGGGCCACGCTGACGTGGCACTCGGTCGCCCGGCTGTGCTTGGCGACGTTGGTCAGCGCCTCGGCCACGACGAAGTACGCCGTGCTCTCCACCGCCGGGTCGAGCCGGCCGGCGGGGCTGCCCAGCTCCGGGTCCACCCGCAGCTCGATCGGGATCAGGCCGCGCCCGGCCAGCGCCGCGAGGGCGCTGGGCAGGCCCCGGTCGACCAGGATCGGCGGCGCGATGCCCCGGGACAGGGCGCGCAGCTCGGCGAGCGTCTCCCGGGTCTGGGTGACCGCCTCGTCCAGGGTCCGCGCCGCGGCGTCGGGGTCGGAGGCGAGCTGCTGGCGGGCCCGGCTGAGGTCCATGGCGAGCCGGACGAGGCGCTGCTGCGGGCCGTCGTGGATGTCCCGCTCCAGCCGGCGCAGCGCGCTCGCCTCGGCGGACACGGCGGCCCGCTTCTGCTCCTCCAGCACGGTGATGCGGTCGCGCATCTCCGCCACGCCGGTGAGCATGGCCCGGCCGAAGCTGGCCTGGAGCAGCGCGCAGCCGCGGGCCACGATCGGCAGGGTGATCAGGAAGAACAGCCCGATCGCGGTGTGCAGCCCGATCCGGGCCGCGGTCGTCTCGCCCAGGCCGAGGAGCTCGGGGAGGGTGACGTTCTCCGGGTCCTGCGGCAGCGCCCAGTCGTACGCCCAGTAGAAGCTGCCGATCAGGGCGCCGGCCCACCAGACCAGCGTGACCACGAAGGTGACGACGGCCACGATCAGCTTGAGGATGCCGTGCGCCAGGTCGAGCCAGGACTGCGCGTCCCTGATGGGCACGAAGATCCGCCGCCAGGCGCTGGCCCCGGGCTCGGGGAGCAGGTACCGCGGGCGGACCCGGGGCTGGTGCAGCACCGCGGGGAGGCGGAGCCGCTCGATGTCGGCCAGTCCCCGGGCGGCGTACAGGGTGCCGCTGAGGACGGGCAGGCCGATCACCGTCACCACCAGCCCGAGACCGGCCGCGAGGCCGGCCAGCAGCACCGCGAAGCTGGCCAGGGCCAGGGGGAGGCCGAGCAGCACGTAGCCGGAGTCCAGGAGGAGCTGACGGGAGATGGTCGGCGCCGGCGCGGGCGGGTCGGCGGCGACGGGTACGGCGGTCATGCCACGAGGCTAGGCAGCGCGGGGGTGCTCCACCCATCCCGCCGGCCGGCCTCTCCGGCGTAGGGCTGTCCCTACCGCGACGCGCCCGGAGACCCGGCGACGGGCCGCGCCCGCCCGACCGCGAGGGCCGGCCGGGCCCGATCGTCGGCGGCCGCCGGGGCGGCGGCGGGCCGCGCCGGTCCCGGGCGTGACGCAATCGGCGGCGAGCCGCGCTCGCGCGATTGGTCAGAGAAGTCGTAATTGAGCAATAATCGCCGAGCGGCGCCGGCGGAGGCCGCCGGATCGATCTTGCGGAATGGAGGGCCAGGTGAAGCCGCGTCGCGAGCTGTCAAGATCGCGATTTGTGCACGCCTTCACAAGCGCCTACTCTGTAATTCCGACGCGCCCTGCTAGCACAGCCGGCAATCTCGGTCGCCAGCGGGAGTCCCGAAACGGCCGGCCGCTGGAGCTGGCCGAGGATCGCACCGCACGGAGTCTCATGAGTCAGCACCGTCACCCTGGCGCGCCCGGTCGCGCCGGTGCCGTACCGGCGCTCCCGGACCTGCCCGAGGCGACCGTCGCGCGGCTCCCCGAATACCTCCGTGCCCTGCACAACCTGGCCGAAAGTGGTCACGAGACCGTGTCCAGCGAGGGGTTGGCCAGCGCCGCGGGCGTGAACTCCGCGAAGCTCCGCAAGGACCTCTCGCACCTCGGCTCGTACGGCACCCGGGGCGTCGGCTACGACGTGGCGCTGCTGGTCGACCAGATCGAGTTCGTGCTCGGGCTCACCCAGCGCCGGGCGGTCGCCCTGGTCGGCGTGGGTAATCTCGGTCACGCCCTGGCCGGCTACGACGGCTTCGCCAGCCGCGGCTTCCGGATCGCCGCGCTCTTCGACGCCGACCCGGAACGCGTCGGCGAGGAGATCAGCGGGCTGGTCGTCCAGCACATCGACGAGTTGCCCCGGGTCGCCGTCGAGGAGTCCATCGCCATCGGCGTGATCGCCACCCCGGCCCCGGCCGCCCAGGCGGTCGCCGACCAGCTCGTGGCCGTCGGTGTGACGAGCATCCTGAACTTCGCACCGTGCGTACTCTCGGTTCCGGAGGGGGTCGACGTGCGCAAGGTCGACCTGGCCATCGAGCTGCAGATCCTGTCCTTCCACGAGCACCGCAAGGCATCGCTGACCGCGCTCCCCGCCACCGGCGGGTCCGCCCTCACCGCCCTGCCCGGCGGGCTCGCGGTCACCGACTCGCAGGAGGCGATCGGCACGTGAAACTGCTCGTCGTCGGTGCGTCCTACCGCACCGCTCCCGTCGCCACGCTGGAGCAGCTCGCGGTCGCCCCCGCCGATCTCACCCGCACCCTGGACCGCCTGGTCGCCCAGCCGTACGTGACCGAGGCCGTGCTCGTCTCCACCTGCAACCGGGTGGAGGTCTACGCCGCCGTGTCCGGGTTCCACGGCGGTCTCGGCGACATCTGCGCCGTGCTGGCCGAGCAGGCCGGGTGCCAGCCGGCCGGGCTCGCCAACCACCTCTACGTGCACTTCGACGCCGCCGCGGTGGACCACGTCTTCCGGGTCGCCGCCGGGCTGGACTCGATGGTCGTGGGCGAGGCGCAGATCCTCGGCCAGCTGCGCGACGCGTACCACTCGGCGACCGGGGCCGACACCGCCGGGCGGCTGCTGCACGAGCTGATGCAGCAGGCGCTGCGGGTCGGCAAGCGGGCCCACGCGGAGACCGGCATCGACCGGGCCGGTCAGAGCGTGGTGACCGCCGCGCTGGAACTGGCCGCCGAGCACCTCGGCAGCGACCTGGCCGGCCGCCCGGCGCTGGTGGTCGGGGCGGGCGCCATGGGCTCGCTGGGCGTGGCCACGCTGTCCCGGCTGGGTGCCGGGCCGCTCACCGTGACCAACCGGGGCACCGACCGGGCCGTCCGGCTGGCCGAGGCGTACGGGGCCAGCGCGACGCCGATGACGGAACTCACCACCGCGCTCTCCACAGTGGACATCGTAGTGGCCGCCACCGCGGCCACGGAAGCGGTCCTCACCCGCGAGGTGGTCACCCGGGCGCTCGCCGGGCGTGACCCCGGGCGGGGGCCGCTGGTCCTGCTCGACCTGGCCGTACCGCGCGACGTGGCGCCCGGCGTCGCCGAGCTGCCCGGCGTCGAGGTGATCGACATCGACCGGATGGCGGCGCTGCTCGCCGACGGTCCCGCCGCCGCCGACGCCGCCGCCGTCGAGCGGATCGTGGCCGGGGAGGTCGACGCCTTCCTCACCTGGCTGCGCGGGGCCGACGTGGCGCCGACCGTGGCCGCCCTGCGTGGCCGCGCCGACGACGTGGTCACCGCCGAGCTGCGCCGGCTCGCCCAGCGTCGCCCGGACCTCACCGAGGACCAGCGCGCCGAGGTGGCCCGGACGGTGCACCGGGTGGTCCAGCGGTTGCTGCACCAGCCCACCGTGCGGGTCCGCCAGCTCGCCGCGGAGCCCGGCGGCGACCAGTACGCGGCCCTGCTGCGCGAGCTGTTCGACCTCCAGGTGCCGCAGACCTCGCCGGTCGACACCGTCCCCGACGTCGTGGAGAGCGACGTCGTCCCGCTGTTCGGCCTCGCCGACGTCCCGCCGTCGGCCGGCCCGGCCGACGTCCCGCCCACCGGAGGTGAGCGATGAGCACGCCCCTGCGCCTCGGTACCCGGGGCAGCAAACTGGCGATGGCCCAGTCCGGCCACGTCGCCGAGGCCCTGACCGCCGCCACCGGTCGCCCGGTCGAGCTGGTCGAGGTGGTCACCGCCGGAGATCGTTCCTCCGCCCCGGTGCACCGGCTCGGCGTCGGCGTCTTCGTCTCCGCCCTGCGCGACGCGCTGACCGCCGGCACCATCGACTTCGCGGTGCACTCCTACAAGGACCTGCCCAGCGCGGCGGCGGCCGGGCTGCACATCGCGGCGGTGCCGGTCCGGCAGGACCCGCGGGACGCGCTGGTCGCCCGCGACGGCCGGACGCTCACCGAGCTGCCGCCCGGCGCGACGGTCGGCACCGGCGCGCTGCGCCGCATCGCCCAGCTGCACGCCCTCGGGATGCAGCTGGAGGTCGCCCCGGTCCGGGGCAACGTCGACACCCGCCTCGCCCGGGTGCTCGGCCCGGAGGCCGACCTGGACGCCGTCGTCCTGGCCCGGGCCGGGCTGGCCCGGCTGGGGCGGACCGAGGTGATCACCGAGACGCTCGACCCGATGCTGATGCTGCCCGCGCCCGCCCAGGGCGCGCTGGCGGTGGAGTGCCGGATCGACGACCCGGACATGGTCGAGCTGCTCGCCGTGCTCGACCACGCACCGTCCCGCGCCGCGGTCGCCGCGGAGCGGGCGCTGTTGGCCACCCTGGAGGCCGGATGCTCCGCTCCGGTCGCCGCCTACGCTGAACTCGCCGAGGGCGACGCCGGCGAGGAGATCTACCTGCGCGGGGCGGTGATCAGCCCGGACGGCTCACGAGACCTCCGGCTGTCCCGCACCGGAACGCCCGCCGACGCGGCGGAGATCGGCAAGGCACTCGCCGCCGAACTCCTCGACCTCGGCGCCGACTCGATCCTCGGCCAAGAAGGACACGCCGGCCCGGGGACCCAGCAATTTGGGAGCACAGAATGACCCGCACCCGTAAGCCCGTAGGCCGCATCGCGTTCGTCGGGGCCGGTCCCGGCGACCCGGGCCTGCTGACCCGCCGGGCGCACGACGCCCTGGTCGACGCCGACCAGGTGGTGTACGACCGGGGAGTCCCCGAGTCGCTGCTCGACGCCGTCCGTGCCCAGGCCAAGTCCGACGCCCAGTTCACCCCGGCCGAGGGCGCGCCGGGCGACGTGGCGAAGGTGCTGATCTCGGCGGCCCGGTCCGGGCTGAACGCGGTGCACCTGGTCGCCGGCGACCCGTTCGGCCACGAGTCGGTGGTCCGGGAGGTGCAGGCGGTGGCGCGTACCGCCGCGCACTTCGAGGTGGTCCCGGGCGTCGGCCAGGCGGAGGGCGTGGCGACCTACGCCGGTGTGCCGCTGCCCGGCGTGCGCACGGCGGCCGACGTCGAGGACGTCAGCACGCTGGACTTCGACGCGCTCGCCGCGGCCGTCGGCCGGGGCTCGCTGGCCCTGGCCGTGGACGCCGGCGACCTCGCCGCGATCCGGGACGGGCTGCTCGCCGCCGGGGTGGACGGCGGCACCGGCGTCGGGGTGACCGGGGACGGCACCGGCGAGACGCAGTACACCACCACGTCGACCGTGGACTCCTTCGTGGCGGCGGCGCTCGGCTTCACCGGCCGGGTCGTGCTCACCGTCGGCGAGGGCGTCGGCCAGCGGGACAAGCTGAGCTGGTGGGAGAACCGGCCGCTGTACGGCTGGAAGGTCCTCGTGCCCCGCACCAAGGAGCAGGCCGGCGTGATGAGCGCGCGGCTGCGCGCGTACGGGGCCATCCCCTGCGAGGTGCCGACGATCGCGGTCGAGCCGCCGCGGACCCCGGCCCAGATGGAGCGGGCGGTCAAGGGCCTCGTCGACGGCCGGTACGCCTGGGTGATCTTCACCTCGGTCAACGCGGTCCGCGCGGTCTGGGAGAAGTTCGCCGAGCACGGCCTGGACGCCCGGCACTTCGGCGGCGTCAAGATCGCCTGCATCGGCGAGGCGACCGCCGACGCCGTCCGCGCGTTCGGCATCCAGCCCGAGTTGATCCCGTCGGGGGAGCAGTCCTCCGAGGGGCTGCTGGCCGAGTTCTCGCCGCACGACGAGATCCTCGACCCCGTCGGCCGGGTGCTGCTGCCGCGCGCCGACATCGCCACCGAGACCCTCGCCGCCGGGCTCACCGAGCGCGGCTGGGAGGTCGACGACGTGACCGCGTACCGGACGGTCCGGGCCGCCCCGCCGCCCGCCGAGATCCGGGACGCGATCAAGTCCGGTGGCTTCGACGCGGTGCTCTTCACCTCGTCCTCCACGGTGCGGAACCTGGTCGGCATCGCGGGGAAGCCGCACGCCCGTACCGTTGTTGCGGTGATCGGGCCCAAGACGGCGGAGACGGCGACGGAGTTCGGCCTGCGGGTCGACGTCCAGCCGCCGCACGCCTCGGTCCCCGACCTGGTGGAGGCGCTCGCCGCCTACGCCGTCGAGCTGCGCGAGAAGCTCGCCGCCATGCCGGCGAAGCAGCGCCGCGGCTCGAAGGTCCAGGGGCCGACCGCCCTGAGGTTCCGGTAGTCGTCGTAGCAGGAGGCCCGTGATGCCGTACCCCGAGATCCGACCCCGCCGGCTGCGCCGCACCGCGGCGCTCCGGCGGCTGGTGTCCGAGACCCGCGTCGACCCGGCCGAGCTGGTCGTGCCGATGTTCGTCAAGGAGGGGCTGACGGAGCCGCGGGCGATCGCGTCGCTCCCGGGGGTGCTCCAGCACTCCCGGGACTCGCTCCGCAAGGCCGCGGTGGAGGCCGTCCAGGCGGGCGTGGGCGGCATCATGCTCTTCGGGGTGCCGGCGCAGCGGGACGCCACCGGGTCCGGCGGGATCGACCCGGGCGGCATCCTCAACGTCGCGATCCGCGACGTCGTCGCCGAGGTGGGCGACGCCACGGTGGTGATGAGCGACCTCTGCCTGGACGAGTTCACCTCCCACGGGCACTGCGGCCTGCTCACCCCCGACGGCGGCGTGGACAACGACGCCACGCTGGCGGCGTACGCCGAGATGGCGGTGGCCCAGGCCGCCGCCGGGGTCGGGGTGGTCGGGCCGTCCGGGATGATGGACGGCCAGGTCGGCGTGGTGCGCCGGGCGCTCGACGCCGCCGGCCACCAGGACGTGGCCGTGCTGGCGTACGCCGTCAAGTACGCCTCGGCCTTCTACGGCCCGTTCCGTGACGCGGTGGAGTCGGCCCTGGAGGGCGACCGGCGCACCTACCAGCAGGACCCGGCGAACCTGCGGGAGTCGCTGCGCGAGGTCGAGCTGGACGTCGCCGAGGGTGCCGACATGGTGATGGTGAAGCCGGCGCTGCCGTACCTCGACGTGGTGTCGGCGGTCCGCGCGGCGGTCGACGTCCCGGTCGCGGCCTACCAGGTCTCCGGCGAGTACGCGATGGTCGAGGCGGCCGCCGCGAACGGCTGGATCGACCGGGAGCGGGTGATGCTGGAGACGCTCACCTCGATCCGTCGGGCGGGCGCGCAGATCATCCTCACCTACTGGGCGGTCGAGGCCGCCCAGCTCCTCCGCCAGCGCTACTGACCGATCCCGTCGCCGTACCCCGGGAGCCTCTCCGGGGCGACCGTCCTACCGGCGTCGGCTCTCCGGGCACCGTCCTACCGGCGTCGGCTCTCCGGGCACCGTCCCCGGCGTTGGCTCTCCGGGCACCGTGTCCCCGCCGTCGCTCCGTGAACGCCGTCTTCCCGGCGCTGTTTTCCGGCGCCCGTGACGGGTGCAGGTGCCAGTCAGCGCCCTGCGCTCCGTCACGCATTGTGTTCGACGCTCGGAAGCGGCGGACCACCCCTGCGGACGCTTTGCTCTGCACCCGCATGCGCACCGGTGACCGATCGTGCCTGGTGCGCATGTGGGTGCAGAGCAAAGGGCGCGCGGAGGGAGAGGGGCCCGGCCCTATGTTCGCTCGGATATGCGCTGGTCACATCGGTTATCGCCCTGATTGGTTGTTTCGGAGGTCCGCCCGGCGACGGCGACGTCATCACTGACGGTTATCTCGACCGTCCTGCCCGGCTCCGTCACTGGCTGTGGCGGTCGCAGGCAGGTCATCGCGGGGGCGACCGTGGCTGGAGTGGCCGGCGGTTGTCCACAGGAAGGTGCGTTGTCCACAGGTCGAGCAGGCGGGATTGCGGGCATGCGCGGCTGGCCGGGACCGTGACGGGATGACCGACCTTCCCGAACCAGAGACCGACGGTCGGCCGGACGCCGACGAGCCGCCCGTGCTGCTGACCGAGCCGTTCGACATTCCGTGGCCCGCCGCCGGTATCGTCCGTGCGGTCCGGCGTCGGGCGGACCTGAGCCAACGGGAGTTGGCTCGGTGGGCGGGGGTGCACCACGCCACCGTGGGCCGGATCGAGGCGGGTCGGCTGGTGCCGAGCATCCTTCTCCTGCGCCGCATCATCGGGGTCGCCGGGTTCCGGCTGGCGGTGGTCGACGAGTTCGGGCGGGTGCTGAAACCGATGCGGGACCGCGACGACACCCGTGACGGCGCGGAGCGCCGCTATCCGTCGCACCTGGACACCATCCTCGACCCGGAGCCGGGGGAATGGTGGGCGGACCTCTACGGGCTCGCCCGCCCGCCGGAGACGTTCCACCGCAATCGCGCCGTCCGGGACGCCATGCGGCGGCGCAGCCAGTGGGAGGTTCGGGTGGCCAAGTACCGCAACGTGCCCCCACCGCCGTGCATGTGCGGGCACGACCGTCGGTACCCGGCGAACCCACCGCTCCCGTGAATGGCCGACGGCCCGCCGGCCAGGTGAATCCTGGCGGGCGGGCCGTCGGTACGGGCTGTCTGGGCGACGTCAGTCGTCGTCGGCGATGGTGCCCACCGCGACCGGGTCGGCGAGGCGCAGCCCCGGCACCCCCGTCACCAGCAGCCTCAGCTGCTCGTCGGCCTCCGGCTTGCGGTCACCGCGCACGGTCACCGGGAAGGCCAGCGAGGTCTCCCCGGCGGCCAGGACCTTGCAACCGACGTACGGGTCGTAGTCGGCGCCGGTCTGGGCCGTCGTGCCGTACGTGGCGGCGCAGAGCAGCACCGGCTGGGACAGCGGCCGCGAGACGGTGACCGTGAAGGTCAGCGGTCGGGTGCCCCGGTCGCCCTCGGCCACCGACACGTCCCCGACGCTGAGCGAGGCCCGCGAACGGAACCGCGCGACCTGCGGGTCGTGGTCGCTGGAGCCGCGCGTGCCGTCGCCGGCGTGCTCGGCCGGCCAGTCGGCGTTGATGTGCGCCGCCCGCATCTCGATCAGGTCCCGGTGCAGCGCGCCATTGACGAACAGGTGGTCCAGCGTCTGCGCCTGCCCCTCGAAGCTGTACGAGTAGGCGGACGACGGCGCGTCGGCGAGCAGGTCCTCCCACAGGTTGAGCATCCCGGCCTCGTACAGCGGGGCGAGCTGGTCCGACGGGGTCGGCTCCGCCGCCGTGGCGATCGGGTCGTCGGGGCGGGGGAAGACGTTCAGGTCCCCGCCGTACACCACCCGCGCGTTCGGGTCCGACGCCTCGATCGCCGTGACGATCGCGGCCCCGTACGCGGCCTGCTCGCGACGCTGCCCGACCCGGCTGTCCGGCCCGGACGAGTAGTGGTTGCTCGCGGCCCACAGGGTGTACCGCTCGGTCGACCCGGGCGCGGCGGCCACGGTGAACTTGCCGAGCTGCGGAGCGCGGGTGAAGACGTTGTCGCCGTCCTTGCCCGTGGACGTGTCCACGTCGGCGGGGAGCACCGCGTTGAGCGCCTTCGGGTTCTGTACGTCCGCGTTGCCCGGCAGCCCCGCGCCGCGGTACTGCACCGTCGGCGCCGAGCCCAGCAGCGGGTCGCCGGCGGTCGCCTCGGCCAGCGACACCCGGTCGGTGCGGTACAGGAACGCGGCGGTGATGCCCCGCGCGTCCGCGCCGCTGCGGTCGTACGCGGCCGCGTAGGCCGGGCCGCCGCCCGCCGCGATGGTGAGCGCCAGGTCCTGGAGGGAATCCGGCGCGCCGTCGGCGTCGTTGGTGGTGCCGCACACCAGCTCACCACCGGAGACCGTGCAGATGTCCTGGTCCTCCGCCTCCTGCACGAGGATCAGGTCGGGCGAGTGCAGGTCGGTGGTGATCTGGTCGGCCAGCGCGGCGAGCTGGTCGCGGTACTCCTGCTCGCTGCCCGGGACGTAGTCGAACGGCGGACGCACCCCGGTGCAGCCGGCGTTGCCGGCGAAGTCGCAGCCGTCGAACGGGTCGTCGCGGTAGTCGTACAGGTTCTCGACGTTGTAGGTCGCGATCGCGACCTCCTCCGACCGCTTGGCCGGCTGCGGCGGGTTGTTCGTCGACGGGTCGGTCCCGCCGGTGAACTCGGCCCGCTCGACCTGCACGCCGTACTTCTCGAACGAGTAGTAGAGGCCGCCGACCGCGTCGGCGGTCAGCGTGTCGAAGGTGCGGGCGGGCGGGAGCAGCGCGCCGCTGTCGCCCGTCGTGCCCTTGACGCCCATGCTGCCGAGCATGATGCGCTGCCCGTTGCCGTCGTCGAAGCGGCGGCTCGGGTCGTTGTCCAGCGGGTGCGCGTCCCGGAACACCCGGCGGGCGTACGGGTCGGCGCGGTCCAGCAGCGGGTCGTCCCGGTCGATCACGAAGATCTCGCCGTCGGCGGTGGAGGCGAAGACGTTCCGCCCGCTCACGGCGCCGCTGCCGGCCCGCACCCGCAGCCGGGCGCCCTCGTGCCGCTCCCAGAACCGCTGCGCGTCGGTCAGCTCGACCGGCGGCACCGCGTCGGCCACCTCGACCTCGGCGTTCACGTCGACGCCGGAGGCGAGCTTGCGCACCAGCGACGCGCTGGAGAGCTGGGTCATGTTGAAGTACTCGGAGACCCGGGCCCGGAGCACCACCTCGTCACCGACCGTCGGCACGTAGCCGCCGATCAGCGAGGTGAACGAGCCCATGAAGACGAAGATGCCGTCCGAGCTGGTCGGGTCGCCGTCGGTGGCGCCGGAGCGGCTCTGCAGGAAGAAGCCGCGCTGGTCCCGGCCCGACGAGTCGCGCGCCAGGGTCAGCTGGGTGATCACGCCGCGCACGTCGTACAGCGTGCTGCTGGTGCCGTTGCCCGACGCCGGCGCGAGCGGGGACCGGTCGGCCGGGCCGGACTCGCCGTCGGTGGTCGGGCCCTGCACCTCACCGACGGTCAGCTCGCGGGTGACCTGCACGGCGAGGGTGCAGGTGGCGGTGCCGCCGTCCGCGTCGGTCGCGGTCAGCACCACGGTGTACGCCCCGGCGGCCAGGTCGGCGCTGGTGGCGACGGTGGCGCGGGCGGCGCCGCCGACCGCGTCGGCGGGGGTGACGGCGGTGCGGCTGACGGAGCCGGTGGCCGGGGTCGGGCTGACCGAGGTGACCGCCAGGTCGACGATCCGGTCGTCGGGGTCGGTGGCGGTGACCTCCCGGGTCGCCGCCGTGCCGGCCGGCGTGACCAGGGCGCCGCCGCAGGTCAGCGTGGCGGGAGCGTCGACCGGGCCGCCCCCGTCGACGCTGTGCGCGCCCAGCCCGTCGAACGTGTCGACCGCGAAGCCGGCCCACTGCGCGGCCGGGTCGAACGCGTCCGCGGGGTCGGTGTCGCCGGACGTCACGGCGGGCAGGCGGCGCAGGGTGTTGTTCTCGGTGCTGGTGACGCCGGCACCCCACTCGGTGCCCGGGTCGACGCCGACCTGGCCGATCGAGTCGAGCACGGTGTCGCCCCGGCGCAGCACGATCGCGTCGTCGCCGTTGAACAGGCCGGCGGTCGTGGTCTGGTCGGCCCGGTCCAGGATCGCCGGTGCGGCCGAGGCGGAGGCGAAGACGAAGACGTCGCCGGCCGCGACGGTCCCGGTCAGCGACACGTTCGTCGGGGTGGTGGAGCCGTTGAAGTGCAACTGGAGCTGGTAGCCGCCGGCGGCCAGGTCGACGGCGGCGCCGGTGCCGTTGAACAGCTCGATCGCCTTGTTGTTCGACGAGCCTTCGACGTACTCCGAGATGAACAGGTCGGTGGGCGCGGCGCTGGCCGCGGTGGGTGCGACGCCGACGGCCGCGACGGTCACGGCGGCGGTGGCGGTCGCGAGCGCGGCAAGAGTGCGGCGCGGGCGCATGGGGCCTCCACGATGGGTGGACGGGGAACTAACGCACGTTAAGGGGCTCCGCTGACCGCCGTCCATCCCCCACCGGTCGGTTTCGTGAACTCTCCGGTCAGCGTCCGGTGTCGAGGCGGTGCACCAGCTCGGCCACGTCGACGCTGTATTCACACCACTCGCGGTCCGGGCGGTAGCCCAACTCGGCGTTGACCTTGAGCATGGCCTCGTTGGCCTGGGCGTTCCAGGTCTGCACCTCGGTCAGCCTCGGCTCCGCCGAGCGCAGCTCCAGCAGCATCCGCGCCTTGATCGCCCGGTCGATGCCGTAGCCCCGGTGGTCCTGCACGACGATGGTGTCGTACTGGTCGGCGCGGGTGGGGTGCTGGGCGGGCACCACCACCTCGGTCAGGCCGGCCACCTCCCCGGTCTGCTCGTGGAGGGCCAGCACGATGTAGGGCTTCATGCCGCGCCGGTGCAGGCAGTCCAGGCTGTCCCGCAGCCGCTGCGGGTCGTACGAGCTGGGGCGCAGCTCGCCGTCGTCGACGTCGCGCACCTCCGCCTTGGCCCGGGCGTACGCGTCGATCAGGTCGTCCGGCGGCCCGCCGGGGCAGAACTCCAGGTGGTAGCCCGCGCCGACCCCGCCGGCCATCTCGGACAGCTCGGCCCAGTCCACCCCGGACAGGTCGAGCACGCTGCGGGTCTCGACGTATTCCTTCGAGAAGCCGAGCGACTCGTAGAAGGCGACGGCCGGCGTGTCGCCGACCACCTCGACCCCGATCGACTGGAAGCCCTCCTGGTAGACCCGGCGGGCGGCCACCAGGACCAGGTCACGGCCGAGCCCGCTGCGCCGCCGGGAGGGGTGCACCAGCACCTCCAGCACGCCGATGTCGCCGAGCAGGAGCACGTTCACCTGGCCGAGGATCGGCCCCGGCGCCCCGCCGGCGGCCGGCTCCGCCTGGGCGACCCAGGAGATCCGCCGCTCGCCGGGCATCACCTCGGAGAGGTATTCCCGCAGGGAACTCTCCCGCCACGGCGGATCCTGCGGCAGGTCGGCCGCCAGGACCGCGTTGAGCGTGTCCAGCAGCGACGCGATCTCGGCGGACGACGCGGTCCTGGGGTCCCACTCGCGCACCATCACCTGTATAGCTTGCCGCTAACGGCTGCCCGGGGGAAGTGTCCAGTTCGCCAATGTATGCGAACGATCACTTCACGTGCGGCTGGCCTGTCCGTACCGGTTGGCGGTGTCGAAGACGTCCTGCGCGTACTTGCGGACGTCGTTGTACGAGAGGATCGCGTTCCACCAGTCGGCCGGGATGGTGAGGTTGCGGCCGCCCTTGCAGAGGTAGTTGCCGGCGGCGAGGGCGGCGTCGTCCAGGTCGTGCGGGTCCTTGACGCCGTCGTTGTCGCCGTCCGCCCCGATCTCCTGCCAGGTGGTCGGGATGAACTGCATCGGCCCGACCGCCCGGTCGAAGGTGGTGTCCTTGTCCATCCGGCCGCCGTCGGTGTCGGGGATGCGCATCCGGTCGCCCTGCCCGTCGAGCGGCAGGCCGATGATCTCGGGCAGCGCCTTGCCGTCCTGGCCGAGCCGGGCGTTGTTGGCCTGGCCGTGCCCGGACTCGACGAAGCCGATGGCCGCCAGCGTGGTCCAGCTCAGGCCGCAGCTGCGGTTGGTCTGGGCGAGCACCAACTCGGCGTAGCCGTACGCCTGCATGGCCACCGGCGCGATGCCGACCTTCGGCCCGACCTGCGCGGCCCAGCCGGCGAGCGCGTCCGACGGCCGGCCATTGGTCACCCCGCCGAGGGCCGGGTCGGTCGGTGCCGTGCCGGGCGGCGGCACCGTCTGGGTCGGCAGCGGCAGCCCGCCGGGCAGCGGCTCCTGCGGGGTCGTCGTCGGCGCGGCGGAGGCGGCGACCGGGCGGGGCGCGCGGACCGTCGCGGGCACCAGCAGCGCGCCCGCCGCGGCGGTCGCCGCGACCAGGGCGAGCAGGAACACCCCGGGCAGGGTGAGCCGCCCGCTGGGGCGCCGCGACCAGTCCCGGGTCGCCCGGACCGCGGCCGTCGCCGCCTGGCGCGGTGTCGGCAGGCGTACGGCGTGCGCGAACGGCACCCGGCGCCGCCGGGCTCGCGCGGCCGGCCCGTTGGTGAGCACGTCCACCTTCGTCGCCGCGAGGTCGCTCTTGTCCGCCGGCGCCGGCACGCCGGCGCCGCTCCCCGGGTCCTCGGGCTTCCCGCCCGCGGCGGGCGCGTCGCCGGGCTTCCCGCCTGCGGCGGGCGCGTCGCCGGGCTTCGTGTCCCCGGTGGGTGGAGCGCCGGGCTCGGTGCCGGCGGTGGGCGTCCCGACGGGCTTCGCGTCCCCGGTGGGCGGGCCGCCCGGGTCGGTGTCGGCGGCGGACTTCGTGTCCCCGTTGGACGGGCCGCCGGGCTTGGCCTCGGCGGCGGGCGTCCCGACGGGCTTCGCGTCGGCGGGCTGGGTGCCGGCGTCGACCGGGGTCTCCGACCTCAGGCGGGGACGGGGCAGCCGCGTCGACGACTCCGCCGCGACGCCTGATCCGTCGGGCGGCACGGCCGGTCGCAGGGGCCGAAGGGTCGATCTGTCCTCGCCGTCCACCACAAGTTGAGTATCACCCATGTCTCCTCGGGCGTCAGGACCGGCCGTACCCTGGAGTCATGCCCCGGTACGAGTTCCGTTGCCGCGCCTGCGGCGACACCTTCGAGGTCAACCGTCCGATGTCGCAGGCCGGCGAGCCGGCGCCCTGCCCGTGGGGACACACGGACACCGTCAAGCTCCTCTCCACCGTCTCGGTCGCCGGTCGGGGTGGCGGGGCGGTCGGCGGCGCGGCCGCTCCGGCCGGTGGTGGCTGCTGCGGTGGTGGCTGCGGCTGCTGAGTGGGCGGCGGCTGCTGGCTCGTCGGCCTCCGCCCGCCGGTCGGCCCCGTTCGGCCACGCCGAGGCCGCCGGGCCCCTTGAGTCCGAGCCCGGCCGGCCGTTCTCACGATGCGTGACGATCCAGTATCAGGCAGCATGAGTCGACGCCACGGGGGAGGCCCCACGCATGTCGCCCCGGATCCACCTCCCCAGCGGGTGGGTGACCTTCGTCTTCACCGACATCGAGGGCTCGACCCGGCTGGCGCAGCTCCTCGGCCCGGACTACCGGCCGGTGCTGCGGGAGCACCGCCGCCTGCTGCGCCGGACGATCGCCGCCACCGAGGGTGCGGAGCTGCTGACCGAGGGGGACTCCTTCTTCCTCGCGTTCGGCGACGCGGCCGCCGGGCTGACCGCCTGCCTCACCGCGCAGCGGGCGCTGGCCAGCCACGACTGGCCGACCGCCGAGGCCGTGCCCCGGGTCCGGATGGGGCTGCACACCGGCTGGGCCGAGCCGCGCGACGGCGAGTACGCCAGCCCCGAGGTGCACCGGGCGGCCCGGGTGGCCGCCGCCGCGCACGGCGGGCAGGTGCTCTGCTCGGCGTCGACGGCGCGGCACGCCGACCCGCTGCCGGCCGGCGCGTCCCTGCTCGACCTGGGCCTGCACCGGCTGCGCGGTTTCGACGACCGGGAACGGCTCTTCCAACTGATCGCCCCGGGTCTGGAGCGGCAGTTCCCGCGGCCGCGTACGGCCGACGCGGTCGCGCACAACCTGCCCACCCAGGTGACCTCGTTCGTGGGCCGGCAGGCCGAGCGCGCCGAGCTGCGCCGGCTGATGGAGGCGCACCGGCTGGTCACCGTGCTCGGGGCGGGTGGGGCGGGTAAGACCCGGCTCGCCGTGGAGCTGGCCGCCGATCTGGTGGAGTCCTACCCGGACGGCGTCTGGTTCGTCGACATCGCCGCGGTCACCGATCCGGGCCTGGTGGCGTTCGCGGTCGCCGCCGTGCTCGGCCTGCGTCCCGAGCCCGGCCGCCCGATGGTCGAGACCCTGGTGGAGTACGCTGCCGCGCGCCGGATGCTGGTCGTCCTGGACACCTGCGACGCCCAGCCGGCCGCCTCGGCCGAGGTGATCTCCCGGCTGCTCGCCGGCAGCGTGGGCGTGCGGGTGCTCGCCACCAGCCGGGAGTCGTTCGGCCTGCCCGGCGAGGTGGTCTGGCGGATTCCGCCGCTGTCGGTCGACCCGCCGGCGGACGGGGCGGAGAGCGACGCGGTCGCGCTGCTGCTGGACCGGACGGCGGCGGCCCGGGGCGGTCGGCAGCCGGACCCGGCCGAGTCGGCCGACCTGCGCCGGGTCGTGCAGCGGCTGGACGGGCTGCCGCTCGCCATCGAGCTGGCCGCCGCCCGGCTGCGGGTGCTCTCGGTGGGCCAGCTCGCCGAGCGCCTCGACGACGTGCTCGGCACGCTGGACGCGGGCCGGGAGGACCCGGAGCCGCCCCCGGTGGAGCGGGCGTGGACGGGCAACCAGCACGACACGGTGGACCTGGTCGCGGCGGCCGTCGGGGTGCCGCCGCCCACCCCGGCGACCCGGGCGGTGCAGCGGTCCGCCACCGAACGGCACCTCACCATGCAGGCCACGGTCACCTGGTCGTACCGGACGCTGGGGCCGCGCGCCGCCCGGCTGCTGCGCTGGCTGGCGGTCTTCGCCGGCCCGGTGGACCTGTCGACGGTGGAGTGGCTGCTCGGCACCGACCCGCTCGACCCGCTCTCCGTGCTGGTCGACAAGTCGATGGTGCTGGCCGAGCCGCACGCCTCGGGCAGCACCTACCGCATGCTCGACCCGATCCGGGCGTACGCGGCCCGACGGCTGGCGGAGGCGGGGGAGGAGCGGGCCGCCCGGGACCGGCACGTCGCCTGGTCGGCGCACGCGCTGGAGCGGGCGCACCTCGGCCCGGACGGGCGGCCGGTCACGCTCTCGCTCTACGCCCTCGACCCGCTCGCCGGCGAGCTGCGCGCCGCGCTGCGCTGGTGCGCGACCGGCGGCAGCGCCCGGGCGGGGCTGCGGCTGGCCGGGGGCCTGGACCAGTGGTGGCGGGAGCGGGGCCTGGCCCGGGAGGGGCGGCTCTGGCTGTTCCGGCTGTACGGGCGGATCGCCGAGACCGGGGAGCGGATCCCGGAGGCCGAGCTGGCGGCGGCGTACCACATGCACTCGCTGCACGCCGGCGCGGACGGCGAGTTCGCCGAGGAGCTGCGGTTCTCCCAGCGGGCGGAGGCGGCGGCCCGGCAGGCCGGCGACGCCGGACTGCTCGCCCGGGTGCTCGCCGGGCGGGCGGCCCCGCTGGTCGACATGGGGCAGTTCGCGGAGGCCGAGCGGGTCTGCCGGGAGGTCATCGACTGGGCGCACGACCAGGAGGTGGTCGGCGACGCGCTGTTCGCCGTGTTCAGCCTGGCCGAGCTGCTCTGGCGGCGGGGCGCCCTGGACGAGGCCGCCGAACTGTTGGGCGCGGCCCGCCCGGTCGAGGCGGCCCGCCCGGTCGAGCGGGGGCGGCGTTCGGTCGACATGCTGCTCGGGATGGTGGCCCTGGCCCGCGGCGACCTGATCGCCGCGCACGAGCACCTCCAGGTGGCGCTCCGGTCCCGGATGAGTCACGGCTTCCACGGCCGGGCCTGCGACACGTTGAACGCGGTCGCGGTGCGCTGCGCCGCCGGCGGCGACGGGTCGACGGCTGCCCGCCTCTTCGGCGCGGCGGGGGCGACCCGGGCGAGCATGCGCTGCACCCCGGGCATCTACGGGGCGTACTGGGCGCAGCGGCAGGGGGAGCTGCGCCGGGCGCTGGGCGACGCGGCCTTCGACGCCGCGTACGGGGAGGGGACCGAGCTGGGGCTGGAGGAGGCGGCGGCGCTGGCGCTCGGTGTGGAGCACCCGGACCTGGCGGCGGATTCGACGAGGTTCGGCGCGGACCGGGCCCGCCCGGCTCCCCGTCGCCCCGTCACGCCGGACCGCCACACCGAGCACGCCTGACCGGCGTTCGTTCGGAAATCGGCGCCGGCCGGGGTTCCCGTCCCCGCCCGGGGGAGGCGCGCCGGGAACCCCGGTCGACCCGCCTCAGCGCAGGGCGGCGCGGCGTTCGGCGTCGGCCTTCATCCGGGCGGCGCGGTCGATGTCGGCCTGCTTCACGGCCGCGACCGAGCCGAAGGCGCTGACGGCCTGGTAGTACGTCCAGGCGAGGCTGTAGCAGGCCGGCCGGACGATGGTGCTGTACGTGGCGCAGACCCGCTTCAGGTCTTCGTAGAAGGCGCTGTCCAGCCGGGACTTGTTGGCCGAGAACTGGCCCATCGCCTTGTAGTTGCGGTAGCCGAAGTCGTGCCGGTAGCAGGAGAGGGTGAAGTTGAAGCCGAGCGGGTTGTCGGGGCTCGACGAGCAGTAGTCGGTCGACCAGTCGAAGGCGTACTCGGCCCAGGCGGCCTTGTTCAGTCGTGCGGCGTTCCAGGCGTTGTAGCTGGTGGCGCTGGTCTGGGTCCAGCTCGACAGGACGGACAGCTTCTGCTCGGGCGTGACGGCGGCGGCGGGGGAGGCGACGCCGAGCAGGACGAGCAGCGCGAGCGCGCCCGAGGCGAGCAGGGTGGCGAGGCGTCTGGGCACGGTTACCTCCGCGAGGGGTCGGGGGTGGGACGGGGTTACCGGCGGGTCACCGGATTTCGATAAGTTTCGATCAATCGGTGTTCCCGGAGGTGTCGTGCCCGCCGACTATTGGTGACAGATGCCGAAACAGACGAATGCCCCGGGTGCCAGGGCACCCGGGGCATTCGGTGGGACGTCAGCGGACGAACGCCGGCGGGCTGGCCGGGCTCTCGTTCGCCAGCCGGTCGAGCGCGGTCACGTAGTACGTGTACCGCTTGCCCGCCTCGGCGGTGGTGTCCACCCAGGACTGCGTCTGGGAGTCACCGTCGGCGCGGACCGTGTCGACGAGGTGTGCCGCGTCGGCGAAGTCGCACCGGTTCGCCAGGTCGGTCCCGTCGAAGCGATAGATCGCGTACGACGTGGCGGTGCCGAGCGGGCCCTCGCCGTCGGCCGGCTGGAGCCAGTTCAGCCGGACGCCGTCGTCCTGCCGGGCGGCCTTGGTGACCACCGGCATGAGCAGCGGCTTCGACGGCAGGTGCGACATGGTCGGGACCAGCGCCGGCCGGGAGTAGTGCTCGGCGGCGTAGATGTCGGTCGCGCCGAGCCGGTTGGCCCGGACCTGGACCGCCGAGAAGTGGACGTTGCCCAGGACCTCCGGGTACTGCCGGTTGAGCGTCAGGTGGTCGGACAGCTCCCGCGGGTCCATCCAGAAGGAGCCGTAGGCCGGGTCACCGCTCTTGTAGTCGGCCTGCCCGATGTAGAGCTGCACCCGGGTGCCCTTGACCACGTCCGCCCACCACGGCACCAGCCGGGCGTAGTCGGCGGCCGGGTACTGGCCGATGTACCAGTAGAGCTGCGGCACGATGTAGTCGATCCACTCCTCCTTGACCCACTTGCGGGTGTCGGCGGAGATGATGTCGTACGACTGGCTGCCGGTGGTGTCCGAGCCCAGCGGGTCGGCCGACTGGTTGCGCCAGATGCCGAACGGGCTAACGCCGAACTTCACCCACGGCTTCTCGGCCTTGATCTTGGCGTTCATCTCCTGGATCAGCAGGTTGATGTTGTCCCGCCGCCAGTCGGCCTTGTTGGTGAAGCCCCGGTTGTGCGCCGCGAAGGTGGCGTCGTCGGGCACCTGGTGGGTGCCGCTCGGGTAGGGGTAGAAGTAGTCGTCGAAGTGCACGCCGTCGACGTCGTACCGCTTGACGGCGTCCATCATCGCGGTCTGGACGAACTCGCGGACCTCGGGGATGCCGGGGTTGTAGTAGAGCCGGCTGCCGGCCACCCCGGCCGGCGGGTAGGCGAAGGTCCACTCCGGGTGCTCCCGCGCCGGGTGGTTCGGCGCGAGCTTGCTGATGTCCGCGCCGGCGCCGCCCGGGGCCGGCATGGAGATGCGGTACGGGTTGAACCAGGCGTGGAACTCCAGGTTGCGCTTGTGCGCCTCCTCGACCACGAACTTCAGCGGGTCCCAGCCCGGGTTCTCGCCGCGGACCCCGGTCAGGTACTCCGACCAGGGCTCGTAGGGCGACGGCCAGAACGCGTCGGCGGTCGGCCGGATCTGGACGACCACCGCGTTGTGGTTGAGCCGCTCGGCGAGGTCCAGCAGCGCCCGGTATTCGGCCTGCTGGGTGGCGATGCGGTCGGGCGAGGTCTGGGACGCCTTGGTCGGCCAGTCGATGTTGACGACCGAGGAGATCCACATGGCCCGGAACTGCCGCTTCGGCGTGGCCGGGTCGGTGACGCAGGTGGTGGTGGACGCGGTGGTCGACGCGTCGGGCGTCGCGCTCGCGGGGGTGGCGGCGACGAGCGCGCCGAGCAGTGCGGCGGCCAGCCCGGCGGCTCCGAGCCGAGTTGCCTTCATGCGGTGTGTCCCTTCGTTGGGGCTCCCGTGTCAGGGGGTCGATCGCGGCGCTGTCGGCAAGATTCGCCGGTGACAATCTGCCGCTTGGTAGGAAATTTTCACACCTTGTGGGTCCGGCGCAAGGGTCTGCGCCGGATCGATCCGTCCGTCCGGTCCGGCTCCGCCGTGTGGCCGGGCTCACCGCGCTCACCGTGATGACCTGCATACGCCGAGTCGCAGGGTGGGTCTCCGGGGAGCCCGGCCCGCGCAGGGATCAAGCCTGACCGCCCGGAGCGGGCCGGGCTCCCCGGAAACCCCTGGTGGTCGCCCTCGCGGTCAGGGCTTCGGTTGGGGTCCCGCCGTCGGGCCCTTGACGACGGGCTTGCCGTCCTCCCAGACGACCTCGTCGAGCCAGACCTGGCGGCCCGGGTCGACCGTGCCCTCCTGGCCGGGCGGCCAGGCGTGGTAGAGCAGCCACGTCCGGCCGTCCTCGACCACCATCGAGGCGTGCCCCGGCCCGGAGGCCACCTCGTTGGTCGCCAGGATCGGGTTCTCCGGGGCCTTCACGCAGGGGCCGGTCGGCGACTCGCAGACCGCGTAGCCCTCGGCGTACCCGGCGCGGTCGTAGGCGTTGGCGGCGAAGAACAGGAACAGCTTTCCGTCGTGCCGGTGCAGGAAAGGCCCCTCGACCAGGCTGCCCTCCCACGGCTCGGTCTGCTTCAGCAGCTTCGCCGGCTCGCCGAGCAGGCGCAGCCCGTCGTCCGAGAGGCGCTGCGACCAGATCCAGGTGTCCACCCCGATGGCGTTGCCGTCGTTCTTCCACAGCAGCCACAGGCTGCCGTCGGCGTCCCGGAACGGGCTGGCGTCGATCGCGCCGCCCAACTCCGCCTGGCAGACCAGCGGGGCGGTCGAGTCGTCCCGGTACGGCCCCTGCGGGGCGCTCGCCACCGCCCGGCCGACGCACTGCCGCCCGGACTCGCGCCCGGCGACGGTGTAGTAGAGCAGGAACCGGTCCGGGGCCAGCTCGATCACCTCGGGCGCCCAGTTCTTCCCGGGCTCCGCCCACGCCGGCAGCTCCGGCAGCGCGTCCCCGGCCGGGGTCCAGTCGACGAGGTCGGGGGAGGTGAGCACCGGGACGTTGTGGCCGCCGGCGTTGGTGTGGAAGAGGTACCAGGTGTCGCCCACCCGGATCGCCTGCGGATCCGGGGCGTCGGTGCGTACGACCGGGTTGGTGAACATGCGCGCGTCGTCTCCCGTACTCGAAGGGTCTTCGCCACCGCCGCAACCGGCGGCGAGCAGCGCCGCGGCGAGCACCGCCGCCGCGCCGCGCCGCCGGGTCGTCCCGGCCGTCATCCCTTCAGGCCGCTGCGGGAGACGCCCTGGATGATGTGCCGCTGGGCGAGCACGAAGAGGATCAGCACCGGCACGCTGGCCAGCACCGCTCCGGCCATGATCACCGGATAGTCGGTGTTGTAGGCCCCCTGGAGCAGGCCCAGGCCCGGCGGCAGGGTGAGCATCTCCGGGCTGAACAGCACGAAGATCGGCCAGAGGAAGTCGTTCCAGTTGGTCAGGAACGACAGCACGGCCAGGGTGGCGAGCGCCGGCTTCGACAGCGGCAGCACGACCTTCCAGAAGATCTGCCACTGGTTGGCGCCGTCCAGCACCGCGGCCTCCTCCAGTTCCCGGGGCAGGGAGAGGAAGAACTGCCGCAGGAAGAACACGCCGAACGCGCTCGCCGCCCCGGGGACGACCACCACGGCCAGGGTGTCGACCCAGTTCAGCTCGTCGACGATCAGGAAGTTCGGGATGATCAGCGAGGTCGGTGGGATGAACAGCGTCCCGACGATCAGCGCGAAGAGCACCTTGCGGCCGCGGAACCGCATCCTGGCCAGGGCGTACGCGGCCATCGAGGCGGTCGCCAGCACCAGCAGCGCGTGCGCCGTGGCGGCCAGCATGCTGTTGGCGAACCAGCGCAGCACCGGGTTCGCCGAGTTGTTCAGGATCTGCTCGTAGCCGTACCCGGAGACCGGGTCCGGCAGCCAGGTCGGCGGGATCTGCTGGGCCCCGGTGTAGGTCTTCAGCGAGGTGATGACCATCCACACCAGCGGCGTCAGGAAGACCAGGGCGAGCGCGACCAGGGTGGCGTAGCGGGCGGTCCGGCGCAGCCCGGTCGCCGGTCGGGAGCCGGCGGCCGGGGCGCCGCCGCGGGTCGGCGCGGGGGCGCGCGTGGGCGTCGTCATGGCGGTCCCCTCAGTCTTCCCGGTAGCGGAAGAGACGGAAGTTGGCGATGCTCACCACGGCCAGCATCAGGGCGAACACGATGCTCATGGCCGCGGCGCGGCCCGCGTCGTTGTCCCGCAGCCCCTCCTCGACGATGAACCAGACCACCGTGCGGGTCTCCTTGCCCGGCGCGCCCTGGGTGATCAGGAACGACTGCCCGAACACGTTCGCCGAGGCGAGCACGGTCGTGGTGATCACGAACAGCAGCACCGGGCGCAGCCCGGGGAGCGTGACGTGTCGGAACCGTTCCCAGGTGCTCGCGCCGTCGACCTTCGCCGCCTCGTACAGCTCCTGCGGGATGTCCTGGAGCCCGGCGAGGTAGATCACGGCGTTGAAGCCGGAGGTCCACCAGACGGTCACCCCGACCAGCGACACCCAGGCCCACGGCACGTCCGTCACCCACGGGGTGTCAACCGGCAGCCCGACCATCCCGGCGAGCCGGTTGACCAGGCCCAGGTTGGCGTCGAGCAGGAACCGCCAGAGCAGGCCGATCACCGCCACGCCCAGCACGTACGGCGCGAAGTAGACCGCCCGGAAGAACGTCCGGCCGGGGAACGAGCGGTTCAGCAGCAGCGCCAGCCCGAGCGGGACGACCACCAGCAGCGGCACCGACAGGACGGTGAAGATCGCCGTCGCCCGGACGCTCTGCCACCAGTCGCCGTAGACGGCCGAGTCACCGGAGAACAGCTCCTGGTAGTTGTCCAGCCCGACGAAGGGCCGGTGGGGCAACTGGAAGTCCCACTGGTGCACGCTGAGCCAGAGGCCGAGCACGATCGGCAGCAGGCCGAAGACCCCGAACAGGACCAGGTACGGAGCGAGGAAGAGGTACGGCGTCAGCCGCCCCGTCCGGCGGGCCGTGGCGCCCCGGCGGGCGGCGTCGCCCGCCGGGGGCGGCGCGCCGTCGCGCGCCGCCCCGACCTCGATCACGTCCGCCACGGGACCTCAGCTCCCGTACTTCTTGCGGTTGTCCTCGAGCTGCTTGTCGGCCTTGGCCACCCCGTCGTCCAGCGCCTGCTTGGGCGCCTTCTTGCCGAGCGCCGCCTCGTTGAACGAGTTGTAGAAGGTCGTCATGACCTCACCGAGGCCGGGTGCCGCCGGCGGGAAGGCCGCGTACTCCAACTCGGGGGCGAGCGCGTTGACCTCGGTCAGCGCCTTGAACTCGGCGCTGTCCCGGACGGTCTTGCGGGCCGGGACCTGGCCGCCCTTGGCCCAGTCGAGGGAGTGCTGGCTGAGCCAGTTGATGAAGACCTTCGCCGCCGAGACCTTGTTGGCGTCGTTGGCCCGCTGCTTGACGATCGTGAAGTTGTGCGAGTTGGCCCAGGCGGCGGGCTGGCTGCCGATCTGCGGCAGCGGCGCGACCCCCCACTGGACGTCCGGGCTCTTCTTCAGGTCGTTGACCTGCCAGATGCCGTTCCAGTTGAAGGCGTTCTTGCCGCTCTTGAACGCCAGGTAGTCGGCGTCCTGGCCGACGTTGGTCGGGGAGTGGCCCTGCTTGATCAGGTCGACCAGCCAGGTGCACGCCTCGACGGCCTGGTCGGAGTTGAAGGTGGCTTTGGTGGCCTCGGCGTCGAACACGCTGCCGCCCCACTGGTGCAGCAGGGAGTAGAAGGTCATGCCGCCGGTGAACTGGAACGGGCTGACCCAGAAGCCCTGCACGCCGGACTTCTTCAACTCGGTCAGCGCGGCGGTGTACTCGTCCTTGGTCGTCGGCGGCTTCTCCGGGTCCAGGCCCGCCTTCTGCATGACGCCCTTGTTGTAGTAGAAGCCGAGCGGGTGCATGTCGAGCGGGATGCCGTACCGCTTGTCGTGGTAGAGCCCGCCCTTCCAGACCGTCGGGGCGAAGTCGCCCTCGCTCAGCTCCAGGGCCTTCGCCACGTCGTCCAGCTCGGTGATCACGCCCCGGGCGGCGAACGTCGCGAGCTGGTCCATGTGCATGACCGCGATGTCCGGGCCGCTGCCGCTGGACGCGGCGCCGGGGAGCTTGGCGTAGTAGTCCGCCCACTGGTACGTGGCGATCGAGACCGCGATGTTCTGGTGCTCGGTGTTGAACTGGTTCACCAGCGCCTTGAAGATGTCGCCGTCACCGCCGGTGAACCCGTTCCACAGCTTCAGGTCCACCTTCGGTCCGGTGTAGTCCTTGCCGCCGTTGCCGGCCGCCGGCCCCGAGCTGTCGTCGCCGCCGCAACCGGCCAGGGTCAGCGAGGCGGCGGCGCCGAGCCCGAGGCCGAGGCCGAGCAGGCGTCGCCGGCTCATCTCGTTCTGCATCATGCGGGTTCACTCCTTGGGGGACGGGGATGAATTGTGCTTGCCCAGGGCCGGTCCGGTGTCAGCCGGCGGCGGGGGAGAAGCGCAGCAGGTTCCAGGAGACGGCCGGCAGTCGTACGGCGCACCGGCCGCCGTCGGTGGTGGGGGTGGGCAACTGCCGGGGCGTCACCCGGTCGGGCTCCGCCTCGGTGTTCGTCGCCGTCGGGTCGTCCCCGGCGGCGAGGCTCAGGTGGGATTGACCGGATAGTCCTGACAGGCCGCGCAGGTCGAGCTCCAGCGCCAGGTCGTCCGAGCCCCGGTTGACGGCGAAGACCGTCAGCTCGCCGCTCTCCTCGTCGTGCACGGCGACCGTGTCGAGCACCGGGACGTCGCCGTAGCGCTTCGTCGCGTAGGTCGGGCCGACCGGCTCGGTGCGCAGCACCGTGCCCCGGGCGTGCCGGGCGGTCAGCGCGAACGGGTGGAAGATGCTCTGCCGCCAGGCCGGGCCGCCGGTGCGGGTGCGGATCGGGGCGATGACGTTGGCGAGCTGGGCCTGGCAGGCCACCCCGACCCGGTCGGCGTGCCGGAGCAGGGTGATCAGCAGGTCGCCGACCACCACCGCGTCGACGGCGGTGAAGTCGTCCTCGATCAGCGCCGGGGCCTCCACCCAGCCGCGCCGGTCCAGGTCGGCCTGGAGGCGGGACTGGTACCAGACGTTCCACTCGTCGAAGGAGATCTTGAGCTTGCGCCGGTCCCGCCGCTTCGCCGCCACGTGGTCGGCCGTGGCGACCACGTCGCGGATGAAGTTGTCCATGTCGACGGCGGAGGCGAGGATGCTGGCCCGGTCGCCGTCGGACGGGTCGTAGTAGGTGTGCGCGGAGATGTAGTCGACGTGCTCGTAGGTGTGCTCCAGCACGGTCGCCTCCCAGGAGGCGAAGGTGGACATCGTCCGGTTGGAGCTGCCGCAGGCGACCAGGCTGATCGACGGGTCGATCATCTTCATGGCCCGGGCGGTCTCGGCGGCCAGCCGGCCGTACTCGTCGGCGGTCTTGTGGCCGACCTGCCACGGGCCGTCCAGCTCGTTGCCCAGGCACCAGAGCCGCACCCCGTACGGCTCCTCGGCGCCGTGCTTGCGGCGCAGGTCCGACAGTTGCGTCCCGCCCGGGTGGTTGGCGTACTCCAGCAGGTCGCACGCCTCCTGCACGCCCCGGGTGCCGAGGTTGACCGCCATCATCGGCTCGACCCCCGCCTCGGCGGCCCAGGCCATGAACTCGTCGAGCCCGAAGGCGTTCGTCTCGATCGTCTTCCAGGCCAGGTCGAGCCGGCGGGGACGGTCGCCCACCGGGCCGACGCCGTCCTCCCAGCGGTAGCCGGAGACGAAGTTGCCGCCGGGGTAGCGGACCACCGACACGCCCAGCTCCCGGGTCAGCTCCAGCACATCGCCGCGCAGCCCCCGCGCGTCCGCCGCCGGGTGCCCCGGCTCGTAGATCCCGCCGTAGACGCAGCGGCCCATGTGCTCGACGAACGAGCCGAAGAGTCGCCGGTCGGCCGGCCCGATCGCGAAGGCCGGGTCGATCGTGAGCTGCGCGGTCCGCAAGGGGGTGCCACCTTTCCTCGTCGCCGGTCCACCACGTGACCGCGGTCACCCGGTGTCCCTGGTTTCTACAACGTTGTAAGCAACGTTGTAAAGACCCGCGTACGAGGTAAAGTGCGCAGTCGGGACGGGAGGTGGCGGGGTGCGGCACAGGCTCAAGGACGTGGCCGAGCGGGCCGGCGTGTCGGTCAAGACCGTCTCCAACGTGGTCAACGGCTACGTGCACGTCCGGCCCGACACCCGGGCCCGGGTCGAGGAGGCCATCGCCGAGCTGAACTACCGGCCCAACCTCTCCGCGCGCAACCTCCGCAAGGGGCGCACCGGGGTGATCGCGCTGGCCGTGCCCGAGCTGGACATCCCCTACTTCGCCGAGCTGGCCCGGCACGTCGTCACGGCCGCCGCCGAGTTGGGCTGGACGGTGCTGATCGACCAGACCGGCGGCGGTCGTGAACAGGAGCGGGTGGTCGCCTCCGGCATCACCGAGCACCTGATCGACGGGTTGATCTTCAGCCCGCTGGCGCTCACCGCGGAGGACCTGACCGGGCTGGACGGCACCCCGATGGTGCTGCTCGGCGAGCGGGTCGACCACGGCCCCGCCGACCACGTCGGGATCGACAACGTGGGCGCCGCCCGGGAGCTCACCGCCCACCTGGTCGGGCTCGGCCGCCGCCGGATCGCCGCCATCGGCTCGCAGCGCACCCCGGAGGGGGCGAGCGCCCGGCTCCGGCTCGCCGGCTACGCCGCCGCGCTCGCCGACGCCGGCATCGACTACGACGAGGCACTGGTGGCGCCCGCGCCGGCCTGGCACCGCGCGGACGGCGCCGCCGCGATGCGCGCGCTGCTGGCCTCCGGCGTACGCCCCGACGCCGTCTTCTGCTTCAACGACACCCTCGCCCTGGGCGCCCTGCGCGCCCTGCACGAGGCGGGCCTGCGCGTCCCCGAGGACGTCGCGGTGGCCGGCTTCGACGACATCGAGGACGGTCGGTTCTCCGTGCCCACCCTGAGCACCATCGCCCCCGACAAGGAGCGCATCGCCCGGCTGGCCGTGGAGCTGCTCGCCGGCCGCATCGACGGCGACCGCAGCGCGCCGCCCCGGGAACTCTCCGCCCCCTGGCGCCTCACCCCCCGCGAGAGCACCCTCGGCCGCTGACCCGGGCTACCCGTCCGGCCGGGTCAGTCGAAGAAGCGGGCCAGGTGGGCGGGGGTGGGACCCGCCGCGTCCGGGGTCAGCGGCGTGAGGTCGGCGAAGATCGAGGCGCCGTCGCAGCCGGTGTGCAGCGGATACCAGCGCGGGGTGCCCGGCGGGCGCTGGAGGCAGATCCCCTTGACCGTCTGCACGTCGAGCAGCCGGACGTGGGTCGGGTCGGCGACGGCGTTCACGTGTCGCCACCACGGGCTCATCACGTGCAGGACGCCGCCCGGCCGGAGCACCCGGTGGCACTCGTCGACCAGCGGCAGGAAGTCGACCAGGTGCTCCAGGATGTGCACCGCGAACAGCACGTCCACCGAGTCGTCGGCCAGCGGCAGCGAGGCGGAGAGGTCGGCCACCGCGTTCACCCCCGGGGCCGGGTAGATGTCCAGCCCCAGGTTGCCGGGCCACTGCTTGGTGGCGCCGCAGCCCAGGTCGACCACGACCGGGTCGCGCCCGCCGACGCGTACCCGGCACCAGACGCCGAACACCCCGGCGAGCCGGCCCACCCGGTCCCGGACCAGGCGCAGGTCGGACTGCTCCGCGACCTCGCCGCTGAGGTGGGCCACCCCCCGGTCGAAGCGCACCTCCACGGCGAGGTCGCGCAGCCGGTCGTCGTGCCGGGCCTGGTCGGCCCACGCCTCGGCGAGGAATACGTCGATCGCCCGCAGCCGCTCGGCCGAGGGCGGGGTCTGTCCCAGCGCGACCATCCGGGTCCACCTCCCGCGGGCCGATACCCGGATCTCCGCCCGATATGCCCCGCGACACGCCCTGCCGCGAGCCGGTCGGATCAGCCGGTGATCGTCCGCCGGGGGCGACCGCCGCCGCGCATCCGCTGCCGGGGCGGCGGGGCGGCCGGCTTGGGTCGCTTGAGGTGGTAGCGGTGCAGTTCGTTGTTGCCGGGCAGGGACGGGTCCTCGCTCATGGCCACCAGTTCCCAGCCCTGGTCGCCGGCCCGGTTCAGGTGGGCCAGCGCGGTGTCGCCGTAGGGCGTCACGTCGACCATGGAGCCGTCCGGGCCGTACCAGACGAAGACGACCTCCCAGCCGATGTCGTTGGTGGCCGCCTGGCGACGGCGGACCAGCAGCGCGTACTCCCACTTGAGCATGGGGTCATTGTCACCCACCGCGAGCGGGTCGGCACGGATCAATCCTCGGCGATCCGTCCGGCGGCCACCCGCAGCCGCCGGTTGGTCTGCACCGCGTCGAGCATCCGCCGGTCGTGGGTGACCAGCAGCAGCGTGCCCGGGTAGCTGGCCAGGGCCGACTCCAACTGCTCGATGGCCGGCAGGTCCAGGTGGTTCGTCGGCTCGTCCAGCACCAGCAGGTTCACCCCGCGCCCCTGGAGCAGCGCCAGCGCCGCCCGGGTCCGCTCACCCGGGGAGAGGGTCGCCGCCGGGCGCAGCACGTGCGCCGCGCGCAGACCGAACTTGGCCAGCAGCGTCCGCGCGTCCGCCGGCGACATGTCCGGTACGGCGGCGCGGAACGCGTCGATCAGGGGCGCGTCGCCGAGGAAGAGCCCCCGGGCCTGGTCCACCTCGCCGACCACCACGCCCGGGCCGAGCGCGGCGTGCCCCTGGTCGAGGGGAAGCCGGCCCAGCAGGGCGGCGAGCAGCGTGGACTTGCCGGAGCCGTTCGCCCCGGTCACCGCCACCCGGTCCGCCCAGTCGACCTGGAGGGTCACCGGGCCGAGGGCGAAGCCGCCCCGGCGTACGACGGCGTCGCGCAGCGAGGCCACGACGGCGCCGGCGCGGGGCGCGGCGGCGATCTCCATCCGCAGCTCCCACTCCTTGCGGGGCTCCTCGACCACCTCCAGCCGCTCGATCAGCCGCTCGGTCTGCTTGGCCTTGGCCGCCTGCTTCTCGGTCGCCTCCGAGCGGAACTTGCGGCCGATCTTGTCGTTGTCGGTGGCCTTGCGGCGGGCGTTCTTCACGCCCTTCTCCATCCAGGCCCGCTGCGTGCGGGCGCGCGCCTCCAGCGCGGCCCGGGTGTCGGCGTACTCCTCGTACTCCTCGCGGGCGTGCCGGCGGGCCACCTCGCGCTCCTCCAGGTAGGCCGCGTAGCCGCCGCCGTAGTGCCGGACCTGCTGCTGGTGCAGGTCCAGCTCCAGCACCCGGGTCACCGTGCGGGTGAGGAACTCGCGGTCGTGACTGACCAGCAGCGTGCCGGCGCGCAGCCCGGTGACGAACTCCTCCAGCCGCTCCAGGCCGGCCAGGTCCAGGTCGTTGGTCGGCTCGTCGAGCAGGAAGACGTCGTAGCGGCTGAGCAGCAGCGAGGCCAGCCCGGCGCGGGCGGCCTGGCCGCCGGAGAGCCCGGTCATCGGGTGGTCCAGGTCGACCGTGAGGCCCAGCTCGGCGGCGACCTGCTCGGCGCGCTCCTCAAGGTCCGCCCCGCCCAGGCCGAGCCAGCGCTCCAGCGCCTCGGCGTAGTCGTCGTCCGCGCCGGGCGCGCCGTCGGTGAGCGCCGTGGTCGCCGCGTCCAGCGCGGCCTGCGCGGCGCTGACCCCGGTGCGCCGGGCGAGGAAGTCGCGGACGGTCTCGCCGCCGCGCCGCTCCGGCTCCTGCGGCAGGTGCCCGACGCTCGCCGTGGGCGGGCTGAGCGCGATGCTCCCGGCCTCCACCGGCAGCAACCCGGCGAGGGTACGCAGCAGCGTCGACTTGCCCGCCCCGTTCGGCCCGACCAGCCCCACCACGTCCCCGGGCGCGACCACCAGGTCCAGCCCGGCGAACAGCGCCCGGTCCCCGTGCCCCGCGGCCAGCCCCTTGACGATCATCGTCGCGCTCATCAACCCCCGACCCTATCCCGCTCCCTCCCACCCACCCCTCCCTCGCCCCTCGTCCCCTCGCCCTAGCTGGCGATCTTGCACCTGGTGCCCGGGCAATCGGGATGAAAGGGGTGAACGCGGGGCCGAAAGTGCAAGATCGCGAAGGGTGTTTGGGAGGTGCCGCGGACAGGGGGCGGGAGGTGGGCGGCACACTGCTCAGGTGGTGACCACTCTGGCGATCGACTGCGGCGGCGGCGGGATCAAGGGGTCCGTGCTGGACGAGGCGGGCACGATGCGCGCCCGGCCGCTGCGGGTGCCCACGCCGTACCCGCTGCCGCCGGCCCTGTTCGTCAAGACGCTGCTCGACCTGGGCGGCCGGCTGCCCGCGGCGGACCGGCTGACCGTCGGCATGCCGGGGATGATCCGGCACGGCGTGGTGGTCGCCACCCCGCACTACGTGACCCGCTCCGGTCCTCGGTCGAAGGTCGACCCGGGCCTGGTCGCGGAGTGGTCCGGGTACGACGCGCGGACCGCGCTCGCCGAGGCGTTCGGGGTGCCGGCGCTGGTGCTCAACGACGCCGAGGTGCACGGCGCCGGGGTGGTCGCCGGGACCGGCTGCGAGCTGGTGCTGACCCTCGGCACCGGGCTGGGCAGCGCGCTCTTCGACGGCGGGATGCTCGCCCCGCACCTGGAGCTGTCCCACGCCCCGGTGCGCTGGGGCACCACCTACGACACGTACGTGGGGGAGCCGGAGCGGCGCCGACTCGGGGACGCGTTCTGGTCCCGCCGGATCCGACAGGTCGTGGACGGGCTGCGCCCGGTGTTCCGCTGGGACCGGCTCTACCTGGGCGGCGGCAACTCGCGGCTGATCCGGCCCGAGCAGCTCGCCCGGATGGGCGACGACGTGGTGGTGGTGCCCAACACGGCGGGCATCGTCGGCGGCGTACGCGCCTGGGATCTGGTCGCCGGCCGGCACGGCGCCCCCACCTGACTCCGCCCGCGTTCGTCCCGGGAACAGTCGCGGTACGCCCGGTGTTGTGCCAGCGTCGGAAGAAGTGGCGGCGTGACACGAGGGGGTGGGTCGAATGGATCTTCTGGCCGAGTACCGGCGGGCGACCATGTTCTTCGAGGCCGGTGACCCGACCGGAGCGGCCCGGCTGCTCGAACCGATCGTGGCGGCCGAGCCCGACAACTCCTCGGTGCGGCAGCTGCTGGCCCGGGCGTACTTCCAGTCGGCCCAGCTCAGCCGGGCCGAGGAGCAGCTCCGCGAGCTGGTCGACCGCGACCCCAGCGACCACTACGCCCACCACGTGCTGGGCCGGACGCTGGAGCGGCTGAACCGGCACGCCGACGCGCTGCGGCACCTGCGCATCGCGGCGGCGATGCACAGCGGCAACGACGACTACCGCGTCGCCCTGGACCGGGTGCAGACCCGGGTCACGGGCGGTCGCTGACGGCGGCCGACCCGACGCCCGGGGGAGTGGGCGCATGGACGGGGCAGCTCGACAGGGCTGCCCCGTCCCGTCTCCGCCCCCGCGCGCCGTCGCGGGCGGGCGCGGCCACCCCTACCATCGGTGTCATGGGACCTGACCTGCCGGTGGGTGCGGCGTGAAGCTGAAGCTGGACCTGCACGACATCTTCAACAAGGGCCACGACATCGACCGCGCCCTGCGCGGGATCATGGACGAGGCGGTGGCGAAGAAGGCCACCCTGGTCGAGATCATCCCCGGCAAGGGATCCGGCCAGCTCAAGAAGCGGGTGCTGCGCTTTCTCGACCAGAAGGACGTCAAGCAGCTCTACCACCGCGTCGAGAAGGACTCGAAGAACTTCGGCCGCCTCTTCGTGCACTTCCGCTGGAAATGATGCCGGCATAGCCTCCGACCTGCGCCGCAAGGGCCGTTCGGGGCCGCTGAACCATGATCATGCCGTCTCCAGGCCGTCAACCGCGCTCGGGCCGTTGTCCGCTACTGCCTGCTCGCCGAGTGCCTTGTCGATGGCACGTCGGGTGCGGTCCTCGCTGTTGGGCAACAGGTGGGTGTAGGTCCGCAGTGTGAAGCCGGGGTCGGCGTGACCGAGGTAGGCCGCCAGGGCCTTGATGCTCTCGCCCGCGTCCAGGAGCACCGAGGCGTAGGTGTGCCGGAGGACGTGCATACCGTTATGCCGATCGTCAGGAACGCCGGCCGCGCGGATCGCGGGCTTCCAGACGCCGGAGTTGAACATGGAACGGGATAGCGCCGTACCGGCAGGAGTCGTCAGGTAGAGCGTGACGGTTCGAGGTTCGCCGGTTGATGTCCCCCATGGGAGAGCCACCGCCACTGGCGAGTACGCATCAGCGTGAGCGCGCAAGCGGCGAGCCACCGAACCAGGGACTTTCATATCAATTGTGAGACGCCGGGGAGAGCACTCGATCCCGATATCGCCAGCGGCTATTCATTCAGCCTTAGCGGCCGGGCGGGCAGCCCTCCGGGAGGATTCGACGGATAGCTTCGACGGATAGCGATGTGAGAACTTTCTGTACGAGATCAAGGCGGCCCGCTTCGCAGGCCGCTCGCGCCGCCGAACCTGGGCCGGGCCGATGGCCCGCCGCCGCGCCTCTGGCCTTCGGCCGCCAGCGCGACGGTGATAGCCCGCCGGCGGCGCGACATACGAAGAAGCCCCGGGCCGCCATGATCGATGGCAGTTCCGGGGCTTCAGTTTGGTCGAGACACAGGCAGTGCCTCCGGCGGGGTCCTCGGGCACTCTGGGATGGTGGCGCCATCCCGACAACCTCCGTCCGGGCAAAGCCGAGCGGATGGGGCCTGCCCGGTCAAGGTCGTTCAGACAGTGGGGTGCTCCACCTTGACCGGGCAGGCCCCACCCACTCCACGGTGTGCGGACGAAGGCCGACGGGATGGCTAGTGTGCCGTGCATGACCCTGACGCAGTATTTCGTGGCCATGAGCATCGATGGGTATATCGCTGAACCCGCCGAACAGCTCGACTGGCTCTCCCAGTTCAGCAACTTGGAGGGTAAGAGGCGGCGCTACGAGCGGTTCTTCGACGAGGTCGGTGCGATCGCGATGGGGGCGCGGTCGTACGAATTCATCTGTCGCCACAACGCTCCCTGGTTCTATGGCGACCGGCCTACCTGGGTCTTCACGCATCGCAGCCTGCCCCACGACGACGGCGCTGACCTTCGCTTCACCGATGCGGACGTAACCGAGGTGCACCCGCAGCTGGTCGAGGCGGCCAAGGGGAAGAACGTATGGATCCTCGGCGGTGCGGAGCTTGCCAGCCAGTTCGTACGGGCAGACCTCGTCGACGAGCTTCACATCGGCGTCGCACCAGTCCTGGTTGGCTCCGGCACCCGACTGTTGCACGTCAAGGCATACACGCCGTGGGCCTTGGCAGAGACCAACCAGTACGGTTCGTTCCTTGCCTTGCGCTACGTCGCGCCCGGCCGTGACCGCTGACCCGTTGCCGGTTCCCAGCGGCAAGATCATGCCGTATTCAGGCCGTCGAACAGGAGCCAGCAGTGACCATCGTTGACCATCCATGCCAGGTGTAGCAGTAGCTCAGAGCAGCAGTCGTCCGGTTTGGTCAACTGTGCCCCCGCCCTAGATCAATACCGCTGGAAGTGGTGCCGGCACGGTCTGTGACTGTTTCGCCCCGGAGCGGCGACGACCGACGGTAAAGTCCGGCTGGCGTGAGGACTTGGCGTCGAGTGACACGGGCGGCGGTATGAACGTACAGGGCCGAGCGGAATCGGACGCGAAGGAACGTTCGCCGGATCCCACCGCCGAATTCTTCGAGCGGATCAGCCACGGCCGCCCCGCCATGCTGCCCGACGACGTCACGGCGACGCTGCGGATCGATCTGGAGCACGAGGGGCGGACCACCCACTGGCTCATGTCCATCCACCTGGGAACCGTCCGGGTGACGGAGGAGTGGCGTGCCGCGGACGCCGTGGTCCGGACCAGCAAGGAGTTCTTCGATCGTCTCGTCCGCGGTGAGGCGAACCTGTTCGCCGCGCTGGTGCGCAACGCGGTCATCAACGAGGGCGACGTGACCGTGGTGGCGCATCTCCGGAAGATGCTCACCGGGATGGCGCGCATGCAGGACCCGGCCTGGGTGAACGCCGACGGCCGGGGGCAGGCATGAACGGGTACGTCAACAACCTCGACGGCATCAACTTCATCGTCAGCGACGGCAACGGTGACATCAGCCCGTCACGGACCTTCCCGACCGGCCTCTTCTCGTTCGACACCCGCTTTCTGTCGACCTGGCGGCTCACCCTGGACGGCCAGCCGCTGAACGCCCTGTCGAAGGACGACCTGCAGTACTTCGAGTCGCGCTTCTTTCTCGTGCCGGGCGCGCCGACCCACTACGTCGACTCCAAGATCTCCGTCGTCCGGCACCGGATGCTCGGCGGCAGTTTCAGCGAGGAGTTGTTGATCCTCAACCACGGCAGGGAGCCGGCAGACCTGACCGTGCGCATGGAGGTCGGCTGTGACTTCGCCGATCTCTTCGAGATCAAGGACGTCAAACCGAAGGTCGGCCGGGTGACCACCTACGTCCAGGACGACCTGCTGCACTTCCGCTACGAGCGGGAGGGTTTCCGGCGCGAGACGATCATCTCGGCCAGCGAGCCGGCCAGGATGGACGGCCACGGGATCACCTTCGAGATCCAGGTGCCGCCCCGGAACGAGTGGAGCACCCGGCTGCACGTGCAGACGCTCATCCAGCCGTCGGAAGCCTACGCGGGCGTCCGAACCTCACTGCAGGTGCACGCGGGGCAGGTCAGAAAGAGGATGCGCGAGGAACTCGACGAATGGATCGCCAAGTCGCCGCGCCTCGCCTGCGAATGGAAGGACCTGGAGGAGGCGTACCAGCGGAGTTTGGTGGACCTCGCCGCGTTGCGTTACCCGCCGTGGGGGCTGCCGGGCAGCGTGCCGGCCGCCGGGCTGCCCTGGTTCATGTCCGTCTTCGGCCGGGACAGCATCTTCACCTCGCTCCAGGCGTTGCCGTTCGCGCCGGAACTCGCTCGCGCAACCCTGCGCGTGCTGGCGGTCACCCAGGGCGCCGCGTTCGACGAGTTCCGTGAGGAGGATCCGGGGAAGACGATTCACGAGGTGCGGTTCGGCGAGTCGACCGCGTTCGAGGAGCAGCCGCACTCGCTCTACTACGGGTCGGCGGACTCGACTCCGCTGTTCCTCATCCTGCTGGACGAATACGAACGCTGGTCCGGGGACGCCGGCCTCGTGCGCGATTTCGAGTTCGAGGCGCGGCTGGCCCTGAACTGGATCGACACCTACGCCGACCTCGTGGGCAACGGCTACGTCTGGTACGAGCGGCGGAACACCGTCAACGGCCTGGAGAACCAGTGCTGGAAGGACTCCTGGGACTCCATCTCCTACCGCGACGGCACCATACCGGCCCCGCCCCGGGCCACCTGCGAACTCCAGGGCTACGCCTACGACGCCAAACGGCGCGTCGCCCGCCTCGCCCGGGAGTTCTGGAACGACCCGGCGTACGCCGACGAACTCGAGACGCAGGCGGCCGACCTCCGGCGGCGCTTCAACCGTGACTTCTGGGTCGAGGACGGCGAATATTTCGCGCTCGCCCTCGATGCCGACGGCCGACCGGTCGACGCGCTCTCCTCCAACATCGGCCACCTGCTGTGGAGCGGCATCGTCGAGCCCGACCGGGCGGGGCGGGTCGTCCAGCACCTCCTCGGTCCCGACCTGTTCTCCGGCTGGGGGATACGTACCCTCGCCAAGAGCGCCGAGCGGTACAACCCCATCGGCTACCACGTCGGCACGGTGTGGCCGTTCGACAACTCGGTCATCGCCTGGGGCCTGCGGCGCTACGGCTTCCCACGGGAGGCGGCCCTCGTGGCGAAGGCGATCATCGAAGCGTCGAGGTACTTCGACGGGCGCCTCCCGGAGGCCTTCGCGGGCTACGACCGGGAACTCACCCGGTACCCCGTCCAGTATCCGACCGCCTGCAGCCCGCAGGCATGGTCCACCGGAGCGCCACTGCTGTTCCTGCGGACGATGCTCGGCCTCGAACCGGACGGCGAGGGGCTGGCCTCCGACCCGGTGTTGCCCGAGGGGATCGGCCGGATCGACCTGCTCGGCATCCCCGGGCGGTGGGGCGCGGCCGACGTCGTCACGCACGACCGCGACGAGCGGCGCGCGGCCCGGCCGGGATAGCCCGCGCGGCCGGCACCGTCACGGTCGCTGCCGGCTGGCCCGGTCGACGCCGCGGTGCACCCGCGCCGTGCGGTCGACGAGCTCGCGCAGCGCGCTCTCGTCGATGTCGTCCAGCCGATTGAGGTAGAGGCACCCCTTGCCGGTCTTGTGCGGGCCGAGCCGGGCGAGCACCGACGGGTAACGCTCCTCGAACCCGCCCACCAGATAGACGACGAGCTGCTGCTTGCGCGGCGAGAAGCCCACCAGCGGCCAGTCGCCGCTGTGCCCGCTCCCGTAGACGTAGTGGTAGCTGCCGAAACCGACGATGCTCGGCCCCCACATCACCGGTGGCTCGCCGGTGACCTCGCGCAGGATCGCGCAGAGGCGCCCGGCGTCGGCCCGCCGCCGGTCGTCGGGGACGGCGGCCAGGAACTCGTCGACACTGGCGTCGGTCGGGACGGTCGCCGGCTGCTTCGATGTCGCCATGACGTGATGCTCCCACCCCGGTCCGACACGCGACGGCGACCGTCCCGGCCGGTCGGCCGGGACGGTCGGGCGGTCAGAGCGGATAGGTGCGGGCGACGGCCAGCATCTCCGAGCTGTGCGAGCCCACCACCCCCACGTCGGGCGGGCGGGGCCGGAAGCCGGGCAGCGTGGCCAGGCCGTCGCTGGCGTCCATCGCGCGCAGCGCCACCTGCCCCGCCTTCGGCGTGACGGTCAGCGTCACCTCGATTCCCTCCGGCGGCGGGGCGTGGAAGACCACGCCGAAGCCCCAACGGCCCTCCCGGGCCTCCGCCGGCACCGACCGGCCGGCCACCTCCGCGCGCAGCACCGTCGCGGTCGCCGAGTCGACGTGCAGGGTGGCCAGGCGGACCGGGCGCTGCGGGACGAGCCGCAGGCGCAGGGTGCGCTCGCTGCCGGCGGTGGTGTCCGAGAGCACCTCCAGCTTCGGCGCCGGCAGGTCCGCCGCCTGCGCCGGCCCGGCGCGCAGCTCGGCGTCGCCCAGGCCGGGGAAGTCGGCGACCTCGACGACCCCGTCGACGTAGCCGTCGGTCCAGGGCTGCGGGTCCTCCTCGTGGGAGAGCCAGCGGGCCTGCCCGGTGCCCGCGTCGAGGGCGTACATCAGGTGGGTGGGCGCGGGGTGGGCGGCGTCGAAACGGTCGACGGCGAGCCCGACCCCGGCGAACACGGCCGCCGCCAGCGTGGCGGCCGCGGCCGGTAGCGCGCCGAGCCGGCGGGCGCGCAGGGCGACCATGCCCCGTTGGCCGCCGGCCTGCGGGTGCAGCAGGTCGACCACCGGCAGCGCGGCCAGGCCGAGCAGCACCGCGACGAGCGCCGCGACCCCGCCCATCGCCATGCCGAGCGCCGGGAACAGCAGCACGACCGTGGGGAGCAGGACCACCACGGCCACCGCGCCGGCCAGGGTCACCGCGACCACCGGCCACGGGCCGTCGATCCTCGCGCCCACCGCGACCAGCCCGGCCAGCGCGCCGGCCAGGGCCGGCAGGGTGACCAGGTACGCCCCGCCGGGCACCAGCACGGCGAGCAGCACCCCGAGCCCGGCCAGCCAGCCCAGCGCGCCGATCGCGAGCGCGGCCGGGCCGACCCGGCGGCGGGTCAGCGCGTACCAGGCGAACAGGACGGCGGCGGCGAGCGCCACCACGGCCAGCCGGTACCAGGCCGGCCGGTACGGGTCGAGCAGCTCGGCGTAGCCGGGGCGGACCGCCGTGACCGCCGCCCAGAGCAGTTGGGCGGCGAGCGGGGCGACCACGATCGGCGCCAGCGCCAGCCCGAACCCGGCGGCGAGCCGGCCGCCGGTGACGCGGCCGCGACGGCGGGCCAGCCAGCCAAGGGCCACCACGGCGGCGAGCGCGAGCAGCGCCAGCGGCAGGGTCAGCCAGCCGGGGTAGCGGACCAGCCCGCCGGGCACCGGGAAGTAGGTGGCGTCGTGCCCGGACCCCAGTGCCGTCAGGTCGACCCGGCCGAACTCGCGGGCGAGGCCGAGGGCGTTGGCGCCGTGGTGCTGGAGGCTGGCCCGGTCCATCGCCGCCGGGGTGTCCAGCGGGGTGTGGTAGATCGCCCCGCCGTCGATGTACGCCGAGTTCAGCCCGACGAAGTCGGCGTCGAGGAACGCGGTGAAGTCGGTGTCGTTGGGCAGTGCCCGGTAGATCTCCACCGCGAACGAGGTGCCGACCGGGTGCGGCGCGCCCCGGCCGAAGGCGTCCACCAGCGCGGCGTTGTTCCGCGAGGTCTCGAACATGATCACCGGGCCGGTGGAGCCGCGCGCCTCCAGGTTGAGCACGACCCCGCTGTCGGCCGCCAGCGGGTGGCCGGACGCGAACGCCGACGCCCCGCACAGGCACGCCTCCTCGGCGTCGGTGAGCACGAAGACGATGTCGTTGCGCGGCCGGGGGCCGGCGGCCAGCGCGCGGGCCACCTCCAGGATCGCCGAGGTGCCGGCGGCGTCGTCGTTGCCGCCCGGGCCGGACTGGACCGAGTCGTAGTGCGCGACGAGGAAGACCCTGCCGGTCGGATCGGTGCCGGGGAGCCGGGCCACCACGTTGCGGACCCGCGCCAGGGTGGCGCCGCCGGCCGCGCCGCTGAGCTGGCCCGCCTCGGACGCGACGGTGTCCTGCACCTCCGTCTCCAGGCCGAGGCCGCGCAGCACCCCCTCGACGTGGGCGCGGACCTGGTCGTTGGCCGGGCTGCCGGCCACGTGCGTCCGCGCCGCGACGACCTTGACGTGCTCGTACGCCCGGCCCGCGCTGAACTCGCCCGGCGGCGCGTCGGCCGGTCGCGGCGCCGGGGTGCGCAGGTCGAGCAGCGTGCCGGCGCCGACGGCGACGAGCGCGACGAGCGCCGCCGCGGCGGCGGCCAACCGGCGGCGTGGCCGGGCGAACGCGCGGTCGGCGGCGCGGGTGGTGGGTGCGCCCACGGGGACTCCTCGGGGGTGGGGCCAGGGGTGGCACCAATCCTGCACCGGGGCGGTGCCGGCGGGACTCCCCCGGACGGGCGGGGCGGCCCCCGGACCGCCCGGTGGCGAGTGATCCGGCCCATGCACGCGCCTGCGGCGCCCGTCGTGTTGTGTGCGAACGTTGTCTAATACAGGATCAGCAGGGCACTCGGAAGGAGCCCGACATCACCAGCGATCTCCCGCGTCTCGCGGCGGTGACTTGGCCGCACCGGGGGGCCGGCCCGGCCGGTTCCCCTGTCGTGCCGTACCCGCACGGCGGCATGGGAAGGCATCCCAACCTGCCTCCGGGGGAGCGGCTGCGGGTGCTGCTGGTCGAGGACGACGAGGGCGACGCCTTCCTGGTCGGGGAGCTGCTCGCCGAGACCAACTCCATGATCGACCTGGTGGTGGCGACGAGCCTCAGCGAGGCCCGGCGGCGGGTGGTGGACGTCGACTGCGTCCTGCTCGACCTCGGTCTGCCCGACGCGCAGGGCCTCGACGGCCTGCGCCAGGTGCTGGAGATGGCCAGTGGCGCCGCGGTCTGCGTGCTGACCGGCCGCTCCGACGAGCACCTCGGCATCGTCGCGGTCGCCGAGGGGGCGCAGGACTACCTGGTCAAGGGCCAGGTCGACGGGGTGTTGCTGACCCGGGCGCTGCGCTACGCGGTGGAGCGCAAGCGGGCCGACGAGAACGCGCGGCGGCTGCGCGAGGTCGAGCTGCGCCAGGCCGAGTCCGCCCGCCTCGAACGGGGCCTGCTGCCGCAGCCGCTGATGACGACCGACGAGGTCGCGGTGCACACCTTCTACCGGCCCGGCCGGCACGCCGCCCTGATCGGCGGTGACTTCTTCGACGTGGTGCAGACGAGCCCCGACCGGCTGGAGCTGATCGTCGGCGACGTCTGCGGGCACGGCGTGGACGAGGCGGCGCTCGGCGTGGAACTCCGGGTCGCCTGGCGGGCGCTGATCCTCGCCGGCGTGCCCGACGACGAGGTGCTGCCGGCGCTGGAGCAGGTGCTGATGAGTGAGCGCCGGCTCCAGGAGATCTTCGCGACCGTCGCCACCGCGCGGCTGGACCTCGACGCCAACCGGGCCACCGTCCGGCTGGCCGGGCACCCGCCGCCGCTGCTGCTCGCCGGCGGCAAGGTGGTGCCGGTTCCGGCGCCCGGCAGCCTGCTGCTCGGCGTACGACCCCGCCGGCCCGTTGCCTACGACCTGGAGTTCGACACCGATGACTGGTCCCTGTTGATGTACACCGACGGGCTGATCGAGGGGCGGGTCGGCGAGGGCGACGAGCGCCTCGACGTGCCCGGCCTGGGCGGCCTGCTCGCCGACCCGGCGAGCCTCGCCGTGCCGCTGGCCGAGCTGCCGGCCTGGCTGGTCGGGAGCGCCGAGCAGCTCAACGGCGGGCCGCTCGCCGACGACGTCGCCATGCTGCTGGTCAGCCGGGGCGGTGGCCGGTGACCGGAGTCCGCGAGTGGACCCTGCGTCAACGGGTCGTCACCCTGCTCGCCGTCGTCGCCCTGCTCCTGGTCGGCCTGGCCGGTGGCGCGGTCGTCGTGGCGGCGAAGAACCGGACGCACATCGACGCGATCCTGAACAAGACCGGCCCGCTGCGGGTACAGGCGCAGGAGGTGCTGAACGCGCTGCTGGACCAGGAGACCGCAGTGCGCGGCTTCGCGGTCAGCGGCGACCCGGCCGACCTGGCCCCGTACGACGCCGGCCGGACGCGGGAGCGGGACCTGGTCGCCGAGATGCAGCGGCTGCTCGGCGACTACCCGGGCATCCGGGAGCAGCTCCGGGTCGTCGAGGAGCGGGCCGAGGCGTGGCGTCAGGCGGTGGCCGTGCCGGTCATCACCACGACGGAGCAGAGCGGCACCGCCGCCGGGCAGGCGCTCGTCACCGACCAGGCACGGGCGCAGTTCGAGCAGGTCCGCGCCGCCCTGGACAGCCTCCAGTTCGAGATCTTCGAGGCCCGGCAGCAGAGCGCCGAGGACGTCCGGCGGACGAGCGACCTGCTGGTCGTCCTGCTGATCGCCGCCCTGGCGGTGGTGATCATCGCCGGCAGCATGCTGCTGATCTCGCTGGACAAGATGGTGGTCCGCCCCCTGACCGGGCTGGCCGACCAGGTCCGGGAGGTCGCCGAGGGCGACTACCGGCACGGCATCACCGGTGCCGGCCCGCCCGAGTTCGTCCGGCTCGCCGGCGACGTCGACGCCATGCGGCGCAAGATCGCCAAGGAGCTGGACGAGGTACGGGAGGCCCGGGAGCGGATCGAGTGGGTCAACAGCCAGCTCCAGAAGCAGGCCGAGGAACTGACCCGCTCCAACCGTGACCTGGAGCAGTTCGCGTACGTCGCCTCGCACGACCTCCAGGAGCCGCTGCGCAAGGTGGCCAGCTTCTGCCAGCTCCTCCAGCGCCGCTACGCGGGGCAGTTGGACGAGCGGGCCGACCAGTACATCGCGTTCGCCGTCGACGGCGCGCAGCGGATGCAGCGCCTGATCAACGACCTGCTGGCGTTCTCCCGGATCGGCCGGCTCACCACCGGCTTCACCGAGGTCGACATGAACAAGGTCATGGGCGACGTGTCCGGCCAGACCGAGGCGGCCCGGCAGTACGCCGACGCCGAGCTGACCTGGGGCGAGCTGCCGGTCATCCGCGGCGAGGAGCCGCTGCTGACCAACCTGCTGGCCAACCTCGTCAGCAACTCGATCAAGTTCCGCCGTCCCGACGTACCGCCGAAGGTGCACGTCTCGGCCCGGCTGGTCGGCGACGAGTGGGAGATCAGCTGCGAGGACAACGGCATCGGGATCGAGCCGGAGTTCGCCGACAAGATCTTCGTCATCTTCCAGCGGCTGCACGCCAAGGACGCGTACCCGGGCACCGGGATCGGCCTGGCGATCGTCAAGAAGATCGTGGAGTACCACGGCGGCCGGGTCTGGGTGGACACCGGCACCGAGGTGGGCACGGCGATCCGGTTCACCCTCCCCGCGCTGCCCGAGGACGTCGAGGCGGCGGCCGCCGACGCCGACGGGCCGGCGACCGACGACACCGAGGCCGGCGAGGGCACGACCGCCGGGGCCGACGACGGCGCGACCGCCGGGGGCGATGAGGACGGCGGGACGACCGGCGGGGCCGGGACGGGCGCGCCGGAGCAGGCCGCCGGTCCCGACGACGACGAGACGGACGCCACGGACGGCCCCGACCGGGCGCCGGGAGGCGGTAGAACGGGTGACATGAGGGAGACGGTGGGATGACCGCGCCGGCGGACGGCAAGAGCCCGATCGAGGTCCTGCTGGTCGAGGACGACCCGGGCGACGTGTTGATGACCCAGGAGGCGTTCGAGGAGCACAAGCTCCGCAACCGGCTGACCGTCGTCTCCGACGGCGCCGAGGCGCTGGCCTACCTGCGGCGCGAGGGCCAGTACGCGGACGCCGTGACCCCGGACCTGGTCCTGCTCGACCTGAACCTGCCCCGCCGGGACGGGCGGGAGGTGCTGGAGGAGATCAAGAAGGACGAGCAGCTCTGCCGGATCCCGGTCGTGGTGCTGACCACCTCCCAGGCCGACGAGGACATCCTGCGCAGCTACCAGCTGCACGCGAACGCGTACGTGACCAAGCCGGTCGACTTCGAGCGGTTCATCTCCGTGGTCCGGCAGATCGACGAGTTCTTCGTCAGCGTGGTGAAGCTGCCGCCGCGTGGCTGACACCCTCCTCGACGACGTCGGTGGGCTGCTGCGCGAGACCGCCGACCAGGTCGTGCTGCCGCTGTTCCGCAAGCTGGACGACGACGACGTCGCCGAGAAGGCGCCGGGCGAGCTGGTCACCGTCGCCGACCGGCGCGCCGAGGAGATGATCTCGGCGGCCCTGCGCCGGCTGCGCCCCGGCTCGGTGGTGGTCGGCGAGGAAGGGGTCGCCGACGACCCGGGCCTGCTGCGCCACCTGCGCGGGTCCGGCGACGTCTGGCTGGTCGACCCGGTCGACGGCACCTCGAACTTCGCGGCCGGCCGGCGGCCGTTCGCGCTGATGGTGGCGCTGCTGACGGACGGCGAGCCGGCGGCCGCCTGGGTGCTCGACCCGCTCGCCGGCACGCTGGCCGCCGCGCGGGCGGGCGAGGGGACGTGGCTGGACGGCCGGCCGGTGCGGACCGCCGGGGAGACGCCGCCCGTGGACGCGCTGCGCGGCGCCGCGATGTCGCGGTTCCTGCCGCCGGCGTCGAAGGCACGGGTCGAGGCGGGCGGCGGGCGGATCGGCGAGCTGCTCCCCGGCCAGCACTGCGCCGGCCGGGAATACCTGGACGTGCTCACCGGCGACCAGCAGTTCGTGCTGTTCTGGCGCACCCTGCCGTGGGACCACGCCCCCGGCACCCTGCTGGTCCGGGCGGCCGGCGGCGTCGCCCGACGCTTCGACGGCGCCGACTACCACCCCGCCGACGGGGGCAGCGGCCTGCTGGTCGCGGCGAGCGAGCGGGTCTGGGCGGAGGTCCACGAGGCGCTGCTCGGCGCTGGGTGACGTCGATACGACACTGCGTCGACGTTCGATGGCCGGGGTGATCACGGGCCTGGTCAGGGGCGGCCGGTCCGGTATCCTGACCGCCGGTCTCCGCCAGCAGGCCGCCGACCGGCGCCCGGCGGGGGCCGCCGCCGCGCAGCGCTGTCACACGGCCCGGGCCGGCGGCCGACGAAAGGATGCTTTCGTGCGCAGGACCATGCCCGTCGGGCGTCGCGGCGGTCGTCCGCTGATCGCCCCGTCGGCGCGGCGCGCCCGCCGCCCACTGCCCACCCCGTCGGCCGCGCGCCGGCCGCTGGTCGCCCTGCTCGTCGCGGTGGCGCTGCTTCTCGGCGGCGGCGCCGTGCCCGCGTACGCGGAGCCCAACGAGGGCGGCACCAAGAAGCTGCGGGACACCCTGGAGGCCACCGCCAAGGCGCACATCGAGGCCAAGGCGAAGCTGGACAACTCCAAGCGCCGGCAGAAGACGCTGACGGGGCAGCTGACGACGCTGGAGGGCCGGCTGGTCGAGCTGACCGCGCAGGTCGGCGAGGTGGCCGCCCAGTCCTACCGGGTTGGCCGGCTCACCCCGACGGCGATGCTGCTCGACAGCGCCTCGCCGGAGGCGTTCCTGGAGCGGGCCGCCAGCCTGGACATGATGGCGCAGCGCGACGGCAGGCGTCTGCGCGAACTGACCGAGGCGCGCGAGCAGGCCCGGCAGGCCAAGATCGCCCTCGACACCGAGGTCCGGGAACAGCAGAAGCAGCTCGCGGTGATCGCGAAGAAGAAGAAGGAGGCCGAGGCGGCCCTCGCGGCGGTCAGCTCGGGCAGCAGCGGCGGCTTCAGCGGCGCGAACTCCTCGTCGGCGAGGCCGGCGCCGCGCAACCCGGACGGCTCCTGGCCGTCGGAGTCCTGCTCGGTGAACGACCCGACCACCTCCGGCTGCATCACCCCGCGCACGCTCAACGCCCTCCAGCAGACCCAGGCCGCCGGCTACAAGCGGCACGTCTCCTGCTACCGCAGCGGCGGCTCCGGCGAGCATCCCAAGGGCCGGGCCTGCGACTTCTCCGCCGCCGCCGGCGGGTTCGAGGACGAGACCGCCACCGGCGGGGACAAGGCGTACGGGGACAGCCTCGCCGCCTGGCACGTGCGCAACGCCAGCCGGCTCGGCGTGCTCTACGTGATCTGGTACCGGCAGATCTGGCACCCGGGCACCGGGTGGCGGGCGTACGGCGGCAGCGGCAGCCCCGCCGCCGACCACACGAACCATGTTCATCTCTCGATGTACTGACCCGCGGTCCCAGGTTCGCTGCGTACCATCGCGCGGGTGAGCTCCCCGTCGTCCGACGTCACGGTCCCGCCGGCCCGGCCGGAGCGGCCGCCCGCCCGGGCCCTGCCCAACGGTCTCGCCGCGTTCCTGGTCTTCTTCTCCAGCGGCGCCGTCCTGGTGCTGGAGACCGTCGCGCTGCGCCTGGTCGGGCCGTACGTCGGCGTGACCCTCCAGGTGACCAGCTCGGTCATCGGCATCGCGCTGGCGGCCATCGCGTACGGGGCGTGGTCGGGCGGCTGGCTGGCCGACCGGCGCAACCCGCGCACCCTGCTGGCCCCGGCGCTGGTGCTGGCCGGCATCGCCACCGCGGTCACCCTGCCCGTGGTCCGGTACGCCGGCGAGGTGCTGCGCGGCGGGGCGGCCACGGCCATCCTGCTGCTCGTCGCGCTCGCCGTCTTCGTGCCGGCGGCCCTGCTCGCCGCGGTCACCCCGCTGGTCGTCAAGCTCCAGCTCGCCGACCTGCGGCGCACGGGCCAGGTGGTCGGCCGGCTCTCCGGCATCGGCACGCTGGGCGGCATCACCGCCACCCTGGGCACCGGGTTCGTGCTGGTCGCCGCGCTGCCCAGCACAGTGATCCTGTTCGCCCTGGCGGCCTCGCTCGGGCTCACCGGGCTCGGCCTCGGGGTGTGGCTGCGCCGGCAGGACCGGGCGGAGCTGCCCGGCCCGGCGCGGACCAGGGCGGCCCTGGCCGTGCTCGGTCTCGTCGGCGCCGGGCTCACCACGGTCGCCCCGAACCCGTGCGACATCGAGACGGCCTACCACTGCGCCAGCGTCGAGGTCGACCCCGGCCGGGACTCCGGTCGCACCCTGCTGCTCAACTCGGCCCAGCACTCGTACGTCGACCTGACCGACCCCACCCACCTGGAGTACGCGTACACGCGGTGGATCGGGGCGGTGGCCGACGTGGTGGCCCCGAAGGGGCAGCGGCTGGACGCGCTGCACCTCGGCGGCGGCGGCTTCACCGTGCCGCGCTACCTGACCGCCACCCGCCCGGGCACGGACAACGTGGTGTTCGAGATCGACGGCGGGCTGGTCGAGCTGGGCGAGCGTGAGCTGGGCGTACGCCAGGGGCCGGACCTGCGGGCGGTGGTGGGTGACGCCCGGATGCTGGTCGCCGGGGAGGCGACCGACAGCCGGGACCTCGTGGTCGGCGACGCGTTCGGGCACCTGGTGGTGCCCTGGCACCTGGCCACCCGGGAGATGGCCGCCGAGATCCGCAGGGTGACCCGGCCCGGCGGCGTCTACGTGCAGAACGTCATCGACTACCCGCCGCTGCGCTTCATCCGCAGCGAACTGGCCACCGTCGCCGCCGAATTCCGGCACGTCGCGGTGATCGCCCCGGCGGCGGCGCTCGCCGGGCAGGAGGGCGCCAACTTCCTCATCGTCGCCTCGGACGCCCCGCTGCCGCTGGACGCGATCCGGAACCGACTGGTGGACCTGCGGGAGGGCGCCACCCTGCTCGCGGGCGACGAGCTGACCGCCTTCGTCGGCGATGCGCTGGTGCTGACCGACGACTACGCCCCGGTGGACCAACTCCTCGCCACCGCCTGATCGGGTGACATCGTTGACCGATTCCGACCGCCGAGGTGTAGCCGGGGCGGACCGGGGCAACAACGACTCCCATGGGTGGACCGATCCGTGACGGCGCGCAACTGCTCGGTGAGCGGTACCGGCTGATCGAACAACTCGGCGCGGGCGGCATGTCCGTCGTGTGGCGGGGCTACGACGAGGTGCTCGGCCGCCAGGTGGCGGTCAAGGTGCTCGCGTCCCGCCTGGCCAGCGACCGCGCGTTCCGGCACCGCATCCGGATCGAGGCGCAGGCCGCCGCGCGGCTGTGCCACCCCAACATCACCAACGTCTACGACTACGGGGAGTCCGAGCAGGTCGGCCTGACCGTGCCGTACGTCGTCATGGAACTGGTCGACGGCGAGTCGCTGACGGGCCGGCTGCGCCGGGGGAGCCTGCCCTGGCGGGAGGCGGTGACGATCGGTGCGGAGGTGACCTCGGCGCTGGCCACCGCGCACGCCCGGGGCGTGGTGCACCGGGACGTCACGCCGGGCAACATCATGCTGACCGCCACCGGCGTCAAGGTCGTCGACTTCGGCATCTCGGCGCTGGTCGGCGAGAAGGAGAAGGGGCCGGACGGGGCCCTGCTCGGCACGCCCGCGTACCTGGCCCCGGAGCGACTCGACAACGGCCAGGTCTCCCCGGCCACGGACGTGTACGCGGTGGGCCTGCTGCTCTACCGGATGCTCACCGGCCGGCTGCCCTGGCAGGCGAGCACCACCACCGAGATGCTGCGCGCGCACATGTACAACGACCCGGAGCCGATGCCGCCGGTGCCGGGGCTCCCCGACGAGCTGCGCGAACTGGTGCACCGGTGCCTGGCGAAGCGGCCCGAGGACCGGCCCGGCACCGCCGAGGTCGCCCGCACGCTCGCCGAGGCGGCCGGCACGATCGCGGCGGTGCCCGTCTCCCCGGCCGCCGGGCCCGTGGACCCGGCCGAGCTGGCCAGCGCCGGCACCACGATCCTGCCCTGGTCCGCCGCCACCGACGCGCTGCCGTTCTCCCGTACGCGCAGCCGGCGGGCGGTCGTCCGGCGCCGGCGGGTCGAGGCGGGGGTGGCCGCCGCCGGCCTGGTGGCGGTGACCGCGGCGCTGTGGGGGGTGACCTCCCGCAGCCCGGCCAGCGGCGGCATCGACGAGCCGACGCAGGCGCGGATGGGCGCGGAGCAGCCGGCGCCCTGCCGCGTGGCGTACACGCTGCGCAAGGACTCCGGCAAGGACTTCGCCGCCGAGCTGACCCTGACGAACACCGGCCAGCAGGAGCTGCGCGGCTGGCGGATCAGCTTCACCTTCCCCGGCCAGCAGACCGTGACGAAGTCGGTGCCCGTGCCCGTACGCCAGCAGGGCCGGACGGTGCTCGTGGAGCCGGCCCCGGAGCGGGCGCTGGCCCCCGGCGCGTCGGAGAAGCTCACGCTGACCGGCCGGCACACCGGGACGAACCCGCTGCCGGTGGAGTTCCGCCTCGGCGACGAGACCTGCGGGGTGCAGGTCTCCGGGGTGGCCGGCTCGGCGCCGAGCACCGCGCCCGCCACCAAGGCACCGACCACCAAGGCACCGACCACCAAGGCCCCGACGAAGAAGGCCGGCACCTCCACGGGCGGCTCGAAGGCCAAGCCCGACAGCTCCGGCAAGGGCAAGGGGTCGGGTGGTGGAAAAAAAGCAAGCCAGGAAAGGGACGGGGACGATGACGACGACGGCGGCGACGACGACTGAGCCCGCCGGGGCCGACTGAGCCCGCCCGGCGGCTGGGCCGCCGGGGTCAGCTCAGCGCCGCGAAGCTCTGCACCTGCGCGATGTCCCCCTCGATGATCAGCATGCTGCCCGGGGAGATGACCGTGGCGTCGGTGGCGTACCGGAAGCGTTCGCCGGGCAGCTTCACGCCGACCACCCGCACCCCGTAGCGCTCGGTGGGCACCAAGTCGGCGAGCGGCCGGCCGACCATCGCCTCCGGAACGCACACCTTGGCGATGGCGAAGTCGTCGCCGAACGCGATGAAGTCGAGCATCTTGCTGACGATCAGGTGGGCCACCCGTTCGCCGGTCTCCGCCTCGGGAAAGATCACGTGGTGCGCGCCGACCGAGCCGAGGATCTTCGCGTGCTTCTCCGAGGTGGCCCGGGCCCAGATCTGCGGCACGCCCAGCTCCGTCAGCGCCAGCACGCTGAGCACGCTCGCCTCCACCGAGGCGCCGATCGCGACCACCACCCGGCCGAAGTCCGCCACGCCGAGCTGGTGCAGCGCCCCCTCCTCGGTGGCGTCGGCCTGCACGACGCGGTCGAGCTCGGTCGACCATCGCTGCACCTGGTCCGGGTTGCGGTCGATGGCCAGCACGTCGTGGTCGAGCGCGGTCAGCGCGCCGGCCAGGCGGCAGCCGAACCGGCCCAGCCCGATCACCACCACGCTGCCTTCCTCGGTGTTCCTAGCCGACAATGGGTTGCTCCTCCGGGTAGCGGTACAAACGGCGGCGGGTGTTCAGGGCGATCGCCGACCCGAGGGTGAGCGGCCCGACCCGGCCGACGAACATGAGGACGATCAGGGCGAACTGGCCGGTCTCCGGGAGTGACGCGGCGACCCCCACGCTGAGGCCGGTGGTGGTGAGCGCGGAGGTCACCTCGAACAGCGCCGCGTAGAGGGGGATGCCCTCGGTGAGCAGGATCAGCGCGACCGTGCCGCCGACCACCAGCGCCACGCTGATCAGCGCGACCGTGATGGCCTGGCGCTGGCTGGCGGTCGCGACCCGGCGGTCCCCGACCGTCACGTCCGGCTCGCCGCGCAGCTCGGCCCAGATGACGAAGGCGAGCAGGAAGAAGGTCGTGACCTTGATCCCGCCGGCGGTGCTGGCGCTGCCGCCGCCGATGAACATCAGCGCGATGATCATCGGATAGGTCTCCTCCGCCAGGCCCTCGACGTCGACGACGTTGAAGCCGCCGGTGCGGATGAACGCGTTCTGGGTGAACGCCACGAGGAGCTTGTCGGGCCAGGCGTAGATGCCCAGGCCCTGCGGGTTGGCCCACTCGATGACCAGCAGGCCCAGGAAGCCCGCCACCAGCAGCGCCAGGCTGCCCCAGACGGTGAGCTTGGTGGAGACCGCCCAGCGGCCGGGCTGCCGCCACTCCCGGGCCGCCTCGAACAGCGCCGGGAAGCCGAGCCCGCCGATGATGGTGCCGATCGCCAGCGGCAGGGTGACCCAGGCGTCGGTGGAGAAGCCGATCAGGTTGTCGGTGTAGAGGGCGAAGCCGCCGTTGTTGAACGCCTGGACCGCGTGGAAGACGCTGTGCCAGAGGGCCCGGGCGAACGGGTAGTCGTAGGTGATCCACAGCCGGGCCGTGAGGATCGCGGTGATCACCGACTCGCAGACCAGCGCGAGGCCGGCGATGCGCAGCAGCAGCCGGCGTACGTCGCCGAGGCCGAACTCGGCGGTCTCGGCCTGCACCAGCAGCCGGCTGCGCAGCCCCAGTCGCCGGGCCACCACCAGGATCACCAGGGTGGCCCCGGTGACGATGCCGATGCCGCCGACCTGGGTGAGCACGGTGATCATCACGAGCCCGAACTCGTTCCAGTAGTTCGGGGTGTCCACCACCACCATGCCGGTCACCGAGACCGCCGAGGTCGCGGTGAACAGGGCGGTCAGGAACGGGGTGTACTGGTGCTCGCTGGTGGCCGCGGGCAGCATCAGCAGGCCGGTGCCGAGCAGGATCGTCACCAGGAAGCCGAACGGCACGAGCCGTACGGGGTGACGAAGAAGCCGGCGCACCAGACAATCTTCCTTTTCCGCCGCCATCCGGGTGTCGAAACCGGCATCCCGAGGGTTCATCCGCCCGTCAGCCACCGACCAACTCGCCGTCAATCCGGACAGGTCTGCTGAGGCGTACCCATCGACGACGACAGGAGACGGCGTTGCGACGTACCCTTTCCGCCCTCGGAGTGGCCGGGGCCCTGCTCGCGGCCGCCGTGGCCGTGCCGACCGTGGCCGCCTCGGCCGCCCCGACGCCCGCCGCCGAGCAGGCCCGGGCGACCGACCGCCCCCTCGTCATCGCCCACCGTGGCGCCAGCGGCTACCGGCCGGAGCACACCCTGGAGGCCTACCGGCTGGCGATCCGGCAGGGCGCGGACTACATCGAGCCGGACCTGGTCGCGACCCGCGACGGCGCGCTGGTCGCCCGGCACGAGAACGAGATCAGCGGTACGACCGACGTGGCCGCCCGCCCCGAGTTCGCCGCCCGCAAGGCCACGAAGACCATCGACGGCGTCCAGGTCACCGGCTGGTTCACCGAGGACTTCACCCTCGCCGAGCTGAAGACGCTGCGCGCCAAGGAGCGGCTGCCGCAGGTGCGCGTCGCCAACACCGCGTACGACGGACAGTTCCAGGTGCCCACCCTCCAGGAGGTCATCGACCTGGCCCGCGCCGAGGGGAAGGCGCGGGGGCGCACGATCGGCGTCTACCCGGAGACCAAGCACCCGACCTACTTCACGTCGATCGGGCTGCCGCTGGAGGAGCCGCTGGTCGAGGTGCTGCGGCGCAACAAGCTGACCCACCGGAACTCGCCGGTGATCATCCAGTCGTTCGAGACGGCCAACCTGCGCAAGCTGAACGGGATGATCGACGTCAAGCTCGCCCAGCTCATGGACGCCACCGGCCGCCCGTACGACTTCACCGTCGCCGGCGACGCCCGCACCTACCAGGACCTGGCCAAGCCGGCCGGTCTGAAGTGGATCGCCTCCTACGCCGACGGCGTCGGCGCGCACAAGAACCTGATCGTCCCGCGCGACGCCGCCGGCAAGCTGCTCGCCCCGACCACCCTGGTCCGGGACGCGCACCGGGAGCGGCTGATCGTGCACGCCTGGACGTTCCGGGCGGAGAACCAGTTCCTGCCGGCCGACTTCCGCATCGGTGCCGACCCGAACGCCCGCGGCGACATCCAGGCCGAGTACGAGCTGTTCCTCGGCCTGGGCCTGGACGGCGTCTTCAGCGACCACCCGGACACCGCCGTCGCCGCCCGGGAGGGTCTCGCCCGGCGCTGACCGACTCCGCCGCCGCCCCGCCACCGGCCCGTCACCCCTGTCCCCGGGTGACGGGCCGGTGGCATTGCCGGAGGTGACCCGGCGGTGCCGCTGGTGCCCGGCGGTGCCGCTGGTGCCCGACGGGTGCCGCTGGTGCGGGGCGCGGCCGTGGTGCCTGGCGGACGGTGGGTGCACGGTGCACGTGCGGGCCGGGCGGGCCGTTCGTGCCCCGTGCCTGTCGAGCTGATGTCGCAGACGATTCAGGCGTGCCGGGGTGGCATGGACGCTCTCGAGCTGCCTCGTATGTGGCTACGCAGTGGGGCGCTCGGCCACGTAGGTGCCCCGGCCGGGCTGGCCGGTGATCAGCTCGCGGTCGTGCAGCAGCGAGAGCGCTCGCGAGGCGGTGTTCATGTGGACCTGGTAGGCCTCCGCCAACTCCCGGGTCGACGGCAACTTGTCGCCCGGCTTGAGTTCGCCGCTCTTGATCTTCGCGGTGATGTCGTTGGCGATCTGACGGTATGGGGCTTCTGCTGTGGGCATGGGGAAACTCCGGTTGGTTCGGCGTCTCCGATCATGCCGGCCTACACCAGTAACTGCAACAAGTTGTCGTGTCGCGACACCGGGAGGGTCGACCTACACAAACATTTGGGGTAGCTTCTCGGTGTCCGGCTCCGGTTGGTTCGGCAAGCCTCGGGGTTCGGACCTCAAGAGGGCTCCGGGGTCGTACCGCCGACGAGGGCTGCGGTCGCGGGGCCGGCGGCCCGGTCCGCATCCCCTACCTGCGGACCGGGCCGCCTTCCAGAGGACGCGACGCGAGGACGGTGGTCATGCGCAAGGTGCTGAACCTGTTCCGACCGGCCCGGCAAAGGCGGGTGACCCGACCGCCGAACGGCGGCTGGTACCGGTCGGACTCCTGCCGCCCGCTCACCGCCGGGCAGATCCGCGACCGGCGGTTCCGCTCCGTACGGCGGGGGCTCGACCCGGTCGAGGTGCACGCGTTCCTGCACCGGGTGGCCGCCGAACTGGCCGCCACCCGCCGGGACCTCGCCCTCACCGCCGAGGAGAACGCGCGGATCAAGCGGGCGCTGCGCAGTTGGCAGTCCCGGTTCGCGCCGGGCTGGCGGCGGTGAGTCGGGAGCGGTTCGTGGTGCACCTGCCGGTGCTCGCGACCGACCTGTCCGCCGCGAAGCGGTTCGCCCGGGCGATCACCCGGGCGCTGGGCTTCCTCCCGGACGTGGATCGTGGCGAGACCACCGTCTCCGCGGAGGACGCCCAGTTCGTACGCCATCGGGTCTTCTGCGACACCCTGCTCGACGGCGGTCGCCGCTGCGGGCGGGTGGCGGACCACGACGGCCCCTGCGTCCCGCCCGAGCGGCCGTGACGGGCGGCGTCGCTCGGCCGGGCGGCGGGAGGAATACGGCATTCGGTGGGTATCGGTGGCGCGGGGCGACACAGGAGCGTTTCCATCGATGGCCCGGAGACCCATCGCGGACGTGCGCCGTCACTGCCGAGTCATGACCGTTGTAACTCTCGGCCACCCCACCCCTGTTACTTGTGTGTTTCGGCCACATAGCCCGTGGGTGACGTCACTTCTAGCGTGAGCCGTCACATGTAGTTCCCTACCTCCGAGTCCTCACGTGGAGTCGCAATGACGGTCCGGACGACGCGGCGGGTGTTCCTCTCCGCCGCCACCATGATGGCTGCGGCGCTCGCCGCCACGGCCTGTGGCAGCCCGCAGGAAACCGCCTCCGGCGGCGGTGACAGCGCCGCCCCGGTGAAGGTTGGCCTGGTGTACTCCCAGTCGGGAGCCCTCGCCAGCTACGGCAAGCAGTACATCGAGGGGTTCAAGGCCGGTCTCGACTACGCCACCAAGGGCACCAACAAGGTCGGCGACCGGGCGATCGAGATCACCGAGGTCGACGACGCCGGTGACCCGGCGAAGGCGGTCTCCGCGGCCAAGGACCTGATCGGTAAGGGCAACAAGATCATTGCGGGCTCGACCGCGTCCGGCGTGGCGCTCCAGGTCGCCCCGATCGCCGCGCAGAACAAGGTCCTGTTCATCTCCGGGCCGGCCGCCACCGACGCGGTGACCGGCGCCAACAAGTACACGTTCCGCTCCGGGCGGCAGTCGTACCAGGACGTGGTGACCGCCAAGTCGTTCATCGGCGACCCGGCCGGCAAGAAGGTCGTGGTCTTCGCCCAGGACGGCGCCTTCGGCGACGCCAACGAGGCCGCCGTCAAGACCGTCATCGGCGGCGCGGGCGCGACCGTCAGCAGCGTCCGGGCCCCGGCGAGCGCCACCGAGTTCACCCCGTTCGCCAGCCAGATCAAGTCCGCCAAGCCGGACCTGCTCTTCGTCGCCTGGGCCGGCACCACCGCCCCGGCCATGTGGCAGACCCTCGACCAGCAGGGCGTGCTCTCCTCCACCACCGTCGTCACCGGCCTGGACATCCGCGCCTCGTGGCCGACCTTCGGCGCGGCCGGCGCCAAGATCTCCTTCCTGTCGCACTACTTCGACGGGGCCTCCGACAACGAGGCCGCCAAGGCGCTGAAGGCCAAGGTCGGCACCGTCGACCTGTTCCACCCGGACGGCTTCGCCGCCGCGCAGATGGTCGTACGCGCCGTCGAGGAGGGTGGCGACGACGTCGAGAAGATGGTGAAGGCCCTGGAGGGCTGGAGCTTCGACGGGGTCAAGGGCAAGATGAGCATCCGCGCCGAGGACCACGCGATGCTCCAGCCGATGTTCCAGGCCAAGCTGACCGGCAGCGGCACCACGTTCACGGCCACCGCCCAGAAGGCGCTGACCGGGGACGAGACCGCGCCGCCGGCCGTGGCGATGAAGGGCTGACAACAGATGCTCGCCACCCGCGGTCTGACCTGGCGGATCGGTGAGGTCGCCATCGTCGACAGCGTCTACCTCGACCTGGCGCCCGGGGAGTTCCTCGGCGTCATCGGGCCGAACGGCGCCGGCAAGACCTCACTGTTCAACCTGATCACCGGCGTACGCCGGGCCACGGAAGGTCGGATCACCCTCGACGGGCAGGACATCGGCTCCCTCCCGCCGCACCGGCGGGCCCGCCTCGGGCTCGGCCGTACCTTCCAGGCATCCTCGGTCTTCGGTTCGCTCAGCGTGCGGGAGAACGTGCGGCTCGCCGTGCAGGCGCACCGCGGGGGCTCGATGAAGCTGTGGCGGCGGGCGGCGGCCGACCGTGAGGTCGCCGCCGCCGCCGACGCGGCGCTCGACCGGGTCGGCCTCGCCCACCGGGGCGAGGCCCTCGCCGGCACCCTCGCCCACGGCGAGAAGCGGAAGCTGGAGATCGCCCTGCTGCTCGCCGGGGAGCCCCGCGTCATGCTGCTCGACGAGCCGATGGCCGGCGTCAGCGCCGAGGACGTGCCCGAACTCGTCTCGGTGATCCGCTCGCTGACCGGCGACAGCGGCCGGTCGGTGCTCATGGTCGAGCACCACATGGACGTCATCCTGGAGCTGGCCGACCGGATCGCCGTGATGCACCACGGCGCGCTGCTCGCCTGCGACACCCCGGAGACGGTGATGGCCAACCCCACCGTGCAAGAGGCCTACCTGGGGGAGTCGCTATGAGCAGCGAACCGATTCTCAGCGTGGAGAACCTGTCGGTCCGGATCGCCGGGCTGCACATCCTCCAGGGCGTGTCCTTCACGGTCGCCCCGACCGGCGTCACCGTCCTGCTCGGGCGCAACGGCGTCGGCAAGACGACTACGCTGCGCGCGATCGTCGGCCTCACGCCGCGCGGCGGCGAGGTCCGGGGCGCGATCCGGATGGGCGCGCAGAGCCTGCTGGCCCGGCCGACCCACCGGCTGATCCGCGGCGGGCTCGGCTACGTGCCGGAGGACCGCTGCGTGTTCGCCGGGCTCACCGTCACGGAGAACCTGCGGCTCGCCGAGCGCCGGGGCACCACCCCGGCGTACGACAAGGTCTACGCCCTCTTCCCCGAGCTGGACCGGCGCGGACGGCAACGAGCCGGCTCGCTCTCCGGCGGACAGCAGCAGATGCTCGCGATCGGCCGGGTGCTGCTCAACGACAACCGGCTGCTGCTGATCGACGAGCCGACCAAGGGACTGGCGCCGAAGGTGGTGACCGAGGTGGCCGAGGTGCTGGAACGGGTCGCCGAATCCGTGCCGGTGCTGCTGGTCGAGCAGAACCTGGCGGTGGTCCGGCGGCTCGCCCGGGACGCGGTGGTGCTGGCCGCCGGCCAGGTGGCCTGGACCGGCGACGCCCAGGAACTGCTGCTGGAGACCGCCCTGACCAAGTCGTTGCTGGGCGTGGGCTCGGCGGAGGTGCACCACTGATGGACACCGTCATCCTGTTGACGCTGACCGGGCTCGGCCTGGCGGCCCTCTACTTCCTGGTCGCCAGTGGGCTCTCCCTGGTCTTCGGCCTCGCCGACGTGCTCAACTTCGCGCACGGCGTCTTCCTCGGCGTCGGCGCGTACGGGACCTGGTGGGCGGCGCACAACCTGCCCGGCGCCGGCTCGGACGGCTTCGGCTTCGTGGTCGCCGTCGCCTTCGGGGTGGCCGCCGGCACGCTGGTGGCGATGCTGGTCGAGCTGGTGCTGATCCGGCCGCTCTACTCCCGCACCATCGAGCAGGTGCTGGTCACCGTCGGCCTCTCGCTGGCCGGCGTGGCCCTGCTCCAGGCCACCTGGGGCGCCGACGCCCGGCCGTTCCCGCGCCCCGAGTGGACCCGGCAGGTCACCTCGATCCTCGGCGCGAACGTGCCCAACGGCGGCCTGCTGCTGATCATCGCCGCGGTGCTGGTGCTCGGCGCGATCCTCGCCTTCCTCCGCTGGACCCGCTACGGCCTGATCATCCGGGCCGGCGTGGAGAACCGGGAGATGGTCACCGCGCTCGGCATCGACGTGCGCAAGGCGTTCACCCTGGTCTTCGCGATCGGCGGGGCGGCCGCGGCGCTGGCCGGCGCGCTCGGCGGCGTCTACTTCGGCACCGTCTCGCCCGGCCAGGGCGGCTCGCTGCTGATCTTCGCGTTCATCGTGGTGGTCATCGGCGGGATGGGCTCGGTGGTCGGCTCCGCGTACGCGGCCGTCGCCGTCGGCCTGACGCAACAGTTCGTCAACTACTACGGCACCTCCGGGCTGGGCGACATCTGCGTGGTCGCGCTGCTGGCCGTGGTGCTGCTGCTGCGCCCGCAGGGCATCGCCGGAAAGGTGGCAACGGCATGACCGAGGTCAAGAGCCCCGAGGTCCCGGCTCCGCCCGCGGCGGTGCCCGGCGAGCTGGACCCACGGCGGGGACGCTGGCACGGGCTGCGCCCGTTCCTGCCGCTGGTCGCGCTGGTGGTCGCGCTGATCCTGCCGTACTCCACGCTGCACCTGCCGGGCGTCTTCGAGGGGGCGCTCAACTCCCCGGGCACCCTGCAACTGCTCGCCGTCTGCCTGGTCTTCGGCGGGCTCGCCGCCGGGTACGACCTGTTGTTCGGCCGCACCGGGATGCTCTCCTTCGGGCACGCCCTCTACTTCGCCGCCGGCGTCTACGGCACCGACATCCTGATCACCAAGGCGGGGCTGCCGCTGTGGCAGGCGGCGCTGCTGGCGATCACCGGCGGGACGATCCTCGCCGCGCTGCTCGGCGCGGTGGCGCTGCGCACCGTCGGCATCGCGTTCGCCATGGTGACGCTGGCCTTCGCCCAGGTCGGGGCGATCCTGGTGGCCCGCGACTTCGGCGGGCTCACCGGTGGCGAGGAGGGCCTGCCGCTGGACGTCTCCGGGCTGCCGCAGGGGCTGGTCGGGGTCACCAACACGGTCAACCTCTACTGGCTGGCGCTGGCGTACCTGGTCGTGGTGGTCTTCGTGGTGCACCGGGTCTCCGGCTCGCCGACGGGGCGGGTGCTGGCCGGCCTGCGCGACGACGAGCGGCGGATCGGGGTGCTCGGGCTCGACCCGTACCGGTTCAAGCTGGTGGCGTTCACCCTGGCGGGTGGGCTGGCGGCGGCCGGCGGCGTGGTCTACGTCCTGATCGTCGGTGGCGCGTCGCCGCACATCACCTCCTCCGAGTGGACCCTGGCGCTGCTGGTCATGGTGGTGCTCGGCGGGCCGGGCACCCGGTGGGGCCCGGTGATCGGCGGCATCCTCTACATGTACCTGGACCACCGCCTGGTCGCGTTCGGCACCTCCGACGCGGTGGAGGCGCTGCCCGGCTTCCTGAGCAGCCCGCTGTCGCAGCCGCTGTTCGTGCTCGGCACGGTCTTCATCCTGGCCGTCTACTTCTTCCCCGGCGGCCTGGCCAGCCTCGCCCCCCGCGTGGCACTCCTGCGCCACGCCCTCCGCAAGCCGTCCCGCCCGTCCTGACCCCCGCGCGGCCCGTCGCCTGGCCGGCCAGACCCCGTTGATCATGAAGTTGTTGCCGCGAAACGCCGTTGACGGTGGCAATAACCTCATGATCGACGGGGTCTCTGTCTGGGGTGGAGCGGTGCGGGATGGGTGAGCGGCTGGCGGTGGTGAGTGGCGGGGGGACCGGGATCGGGGCGGCCGTCGCGCGGGCGCTCGCGGGAGACGGGTACGACATCCTGATCGTGGGGCGGCGGGCGGACGTGCTGCTCGCAACGGCCGAGCGGGTGGACGCCGAGTGCGGTCGGCCCGGGGCTGCCCAGGCGGTCAGCGCCGACCTGACCGATCCGGAGCAACTCGGCCGGGTGGTCGAGGCGGTCGCCGGACGGCCGGTCGACGTGGTGGTCAACAACGCCGGCGGCTACCTGGGCGGAGACACCAGCACGCTCGCCGGCACCGCCGCCCACTGGCGGGCCAATCTGGACGCCAACGTGCTCACCGCCGTGTTGCTCACCGAGGCGCTGCGGCCGGCCCTGCGCCGCCCCGGCGGCCGGGTCGTCCTGGTCAGCTCGATCGCCGCCCAGCGGGGTGGCGGCGGCGCGTACTCGGCGGCGAAGGCGGCGCTGCACGGCTGGGCGTACGACCTGGCCGCGCAGCTCGGACCGGAACAGATCACGGTCAACGTGGTCAGCCCCGGCTACGTGGCGGAGACGGGGTTCTTCGGCGACCGGATGACCCCGGAGGGGCACGCGAAGCGGGTGGCGGCGACGCTGGTCGGGCGAGCCGGCGTACCGGACGACATCGCCGAGGCGGTCCGCTACCTGGCCGGCCCGGCCGCCGGCTACGTCACCGGCCAGGTGCTCGGCGTCAACGGCGGCTCCGTCCTCGGGCGCTGACAGCACAGAGCGACCGGGTGCCGCGGCCCCCCGTGCGGCCGCGACACCCGGTCGCCTGCGTCGTCGACCGATCAGCCGTTGAGCATCTCGTACGCCAGCTTCGGCGCCTGCTGCGCGGCGTCGCCGCCGGGCGCGGCCAGCTTCGGCGCCGAGCCGTAGTCGGCGTACTTCACGACGTACGTCCACGCCTTCGCCTTGCCGGCGGCCGGCACGTTCAGGGTGAGCGAGGCGAGGTTGCCGTCGGCGCCGACGACGGCGGTGAAGGGCACCTGCCGGGCGGCGTCGCCGAGGGCCGCGACCTCCTCCGCGCCGACCGCCTCGGCGGCCTCGCCGCCGGTCAGGTCGACGACCCCGGCGTACGTCCGGTCGCTCTTCTCCTCGACCGTGGTGGCGGCCTCGATGATCGGCCCGGCGTTGCCGACGTCCGCCCCCTCGTACGTCGGGGCGCTCTCCGGATCGGTCAGCTTGGCGCGGTCCAGCTCCATCCAGCGGTTCGGCAGCTTCGGCAGCCCGGTGAGCCCCTCGGTGCCGGTGAACTTCACCTTCATCCAGATCCGCTCCTGGACCACCAGGAACGACATCCGGGTGGTGAAGCCGTGCTCCGGGTCCTTGACCGCGGCGGTGAGGTCGAGGCCCTTCGCGTTCGGGTCCACCACGCCGGACAGGTCCGCGGTGGCGTCCGTGCCGGTGAACCGGAACGCGCCCTCGGTGCCGTCCGGCACCGCCGCGAGGAGCGCCTGCTTGGGCGTGGCGGTCGGACTTGCCGTGCCCGAGGCGGTTCCGTCGGCCTCGGAACCCGTCCCGGTCGCGCCGCACCCGGCGAGCAAAGAGGCCGCGGTGAGGACGGCGGCCAGGGTGCCGGCGCCTCGTCGGACGATGCCGGCGCGGCCGGTTCCGTTCGTCATCATGTTTCTTCCTTCACGAGTCTGGCGTCTGCCGGGACAGATGCTGCCGGCCCGTACGGCGAAACCACTGCCGCTATGCTGCGGTCCGACTGCCGTGCACTGCCGTGGCGCACGCAGCGGGGGTGTCAGGAGCGGGAAACTCGCATGTCAGGGACGCTGCGCTTCGAGGGTCTCGGGCCCCAGCGGGCCTGGTGCGGCGAGCGGGAGATCGACCTCGGGCCGGGCAAGCAGCGCGCCGTGCTGGCCGTGCTGCTGCTCGCCGCCGGCCGCCCGGTCACCACCGCGCAGATCGTGGACGCGGTCTGGCCGGACGAGCCGCCGGCGAACGGCACCAACGTGGTGCAGAAGTACGTCGCCGGGCTGCGCCGGGTGATCGAGCCGGAGCGGTCACCGCGCAGCCCCGGCCAGGTGCTCACCCTGACCGACGCCGGTTACCAGCTTCGCGTCGCGCCAGAGGCGGTCGACGCCGTGTGCTTCGAGCGGGGCATCCGACGGGCCGAGCGGCTCCGCGCGGAGGGCCGGGCCGCCGAGGCGGTGAGCGAGCTGAAATCCACGTTGGAGCTGTGGCACGGCGAGCCGTTCACCGGCTTCGCCGGGCCGTACTTCGAGTCCGCCCGGCAACGCTGGGTCGAGCTGCGGGCCACCGCCCTGGAGAGCTGGGCCGGCCTGGAGCTGCGTCTGGGCCGGCACCGGGAGTTGATCGGCGAGCTGGTGGACCTGACCGCGGAGTTCCCGGTGCGGGAGCGGCTCAGGCACCAGTTGATGCTGGCGCTGTATCGCGGCGGGCGGCAGGCCGAGGCACTCGCCGCCTATCGGGAGTTCGCCGAGATGCTGCGCGACGAGTACGGCATCGAGCCGGGCGACGCGCTCCAGGACCTGCACCGGCGCATCCTTCGTTCCGACCCGGCGCTCATGCCGACCGGGTTACTGCCGCCGGCCGCCGTCGAGGTGGCTCCGCTGGCCGTGGCGGCTCCGCTGGCCGTGGCGGCTCCGCCGGTTGAGCCACCCACCACGTCCTCACCTCCGTCGGCGCCGTCGGCCCCGGCGTCGCCGCCACCGGCACCATCCGCTTCGGCGCTCGCCCCACCCGGGCCGCCGGCCGTACCGCCGCCCATCAGCTCACCGCCCGCCGGCCCGGTGCCCCTGCCGGCGTACGGCCCACTCCCGGCCGCCGTACCGCCGCCCGTGGTCGACGGCAGGCGCCCGAGGACGCCGTCGCCCCGCTGGGCGAGCGTGACCGCCACGATCGCCGGTACCGCGCTCGTCCTGCTCTCGTTCGGGTGCCTCACCTGGCTGGTGATCCTGGCCTACGCCGCCTGGCGGCGCAGTTGGCGCCTGGCTCTCGTCGGCGTCGGCTACCTGGTCGTCGTCGCGGTCGAGGTGGCCATGCTCGACCTGGAGAATCCGGACGCCGAGGTGCCCGGGCCGGAGGGGGTGATCTTCCTCGGCCTGGCCGCGATCACCTGGGTGCTCGGGGCGGCACACGTGATCCTGCTCAGCCACGGGGTCTGGGCGGCGCTCACCGGTGGCCAGGGCAGCGCGAGGTTCCGCGCCGAGGAGGAGCGGCGAATCCGGCGTGAGCACGCCCGTTTCCTGCTCTACCACTACCCGGCGGCCCGGAACGAGCTGCGCATCGGGCGGCCCGACCTGCCCCGTACGTTCGACGACGGCGGCCTGGTCGACGTCAACACCGTCCCCGAGCAGGTGCTCGCCGGGCTGCCGGGGCTCACCGTCGACCAGTGCCGCCAGATCGCGGTGGACCGCTGGCTACGCGGCCCGTACGCCTCGATGGAGGAACTCGCCGGCCGCTGCCTGCTGCCGCCGACCGCCACCGACCGGCTCCGTGAGCTGCTGTTCTTCCTGCCCCCGACACCGGCCCCCACGCCGGAGCGGCCCCCACCGGCCGGATCGTGACCGGAACCTCCCGCGCGAACCGGGGCACGGTCACCGGGCGCTGGTAGAAATGCCGGATGAGCCAGGATCGGACGGCGGTACGGGAGCGGGCCGAGGCGGTGCTGCGGCGGTTGGCCGGCGAGCACGCCCGGCTCCGCGAGGACCAGTGGCGGGCGATCGAGGCGCTGGTGGTCGACCGGCGCCGGGTGCTCTGCGTGCAGCGCACCGGGTGGGGCAAGTCGGCCGTCTACTTCGTGGCCACCGCCCTGCTGCGGGGGCGCGACCAGGATGCCGTCGCCGCGCGGGGCGACGGGGGCGGCACCGGGCCGACCGTGATCGTCTCGCCGCTGCTGGCGCTGATGCGCAACCAGGTCGAGTCGGCGGCCCGCGCCGGCATCCGGGCCCGCACGATCAACTCGGCCAACCTGGACGAGTGGGACGAGATCACCGCCGAGATCCACGCCGGGGCGGTGGACGTGCTGCTGATCAGCCCCGAGCGGCTCAACAACCCGGACTTCCGGGACACGGTGCTGCCGAAGCTGGCCGCCACCACCGGCCTGCTGGTGGTCGACGAGGCGCACTGCGTCTCCGACTGGGGGCACGACTTCCGCCCGGACTACCGTCGGCTGCGTACCTTCCTCGGCAACCTGCCCGAGCGGACCCCGGTGCTCGCCACCACGGCCACCGCCAACGCCCGGGTCACCGCCGACGTCGCCGAGCAACTGGGCGACGCCCTCGTGCTGCGCGGCAGCCTGGACCGCGAGTCGCTGCGCCTCGGCGTGCTCGACCTGCCGACCCCGGCGCACCGACTGGGCTGGCTCGCCGACCACCTGGACCGGCTGCCCGGCTCGGGCATCGTCTACACGCTCACCGTCGCCGCGGCGGGGGAGACCGCCGAGTTCCTCCGCTCCCGGGGCTACGCGGTCGCCTCCTACACCGGCCAGGCCGAGGACGCCGACCGGCGCGCCGCCGAGCAGGACCTGCTGGACAACAAGATCAAGGCGCTGGTCGCCACGAGCGCCCTGGGCATGGGCTTCGACAAGCCCGACCTGGGCTTCGTGGTGCACCTCGGCGCGCCACCCTCGCCCATCGCGTACTACCAGCAGGTCGGCCGCGCCGGCCGGGCCGTCGCGCACGCCGAGGTGCTGCTGCTGCCCGGCGTCGAGGACGCCGCGATCTGGCGCTACTTCGCCTCGCTGGCCTTCCCGCCGGAGGAGCAGGTCCGCGCGGTGCTGGCGGCCCTGGACACCGACCGCCCGCTCTCCACGCAGGCCCTCGAACCGATCGTCGACCTGCGCCGGGCCCGGCTGGAGTTGATGCTCAAGGTGCTCGACGTCGACGGCGCGGTCCGCCGGGTGCGCGGCGGCTGGCTCGCCACCGGCGAGCCCTGGGTCTACGACGAGGCCCGGTTGCGCCGCGTCGCCCAGGCGCGCACCGCCGAGCAGCAGGCCATGCGGGACTACGCGACCACGCCCGGCTGCCGGCTGCGCTACCTGCGCGAGTGCCTGGACGACGCCGGGGCCACCGACTGCGGTCGGTGCGACCGCTGCGCCGGCCCGCTGTTCACGCCCGAGGTGTCCGACGCCGCGCTGACCGCCGCGCAGACCTTCCTCGGCCGCCCCGGCGTGGAGATCGCGCCGAAGAAGCTCTGGCCGACCGGGCTGGAGGCGGTGGGCGTACCGCTCAAGGGGCGGATCGCCCCGGCGGAGCAGGCGCTGCCGGGGCGGGCGGTGGGGCGGCTGTCCGACCTGGGGTGGGGCGGGCGGCTGCGCGACCTGGTCGCGCCGGACGCGCCCGACGTCGCCGTCCCCGACGACGTGGCCGCCGCCGTGGTCGAGGTGCTGAAGGCGTGGGCGCACGGGGACGACCCGTGGCCGCGCCGCCCGGTCGGCGTGGTCGCGGTCGGCTCGCGGCGCCGGCCCCGGCTGGTGGGCTCGCTCGCCGAGCGGATCGCCGCCGTCGGCCGGCTGCCGATGCTCGGCCGGGTGACGGCGGCCGGCCCGGCCGGCGGCGGGGGCCCGCGCGGCAACAGCGCCCAGCGGGTACGCGCGCTGCACGGGGCCTTCACCGTGCCGGCGGACCTGGCTGACAGCCTCGCCGGTCTCGACGGGCCGGTGCTCCTCGTGGACGACCTGGTCGACTCGGGCTGGACGATGACGATGGTCGCCCGGGAGTTGCGCCGGGCCGGCGCGCCCGACGTGCTGCCCCTGGCCCTGGCGGTGGCCGGCTGAGCTGCGCCCTCCCCGTCTCAACCCGGACCGGGCCGGACCGGTCTGGGGCCGGGCCGGGAAGTTCCGGGCGGGCGGGATTGCGACCGTCGCCACGCCGCGTCGCCGCCGGGGCGGCGCGACCGTGACGGAGGGTAGCGTGAGCGGCATGACCGATCAGCAGCCCGGGCCCGCGCGGGATGGCGGCGGTGCCTGACCGGGCGTCGGCCGCGCCGGGGGAGTCCCCGGCGACGCCGGACCAGTTCCCGGCCACGCCGGACCAGTCTTCGGCCACGCCGGACGAGTTCCCGGTCGGGCCGGAGCAGGTGTCGGCCGTGCCGGACCGGAGCACGCTCCGGTTGGCGCTGGTCGTCGGCGGCCTGGTGCTCGCGGTGCTGCTCGGCTTCGGTCTCGGCCGGCTCAACGGCGGTGGTCCGGCAGGGTCGGTGGGGCTGGACAGCGCCCTGACCGACCACACCCACGCGCCCGGGACGGGCGCGCACGAGCACGGCGCGGACCAGGACGTGGCGGCGGAGGCGGCCGGCCTCTCGGTCACCTCGGCCGGCTACACGCTCGCCCCCGTAACGTCGTCGTTCACCGCCGGCCGGCCGGGCGAGCTGCGCTTCCAGGTGCGCGACGCGCAGCGCCGCCCGGTGACGCGGTTCGCCGTCGTGCACGACAAGCCGATGCACCTGATCGTGGTGCGCCGCGACCTGACCGGCTACCAGCACCTGCACCCGACCATGGCCGCCGACGGCACGTGGTCGGTGCCGCTGACCCTCCCGCAGCCGGGCGTCTGGCGCGCGTACGCCGACTTCACCGCGCTCGCCGACGACGGCCGGCAGACGGCGGTGACCCTCGGGGTCGACCTGGTCGCGCCCGGCGGCTACCAGCCGCGGCCGTTGCCGGCGCCGGCCGCCTCGGCCACGGTCGACGGGTTCACCGTCGACTACCAGGGCACGCCGCAGGCCGGCCTGACCGTCCCGCTGACCTTCCGCTTCGGCTCGGCCGCCGGCGGCACCCCGACGCTGGAGCGCTACCTCGGCGCGTACGGCCACCTGGTCGCGCTGCGCGAGGGCGACCTGGGTTACCTGCACGTCCACCCGGAGCCGCAGGTGGTCGACGGGGCGGTGACGTTCTGGGTGACCACGCCCGGCCCGGGCCGGTACCGGCTCTACCTCGATTTCCAGGTCGGCGGCGTGGTGCGGACCGCCGAGTTCACCCTGACCGTGCCCTGACCCTCGGCGACCGGCCCGATCAAACCGAGGTAGCTGGTGGCGGGTCAGCCGGCGCGGCGGATCGGGCGGCGCGCCAGGTAGCGCAGCAGGTCGCGGATGTGGTGCTTCTCCTCGGCCGGCACCGTCGGGTCGGCCAGCCGTTGCAGGATCACCCGGACGTCCGCCTCCACCGGGCCGTCGTCGACGCGGCGACGGGGCGCGGGGCCGGCGTCGGGCAGGCCGAGCGCGCGGAACGCGGCCGCGACCGGCAGGTCCAGCGCGGCGCAGAAACCCCGCACCTTGGCGAGTTCGGGGTAGTCCTGCCAGTCGCCGGCGAGCCAGCGGAACACGGTGGAGCGACCCACGCCGGTGTGGGACGCCAGGTCCGTGACGGTCCACCCGCGTTCCTCGCGGGCGTCGTCGATGGCGCGCCGCACGAAGCGCGCGAAGGCCATCTGGGGCGAAACCTCTACCGAACCCATCCCTGCGGGTCTTCCCTCCCGACCGGCACCCGGCGGTGCGCCTCCGAGGGTAGTACGGAAAGGTATGGAAGCAATTGACTGACCGACCAGACCGTCCCGTGGGCGGGACTTTCGGCGGGACCGGGGCGGCGAGCGACGCGGTAGCGGGCTACGGGGCGGCGTCCGGGGCGGTCGCGGGGAGCAGCGTCGCCAGTCGCGGGGTGACGCCCCACTGGCCGACCAGGTCCCCGTACTCCGCCCGCTGGCCGTCCGTCGCGGCGGCGCCGGTGCGCCGGGCCCGGATCAGCAGGTTGCGCGGGGTGTGCCGGGAGTCGACGAACTCCACCACCTCGGCCCGGTAGCCGTGCAGCCGCAGCAGCCCGGCCCGCAGCGCGTCGGTGAGGACGTCCGCGAAGCGCTCGCGCAGGATGCCCTGCCGGGTCAGCAGGTCGTACGGCGCGGGGGCCGGCCTGGCGCGCAGTTGGGCGGCGACGTCGTGGTGGCAGCACGGCGCGGCGAGCACCCAGCGGGCCCGCCAGCGCACCGCCCGGGCCAGCGCCTCGTCGGTGGCGGTGTCGCAGGCGTGCAGCGCCAGCACCAGGTCGGGGGCGGGCTCCACGACGGCGTCGGCGATCGTGCCGGCCACGAAGCGGACCCGCTCGGCCCAGCCGAGCCGCTCGGCCAGCTCGGTGTTGCGGAGGCGCTGGTCCTCCCGGACGTCCACGCCGACCAGCTCGACGTCGAGCCCCCGCCGCGCCAGCCACCGGTACGCGGCGAAGGTCAGGTACGCGTTGCCGCACCCGAGGTCGACGACGCGCAGCGGCCCGGTCAGGTCGTCGGGAAGGGTCGCCGCCAGTGCCCGCAGGAACGCGTCGACCTGCCGGCGTTTGGCCGCCGACCCCCCGATCTCCGCGAAGATCGGGTCGCCCGGGTCGAGCAGGTACTCCTTCGACCGGTCGTGCCCGCCCGGCTCGGCGGCGGGCCGGGTCGCGGCGGCCCGGTGCACCTGCGCCTCGCCCGACTTGGTCACCCGCAGTTGCAGCGTCGCGTCGGCGGTCTCCACGTGCCAGTTGCCGAACGGCTCGGCCAGCAGCGCGTCCACCGCCGCGTCCGCCTCCGGGCCGGGGGCGACGTTGCGGGTGAACGGCCGGGAGCCGTCGGAGGTGGAGATCTGCAGCCGGGGACCGGCCTTCAGCGCGACCGGCCGGAGTTCGGCGCGGACCACCGAGGGACGGTGCCCGCGTCGACGCCCGGCGGCCACCGCCCGGGTCAGCGCGGGGTCGAGCAGCAGTGCCCGGACCTCGGTCAGGGCGGCATCCAGCGGTTCGGGCATTGCTCCATCTTCCTCGTCGTCGTCGGCGGCACACCGCCGGGCGGCCCGGCCCCCTCGGGCCCGCCGCGCTCCCGCTCTGCGGCCTCGGGCGCGGCGCCTGCGCCGCGGTCGCGCTCTCCGCTAAGCCGCCGGGGCGACCCGCCTGACCCGCCGGGGCCGGTCGCGCCCGGTCGCCCGGTGACACGGGCCCTCATCCGGTCACGACGGCGACATCCCCGCACCGGGGGACCGGTACGGGGATGTCGGGTACGTGCTCAGGGTCAGTCGGCGGTCGCCTCGGCCGGCGTACCGGCGGCGGAGCCACCGCCACCACGACGGCGCCGGCGGCGTCGCGGCTTCGGGACGTCGCCCTCGGCGGCGGCCGGGGCGGCCTCGGCGGCCTCGGTGGTGATCACCGCGGTCGGCTCTCCCGAGACGGTCTCGCCGGCCCGGCGACGCCGGCGGCGACGCGGGGTGCGGGTGCCCTCCTCGGCGGCCTCGGCCGGCGCGTCGGCGCCCGGCTCGCCGGCCTCCCTGGTGGCCCGGCCCTGGCGGCGCTCGCCGCGACCGCGACCGTCGCCGCGCCGGGAGCCCCGGCCCTCGCCCCGCCGGGACCGGCCACCGCCCAGGTCCTCCTCCACCTCGGCCGCCAGGCCGGCGCGGGTGCGCTCGGCCGTCGGCAGGGTGCCGGTGACCTCGGTGGAGATGTGCAGGTCGGTGTAGAGGTGCGGGGACGTGTGGTACGTCTCCGGCGGCTCCGGCATCTCCAGGCCCAGCGTCTTGTCGATGATCCGCCAGCGGGGCACGTCGTCCCAGTCGACGAAGGTCACCGCGACGCCGCTCGCCCCGGCCCGGCCGGTGCGACCGATCCGGTGGGTGTAGGTGTCCTGGTCCTCGGGGCAGTCGTAGTTGATGACGTGCGTGACGCCGCTGACGTCGATGCCCCGGGCGGCGACGTCGGTGGCGACCAGGATGTCGATCTTGCCCGCCCGGAACGCCCGCAGCGCCCGCTCGCGCGCGCCCTGCCCGAGGTCGCCGTGCACGGCGGCGACGGCGAAGCCCCGGAAGTCGAGGTCCTCGGCGACCCGGTCAGCGGCCCGCTTCGTGCGGGTGAAGATCATGGTCAGCCCGCGACCCTCGGCCTGCAGGATGCGGGCCACGATCTCGATCTTGTTCATCGAGTGGGTGCGGTAGGCCAGCTGCTCGGTCTGCGGCGACGGCCCCGTCTCGGCGGTGTGGCCGGCGTGGATCGTCACCGGGTGGCGCAGGAAGCGCCGGGAGAGCGTGACGATCGGGTCCGGCATGGTCGCCGAGAAGAGCATCGTCTGCCGGTCCTCCGGCAACATCGCGAGGATCCGCTCGACGTCGTCGAGGAAGCCCAGGTCGAGCATCCGGTCGGCCTCGTCGAGGACCAGCGCGTGCACCCGGTCCAGGCGCAGGTGCTTCTGCTTCGCCAGGTCCAGCAGGCGGCCGGGGGTGCCGACCAGGATCTCCACGCCCTTGCGCAGCGCGTCGACCTGCGGCTCGTACGCCACGCCGCCGTAGATCGGCAGCACCCGGACGCCCCGGGTTTTGCCCGCCGCGGCGAGGTCCTTGGCGACCTGGATGCCCAGCTCGCGGGTGGGCACGACGACCAGCGCCTGCGGCACGCCGTCGCCGCCCTCCTCGGGCGCGAAGACGCGCTCCAGCAGCGGTACGCCGAAGCCGAGGGTCTTGCCGGTGCCGGTCGGCGCCTGGCCGATCAGGTCGGTGCCGCGCAGCGCGATCGGGAGCGCGTACTCCTGGATCGCGAACGCGCGGGTGATGCCGGCCGCGGCCAGCGCGTCGACGGTCTCCTGACGCGCGCCCAGCTCGGCGAAGGTGGGTGCCTCCGGACGCACCGGAGCGGTGGCGGCCAGCTCCTGGCCGTCCATGAGTTCTTGGGTCAGCTCGCTCATATGGATTTGGGGGTGCCCTCTCGTGGGTGCGCCCCGTCATGTCCTCAGGGCGCGATCGGTGTGGCGCGGGCCACACGGTCGGCGGCAGACTGCCTGGCCGGACCGGGCCGCACGCGCGCCGTGGAGTCGGACTTCGATCGGACCGACCGGTCTGTTGGACCGGCCTGGCCAGCTCGGCGCCCACGGCAACTGCTCCATGTTACCTGAACAGCGCACCGGTCGTCCTGATTCCTGGCGCAGGTGGCGCGCCTGCGGGCGCTTGGTGTGACCCGCGTCACTCCCCCCGGGAGGTGCGGGCGGGCGGTAGCCTGCGCTCGTGCCCGACCCCGACCTTTCCGGCCACGCCGTCCCGGATGCGCCCGGCCCTGCCGTTCCGGGTCTGTCGGCCCGCGTCGTCCCGGTCTCGCCCGGCCCCGCCGGCGTGGATTCGCCCGGCCCTGCCGTCACGGATCTGCTCGGCCTGGTCGCGTTCGGCGAACTGCTCGCCTTCGAGCGGATGGCCGTCGACGCCCGGCTCGCCCCCGACCTGCGCCGCCGGGCGGCCCTGGGTGAGATGGCCGCCGCCGAGATCGGCAACTACCGCCGGCTGGCCGACCGGCTCGCCGCGCTCGGTGTGCTTCCCGACGACGCGATGGCGCCGTACGTCGCGCCGCTGCAGGCGTACCACGACTCGACCGAGCCGCGGGACTGGGCGGAGGCGGTGACCAAGGCGTACGTGGGCGACGCCATCACCGACGACTTCATCCGGGAGATCGCCGCGGCCCTGGCCGAGCCGGACCGCCAGCTCGTCCTCGACGTGGTGCACGACTCCACGTACGCCGACTTCGCCGTCGCCGAGATCCGGGCCGCCATCGCGGCCGACCCGAAGGTGGCCGGCCGGCTCTCGATGTGGGCGCGGCGGCTGGTCGGGGAGGCGCTGTCGCAGGCCGGTCGGGTCGCCGCCGACCGGGGCGCGCTGACGGCCCTCATCGCGGGCAGCGACCGGGTGGACGTGCAGGGGCTGTTCGGGCGGCTGACCGCGGCGCACACCACGCGGATGGCTGCCGCCGGGCTGAACAACTGACGCGCCGGCCCGACGGCTGACGCACCGGCACCAGGGTGTCGGACGAGCCGGCGCGCCGGGCGGGTCGGCGTCGGGTGTGACACCGGTGGCGAGTCCGCCGGCTGCCAGCTCGGCGACCACCTCCGCAGGGGCCGACCGAGCCGCGACGGGGGACGTGGTCACCCGTCGCGGGCCGCCGAGCGGGTCAGCGGACGGTGAAACCGACCGCCCGCGGCGACGCCTCGGCGATCTCGACGTAGGCGACCTTGTTGACCGGCACGATCACCCGCCGGCCCTTCTCGTCGGTCAGGGAGAGGGTGCCCTCGTCCTTGGTCATGGCGTCGGTCACGATCTGCTCGATCTCGGCCGGCGACTGCGCGCTCTCCAGCACCAGCTCGCGGGGCGCGTACTGCACGCCGATCTTGACCTCCACAGTGCCTCCTCGTTCGGGCGAAAGAGCCGCCGAAGGGAAGGCTATCCGATCTCGCGCCCCGATGCTCAGGCTGACTCACCTTGCAGCGGGAAGCTGGCGATGCCCCGCCAGGAGAGGGCGGCGACCAACGCCTCCGCCTCCGCCTTGGGCAGCTGCCGGCCGCGGGCCAGCCAGAACTGCGCGGCGGTCTCGGCCGCCCCGACCAGGCCGGAGGCGAGCAGCTCGGCGTGCGCCCGGCTGACCCCGGTGTCGGAGATGATGGTGTCGGTGATGGCCGCGATGCAGCCCTGCTCGACCCGCTCGACGCGCTGCCGCACCGCCGGGTCGTTGCGCAGGTCCGACTCGAAGACGAGGCGGAACGCCTCGCTCTCGTGGTCGACGAAGTCGAAGTACGCGCGCACCGACGCGCCGACCCGCTCCTTGTTGTCGTTGGTGCCGCGCATGGCCTCGTCGACCTTCGCGAGGATCGCGTCGCAGTGCGTGTCCAGCAGCGCGAGGTAGAGCTCCATCTTGCCGGGGAAGTGCTGGTAGAGCACGGGCTTGGAGACTCCCGCCCGTTCGGCGATGTCGTCCATCGCCGCCGCGTGGTAGCCCTGGGCGACGAACACCTCCTGAGCCGCGGCGAGCAGTTGCTTACGGCGCGCCGAACGGGGCAGGCGGGTGGGCCGGCCGGCTGTCTGTGCACCGTTCCCCACAGCGGTCATGGGAACCTCCGAGTTTCTTCGTACGAGCCGGCATTTCACCCGAACCGGTCTGGGCTCACGGCCCGTCGCGGAATTGGCCCGCCGCTGTAACTTATCGCCACTGTCACCACACGGTAGCCTCAGCGGGGGCGACCAAGGAGCGCGCGGTGAGTGAAACAGGGCAACCCGGTGCCGCCACCCCGGGAGAGCACGGCGACGGGCCGGGTCAGCAGGACGACCTGGGCCGGGCCGGCGGCGGGTGGGCGCCCTCGGCGGCCGGATGGTCCCAGGGCCACGAGACCTCCGGGGCCCGCGAGCACGGCCCGGCGTGGGGTCCGCCCGACCCGGGTCGCGGCTGGGCCGCCTCCTCACCCCGGCACGGCGACCTGCCGTCGCCGCTGCCCGGCCCGCCGGCCGCACCCGAGCCGCCGGCCCGGGTCAACGGTCACCACCTCAACGGCGTGAGCCACGCCGACGACGCGGCGGTCGACCGCCAGGCCCCGGTGAGCGCCCCGCCCAGCATCCTCGGCGAACAGCGCCGCGACCCGGGAGGCGACCGGCTGGTGGTGCCCGCGCAGCGGCCGGCGCCCGTGGCCGAACAGCCGTCGGGCCCGCAGCACGGGCTCGCCGAGCCCGAGACCGGCCCCACCCGGCACTCCTCCGCGGACCCGTCGGCCGGCCGTCAGCCGCGCTGGGCCGATCCCGGCCCGCCGACCTCGGCCCCGCCGGCCATGCAGGTCCCGCCCGTCGGCACGGCGGCCAGCGGGTTCGAGGTGCCGCCCGGTTTCCACGCGCCGACCGTCGACCGCGCCGCCGCCGAGGAGCCCTCCCCGGCCGCCGGCGCGCCCGGCTGGGCCGACCACCCGTTCCCGCCGGAGCCGCCGCCTCTCGCCCCCGGCCCGTTCCCGTCGGCCGCCGAGCGCCCGCCCGCGCCCGAGGCGTCGGCGGCCGACCGACCGGCGACCGGCGACCGGCTCTCCGGCGTCGACCGTGCGCTCGGCGCGGAGCGGGCCTTCCGGCAGGACCACGGCGCCGCCCCCGACCGTGGCCCGGTCACCGGGCAGGACCACCCGCCGGCCCTCGCCGAGCAGGCCGGCGGCTCGGGTGCCGTCGGCCCCGACCGCGCGCCGGGCGTCGACCAGGCAGCCGCGGAGCACGCGCCGGGCGTCGACCGTGGGCCCGGCGTCGGCCGGGCGGCCGCGGAGCACGGGCCGGGCCCCGACCGTGGGCCCGGCGTCGGCCGGGAGCCGGGCGACACCCGGTCGCCGGCCGCCGAATGGCCACCGGCGACCGAGCCGGACTGGTCCGGCCCGAACTGGAACCGGCCGAGCTGGGGCGGCGGCTGGGCGCCGCCCTGGTCCCGCGAGGAGAGCGAGCCGGTCGGCCGCCGGGCCCGGGACGAGTCCGCGTCCACCGGCCGCCGGTCCCGGGCCGAGGACGAGCCCGTCGGCCGGCGGGCGCGCGAGGAGGACGAGCCCGTGGGCCGTCGGTCCCGGGAGGACCGGGCGGCGGCCTGGGCCGCCGAGCCGCACCGACCCTACGAACCGCCGCGCGCCGAGCTGCCCGGCCGCTCCTACGAGCCGCCCCGCGCCGAGCCGGGCCGCCCCTACGAGGTCGGCCGGGCCGAGTCCGCGCCGCGCCCGGCGTACGAGCCGCCGGCCGATCCCGCCGACCGGGCGGCGTCGTCCGCGGCCGACCGGTCCATCCCGGTTCCGGTCGAGCGGCCCGCCTGGGCGGGCGGGGGGCCGTCCGTGGCGCCCCCCGCGAGCGCGCCCCCGGCTGCGTACGACCTGGCCGGCCCGGAGGGCGCCACTGCTACGCCGGGCGCGGACGAGACCGCGGGCCGGACCGCCCGGCCGTTCCGGCTCCGGCCGGTCGGCGAGGAGAGGCCCCCGGCGCCACCGGAGGCACCGGACGGCCCGCAGGCCGCCACCGGCCCCGCCGCGAGCGGCCCCGGGCGCCGCGACCGCACCCCGTCCGCGCCCGCCCCGACGAGCGCACCTCCCTACGCGGCCCGCCGATCCGCCCCCGAACCGGCGTCGACGGCCGAGCCGGCCGACGACGACCGGCTCCCGGACCGCCTTTCGGCGGTGTTGCCGCAGCGCGTCCCCGCCGAACCGGACGTGCCCGTCGTGCCGGAGCCGCCAGCCGTGGAGCCACCCGCCGAAACCCCGGAACTCGCCCGGATCGCCACCCATCTGCGCCGCGACGACGAGCCCGCGCCGCTGCGGGAGCGCCCGGAGGGCTTCGACGTCGACGCGATCCTCGACGCCGTACGCGGAGTGGCCGGCGTCCGCGACGCGTCGCTGCGCCGCACCCCGGCCGGCGCGCACAGCCTGCGGCTCGACCTGGCCGACGGGGCCGACCCGGCCGAGGTGAGCCGGCAGGTCGCCCGTCTGCTCCAGGAGCGGATGGGTCTCGCCGCCGCCCCGCAGAACGTGCCCGGCATGCCCGCCGCTCCGGCCCCGCCGGTGCGCCGCCGGTCGGCCGAGCCGCGCGCCGACGTGGTGCCGGAGCCCCCGCGCCGGCGCCGGCAGTCCGCCGCCCCGCACCGGGGCCGGGCCACCGTGGAGGAGCCCGGCTCGGTGTCGGCCGCCCCGGCCGGGACCCCCACCGGCAACCCGGCGACCGTCGGCACGTCGTACTCCGGCGGGCAGGTGACCACGACGGAGTCGGCGCCGTCCCGGCCGCTGGACACCGGCGGCGCGGCCGGTCCCCGGGTGGTGATCGACCACGTCCAGGTGAGCACCTTCGGGCTCGACGCCACCGTGGAGGTGCGCCTCGTCGCCGGCGGGGAGAGCGCCGCCGGCTACTCGACGGGACCGGCGGTCGACGGGTACGTGCTGCGGCTCTGCGCGGTGGCCGCCGCGGCGGCCGTCGACGAGCTGCTCCGCGGCCGGGATCCCGGGCCGGAGCGGGGCCGTTGCTTCGTGGAGCACGCCGCCGTGGTGCCGTTCGGCAACTGCGAGGTGGCCACCGTCGTGGTGCTGCTCGTCTGCGACGGCTGGGTCGAGCAGCTCGTCGGCTCCGCGCTGGTCGCGGGCGATCCCCGGCAGGCGGTCGTCCGGGCCACCCTGTCCGCGGTCAACCGCCGGCTCGAGGCGCTGCTGGCCTGAGCGCCGCAGGTGCGGTTCGACGCGCTGCCGGGCGGCGCGGGCACGGGCAGACTGGAGGGATGAAGCCCGCCACCCTCTGGCCGGACCATCTCCTCCCCGAGCACTCCGTCCCGCCGCCCTGGCCGGGGCGCGAGGTGCGCCTCGACGGCACCGTGACGTACGTCCGGGACACCCCGGCCACCGCCCCCGGCGCGGAGCCGGCGCTCTACGTGCACGGCCTGGGCGGCTCGTCACAGAACTGGACCGACCTGGCCGGCCTGCTCGCCGACCGCCTCGACGGGCAGGCCATCGACCTGCCCGGGTTCGGCCGCAGCGAGCCGGGGCGCCGATACACCATTCCGGCCTTCGCGGAGCGGGTGATCCGCTGGATCGAGCACTCCGGCCGGGGGCCGGTGCACCTGTTCGGCAACTCGCTGGGCGGGGCGATCTCGGTGCAGGTGGCGGGGCTGCGGCCGGACCTGGTCCGGACCCTGACCCTGATCTCGCCGGCCCTGCCGTTCCTCGACTTCCGGCGCTCGTTGCAGGGCCGGATGCTGCCGCTGCTGGCGATCCCCCGGGGCGAGCGCCTGGCCGCCTGGCGGCTGGCGAAGCTCGCCCCCGAGGTGATGGCCCAGCAGGTCATGGAGGCGTGCATCGGCGACCTGACCCGGATCAGCGAGCAGCGCCGGCAGGAGGCGCTGGAGGAGATCCGGGTGCGCTACGAGGCCGAGCACTACGCCGCCGCGTACGTCCGGACGTTCCGTGGCCTGGTCTCCAGTTTCCTGCGGTCGTACCTGCCGGGGTCGGGGTCGCTGTGGCGGCTGGCCGGCGCCGTCCGGGCGCCCACGCTGGTCGTCGGGGGGCGACATGACCGGCTGGTGGACGTCCGGGTGGCGCCGCAGGCCGCGCGGGTCGTCCCGGACAGCCGCCTGCTGATGCTCGACGGCGTCGGTCACGTGGCGCAACTGGAGGTGCCGCGCCTGGTCGCCCGTGCCGTGCTGGGCCTGCTCGCCGAAACGGGGGACACCGCGAAGCGGTCCGACGTGGCAGGCTGACCGGGATGTCCTCCGCCCGCCGCCACTCCGCCCCGCCCCCGATTCGGGGGCATCGGGCCTCAGCCTCCGCCGGCGGACGTCGGCACCCCACGGACCGGGCTTCGGCCGTCGCCCAGGGCCCGGACCTGTCCCGTCCCCGGCACCGCCGGCCGGCCCGCCGGCGTCGCCTCGTCGAGCTGGTCGCGCTCGTCCTCGCGGTCGGCGCGGCGGTCGCGGTGATCGCCGACCGGCGGGGCGCCGACGTCGACGCCGAGGTGCTCTCCGCCGAGGAGTGGGCCCCCGCGCCGGCGGTCGCGCCGGTGTCCGCCTCGCCGGTCCCGACGTCGCCCTCCGCCACGGCCACGACGCCCCCGCCGCCGGTGCTGCGGCTGCCCGGGCCGGTGCCGTCGGCGGGCCGGGGCAGCTTCGGCTACGACGACCGGGTGCGCCCGGTGCTGGGAGAGGCCGGCAGGCTGCACCGCTATCGGGTCGCCGTGGAAACGGGCTCCGACGAGGACGCGGGCGAGTTCGCGGCCGCCGTCGAGGAGGCGCTCGCCGGTCCGGGGAGCTGGGTCGACGGCGGGCTGCGGTTGCAGCAGGTACGCGCCGAGGACCGGCACGACTTCACGGTCTACCTGGCCACCGCCGCCACGGCGGGCCGGATGTGCGCGGCCGGCGGGGTCGACATCCGGGTGGGCGGGCGGCCGTACACGTCGTGCCGGGCGCCCGGCAAGGTGATCATCAACCTGGACCGCTGGCGGCTGTCGGTGCCCCACTACGTCAGCGCCCGGGTGCCGCTCGCGGTCTACCGGACGTACGTGGTGAACCACGAGGTCGGGCACCAGTTGGGGCACCGGCACGAGCGCTGCCCGGGCAGGGGCCGACCGGCGCCGGTGATGATGCAGCAGACGCTCTTTCTCAACGGCTGCGTCGCCAATCCCTGGCCGTACCGCGACGGTCGGCGCTACGCCGGGCCGCCGCTCTAGCAGCCGCCGATCGGGCAGCGGGCCGCAGGTACGCCGACCTGTGGCGGCACCGCCGTGAGCCGCCGTTCCTTGGCGAAGCCGGGGTCGACCCGGGCACCTCGACGCCGGCACCGGATTTGCGTCAATCGCGGGGTAACGCCCGATTGGCGTGGGACGCTCGTTTCATGACGTCGTCGTCCCCTTGCGACCCGCCTGGTCCGCCGAACCGCCGCTCGTCGCCGTCGCCGAACCTCCACCCGTCGCCGTCGCCGCCCCCGTCGCCGCCCCCGTCGCCGTCGCCGTCGCCGCGGCCCCGCGGCCGGCGCTGGTCGGGCCTGTTCCGGGACCGGCGCCTCATCGGGCTCGGCCTGGCGCTGCTGCTCGCGGCGGCCGTCGTGGTGACCCTGGCCCCCCGGCCCGACGGGCAGGCCGGCGAGCCGCCCACGGGCGACCCGGGTCGGGCGGCGTACGGGGCCGCGGCGGGCGAGCACGAGCGGCCCACCGTTCGCCCGCAGGAGGACACGGGCCACCCGCAGGAGGACACCGGTCACCCGCGGGAGGGCACCGGCAGCTTCGTCGCCGCCAGCGGGGAGTCGCCGGTGCGGGGCGTCGACGGGCCGGTGCGGCGCTACCGGGTGGCCGTGGAGTCGGGCGCCGGCCAGGACGTCGCCGCCTTCGCCGCCACCGTCGACGAGGTGCTGGGCGACCCGCGCGGCTGGACCGCCTCGGGGGAGTTCCGGGTGCAGCGGGTGGCCGAGGCGGACGACGCCGACTTCACCGTCTACCTCGCCACCCCGGACACCTCGGAGCGGATGTGCGCGGAGGGCGGGCTGAGCACCGAGGGCTACACCTCCTGCCGGCTCCCCGGACAGGTGATCATCAATCTCGCCCGCTGGCTGGAGGCCGTTCCGGACTACGGGGCGCCGCTGGAGATCTACCGCACCTACGTGGTCAACCACGAGGTGGGCCACGAGTTCGGCGAGGAACACCAGACCTGCCCGGCCCCGGGCGAGCCGGCGCCGGTGATGCAGCAGCAGACGTACGGGCTGGACGGCTGCGTCGCCAACGCCTGGCCCTACGTCGACGGCTCACGCTACGAGGGGGAGCTGGCCCCCGGGATCTGAATATTCCCGTTCCCGCAGTGCGGGCGACGTGTCCCTCCTCATGGCCGACCGCCCCCGCGACGGGCGACAATGGCTCGGTTCGCCACCAGCCGATCCCGGGGAGTCCACCGTGTCGTTGCCCCCGCTCGTCGAGCCCGCCGCCGAGCTGACCGTTGACGAGATCCGCCGCTACTCGCGCCACCTGATCATCCCCGACGTCGGGGTCGAGGGGCAGAAGCGGCTGAAGAACGCCCGGGTGCTCTGCGTCGGCGCCGGCGGTCTCGGCTCGCCGGCCCTGATGTACCTGGCCGCCGCGGGCGTCGGCACCCTCGGCATCATCGACTTCGACACCGTCGACGAGTCCAACCTCCAGCGCCAGATCATCCACGGCGTCTCCGACGTCGGCCGGTCCAAGGCCGAGTCGGCCGCGGCGTCGATCCGCGAGATCAACCCGCTGGTCAACGTGGAGATCCACAACACCGCGCTGGACCGGGACAACGTCCGCGACATCTTCTCCCGGTACGACCTGATCGTCGACGGCACGGACAACTTCGCCACCCGCTACATGGTCAACGACGCGGCGGTGCTGCTCGGCAAGCCGTACGTCTGGGGGTCGATCTACCGCTTCGACGGCCAGGCGTCGGTGTTCTGGGCCGAGCACGGCCCCTGCTACCGCTGCCTTTACCCGGAGCCCCCGCCGCCCGGCATGGTCCCCTCCTGCGCCGAGGGCGGCGTGCTCGGCGTGCTCTGCGCCTCGATCGGCTCGATCCAGGTCAACGAGGCGATCAAGCTGCTCGCCGGCATCGGCGAGCCGCTGGTCGGCCGGCTGATGGTCTACGACGCCCTGGAGATGAGCTACCGCAAGATCAAGGTCCGCAAGGACCCGAACTGCGTGCTCTGCGGCGAGAACCCCACGGTCACCGACCTGCTGGAGGACTACGAGGACTTCTGCGGCGCGGTGTCGGTGGAGGCCCAGGAGGCGGTGGTCGACGCGACCATCACCGCGCTGGAGCTCAAGGAGTGGCAGGACGCCGGCAAGGACATCTTCCTCGTCGACGTCCGGGAGCCCGCCGAGTACGAGATCGTCCGGATTCCCGGCGCGACGCTGATCCCCAAGGGCGAGATCATCTCCGGCGAGGCGCTGGCCCGGTTGCCGCAGGACCGGCAGATCGTGCTCCACTGCAAGTCCGGGGTCCGCTCCGCCGAGGCGCTCGCCGCGCTGAAGGCGGCCGGGTTCCGCGACGCGGTGCACGTGCAGGGCGGCGTGCTCTCCTGGATCAAGCAGATCGACCCGTCGCTGCCCGCGTACTGATGCGGTCGCCGAGGTCGCGGTGGGCCGTCCCGACCCCCGCGACCTCGGCCGATTCGCCGAGGCGCGATCACCTGAGCGCCGGTAGCGTTGCCGCCGTGGTCGACATCGATGCCGCGATCGGGTTCGTCGTGGCGCACGGGGACGCGGTGGACCGCGCCCGTCTGTCCCGGCTGCGCACCGGCGCGCCGCCGCCGCCCGAGCTGCTCGACGCGGCGGAGGTCGGCCAGACGCCCGGCGGCGGCTGGCCGGCGACGCTGGGCGGCGAGGTCGCCTCGGTCGACGCCACCTGCTTCCGCCTCTCGGAGCTGGACGACCTGGGCGCGCTCGGCCGTCCGGCCGCCCGCCGGGCACTGGACTGGCTGGCCGCCGGGCAGTTGCCCGACGGCGGCTGGGAGGAGGATCCGGCGCTGGCCGGCCTCGCCCCCGAGTGGGCCCGGCCGGGCGATCCCGAGGCAGGGTTCTACCTGACCGCCAACGCCGGGTTCTGGCTGACCGTCGCCGGCCTCGACGCCCGGGCCGCCGGCCCGCTGGACCACCGGGTCGGCGGGGCGTACGCGGGCGTCGTGCACGCCGCCGCCCAGTCGCTCGTGGCGCGGCTGCGCCCGGACGGCGGCTGGCCGTCCTTCCTCCCCGCCGGCTGGCTCGGCGCGGCCGTCCTGCACCGGCAGGAGATGTTCCACGAGGCGGCGCGGATCCAGGTGATGCTCGCCGACCGGGTGCCGGAGCTGTCCCCGGGCGACGTGGCCTGGCTGGCCGCGACGCTGCGCCGCGTCGGCATCGACGGGCAGGACTGGCTGCTGGTGCGGGCGCGCCGGCGGCTGGCGGAGACCCAGCGCCGCGACGGCGGGTGGGACAGCGAGGACGGGCACCAGTTCGACGTGCACACCACGCTGAGCGCGATCCGGGCCTGCCGCTGAGACCCGCCCGGGGTGACATGCGCCGCCCCGGCACCTCACCTGAGCTGGTTGATCACCAACGGCCACCGGGTCAGGTGGAGAGGCCGGCGGCGATCAGCAGCCGCCGCCAGTTGTCGGCGTACTCGCCGGCGTGCCGGCCCTTGCGCAGCCGGTGCTCGGGGGCGGCGGGGCCGACGACGACGGCCGTCAGCTCCGGGTAGCGGGGGCCGAGCACGTGCTCGTCGAAGAACGTGGCGACATCGGGGGCGATGACGGCGAACTCGACGTCCTCGTCGGGGTGCTCGTACTGGTAGACGTAGGCGCTGGACTCCATGTAATACACGTCCAGGTCTTCCCGGTCGAGGTAGATCGGGTCACCGCCGCGGATCTCGGCGCGTAGGCCGGAGGGGACGCTGTCCATCTCGTAGCCGACGATCAGCGGGCTGCCCATCGGGTCGTTCGGGTTGACCTCGTCCTCCTCCCACGCCTGCGGGGTGAGGATCTGCTTCGGCGCGTGGAACCGGAAGTTGTCGCCCTCGATACGCCGGAACAGGCTGTAGACCTCGGCGACGCCGGGCAGGCCGGCGATCGGCTCCAGCGGAGCCGGCCCCTCGATGAGCACGCCGAAGTCGTGCTCGGCCTCCACCCGGGTGAGCAGCGCCAACTTCTCGGCGATCCGGGCGAGGACGGCGGGGTTCGGCCGGGTCATGGCAGGACGGAGGCTCATCCGCGCAGGTGGCCGTCCCCGGTCACCACGTACTTGGTGGAGGTCAGCTCGGGCAGGCCCATCGGGCCGCGCGCGTGCAGCTTCTGGGTGGAGATGCCGATCTCGGCGCCGAAGCCGAACTCGCCGCCGTCGGTGAACCGGGTCGAGGCGTTGACCATCACGGCCGCCGCGTCCACCCGGGCCACGAAGTCCCGGGCGGCGGTGGCCGAGTCCGTGACGATCGCCTCGGTGTGCCCCGTGCCGTACCGCCGGATGTGCGCGACCGCCGCGTCGAGCGAGTCGACGACGGCGACCGAGATGTCCGCGGAGAGATATTCGGTGGCGAAGTCCTCGTCGGTGGCCGGCACCACCGCCGCCGAGTGGGCCGCTACGCGATCGTCGCCGTGCACGGTGACGCCCGCGTCGGCGAACGCGGCCAGCACCGGCGGCAGGAAGGCGTCGGCGACCGCCGCGTGCACCAGCAGCGACTCGGCGGTGTTGCAGGTGGACAGCCGCTGCGTCTTCGCGTTCAGCGTGATCGCGACCGCCTTCGACAGGTCGGCGGCGGCGTCGACGTAGACGTGGCAGTTGCCGACGCCGGTCTCGATGACCGGCACGGTCGACTCCTCGACCACGGTGCGGATCAGGGACGCGCCGCCGCGCGGGATCAGCACGTCGACCAGGCCCCGGGCGCGCATCAGCTCCTTGACCGAGTCGCGGGTGCTGGCGTCGAGCAGTTGCACCGCGTCCGCCGGCAGGCCCGCGCCGGCGACCGCGTCGCGCAGCACCGCGACCAGGGCCGCGTTGGAGTTCGCCGCCGACGACGAGCCGCGCAGCAGCGCCGCGTTGCCGGACTTCAGGCAGATGCCGGCGGCGTCGACCGTCACGTTCGGCCGGGCCTCGTAGATGATGCCCACCACGCCGAACGGCACCCGGATCTGGCGCAGCTCCAGCCCGTTGGGCAGGGTCGAACCGCGGACCACCTCGCCCACCGGGTCCGGCAGCGCGGCCATCTGCCGCAGCGCGTCGGCGATGCCCGCCACCCGCCCCGCGTCGAGGGCGAGCCGGTCCAGCACGGCCGCGCTCAGCCCGGCCGCGCGCCCGGCCGCCAGGTCCGCCTCGTTCGCCGCCAGGATCTCCGGCGTACGGGCCACCAGCGCGTCGGCCATCGCGACCAGCGCGGCGTCCTTGGCCGTACGCGTGGCGACGGCCAGCGCCTCCGCCGCCGTACGTGCCCGTCGGGCCTGCTCGCTCACGCTCATCGCCGCACTCCTCACAACAGCACGAGGTCGTCGCGGTGGACGACCTCCCGTTCGTACGCCGGGCCGAGCGCCGCGGCGAGTTCCGAGGTCGACCGGCCGAGCAGCCCGGGCAGCTCGACCGCGTCGTAGTTGACCAGCCCCCGGGCGACCGGCGCGCCCTCGACGTCCACCAGGTCGACGGGGTCGCCTGCGGTGAACGCCCCGTCCACGGCCGTGATCCCGGCGGGCAGCAGCGACTTGCGCCGGCCCACCACCGCGGCGACCGCGCCCGGGTCGAGGTGCAGCCGCCCCCGGGGCGAGGTGGCGTGGGCAAGCCAGAAGAGCCGGGCCGCCGGGCGTCGGCGGCTCGGGTGGAACAGGGTGCCGACCGGCTCGCCGGCCAGCGCCGGGGCGGCCAGCGGCGCGGCCGTCAGCACCACCGGGATGCCGAAGCCGGTGGCGATCCGGGCCGCCTCCACCTTCGTCACCATGCCGCCGGTGCCCACCCCGGCCCGCCCCGCGCCGCCGATGTCGACCCCGGTCAGGTCCCGCTCGTCGCGCACCTCGGTGATCCGGCTGGAGCCCGGGCGGGCGGGGTCGCCGGTCCAGAGGGCGTCCACGTCCGAGAGGAGCACCAGCAGGTCGGCGTGGACCAGGGCGGCGACGAGGGCGGCCAGCCGGTCGTTGTCGCCGAACCGGATCTCCTCGGTGGCCACCGTGTCGTTCTCGTTGACGATCGGCACCGCCCGCAGGTCGAGCAGCTTGCGCAGGGTCCGGTACGCGTTGCGGTAGTGCGCCCGCCGGGTCACGTCGTCGACGGTGAGCAGCACCTGCCCGACGGTCAGCCCGTGCCGGGCGAAGGCGGCCGCGTACCGGCCGATCAGCAGGCCCTGCCCGACGCTGGCGGCGGCCTGCTGGGTGGCCAGGTCGCGCGGGCGTCGGGTCAGCCCGAGCGGGGCGAGGCCGGCGGCGATCGCGCCGGAGCTGACCAGCACGACCTCGCGGCCGTCGGCGGCGAGCGCGCCGAGGGTGCCGACGAGCGCGTCGACCCGCCCGTCGTCCAGCCCGCCTCCGGCGGTGGTCAACGAGGAGGATCCGATCTTGACGACGACCCGTCGGGCCGCCGTGACTGCGTCGCGCACCCGCCTATTCTGCGTGGTCGGTGCGGGCGCGCCCCGTGGCGTTCTCATATCGTGGCGGGTCGTGAGACCTGACGAGTACGTCGAGGCGGTGCTGGAACTGGTCGAGCGGATCCCGCCCGGCCGGGTGATGTCGTACGGGGCGGTCGCCGACGCGCTGGCCGAGCGCTCGGGGCGGGCGTCGGCCCGGCTGGTCGGCTCGATCATGGCGCGGCACGGCGGCGGGGTGCCCTGGCACCGGGTGGTGAACGCGGCCGGCCGCCTGCCGCCCGGGCACGAGCGGGAGGCGCGGGCCCGGCTGCGCGCCGAGGGCACGCCGCTGCGCGGCGACGGGGTGGATATGCGGGCGGCGGCCTGGTCCCCGGAAGAGGGGATGTGACCGACGCCATAACGTGAGTAACATTCGGCCCCATGGACGCGCCGCCCGGTGGAGCCGGCTCGCCGGGCGCCGCCGCGTCGGCCGTTCCGGTGCCGACGGCCGCCGGCCCGCCCGCGCCGGATGGGCTGCCGCGCCGGGTGCACGTGGGGTACGCGCTCGGGTCGCTGGCCACCGGCGCGTTCGGCACCGTGCCCGGGCTGCTCCTGCTGCCCTACCTGACCGACACCCTCGGGGTCGCGGCGGGCGTGGCCGCCCTGCTGGTGCTCCTGCCGAAGGCGTGGGACGTGTTGGTCAACCCGGTCGCCGGCCGGATCTCCGACCGCACCCGGTCGCGCTGGGGCGCCCGCCGGCCTTACCTGCTGGGCGCCGGGGTGGCGCTCGGTGTGCTCTTCGCCGCCATCTTCGCCGCGCCGTTCGGGACCGGGCCGGCCGCCGGGGCGTACGTCGCCGTCGCGTTCCTCGCCACCGCCACCGCGTTCGCCTTCTTCCAGGTGCCGTACGTGGCGATGCCGGCCGAGCTGACCGGCGACTACGCGGAACGTACGCGGCTGATGAGCTGGCGGATCGCGGTGCTGGCGCTGGCCATCCTCGTCTCCGGCGCGGTGGCCCCGCTGGTGCGCGACGCGGGCGGCGGGGGCGTCCCGGGGCACCGCTGGATGGGGCTCTTCGTCGCCGGGCTGATCGTGGCCGGCGCGCTCGGGGCGTTCCTCGGCACCCGGTCCGCCCCCGAGGGCACGGTGGGGGAGAGCGAGCCGACGCTGCGCGCCCAACTCGCCGTCGCCGGGCGCAACCGGCCGTTCCGGGCGCTGCTGCTCTGCTTCGTGGTGCAGTCCGCCGGGGTGGCCACCATCCTCGCCGGGGTCAACTACTTCGCCGACCAGATCCTGCGCGATCCCGAGGGCGGGCCGACCGTGTTGTTCGCCTGCTTCGTCGGGCCGGCGCTGCTGGTGATGCCGGCCTGGGCCCGGGTCGGCGCGCGGGTCGGCAAGCTCGCCGCCCTGGTCGCCGCGTCGCTGATCTTCGCGGCGGGCGCGCTGGCCCTGGCCGCCTCGCCGGTGCTGCCGGCAGCGGCGGTCTACCTCCTGGTCGCGCTGGTCGGCGTCGGGTACGCGGGCCAGCAGGTCTTCGCCCTCGCCATGCTCCCGGACTGCATCGCGTACGACACGGCGCGCACCGGCCGGCGGCAGGCCGGCGTGTTCACCGGCCTCTGGACGGCGGGGGAGACCCTCGGGCTGGCCCTGGGGCCGGGCATCTTCGGCCTGGTGCTCCAGCTCGGCGGCTACGTCTCCTCCGACACCGGCACCGCCGCCGCCCAGTCCGACGGCGCCCGGCTCGGCATCCTGATCGGCTTCACCGTCCTCCCCGCACTCCTGGTGGCCCTGGCCGTCCTCCTGCTCCGCCCCTACGACCTGACCCCCGCCCGCCTGGCCGAGGCCGACGCCGCCCACCCCACCGGTCCCGCGGTGGTGGCGGGCGACGAGAGCCGCAGGCCGTCGACCCCGCCGGGCTCGCCGACGACCGGGGCGAGCCGCACCCACGGAAAGGGCACCACGAACCCATGATCGACGAGAGGCCGGGCGGGAGCGCGCTGCCCGGGAACGGGCTGCCCGTCGCGCGGGTGCTGGCCGAGCTGCGGGCGCTGCGAAGCGCCGACCGGCCCACGCACGGGGGACGGCTCTTCGCGTACGTCTACGACCCGGCGGTGCCGGGGCTGGACGAGCTGGCCGCCGCCGCGCACGCCGGGAGCGCGCACGTCAACGGGCTCGACCCGACCGCCTTCCCGTCGCTGCTGGCGATGGAGAACGCGCTGGTGGGCGCGGCGGCCCGGCTGCTCGGCGGCGGCCCGGGCGGCGCCGCGCCGGACGCCGTCGGCAGCGTCACCAGCGGCGGGACGGAGTCGCTGATCCTGGCCGTGAAGGCCGCCCGGGACGCCCACCCGGAGATCGCCGCGCCCCGGATCGTGGTGCCGGCCAGCGCGCACGCCGCGTTCGCCAAGGCGGCCCACTACCTGCGGGTCGCGCTGGACCGGGTGCCCGTGTCGGCGGCCACGCTCCGGCCGGCCGTCGCCGACGTGGCGGCCGCCATCGGCCCGGACACGGTGCTCGTGGCCTGCTCCGCCCCCTCGTACGCGCACGGCGTGGTCGACCCGGTCACCGAGATCGCCGGGGCCGCCGCCGAGGCCGGGGTGCGCTGCCACGTCGACGCCTGCTTCGGCGGCTGGACCCTGCCGTACCTGCGGCGGCTCGGGGTGGACGTGCCGCCGTTCGACTTCGCCGTCGCCGGGGTCACCTCGATCTCGGTCGACCTGCACAAGTACGCGTACGCCCCGAAGGGCGTGTCGGTGCTGCTGCACCGCGACCCGGCGCTGCGCGCCCCGCAGTACTTCGCGTACGCGGACTGGCCCGGCTACACGATGGTCAACCCGGTCATCGCCTCGACCCGCTCCGGCGGCCCGATCGCCGCCGCGTACGCCACCCTGCGGCACCTCGGCGACGACGGCTACCTGCGGCTCGCGGCGGAGACGCGGGACGCCGTGGCCGGGCTGGCCGACGCCGTCCGCGCGGTCGACGGGCTGCGGCTGACGGCCGAGCCGGAGTCGACCGTCGTCTGCTTCACCGCCACCGACCCGGGGCTGGACCTCTTCGTCCTGGTCGACGAGCTGACCGCGCGGGGCTGGCACACCCAGCCCCAGCTCGCGTACGCCGACCTGCCGCCGAGCGTGCACCTGACCGTGACCGCCGCGGTGGCGCCCCGGGTGGCCGAGTTCGGCCCGGCCCTGGCCGACGCGGTGGCCGCCGCCCGGGCGTCCGGCCCGGTCGCGCTCCCCGGCGAGCTGCTCGCCCTCGCCACCACGCTGACCCCCGACGCGCTCACCCCGGACCTGGTCGCCGGCCTGGCCGCGGGGCTGGGCCTGGGCGGCCCGGCCCCGACCGGCGCGGACGCCCCGGCGAGCCCGGGGCCGATGGCGGCGGTGAACACCCTGCTCAACGCCGCGCCGCCCGCGCTGCGGGAACGGCTGCTCGTGGAGTTCGTCGGCCTGCTGCAACGCCCGGCCTGGTGAGCGACGGCGGCGCCGGTGTCGGACGCCGCCGCCCAGCCCGAGCGAGCGGTCGGCGTCGCCGGGGGCTGTGGTTGACTGGTGGCGGGCCAAGGGAAGGGGGCGGTCGTGCAGGTGCCGGGAGTGCTCGGCGAGCCGATCCGGTTCGTGCTGAACTGGGGCCGTCGCTACTCGCTCTGGGTCTTCAACTTCGGCCTGGCCTGCTGTGCCATCGAGTTCATCGCCACCAGCATGGGCCGGCACGACTTCATGCGGCTCGGCGTGATCCCCTTCGCGCACGGCCCCCGGCAGGCCGACCTCATGGTGGTCTCCGGGACGGTCACCGACAAGATGGCCCCTGCGATCAAGCGGCTCTACGACCAGATGCCCGAGCCGAAGTACGTGATCTCGTTCGGCGCCTGCTCCAACTGCGGCGGCCCCTACTGGGACTCCTACTCGGTGACCAAGGGCGTCGACCAGCTCATCCCGGTCGACGTCTACGTGCCCGGCTGCCCGCCCCGGCCCGAGGCGCTGCTGCACGGCATCCTGCGCCTTCAGGAGAAGATCGCCGCCGAGCAGTCCGGGATCGGCGGGGTGCCCCGGCCGGACGCGCTCGCCGCGCCGGTCGACGCCCCGCCCGCCGACGCCGGGTCCACCAACGCGGTCCCGCGCTCGGCGGAGTCGCTGACCGCCCCGCCGGTCCGCCCGCCCACCCGCTGAGGCGCGTCCCCGCCGCACCCGCTGAGGCGCGTCCCCGCTCCGCCCACCCGCGTCCCCGCCCCCGTCCCGACCCGACCGTCGGGCCCGGGGAGGGGCGGTCGGTCGGAGGAAACCCGGAGTGGTCGGCGGGGGCTAGCCTGCGCACCATGAGTCAGTCCGCGGACCAGCGTTCCGCCCACATCGTCCACGTGCTCACCGAGGAGTTCGGCGAGTCGATGGCGCTCGACCCGGCCGCCTTCCGGCGCAAGTTCCGCAAGATGGCCGCGTCGCCGTTCGCCTTCTACCGGGGCAGCGCCTCGCTGTTCTACGCCGACCAGCTCGGCGACTTCGCCGACGACCGGTTCCTCGACGAGCGGACCAGCCGGGTGTGGATCCACGGCGACCTGCACGCAGAGAACTTCGGCACCTACATGAACGCCTCCGGGCGGCTCGTGTTCAACGTCAACGACTTCGACGAGGCGTACGTCGGGCCGTTCAGCTGGGACCTGAAGCGCCTGGCGGCCAGCGTGGCCCTGCTCGGCTACGCCAAGGCGCTCTCCGACCGGGCGATCAGCGACCTGGTCGCCGGCTTCGCCGGGTCGTACCTGACGGAGCTGCGGGCCATCGCCGCCGGCGGCGACGACGCGATCGGCTCGATCACCCTGGACAACGCCGACGGGGTGCTGCGCCGCGTGCTCCAGCAGGCCCGGCTCAACACCCGGGTCGACCTGCTCGCCACGCAGACCACCATCGACAACTACGAGCGGCGGTTCTCCCTCGGCGACGGCGTCTTCGAGGTCGACGGCGAGACCCGGGCGAAGGTGTGCGCCGCGTTCGAGGAGTACCTCGGCACGCTGCCGGCCTCCTCGGCCCGGCTGCGCCCGGTGGCGACGCACATCAAGGACGTGGTGCTGCGCAAGGGGGTGGGCATCGGCTCGGCCGGGCTGCCGTCGTACAACCTGCTGCTGGAGGGGCACACCGAGGCGCTGGAGAACGACGTCGTCATCTACATGAAGCAGGCCCAGGTGCCGGCGGTCGCCCGGCACATCGCCGACGAGTCGATCGCAAGCTACTTCCAGCACCAGGGGCACCGCACCGCCGAGTCGCAGCGGGCGCTCCAGGCGCACGCCGACCCGTGGCTGGGCTTCACCGAGCTGGACGGGGCCGGCCAGCTCGTCGCCGAGGTCTCCCCGTACGCGGCCGACCTCGACTGGGCCGACGTGAACGAGCCGGAGGAACTGGCCGGGGTGCTGGCCGACCTGGGCCGGGCGGTCGCCCGCATGCACTCGGTCGCCGACGACGAGTCGAGCCACGACCTGGTGGACTACTCCACCGAGGAGGCCATCGTGGCGGCGGTGGACGCCGACGAGGCGGGTTTCGTCGCACACCTCGTCGACTTCGCCCACGCGTACGGGGTGCGGGCCCGGCAGGACCACCAGCTCTTCGTCGACCTGTTCCGCAACGGCCGGCTGCCCGGCCTCTGAGCGGCGTCAGGAGGCGAACTCCAGCACCACCTTGATGTCGTCCGGTTCGGAGGTGTACGCCTCGGCGTACGCCTCCACCGGCACCCGGCGGGTGATCAGCGAGCCGAGCCACGACTGGTCGGCGCGGGTCAGCGCCTCGGCGGCCAGGTCCCAGTGACGCCGGTTGGCGTTCACCGACCCGAACACCACGTTGTTCTCCAGCACCAGGGCGCGGTTGAGCGCCCCCGCGTCGAAGTCGATGGTCCGCCCGCCGCTGGACACCCCGGTCAGGCAGACGATGCCGGTCGGCCCGGCCTGGCACATCACGTCCAGGACGACGACCGGCGCCCCGGTGCACTCCAGCACCACGTCCGGTGCGAAGCCCAGTTCGCTGACCGTCACGGTGTGGTAGGTCGCCCCGAGCGCCCGGACCAGCTCCGGCTTCGGCCCGGTGGTGTTGCGGTCCAGCACGTGCACGGCGAGCCCACGCTGCGTGGCCAGCAACGCGGCCAGCAGGCCGATCGGCCCGGCCCCGGTGACCAGCACGGTCTGCGGCTGCCACTCGGCGCGGGCGCCGATCCGCTCGATGTGGTCCCATGCCTTCGCCACCACGCTGGTCGGCTCCAGCAGCATGCCGACCGGGGCGAGGGCCCGGTCCAGCCCGACGGCGAACCGGGGTTGCAGCCGCCACCGGTCCCGGGCGAAGCCGGGCAGCGCCTTGATGCCGTGCTCGGTGAACTGCCCGTTGCGGCACATGTCCCACTCGCCGACCGCGCAGTTCGGGCAGGGCACCGGGTCGGGGTGCCGGACGATGCCGGCCACCAGGTCGCCGGGTTGCAGGGTGCCGGACGGGTCCTCCAGCACCCGGCCCAGCGACTCGTGCCCCAGCACCAGCCGGTCCGCGCCGGGCGGCGCCTCGCCGTACTCGCCCGCGATGATCTCGTGGTCGGTGCCGCAGATCCCGACCGACAGCGCCTCGACCAGGATCGAGCCCTCCTCGGGCGACGGCTCGGGATGGTCCTCCACCAGCCGCAGGGAGTTGGCGACACCAGGGGTGACAGTCACAGCACGCACGGCCTCATCTTTCCCCGCCGGCCGGCCCGCCGCCGGGCAAAGCGGCCAGATCACCGCGAACCGGTGGACCGCCCGCCGTCCGGAGACGGCCAACAGCCGGGCCGGCGGGGCCGTGGCTCGGTCCGGTGGGGCGCGTCGGCGCCTCGGCTCGCTCTGGTGGGGCACGTGGGGGCCTCGGCTCGCTCGGGCGGGCCCTGCGGGAGAGGCCCTAGGATCAGCGGCATGACTCCGGAAGAGGTCGGCCAGCGGATGGTCGCGCTGCTCGCGCCCGCCGAGGCCACCCCGTCGGTCTCCGGCGGTCAGGCGCACGCCCGCGCCACCGTCGACGTACCCCCGGCGAACTGGCCGGACGCGCTCCGCGCGGCCCGCGACGACGCGGAGCTGGCCTGCGACTTCTTCGACTGGCTCTCCGCCGTCGACGAGCTGGCCGGCGGCTTCGACGTGGTGGCGCACCTCTGGTCCACCACCCGCCGGCACGGGCTCCTCCTGCGCACCCGCGTGCCCCGAGAGGCGCCGGCCGTCGCCTCGGTGGTCGACGTCTACCCGGGCGCCGCCTGGCACGAGCGGGAGACGCACGAGATGTTCGGCATCGACTTCCCCGGCCACGCCGGGCTGGCGCCGCTGCTGCTGCCGCCCGAGTTCGAGGGACACCCGCTGCGCAAGGAGTTCGTGCTCGCCTCGCGGGTGGCCAAGCCGTGGCCCGGCGCCAAGGAACCGGGCGAGTCCGAGGCCGGGGGCGGGCGCCGACCGATCCGCCCGCCGGGCGTGCCCGCGCCGGGGGAGTGGGGGACGACACCGACCCCGGCCGGCGCGGGCGGTGCCGGCGAGGGCCCGCGCGGCGGCGTCCCGGCCCGCCCGGCCCGGGAGCGGCCCGCCCGGCCGGCCCCGGCGGCCCGTCCGGCCCGTACCGCCCGGCCCGCCGGCGCCGCCGACGGCCCCGCGCCGACCGACCCGACCGCCGCCGACGGTCCGGGGGCTGCCGCCCCGACCGACGCCGGTCCGCTGCCCGGCGCGCCCGGCGGTCGCGGCGCGGGGGCCGCCCGCTCCGGACCGCCGGCCGACCGGCCGTCCGAGCAGGGGCCGGCCGCGACCGAGCGGGCCGACGACGGAGGTACGCCCTGATGCCGCTGTGGTTGGAGCTGGTGATCCGGGTGGGCGGCGTGCTCGTCGCCTTCCTGACCCTGCCGCTGCTGGTCGGCCAGGCCGAGCACAAGGTGATGGCGCACATGCAGGGCCGGCTCGGCCCGATGTACGCGGGCGGCTTCCACGGCTGGGCCCAGCTCGTCGCCGACGGCGTGAAGTTCGTGCAGAAGGAGGACGTCACGCCCCGGGAGGCGGACCGGGCGGTCTTCCGGCTCGCCCCGGCGGTCGCGCTCGTGCCCTACCTGCTGGTCCTGCTGGTGATCCCCCTCGGCCCGGACGACCTGGTCGGGCAGCCGCTGGACATCGGCCTGTTCTTCGTGCTGGCCGTCGTCGGGGTGGGCGTGCTGGCGGTGCTGATGTCGGCGTGGGCGTCGGCCAACAAGTACAGCCTGCTCGGCGGGCTGCGGGGGGCGGCCCAGCTGCTCGGCTACGAACTGCCGCTGGTGCTGGCCGCCGCGTCGGTGGCGATGGCCGCCGGCACGCTGAGCCTCTCCGGCATCGTCGAGGCGTGGCAGCCCTGGTGGCTGCTCTGGCAGGCCCCCGCCATGGTCGTCTTCTTCCTCGCCGGGCTCGCCGAGATCCGCCGCCCGCCGTTCGACATGCCGGTCGCCGACTCGGAGCTGGTCTTCGGCTACATGACGGAGTACACGGGCCTGCGGTTCGCCTTCTTCCTGCTCGCCGAGTACGTCGGCATCGTGGTGATCGCGGCGCTCACCACCGTGCTCTTCCTCGGCGGCTGGCAGGGGCCCTTCGCCGACGCGCAACTCGGTTGGCTGTGGACCCTGCTGAAGGTCTTCGCCGTCTCCTTCGTGATCATCTGGCTCCGGGTGTCCTACCCCCGTCTGCGCGAGGACCAGCTCCAGCGCCTCTGCTGGCTGGTCCTGGTCCCCGTCTCCCTGGGCCAGCTCGTCCTCACCGCCGCCGTCCGCGTCGCGCTGTAAGGAAGGGCACCTTCCTAACGTATCCGGTATAGGAAGGGCCCCTTTCTTACACCTTGGGCGGGCCGGGTGCCGGCTCAGCGCAGGGGGGTGTGGTTGGGGTCGACCCGCTCCGCCGGCGGGGGCGGCGGGGGCGGGGTGCCGTCGCCGAAGGGGTGTCCGCCGAGGGCCTCCCGGCCGTGCGGGGTGAGCCAGTTCGCCAGGTCAGGGCCGAGCGGCACCACGCCGGTCGGGTTGATGTCGCGGTGCACCTCGTAGTAGTGCCGCTTGATGTGGTCGAAGTCGACCGTGTCGCCGAAGCCGGGGGTCTGGAACAGGTCCCGGGCGTACGCCCAGAGCACCGGCATCTCCGTCAGCTTGCTGCGGTTGCACTTGAAGTGGCCGTGGTAGACCGGGTCGAAGCGGGTCAGCGTGGTGAACAGCCGGATGTCGGCCTCGGTGATGGTGTCGCCGACCAGGTAGCGCTGCCCGGCCAGCCGGTCGCTCAGCCAGTCCAGCCGGTCGAAGAGCCGGTGGTACGCCTTCTCGTACGCCCCCTGGTCACCGGCGAAGCCGCACCGGTAGACGCCGTTGTTGACGTCCCGGAACAGGATCGCGCTCATCTCGTCGATCTCGTCCCGCAGCCGCTCCGGGTAGAGGTCGGGCGCGCCCGTTCGGTGGTACGCCGTCCACTCGGTGGACAGGTCGAGGCTCATCTGGCCGAAGTCGTTGGTGACCACCTGCCCGGTCGGCACGTCCACGATCGCCGGCACGGTGATGCCCCGCTCGTAGCCGGGGAACCGCGCGAAGTACGCCTCGGCCAGCCGCTCGATGCCGAGCACCGGGTCGCGTCCGCCCGGGTCCAGGTCGAACGTCCAGCTCCGCTTGTCGTGGGTCGGGCCGGCCACCGCCATCGAGATCGCGTCCTCCAGGCCGAGCAGCCGCCGGACGATGATCAGCCGGTTCGCCCACGGGCAGGCGCGGCTGACGGCCAGCCGGTACCGGCCGGGCTGCGCCGGCCAGCCGTCCCGGCCGTCGGCGGTGATCCGGGTGGCGATGTACCGCTGGTCCCGGGTGAACTCGCCGCCCGGCTCGACGTACCTGCCGCCGGTCCGCATCAACACCTCGTCGCCGCCGGTCGCCCCGCCACCAACGCTGCCGCCTGCGGTGGTGTCGCCCACGCCCGCCCCTTCCGCCGTCGCCTGTCGCTCGTCCCATCATGGCGGTTCCGCCGCCCGTCGGCGTACCGAGCGCAAACCCTCGGCCGCCCGCCGGCCTGTCAAGCGGCAACCCTCCGCCGTCCGCCGGGCTCTGGCCGGCCGGCGTCCGGGTCGGGCCGCGCGGCCGGCGGTTACGCTGCCGCGATGACCGATGTGGAGGCGACGGCCCGGCGCTTCGTCGCCGACGTGTGGAACGCCGCACGGGAGGAGTCCGCGTACGAGCTGGTCGCGCCGGGGTGCCCGGGGCTGGGCGGTGCCGGCCCGGAGGCGACGCTGGCGTGGCACCGGGAACGCCGTGCCGCCTTCCCCGACCTGCGCTACAAGATCGTGGACGTGGTGGCCGCCGGGAACCGGGTGGCGGTGCGCTGGCGGGCGGCCGGCACCCAGGTCGGCCGGTTCGGGCCGGTGCCGCCGACCGGACAGGTGGTCAGCTACTCGGGGGCGACTTTCCTGCGCTTCGACGACGCCGGCCGGATCGTCGACGTGTGGAGCTGCAACGAGCTGTTCCAGCTCCTCCAGCAGCTCGGCGTCGAGATGCTCCCGCCCGCGCCCGGCGGCGTCGGCGGAATCGGGGCGTGATCCGGCTGGGCGGCGAGTCGTAGCGCGACGGGTGGCGGTACGCCGGTCAACCCCGGGTGGTGGTCGCGCGCGCGGGGGCCACAGGGCAGGATGGTCGGCATGACCGACCGCAGCGAGCGCAGCGAGCCGGGCGGCGCCGGCCCAGATCGTGGCCTGCCGGGCGCGGGCCTGGTCAAGGGGCTCGCGGTCACGCTGAAGACGATGACCCGCCGCTCGACCACCCAGCAGTACCCGGACGTCGCCCCCGAGCTGCCGCCCCGCTCGCGCGGGGTGATCGCGCTGCTGGAGGAGAACTGCACGGTCTGCATGCTCTGCGCGCGGGAGTGCCCGGACTGGTGCATCTACATCGACTCTCACAAGGAGGAGGTGGCGGTGCCCGGCGCCGCCCGCCCCCGCCAGCGCAACGTGCTCGACCGGTTCGACATCGACTTCTCGCTCTGCATGTACTGCGGCATCTGCGTGGAGGTCTGCCCCTTCGACGCGCTCTACTGGTCGCCCGAGTTCGAGTACGCCGAGTACGACATCAAGGACCTGCTGCACGACAAGGACCACCTCGGGCAGTGGATGGGCACCGTGCCGCCGCCGCCCGCGCACGACCCGAACGGCGAGCCGGCCAAGGAGGAGACCACCGCCGCGCGCAAGGCCGCGGTCCCGGCGGCCCCCGCCGCCCGTCCCGCCGCCCCGCCCGTACGCCCCGAGCCCGGGGCCGACGCATGACCGGTGCGGACGTGCTGCTGCTCGCCCTCGGTGCGGTGGCGGTCGGTTCGGGGGTGCTGGTGGTGGCCACCCGGCACCTGGTGCGGGCCGGCCTCTACCTGGTGGTCTGCCTCGGCGCGCTGGCCGGGATGTACCTGGTGCTCACCGCCGAGCTGGTGGCCTGGGTGCAGGTGTTGATCTACGTCGGCGCGGTGGTGGTGCTGCTGTTGTTCGCGGTGATGCTCACCCGCGCCCCGATCGGCGCCTCCGACGACCTGGACCGGCCCGGTTGGCCCGCGGCGCTGATCGGCGGCGGCACCGGGCTGGGCCTGTCGGCCCTGCTGGTCGACGCCTACCGCTGGACGGCCGTGGACCTGCCCGACGCGGGCACCGCCGAACGCCTGGGCGACCAGATCTTCCGGAGCTGGGTGCTCCCGTTCGAGGTGCTCTCGGTGCTGCTGCTGGCGGCCCTGGTCGGCGCGATCGTGCTGTCCCGCCCCGACATCGGCCGGCCGAAGGCCGACGGGCCGGGCACCGTCCGGCCTGGCGGGCGGCCGGGCACGGCGACGACCCGAGCCGCCGGTGGCGGGCAGCCGGGGACGGCGACCACCGGGAGCGGTCCGGGCGGCGACGGCGGGCGGTCGCGGTGAGGCCGGTCATCCCGTACGTCACCGCCGCGCTGCTGTTCGGCCTCGGCGTCTACGGCGTGCTGCGCCGGCGCAACGCGGTGCTGGTGCTGATGGCCGTCGAGCTGATGCTCAACGCGGTCAACCTGATCCTGGTCACCGCCGACACCACCGTGCGGGCGCAGTTGCCGCACGGCGGGCAGGTCTTCGCGCTCTTCGTGATCGTGCTGGCCGCCGCCGAGATCGGGGTCGGCCTGGCGATCGTGCTCCAGCTCTACCGGCTCCGGGCCAGCGTCGCCGTCGACGAGGTCCCGCTGACCGAGCGTCCGCCGGCCGAACGCCCAACCGGGCCGGCCGTGGCCGGGGTGGCCGCCGGGACCGACGCCCGGCCCGGGTCCGCCGACCGTCCGGAGGGGGAACGGTGAGCACGACCACGACGCTCGGCGCGCTGCTGCCGGCCGTACCGCTGGTCGCGGGTCTGCTCGGCCTGCTGCTGCCGCCCTCGCCGCGCGACGCCGGGACCGGTGGCGACAGGGCCCGCCGGGCGGCGATCGCGCTCGGCGTGGCGGGTGCGGCCGGTGCGCTGGCGCTCGCCGTCGCCCTGCTGGTCACCCTCGACCGGCCGGAGGAGGCGTCCACCACCTGGGTCGACCTGGGCGGGCTGACCGTGACCCTCGGGGTCCGGCTCGACCCGGCCGCCGCGCTGGTGGCCGTCGCGGTCGCCGCGGTGGCCCTGGCCGTGCAGGTCTACTCGATCGGCTACCTGCGCCGGGGCCCGCACGACGACGTCGACGCCGACCACCGCTACCCGCCGTACGCGGCGCAGATCAGCCTCTTCACCGCCGCCATGCTGCTGGTGGTGGTCGCCGGTGACCTGATCCTGCTGCTGGTCGGCTGGGAGGTGATGGGCATCTGCTCCTACCTGCTCATCGCCCACGACCGCCGGCTGCCCGAGGCGCCGGCCGCCGCGATGAAGGCGTTCCTGGTGACCCGCGTCGGCGACGTCGGCTTCCTGCTCGGCATCGCGCTGCTGGGCGTGTCGGCCGGCAGCTTCCGGATCGCCGACGTGCTCGCCCACGACCACGGCACCGGCACGCTGACCGCCGCCTGCCTGCTGCTGCTCGCCGGGGTGGCCGGCAAGAGCGCCCAGTTCCCGCTGCACACCTGGCTGCCGGACGCGATGGCCGGCCCGACGCCGATCTCGGCGCTGATCCACGCCGCCACCATGGTCGCCGCCGGCGTGTACGCGGTGACCCGCCTCTACCCGCTGTTCGAGGCGGCCCCGGTCGCGCTGGCCGTGCTGGGCGTCATGGCCTCGGTCACCCTGCTGCTCGGCGCGCTCGCCGCCACCGCGCAGGACGACCTCAAGCGGGTGCTGGCCTGGTCGACGGTCTCCCAGATCGGCTACATGACCGGCGCGCTGGCGGTCGGCTCGACTCCCGCCGCGCTGTTCCACCTGCTCACGCACGCCGCGTTCAAGGCGCTGCTCTTCCTCGCCGCCGGCGCGGTGATCCACGCGGTCGGCACCACGCTGATGTCCCGGATGGGTGGGCTGCGGCGCGCCATGCCGGTCACCTTCTGGTGCACCGTGGTCGGCCTGGGCGCCCTGGCCGGGCTGCCGCCGCTGTCGGGCTTCTGGAGCAAGGACGGCGTGCTCGCCGCCGCCCAGGAGGCCGCCCTGCACGGCGCGGGCCCGGCCCCGTCCTGGGTGGGCTGGCTGGTCTGGCTCGCCGGGCTGGTCGGCGTCGCGGTCACCGCCTGGTACGCCACCCGCCTGCTGCTGCGCACCTTCTTCGGCGAGACGCGGATCCCGCTGGCCCACCCGCACGACCCGCCCGCCGTGATGCGCTGGCCGGTGCTGCTGCTCGCCGTGCCGGCCGCGCTGCTCGGCCTCGCCGGTTTCGGCTGGGCCTTCGCCCGCCGGCTGCTGCTCACGCCCACCGCCGGCGCGCCGGCCGGGGAGCACGCCCTGATCCACGTCGGCCCGGAACTGCTGCTGCCGCTGGCGCTGCTGGCCGTCGGGGCGGGGCTGGCCTGGCTGCGCTGGCGGCGGGACCCGGCCGCCGACCCGGCGGCCGCGCTGGGTCCGCTCCGGCCGGTGTTCGCCGCCGCGTTCCGGCTCGACGACGTCCAGCGTGCCCTGGTCGTACGCCCGACGACCGCGTTGGCCCGGGCGACGCGTACGGCCGACGAGGTGGTGGTGGACGGCGTGGTCGAGGGCAGCGGCCGGGCCGCGCTCGGCCTCGGCGGCGGGCTGGCGGCGCTGCACCGGGCGGCGCTGCCGCGCGCGGCCGCCGGCGTCCTCGCCGGCGCGCTGCTGATCGGCCTGGCCGCCGCCCTGATCGGAGTGACCGCATGAGCTTCGGGGAGTTTCTGCTGGTCGCGGTGCTGGCGCTGCCGGCGCTGGGCGCGCTCGCGGTGGCCGCGACGCCCCGGGACCGGGCGGCCCGGGCGCTCGGCACGGTCGTCGCCGGGCTGACCCTGGTGGCCACCGCGCTGCTCTTCCTCGGCGACCGGACGTGGTCCACCTACACGTCCGGCACCCCCGCGGTACGCCCCTGGCATCAGGTCGACCTGCCCTGGGTGCCCGGGCTGGACCTGCGCTTCCACCTCGGGGTGGACGGCATCTCCTGGCCACTGGTCGTGCTGACGGCCCTGCTCACCCTGCTCTGCTGCGCCTACACCCTGTGGCGGGTGCCCGAGGGCGGCAGCGGGCGGGCGCTGGTGGCGCTGCTGCTGGTCGTCGAGGTCGGCATCCTCGGCACCTTCCTCGCCCTCGACCTCGTGCTGTTCTTCGTGTTCTTCGAGGTCGTCCTCCTGCCGATGTACGCGATCATCGCCGGCTGGGGCGGCGTGGACCGGCGGCGGGCGGCCCGCAAGTTCGCCCTCTACACGCTCCTCGGCTCGGTGCTGCTGCTGGTCGGCGTCTACACGGTGGTGGCCGCCGCCGGCACCGCCGACATCGTGGCGCTCACCGGCGGGTCCGGGCTGTCCCGGGGCACCCAGCTCGCCGCGTTCACCCTGCTGGCGCTGGCGTTCGCGGTGAAGAGCCCGCTCTGGCCGCTGCACTCCTGGCTGCCCGACGCGCACACCCAGGCGCCCACCGTCGGCAGCGTCGTCCTCGCCGGGGTGCTGCTCAAGATCGGCACGTACGGGCTGATCCGGATCGCGGTGCCGGTGGCGCCGGAGGGCGCCCGCTGGGCCGCTCCGGTGCTCGGCGTGCTCGCGGTCGCGGCGATCCTGGTCGGATCGCTGGTCTGCCTCGCGCAGCGCGAGCTGAAGCGGCTGATCGCGTACTCCAGCGTGGGGCACATGGGCTTCGTGCTGCTCGGGGTCGCCACGCTCACCACCACCGGCATCCAGGCGGCCCTGATCGGCAACATCGCGCACGGGGTGATCACCGGCCTGCTGTTCTTCCTTGCCGGCGCGGTCAAGGACCGTACGCACACCGGGGCGCTCGCCGAGCTGTCCGGGCTGCGCGAGACCTCGCCCCGGCTCGCCGGGCTGCTCGGCTTCGCCGCCGTCGCCTCGCTCGGCCTGCCCGGGCTCGCCGGCTTCTGGGGCGAGGCGTTCGCGGTGGTGGCCGCCGTCGAGGTCGGCGGGGCGCTCTGGACCACGCTGGGCGTGCTGGCCGCGATCGGCGGGGCGCTCACCGCGGCGTACTTCCTGCGGCTGCTGCGGCAGGTCACGCACGGGCGGCCCAGCGCGGCGGTCGGGCGGCTGACCCCGGGCCTGGCCGGCGCGGAACTGGCCGCGTGGGCGCCGCTGGTGCTGCTGGCGCTCGCGGTCGGTCTGGCCCCGACCCTGGTGCTCGGCCTCGCCGAGGCCCCGGTGGACGCCCTGGTGGAGGTGCTGCGATGAGCGAGCCCGGCCGGCGGAACGGACGCGGCGAGGTGGCGGCATGAGCGAGCGGAGCGAGCGAATCATCGGGCTCAGCGTTCTGGTGCCTCATGACGGCACGCAGCGAAGCGGAGTGCCGGCATGAGCGAGCGGAGCGAGCGAATCATCGGGCTCAGCGTTCTGGTGCCTCATGACGGCACGCAGCGAAGCGGAGTGCCGGCATGAGCGTGGTGCAGAGCGTCGACAACGTCGCGCTGCTCCCGGCGTACCTGGCCGCCGGGACGGCCGTGCTGGTGCTGCTCGCCGACCTGCTGTTCGCCCGCTCCCGGGTCACGCTGGCGACGGCTGCCGTCGGCGCGGTCGCCACGGCGGTCGGCGCGGCCGTGGTCGGTGCCGGGGACGAGCGGCGGACGTTCTGCGTCGGCCCCGACTGCTCGTACGTCTTCGGCGGCCGGGCCGCCCTCGTCGCCGGGGTCGTCGCCCTGCTCACCCTGGGAGTGCTCGCGCTGTCCGGGCCGCTGCTGCGGGCGGGGCAGTCGCCGACGGGGGAGTACTGCTTCCTGCTCGCCTGCTCGATGACGGGCGGCGTGGTGCTCGGCGCGGCCGGCGACCTGATCACCCTGATCGTGGCGCTGGAGACGCTCACCCTGCCGCTCTACGTCCTCGTCGGGTTGCGCCGGGGCAGCCTGGCCAGCGCCGAGGCGGCGGTCACCTTCTTCGTGGTCAGCGTGGTCGCCACCACGCTGACCCTGCTGGGGGCGGCGCTGCTCTACGCGGCCACGGGCGGGCTGCACCTGGGCCGGCTCGGCGCCATCCTGACCGAGCGGCCGGACGTGCTCGACCTGCCGTTGACCACCGCCGCCGTGGCGCTGATCGTGCTGGGGTTGGCGTTCAAGGTGGCGGCGGTGCCCTTCCACGCCTGGGCGCCGGCCACCTACGACGGCGCGCCGCTTCCGGTGGCGGCGTACCTCTCCACCGCCTCGAAGCTGGGCGGCGTGGTGGCCCTGCTCGCCGTCGTGCAGTACGCGCTGCCGGCCGACGTGACCGGCCCGGTGCTCGCCCTGCTCGCGGTGCTGACGATGACCGTGGGCAACCTGGTGGCGTTGCGCCAGCGGCGTACGGTCCGGCTGCTCGCCTGGTCGTCGGTGGCCCAGGCCGGCTACATCCTCGCCCCGCTGGGCGCGTTGGCGCTGGCTGCCGGGCGTACCGCCGATGCCCGCGCCGCCGCTTACGCGGCCGCCGTCGCGTACGCCGTCTTCTTCGTGGTGCTGGAACTGGCGGCCTTCGCGGCCGTGGTGGCGCTGCGCCCGGCGGGTGCGGACGGTGGCACCGTCGACGACCTGCGCGGCGCGGGCCGGCGGCACCCGTGGCGGGCGGCGGCGCTCGGGTTGGCGCTGATCGGGCTCGCCGGTCTGCCGCCGGGCCTCGCCGGTCTCTTCGCCAAGGTGACCGTGGTCCGTTCGCTGCTGGACGGCGGCGCGGGCTGGCTGGCCCTGGTGGTGGCCGTGAACGCGGTGCTCGGCCTCGCCTACTACCTGCGCCTCGCCGCCGCTCTCTGGGCCGCCCCGACCGCTGCCCCGACCGCCTCGCCCGCCCCGGCCGCCGGTCCGAGCGCCCCGGCCGGCGGAGACGCCACGCCGGGCGGTGCCCCGGCTCCCGCCGTCGTGCGGGCCGGGACGGTCGGCGGGGCGCTGGTCCTGGCGACCGTGGTGGCCGTGGTGATCGGCTTCGCCCCGCAACTCGTGCTCGACCTCGCCGCCCGCTGAGCGGCGAGGTCGGGCGCCACGCGGCCCGGGCGGCACGCGACGCTCAGGCGCCACGCGGGCGGCACGCGGCCCTCGGGCGGGGGGTTCCCGCCGCGGCCGGAGGCATGCGTGTCGGGCACTCCGGACATCCCAGGCAACTCACAGCCATGAGACGGATGGTTGACGGGTACCGGGTTGTTGAACCGGTCAGCGGATCCCGCGTGATCCGCGCACCGAAGGAGTGATCGTGCACCACAACCGTCTGAAGACCGCCGCGTTGCTCGGGCTGCTCACCTCGCTGATCCTGGCGGTGGGCTACTGGTTCGGCGGCAGTGGCGGACTGGTCATCGCCGTCGTCGTCTCGCTGGCGATGAACGGCGTCACCTATTTCTACTCCGACAAGCTCGCGCTGCGCTCGATGCGGGCGCAACCGGTCAGCGAGGCGCAGTTCCCCGAGCTGTACCGGATGGTCCGCGAGCTGGCCACCGAGGCCGGGCAGCCGATGCCGCGCCTCTACGTGAGCCCGACGTCCCAGCCCAACGCGTTCGCCACCGGGCGGAACCCGCAGCACGCGGCCGTCTGCGTGACCCAGGGGATCACCGAGATCCTCGACTACCGCGAGCTGCGCGGGGTGATCGGGCACGAGCTGTCGCACGTCTACAACCGGGACATCCTCATCTCCAGCGTGGCGGCCGGCCTGGCCGGCATCATCACCATGCTGGCGAACATCGCCTGGTTCATCCCGCTGGGCGGTGGCGACGACGAGGACTCCCCGAACCCGATCGTGCTGCTGCTCACCATCGTCCTGGGCCCGATCGCGGCCACCGTCATCCAGCTCGCGATCAGCCGCAGCCGGGAGTTCCAGGCGGACGCCTCCGGCGCCAGGCTGACCCGGGACCCGCTGGCCCTGGCCAGCGCCCTGCGGAAGATCCACATGGGCACCCAGCGTCGGCCGCTGCCGGCTCAGGGGCAGCTCACCAGCACCGCCCACCTGATGATCGACAACCCGTTCCGGGGCGGCGGCGTGGCCGCGCTCTTCTCCACCCACCCGCGGATGGAGGAGCGGGTCGCACGCCTGGAGCAGATGGCCGCGAGCGGCGGTCCGGTGCAGTTCCAGCGCTGAGGCGTTGATCACCTCTCCGCCCGTGTCCGGCGCTGCCGGGCACGGGCGGAGCGCTGTGTGAGCGCGTTAACCGTTCCGTTCCCAGGCCGGCCGGCGTTAGGGTCGGAGGGGGTTTCCGCTCATTACACTCCCTTGGAGGTCGACCGTGGCCGCACTGCGCCAGTACCTGGGCGTCTGGCGGATCCCCGGGGCACCGATGCTGCTGGTCACCGGCATCATCGGCCGGCTCGGGATCGGGATGACGCCGCTGGCGCTGCTGCTGGTCGTCGAGCAGGTCACCGGGCGCTACTCGCTGGCCGCCGTCGCCGGGGGCATCTACGCCCTGGCGGGCGCCGCCCTCAGCCCCGTGGCCGGCCGGATCGCCGACCGGATCGGCCCCAGCCCCGTGCTGCTCGGCACGGCGGTCGCCCATCCGCTCGCCCTGATCGGCCTGCTCTGGTCCGCCCGCGCCGACGTCGGCAACCTGGCGCTGGTCTTCGTGGCCGCTGGCGTGGCCGGGGCGACGTACCCGCCGCTGACCGCCGCGATCCGGGGCGCCTGGAACGACCTCACCTCGCCCGCGTCGGGCCGGCGGCACCTGCGCAACACCGCGCTCGCCGCCGAGACCACCCTCTTCGAGATCGTCTTCGTGCTCGGCCCGCTGCTGGTCGCCGGCTTCATCCTGGTCGCCGACGCCGGGGCCGCCCTGGTCGGTTCGGCCGTGGTGACCCTCGTCGGCACCACCGCGGTGGCGCTTGGCCGGGTGATGCGGGGCTGGCGGCCGCACCCGCACGAGCACCACACCAGGGGGCTCGGGCCGCTGCGCGTCCCCGGGTTCCCGGCGCTGCTGCTCTGCGTGGCCAGCCTCGGCATCGCCTTCGGCGCGGCCGGCGTGACCGTGCCCGCGTTCGCGACCGCCTACACCTCCGACGATCCGGACAGCCTCGCCGGCGTGCTGCTGGCCGTCTGGGGCGTCGGCAGCGCGGTGGGCGGGTTCTGGTTCGGCGTCCGCAAGCCGGCCCGGAACATGACCCGGCAGTTCGCGCTGCTGCTCGCCGCGGTGGCCGGCAGCTTCGCCGTCTTCGCGGTGATGCCCACCCCGGCGGCGCTGGGCGTCGCCCTGGTGATCGGCGGCGCCACGATCGCGCCCGCGCTCACCCTGGAGAACACCCTGGTCGGCCGGATCTCGCCGACCAGCATGCTGAACGAGGCGTACACCTGGGTGGTGACCATGTCGGTGGGCGCCAGCGCCGCCGGCGGCGCGGTGGCCGGCCTGATCGTCGACCACGCCGGCGGGGTGCCGTGGGCGTTCCTCTTCGCCGGGGCGGCGGTCGCCGTCGGGGCCGGGATCGCGGCCCTGCCCACCGGGCCCATCGCCCGCGCGGAGGCCACCGCGGTACGCGCCGAGGAACTCGTGCCCGCCTGACCCGCACCGCCGGCCGCCGGCCGCCACGGGTTGCTGGGGTGCCCCGGCCACTGGGGTGCCCCGGTCGCCCGCTGCTCCCGGTCGCCGCTCGCCCCGGTCTCCGGCTGCCCCGGCCGCCGGCCGCTCCGGTTGCTGGCGGTGCCCGGTTGCCGGCAGGGGTCAGCGCTGTCGCGTCATCCGGTCGGCGAGGCGACGCAGCGCCGGCGCGGCGGCGAGCAGCGCCTTGCGGTCGGCGTCGTCCAGGTCCGCCAGCGCGGCGCCGAGCAGGTCCCGCCGGTGCCGCCCGTACGCGGCCATCCGCTCCCGGGCCGCGTCGGTCAACTCCAGGCGGACGGTCCGCCGGTCGACCGGGTCCCGGTCCCGGCGCAGCAGCCCGGCGGAGGTCAGCTCGCCGACCAGCGTGCTGACCGTGTTGGCTGCCGTGCCCAGCCGCTCGGCGGCCTCGCGGACGCCGACCCCCGGCTGCCGCTGCACCAACCGCAGCACCTCCACCTGCGCGTCCGGCAGCGTGACGCGACCGGCCCGCTGGATGGCCGCCCGGCGCAGCACCCGGTGCAGGTCGCCGAGGGCTCCGCCGAGCTGGTCGACCGTCTCTTCCGTCACAAGGGCACTCTCCCCGCTTCAACAACTCTGTAGGCAGAGCTATCGTATGCGGGCCAGCCGCCACGAGGGGATCGCCATGCCGCACGCCACCGCGCCGCCCGTACGCCCGGACGAGCGCGTCGCCGCGCCGACGGTACGGGCCGCCGCGGTGCTGCTGGTGCTGCTCGGCACGATCACCGCGTTCGGGCCGCTCTCCCTGGACACCTACCTGCCGGCGTTCCCGGCGATGGCCCGCGACCTGTCCGCCAGCCAGGCGCAGATCCAGCTCTCCCTCACCACCTGCCTGATCGGCATGGCGCTCGGCCAACTCGTCACCGGCCCGCTCAGCGACCGCTGGGGCCGGCGCCGGCCGGTGCTCGTGGGCGTCGGCGCGTACACCCTGCTGTCGCTGCTCTGTGCGGCCGCCCCGTCGCCCGAGGCCCTGGCCGCGGCGCGGTTCGCGCAGGGCTTCGCCGGCGGCATGGGCGTGGTCGTCGCGCGCGCCGTCGTCCGCGATCTCTACGCCGGCCGGGACGCCGCGAAGTACTTCTCCCGGCTCACCCTGGTCTTCGGCGTCGCCCCGATGGCCGCGCCGGCCTTCGGCAGCCTGGTGCTGCGCTTCGGCTCCTGGCGTACCGTCTTCGTCGCCCTCGCGGTGATCGGCGCGCTGCTCGCCGCCGCCGTCGCGTGGCGGCTGCCGGAGACGCTGCCCGCGTCGCGGCGCAGCACCGGCGGCCTCGCCGCCACGGCCGCCGCCGGCCGCTCGCTCTTCACCGACCGGATCTTCCTGGGGTACGCGCTGGCGCAGGGCCTCGCCTTCGCCGGGCTGTTCGCCTACATCTCCGGATCGTCCTTCGTCTTCCAGGACGTCTTCGGCGTCTCGGCCGGCACGTTCAGCCTGATCTTCGGCGTCAACGCGCTCGCCCTGGTCGCCGTCGGTCAGGCCAACGCCCGCCTGCTGGACCGCTTCGAGCCCCGCAGGCTGCTGATCGGGCCGCTCGGGGTGGGGGTGCTGGCCGCCGCCGGGGTGGTCGCGGGCGCGCTGCTCGACGCCCTGCCGCTGGTGGCGGTGGCCCTGTTCGTCTTCGTCGGATCCCTCGGCATGGTGACGCCGAACGGCACCGCGCTCGCCCTGGACCGGCACGCCGCCCACGCCGGCACCGCCGCCGCCCTGCTGGGCGCGATCCAGTCGGTGGTGGGGGCGGCCGCGGCGCCGCTGGTCGGGTTGGGCGGGGAGGGCAGCGCCGTCCCGATGGCCGTGGTGATCGCCGGCGCGGCGGCCGCCTCCCTCGCCGTCGTCCTCACCCTGGCCCGCCCGCGCCGGTTCACGATGGCGACGAGCTCGGCCGAGGGCTGACCGCACGCCGCTCGGAGTCGGTTCCCGTCGGCGGTGGGTGGCGGCGTCAGAAGTTGAAGTCCCGGATCACGGCATCGCCCGAGGCGGCCGTCGTCACGAAGAACTCGACCAGCTCGGCGTGGTGCCGCTCCAGGCGGCCGAGGTCGTCGTCGTCCCACAGGCCGGGGTAGACCCTCGTCTCGGACATCCTCCCCGGGTCGAAGTGCCGGGCAAGTACCTCGAACGGCGTCGCGCTCAGGGCGTGAGCGGCCCCGGCGACCATGTCGTCGTCCCAGCCGAGGAGGGTGCACTCGTCGTCGATGGCGGCGCCGTCCTCGTAGAGGTCGACTCCCACCTCTGCCGCGTCCAGCAGGAACTGGAGGCCGGCCCAGGCCCTGTCGAGGCAGCAACCCGCCCGCTCCTCGTCGTCGACCACGTGCTCCGCCGCCCATTCCGGGTCCGCGAACGCCCGGTCCAGCTCCTCCGGGGTCACCCGGGTGAACGACAGCACACTGCCCATGAACCCACCACTTCCGCCTCGGCGACAGGACTGCGAAACAGATTCTCGGTCCTCCTGCCGTTGTCCGGGAAGCGGGTATGGGGGCCGGGTGTTGCTCCCGAGGTCGGCCGGAAGCTCACGGGGAAGCTGTGCGCGCCGGCGGAGCCTGTGATGGAGGGATGCGCCGATGCGCGCTGTCTGGTACGAGCGGCCCGGCCCCGCCGGGGAGGTGCTCCAGGTGGGGGAGCTGCCCGACCCTGAGCCCGGCCCGGGCGAGGTCCGGGTGCGACTGACCCGGTCGGGGGTCAATCCGGGAGACGCCAAGAAACGCGGCGACTGGGCGGGGTACGGGATGCCGTACCCGCGTGTCATTCCGCACAGCGACGGAGCCGGCGTCATCGACTCGGTCGGCGAGGGGGCCGACCCGGCCCGCATCGGCCGGCGGGTGTGGGTGTTCGGGGCGCAGTCCTACCGGCCCTTCGGCACCGCGGCCCAACTGACCGTCGTACCCTCCTGGCAGGCGGTCGACCTGCCCGACGGGGTCAGCGACGAGGTCGGCGCGTGTCTGGGCATCCCGGGGATCACCGCGCACCGGGCGGTGTTCGCCGACGGGCCGGTCGACGGCCGGACCGTGCTCGTGCAGGGGGTGCTCGGCGGCGTGGGGGCGCTCGCGGCGCAGCTGGCGAGCTGGGGCGGCGCGACCGTCATCGGAACGGTGCGCCGACACGGCGACCTGGCGCGGGTGAACAGCCCGGCCGTCGCGCATGCCGTCGCGCTGGACCAGCCCGATCCGGCCGGCGCCATCCGCGAACACGCGCCGGAGGGCGTGGACCGCATCGTCGAGGTCGCGTTCTCCGACAACGCAGACCTCGACGCCGCCGTGGCCAGGAACCAGGCGGTCATCGCCGCCTACGCCACCGGGCGCGAACGCCCCGACTTCCCGTTCTGGCCGATGCTGTTCGACAACGTCACCATCCGGCTGCTCGGCAGCGACGACTTCCCCGTAGCGGCCAAGCAGCAAGCTGCGGCCGACCTGACGACGGCCGCGCAGCAGGGTGCGCTGTCCGTCGCGATCGGTGACCCGTTGCCCCTCGAACATGCGGCGGAGGCCCACGACCGCGTCGACGCCGGCGCCCGCGAGCGGGTGCTGCTGGCCATTCCCGACTGATCCGGGCGGGCCGGGCGGCCCGGGTCCCGCAGCGCTGACCCGGGCCGCCGCCCAGGTTCCGCCGGCCCGACTCGGGCCGCCGCCTCGGTTCCGCTGCTCCGGCTCGGGCTGTCGCCTCAGTCTCGCTGGCTTGTTAGGACCGCCGCCCGGCCGTCAGCGCCATCCGGCGATGACCGATGACGGCCGGCGACGGTCGCGTCCGCCCGCGCTCACGCTCCGCCGCGCCGGCCCCGATCAGGTGGCGGCCGGCCCGCTCAGCGGTAGTTGGTGAACTGGAGTGCGACGCCGAAGTCCTCGCCCTTGAGCAGCGCGATGACGGCCTGGAGGTCGTCCTTCTTCTTGCCGGTGACCCGGAGCTGGTCGCCCTGGATCTGCGCCTGGACGCCCTTCGGGCCCTCGTCGCGGATCTTCTTGCTGATCGCCTTGGCCTTGTCCGAGTCGATGCCCTGGATGACCTTGCAGTCGATCTTGAAGGTCTTGCCCGACGAGCGCGGGTCACCGGCGTCCAGCGACTTGAGCGAGATGTTCCGCTTGACCAGCTTCTCCTTGAAGACCTCCAGCGCGGCCCGCACCCGCTCCTCGGTCTCCGCCTGGAGGCTGATCGCCTCCTCGCCCGACCAGGAGATCTCGGCGCCGGTGCCCCGGAAGTCGAACCGCGTCGCGAGCTCCTTCTCCGCCTGACGGAGGGCGTTGTCGACCTCCTGGCGGTCGACCTTGCTCACGATGTCGAACGACGGGTTCGCTGCCATGCTCATGCTCCTGCTGTCCGGCGGTTTGTGGTCCTGTGTCCCCCGCTGACCAGCGGTACGACCCCCTGACGGTACCCGGTTGCACTCGTGCCGGGGGGAACCGCTATCCTTGCTCTCGCTGCCGCGTTACGACGCGGTGGGGTGCCCTGGCGGGTTGCCCGAGCGGCCAATGGGAGCGGACTGTAAATCCGTCGCGAAAGCTACAGAGGTTCGAATCCTCTACCCGCCACCAGGAGCACCAACGGCCCCTGACCAGCAGGAATGCTGATCGGGGGCCGTTGTCGTTTGTCTGGCCGAGTCCGGCTGCGTCCAGCCGTTGACGACTGGTTGTGGGCAGATCGTGGGCGGGTCGATCTTGCCTTGAGCGCTCCTCTGGGGCTGCGCCTGTTGGTGTTGGCGGTGCTTGCCGGGCTGTCGCGGGCCGTGCACGTAGGGACCGGCTGAGGGCTCCGCGCTGGCGTATCGCTGGCTACGGGAGGCAGGCCGGGGGCAAGCCAGTCCCGGGGTTGGACTGGCGCGGCAGTCGGAAGCCCCGGCCCTCGACGAGGTCGACCCGTTCGGCTTCCGTACCGCCTGGCCGTGCTCATGCCGCTCTCGTGCATCAGCTGAGTTCGGGGGCGGCGGTCCGGCGGCAGTCGGTGGCTCTCCGCCCCGGCGCCGAAGGCAGCCGGGGCGGTTTGCCGCCGGCCGGCTCACCGCCCCCGCGCCGCGCGGAGCGCGGCGCCTTGATCTAGTACAGGCCAATTCGTCAACAGACCACATGTAGCAATCGCGGGTAGCGTCCGAGTCGACCCAGCCTAGGCGGAGAACAGACCACCACCAACCCTGGCCGTCACCGACGCTCACCACCAGCAGGCTGCAGACATGCTTGGGTAGTAGGGCTTTTGGTTTGACCACTCGATCGATCAGGATCAGCGTGCCGTCGACGATCGCGCACGTCAACTTCCGGAGGTGGGCCATGGCGGCGCGTGAGGCTGATAGCGGCACGTCAACCTTTGCCAGCACCCACCGCCCATGCGAACATGGGAGCTGCGTGCGGTCTGGCAGACTCTCTCCATGCTGACCGTCAACGTTGGACTACCCGCGCCGCGAGATAGCCGGGCGAGCCGGTTCGCCAGCGGCGGCAGCGCAGATCAGTCGGCTACGACTTCGCCTCCACCTGCGACCCGCCAGTTCGCACCTCGTCATCAGGTCAACCCCTCCGAAGATGAGCGGCTGATACGGCGGCTCGCGTCATGGTGCCGAGCCAATAGGCTGGAACCAATGCCTGAGTCTACGGTTCCCGGTCCTACCGAGAACGAACGAGGGTCGCTTGCCGCGCTGGGCGGCGTTGCCGGTGCGCTCCTCGAAACGGTCCCCGACCGTCAGGCACATCATCTACCGCCTGCGGTCCTCGCTTGGGTCGATTCCGCTCCTCGATTGAGCAAAGATCTCCTAGATGATCTACGGCGCAGCCTGGGTCGTGGTTCGGAACCCCTCGCGGAGGTATACGAACGGCTTGTTGCGGCCCCTCGCCGCCGCCCTCTTGGTACATTCTTCACGCCTCCGTCAATCGCGACCTACATGACGGACCTCATTAAGTCTCGTGCCTTGGACTTCGCTACGATCGCCGATCCAGGGGCAGGAGTGGGTGCGTTCACTCGGTCGGCGCTCGACGCATGGCCGAGTGCCCACGTACACGCGGTCGATGTCAACGTGGTGACGCTCGGCCTCTTGGCCGCGACGCCAGCAATCAGTTCGCACCTGCCCATGCGGCTGAGCTTGCACGATACCGATTTCCTGAAGTGGCTATCTACGGGGTGGCACCGAACCCCGGGGCCGCGACTTATCTGGGGAAACCCACCGTACACTAGACACCAAGGCTTAAACCGGGAGGTGAAACTCCGCGCCCGCAATGCCTCCCGGCACCTTGCGCCGGGCGGACGCGCAGGACTATCCACCTACTTTCTTGCTGCCTCTCTTGCAAACTTGGCGCCGCAGGACAGCCTATGCCTTCTGCTGCCGTCAAACTGGCTTGAGGCTGAATATGCCCAAGCTGTCCGAGAGTATCTGTGGAATGCGACCCGGCGTCCAACCGAGCTCCACATCTTTCCTCACGGGCTTAATCTGTTCCCGGTTGCTTCGGTTGCTGCCATGGTCATTTGGGTTGGGCCGGAAACAAGGCGGGAATCTCCGCTTCTTGTTCACCGGATCGACGGCCTATTAAGCTCTGGTTTTCGCACCGTGCGGGTCGAATCACACGAACGAGTGGGGACCCCTCCAAAGTGCTTCATGTTCGGCAAGAGGAAAACTGACCCTGCTAAGGTGCAGGAAAAAGCGGTGGAACTAGCCAGCTTTGCGCAGATACGACGAGGTGTTGCCACTGGCGCTAACCGCTTCTTCCTGTTGACTGATGCTCAAACGCGGCACCTGCCTCCGGGCACATTTGTTCCCGCAGCTACCCGTTTGCGAGACCTTGTCGGCGAGACACTCGACCATAAGACCCATGACGCGCTCGGGATGAGGGGCGATCGCCGTTGGCTCCTGTGGCTTACAAGGGAAGATGCGAAAGTGCCTACGGTAGCGCAACTGATTGAGCTGGGGGAGCTCAATCGCATCCACGAGGCGTACCTGTGCTCGAGTCGCGACCCTTGGTATGCCGTCGAGCGTATTCCGGTACCAGACCTGTTGTTCGGACCGATGGCGAAGGGGAGATTCCGGCTAATCCTCAATCGAGTCGCAGCCATTCCGACCAACACTTTTTATGGTATTAGGCTGCGGCGTCGCCCGGCTGATTTGCATTCGGTCGAGATCCTTGCGAACTGGATTAGGGGACCTCTCGGCCAGGAGGCCCTTTCGGAGCTTGCTCGGCAGCATGGTGGCGGCACGCTCAAGATCGAGCCGCGGGACCTAGCTCGGCTTAAGGTGCCCGCTGAGATCGCAGGCCGTCTGGACCCAGCGTAGCGACGACGCTACGCTCAACAGGTCGTCGGAAGGAGCGGGTGTTGAGGCAGCGGGAGACCCAGGAGCAGTTTGGCTTCTCGGTAGACACCCATCTCTTCAGAGAGCTGGGTGAACTTCTCGTGGGCCGCGATAGCACTGCCTTGATCGAGCTGATCAAGAACGCGTACGACGCGGACGCATCCGTGGTCGTGGTCCGTGGTGAGCGGCTGCGGCACGACGACGGATACATTGTGGTCAGGGACAACGGTGTCGGTATGACGCCTGACATATTCCGAGGTGCATTCCTGCGTATCGCAGGACGCTATAAGGAACGGGGGAGCCGGAAGAGTCCCGAATACGGCCGCCAGTATACGGGCGCGAAGGGGGTCGGTCGGCTCAGCGCACACAAGCTTGCCAGACGCCTTGTTATCAAGTCCACGCCCAAGCCGCGGGCTGCAACAGCCACTGATCGCCGTGGCGTTCGTGCCGTGATCGACTGGGAGCGCGTCGAGAACGACTATGAAACTATCGACGACGCCAAGAACGGCATAGACGTTGTTACCTTCGATGCCCGTAATGAGCAAGCGCAGGGTACCGAACTTCGGTTAGAGAAGTTAAGAAGGCGCTGGACCTCCCAGGCACTGGTGACCTTCGTCGCGCAGGTTGCTTCGTGCAGACCGCCCTATGACCTTGTGAAAGAACCCCCTCAGAAGCTCTTTAGCCCTGAAGCGTTTTTGAGCGATCTAGCCGTCTCGTCTAAGACTGAAAAGGATCCGGGATTCCGCATCAAGTTCGAGGGCGACCTCAATGCAGGCGAGGACCTCTGGCCGCAACTCCTCGAACAGGCAGACTGGCTACTTGAGATTTCCGCACGATCAGACGGTGTTCGTTTCAATATCCAGCCGTCGCTGGCGCAGCGGGCCAGCGACCAGGAGTTGCGCTCGTATAAGCTTCGGCGCGAACATCCAGACCCAAAGAGCGGGCCGTTTTTCTCGGCAAGGATTTACGCTCGAGTTGGATCAATCGGTGGAATCGGCGAGAGAGCCGCATCGCTTCAAAAGTTCGCAAGGGCATCGCGTGGGGTGCGCGTCTATGTTGAGGGCTTCCGCGTGCTTCCTTACGGCGATGGTGGTGATGACTGGCTTTACCTTGACCGGGACTACTCACGACGCGAGAGAAGCTTTGCGGACCCAAAACTAGACGACGCATCGAATCGTCTCCTGGAGCCGATTAGTACCGAAACTTTTTCGATTCAGGGCAACGACCAATACGCCGGCGCCGTCTTTATGACCGGAGAAGATGCGGCTTCGTTGCGCCCAGTGGTTAACCGCGAAGGCTTCGTCCAAGATGCGGCGTTCGAGACGCTTCGCGAGCTGGTTCGTAACGGTATTGACCTGCTCACGCGCGTTCGCGCCGCCCACAGAAGCGCCGCCAAGGAACAGCGACAATTTGCGCTAAAGCAGAACCTGGAGCGGGCTGTATCTTCACGCGGTGCCGAGACGGAAGCTGCACGCCCTGACGTACAGGAGAGCCTTGCGGCCGGCCCTTCGGCCGAACTTAGCGTCAACGACGACATCAGAATGTCGATCTCAGTGACCCGTCGGCAACTGAAAAGCTTGCATAGTGAACTGGGCGATAGGTCTGAGGCGAGTGCACGGCTAGAGATCATAGAACGAGCAATTGACTATATCGAAGAAGCCCAAAAGGGTGATGAGGGTCGGGCTACCCTTCAAATCCTTGCCGGTGTGGGATTGCAGCTTGCTGCCTTCGTTCACGACATCAATGGAATTTTAGGGCTTGCCCAGTCCATCCGTGCGCTAGCTGAGGCGGCTCGACGGGAAGAGAATGCAACACAGCGCAAATCACTTCTCAAGGATCTCGAGACAGCATCCGACGAGCTCGTGCAATCCCTTGCTCGCCAGAGTAGCTATTTGGTTGAGGTCGTGGGCCCAGACGCGCGAAGGCGAAGGCGTCGCCTGCCGTATGCCCAGGCGATTGAACCGAGCCTGCGTCTGCTTACCGCCTCGATCAGGGACCGCGATATCGAGGTGTCCCAGCAGCTCGATCGTTCGGCAAGGACACCGCCGATGTTTCCGGCGGAAATTACAATCACAATGACCAACGTCCTCACCAACGCAGTCAAGGCGGCGGGAGACAAAGGCCGGATTCTCATACGAGCAGAGCCCTCTAACGACGGGGGGCTTATTCTGCGAGTCGAAAATACGGGCGTACGGGTTGACCTTGCCACAGCGGAGCGCTGGTTTAGGCCGTTCGAGTCAACAACGACCGACGTCGACACCGTGCTGGGCCAGGGCATGGGCATGGGTCTACCGATTGTGCGGCGACTTCTCGCTGAGTATAACGGGAGTGTACGGTTCGTTGCGCCGTCCCCCGGATATGATACGGCGATTGAGATACGAGTTCCGGGTCGGAGGATAGGCAATTGAGCGCGATCACCCCTCGGGTTCTTGTGATTGATGACGAAGTTAAGAAGGAGGAGTCAGTTGCCGCCGGCCTGCGTGCGTCCAATCTTGAAGTTGATGTACGCGCTCCCGATGCGGTAACGCAGCTCGACATCGGCTCCGCTGATGTGATCGCGATCGACCATCGCTTCGAATGGTCGACTCTTTCACATCCGTCGGAGTGTCTGTATTGGCCACGTGATGGTCTAGCGATAGCAGCCGTGGTCACGGGCCACTTGCGTAAACTAGACCATCACGCCGCGGTAGTCCTCCGTACGGGCGAACTTCCTACACTTGCGGACGGACTCCCCGTGGAAATTCGGAAGCCCGCGATCGCGTCCCAATACGGTCTGGACTGGGTCCTCAAGAAGGAGGATCTTAGGATTGCGGACCAACTTCACAGTATTGCAGAGGCGGTTGATGGACTTCGACCTCTAATTGCGGATCCTTTGCGGTGGAATGAGGGCAAGGGATGGCTGAATTTGCCCGACGCGAAGTGGACTGAAGGCGCGTTGGCGGACGTTCAGGTATGCAACCCCCCAGAAAATACGGTAGCTGCTTACACCGCCGGCACTGCATGGCTCAGATGGTTCGCACATCGGATTCTGCCTTTTCCGACGTTTCTCCTCCCCAAACACTGGGCCGCAACCCTTCTCCGGCTCGACGTCGTCGAATTCGACGCAATCCTCCAAGAATCGTCCCCGCTCTCGGCCGCGCTCTATGAGTGTTTGTATACGGGCCATCTGGCAGCATTAAGCGATGCACGTTGGTGGCGAGCAGGTTTGGACGCACTGGTTGATGATCTACTGATGCGGGCATCGCCGGAGCTCGACGAGGCGGCAGCTCTCGCGGAGCAAATGACAGAGATGCACGGGCGGCCCCTGCAGACCCTTAGTATGGACGTCCCTGTTATGACGATTGACAGTGACTACGCCGCAATGGATGTTGCAGACGCCTCTAGCTGTGTGCGCCTAGCGCCGGACTTTTGGCCGGTTTTCGCTCAGGAGCCCTGGGCTCGGTTCGACGAGCTCCAGGATGACCCAGGTCTGTATCGAATGGTAGCGCGAGGCGATAGGCGGCGAGCAGGGGCAGGAATCCACAGTGACTGAGACAGCGTCTTTCCCGACGAAGCTGATCGCGTTCGACACTGGCCCGCTTCTGTGTTTCGGCGGCATGCCCGGGGGGATCCGATTTATTCGGAAGAGATACCACCAACGCATGCGTTGGACGGAGGCGGTGGCGAACGAGATCGCACATCACGCGCAGAGAGCCCCCTCAAGTCGCCGCAACGTTGAACTTGCCGACGCTGCTAAGCCATGGATCGGACGCGAGAGGAGTGCGCTCGGAGAGCCGCATGTATGTGAGGACCGCGCAGAGGTTGACAAGATGCGGGATCTTGTCCGAGCGGCGCAGCGGGAATCGTCAGTAGGAGATACGGACCTCGGCGAGTCGGAGACTCTGGTGTTTGCCCAGGAGACGGCGTCGGTTGCCCTGATTGATGAGAACCCTGCACGAACAGTGGCTGATGATCTAGGAATTCGTGCACATAGCACCGTAGATGTCTTGATTGCGGCACTTCAGGAGGAGGCGATCACGCGGGTTGAGTTAAGAAGTATGTGGGAGCAACTTAGCGATAAGGGGATTACTGGGGGACTCGTTTTGCCGATGGACAGGGGGCAATTGAGACGGTGGCCGACCCCTGCACCTCGATAGCCCTAGCTGCTCTACATGGTTAGGCAGGTGATCGACATCGAGGACGAAGCGAGACAGATGGTGAACCGCCTCGTGTAGGCCGACGGCGACCAGGGGCGGGAGATGAACGGCGACGGCGTGGCAAATTCGCCCGCCAGAGGCACTGCGGCTCACGTCCTGGTTCTCATCGCCGATAGACGTCGGTCCGCACATGTACCCCGTACCACGGAGGCAGCTCGACGGACCACACACGCCATCCGCCGTCGTCCTTGTGCAGCTCCCACCGCCGCACATGGTCGTCACCCGCGAGCAGGTGCGGGCCGTCCCACCATGCCGCGCGTACCTGCTTTGCCACCGTCGCTCGATTGTCGCCCTAGTGCTCGATAACACTCGGCCCCACGCTCTCCAGCTTTGACGGTGTGCGCTCTGAGCTGGTCATTTCGGCGTGGTCGTCGCGCCCCTGCTGGTGCAGCTCGCCGTGGCGGGGTCCGCCTAGCACCCGCGACAGGCGCAGCTCCTCACCAGCGCTGAGGCTGCTCCCGCACGTCGTTCCTCCCTGAGAGGAAGCAGCGAAGGCCGGGATGCTCGATACTGCGGACGTAATCTGGAGTCGATGGTGGGGACTAGCTAACGTCGTAGTAATCCACTACCGACTCGACTCGGGAGCCAGACCGACGGATCTCCCGTCGGGTCCGCAAGCGCGTCCCTTCTGGAACATCCAGTACTGCAGCCAACTCCTCGTCTACCTCTCGTTCGTGCCAAGTATTCGTAACGGTGCTATCCACGCTCTGCGAAGCCTGCGGGGAGACGTACGTTCCTCGTCCGTGGGCTGTTACTAGCAGACCCTCATCTCGCAGGATCGCCATGGCCTGTCGCACCGTCCCCCGACTTGCTTTGAACTCGGCGGTGAGCGCGCTTTCGGCTGGCAGGAGGACGCCGGGCGGGATGGCGCCGCTTTCGATGCGTCTCCTCAGCTCATTGGCGATTGTGCGATAGCGGGGCTGTCCGTAGTGCGGGGTGGGCACACGCTCACCGTACCTGGCACTTGTCTTACCAAGTGCCAACCGCGTGACCCGTTTCGGCGTATGGACAACACGTCCACTTGTAGGTACGTTTCCCGGTGTGCGGCCAGAGTGACGGCCTGTATCAGGGGTGGTGCCATGCCGGCCCTGGTCGCATCTGACGCGCGGCGTCCTGTCGGGCCGGTTGCGGTAGCCGCGCGTACAAGTTGGCTCGGCGATACCCGACCCGTCTGCGTCGGACGGTGCGCCGTGCCTTCATCCGGGCCGGTGGCCGGCCGCATTCCCCCGTGGCTGGCCACCGGTCCCCGCCTATCTGTGGAGGTGCGATGTCCGGCTCTCATCGTCGGCGCCGCTGGTTCTCGTCCTGGCGATTCTGGAGGCGCCCGCCGACCCTGGCCGCCGGCAGTACCAACGCTTTGTCGAGTCCACGCCCGGCTTCTGTCCCGACCTCGCAACGGTGGTCCGCGGGGCCGACGCGGGAGTTGCCCGCGCTGCGGTACGCGCCACTGATGACGCGGGCGCAGGCCTACCGCGGCAACAGCGGGAGGTGGCCCCGATGAGCCGCATAGGCAAGCCGGCGAACGTCACGAGCCACCCGGACTGGTGCGCCCCGGATCGCTGCGGCCACCTGGTGCCGCCGCTGATGACACACATGGCCCGCCGCCATCGCGGGCCGATGCACCGGGTCGGTGACACCCGGGCGGGCGGGCTCATCGTTACGTACCTCATCGGTGCCGATGCCCGGACGCCCTTGATCGCGGTTCATGCGACGTGCCGGGCCGGGAACGCCTGGGCGGAGTTGCCGCTGCCGCAGGTTGCCCAACTGGTCGAGCAGCTCCGCGGGCTTATGAAGCAAGCTGGCGGCCACCAGGGGGCCGACGATGAGTGAGGGCGAACCCATGATGGAGCGGCCGTCGTCGTCGATCGTGTCGGTCGTGTGCCCGATGTGGTGCCGGGGCTGTGGACCGAACGACCCGATGCACCGGGGCTTCCCGTCCACCATCGGGCGGGAGCGGACCGGCTGGGTCAGCGTTCAACTGCTCGTCGATCGGTTCGCGCGCCGGGACCTGGCCGTGAAGCTCGACGCGACCCGCTACGGCGCAACGCAGACGGTGCTCCTGTCGCCGGCGCAGGTGGACCGGCTCATTGACGAGCTGACGCATGCCCGCCTGGTGATGCTGGCACCGGTTGGTCGACACGAACGGGCGGGGGAGACACGGTGAACACCAGCAGCCGTCGGGGCGTAGCTGCCTCTCGTGCTTCCGGCCCTCGCCGTCCGCAGTCGCCGCGAGCTGCGGTAATGGTCCCTCCGGTTCCCGAGCGGCCTGCTGGGGGGACCACCTGGCAGACGTTGGAACGTCTAGGGGGTACGGTGACCGGTGTGCATGGCCGGGACTGGCGCCCTCGCTACCTGCAACTCGCGGAGGAGTTGCGGGCGAAAATCATGAACGGTGAGCTGGCACCGGGCACGCTGATGCCGAGCGAGACCGAGCTGGCCGAGTCATCTGGCCTGTCCCGTACCAGCGTGCGCAACGCGATCCGGCAGCTCCGGGAATGGGGCCTTGTCCGGGCCGAGCAGGGGCGCGGCACCTACGTGCGGGCACCCCGCCAGCGGGTACGCCGTCGCAACACTGAGCGGTACCAGTGGGAGAAGGATCGGGTCCTGCTCGACGAGACCGAGCGGCTGAAGACCGGCGCCACCGAGCACGACACCGGCCTGACCGTCGACGACCTCAAGTTCCACGCCGAGTACTCCCGCGTAAACGCCGACGACGAGATGGCGGCGGCCTTGCAGGTCGAGCCGGGAACGCCGCTGCTGCGCCGGGTCTACTGGACGTCCTCCAAGCACGAGAACGCGCCGCTGACGGTGTCCTACTCGTACCTGCCGTACGAGCTGGTGGCCGCGAACCCGGACCTGCTCGACGAGGCTAAGGAACCGTGGCCGGGCGGCACGCAGCACCAGCTCTACACCCTCGGCATTGAGCTGGACCGGATCGACGATGAGGTCCGGGCACGTCCGCCGTCACCGGATGAAGCCGAGCTACTGGACATCGATCCGGGCGTCTCCGTGCTTACGGTGCGGAAGACCTCGGTTGACACCACGGGCCGGGTCGTCGAGGTCGCGGACGTCGTGATGCCGGGTGACCGGACAGAACTCGTCTACTCCAGCAAACTCAAGCGGTGGAGAACTTGACCCAACTTGTCTCGGTCATCACCCCGGTCCACGCGCCCAGCATCGAGCACCTTGCTGGCGCCTACGAGTCGTTGGCCAAGCAGGAGATGCCCGCCGGGTGGGACTGGCAATGGCTTGTCCAGGAAGACGGGCAGACCGGCGCCCTGGTCGACGCGCTGCCCGATGATCCTCGGATCAGCCTCGGCACCGGCCGTTCCGGTGGACCTGGGGTGGCCCGTACCCTTGCGCTGGCCCGGGTGTCGGGGGATCTCATCAAGGTCTTGGACGCTGATGACCAGCTGACCCCCGGTGCGCTGGCCCGGGACATCGCCGCGTTCACCGCGCATCCGCAGATCGGCTGGACCACCTCGCGGGTACTCGACTTGCTGCCTGACGGGTCAACCGCCGGATGGGAGAAGGACCCGGCCGGCGGAGTCGTCGCCCGCGGCTCCGTCCTGTCCTTCTGGCGCGCCAACGACTACCGGGCATCGGTGCATCCGGCGACGCTCTGCCTGCGGCGGGATCTCGTCTTCGCCCTGGGCGGCTGGATGGCCCTGCCCGCCTCCGAGGACACGGGCCTCCTGCTCGCCGCGAACGCAGTCAGTGAGGGCTACTTCACCCGGGAGTACGGCCTGCTTTACCGAAAGTGGCCCGGCCAAGTCACCAGCCAGGCTGCGCACCGGGAGCCGACCGAGTATCAGGGGCGCATGAAGATCATCGAGGCCAGAGCTGACGCCCTGGCCTCGATGCTGCCCAACGGTCTGCCGCTCACGCCTCCGGCGTAGCCTCATGCCCCGGCACGCCATGGGTGCGGCGTCGCTGCTTCATCTCCGCCTCGTAGATGTGCCGGCGCCCGCCGGCCAACTTCTCCCGCGCGTCCCGCTCGATCTCCTGGAACGCGGCGTAGTAGCCGTCGTCGAACTCCTCCACGATCTGGAAGGTCCACCGGCCCGGTAGCACGTTGCGCCCCAACAGTTCGTGCTCGACCCGGTCGGCCATCGCGTCGTGTCTGGCCTCGCGGAGCAGCTTCACCACCCGGTCGAGGGTGAGATCCGCGCCGCCGACGAGCTGGTGCGCGGAGTACAGGTGACCCCGCACTCGGTGGATCGTCTCCAGCGCCTTACTCAACTCGCCTAGCGCCTCGACGGTCGTGTCGTCCACGCCCGCCGGCCGCGAGTGTCCTTCGTCGACAGCCTGGCTCCCCTGCTTATCCGCCATGGCGGTGCCTATACCCAGTGGCGAGAGCTTAAAGCGTGGGGCTGCGGAGTGCGTCAGCGCGAATGGCGCAGCTACAGGAGATGCCGGTCCTGGTCAAGGAGCCACGCGGTACCTCAAAGAATCGCCCTCCCAAGATCAGAGTTTGGCGTCAATTCGAGGAGTGTCGCTTGCAATTATTCCCGCCCGTATGGCTATGATTCTTTCCGAGTCAGACTCGACCGACCTGCGACGCGCAAGCAGTCCGGTCGCCTCCTCAACGTCGGAGGCGATTCGTTCATGTCGCCGCGAGGAGGTGGAGTATGACCAGGTCCCCCAAGAGGCCCAGGCCCCGCAAGGCGCGGGGTCGGGTCCGTAGGAACGATTCCTGCCGGCGTCGCCGCCTGGTGGACGCGCTCAGCTGGTTCTTTAAGCTCAGTACGCCCATCATGGCATCGCTGATCATGGAAATGTTCAGGGATGGGGATGGGGGCCGGCCCACCTAGTTGGTTAGGTAGGCCGACCGCCCGATGGGCTCCCGCCTTCGCTTCCTAGGGCACGGCGGGGGCCCGTTCCTGCATGGGAACCTCCCGCTCTTCACGACAGGTCACCACATCTTCGGTGGAAGCTCGATGCGTTGAACGTGCAACGCACCTCAACTTCCAAACCTCAGCTTATAGAAGTGCACTCTACACACGTCACACATGGCGTTCTATGCACGCCACACTTGCAGTATCTACTGATCTACTTACTTGTTGGCTTCTGTTGCAGCTTTCCGATCACCGGTTTGAATCGCGCGACCGGAGCGCTGGATTCGCATCCAGCTTCCGCGCGTGCAATCCGATACCACTAGCAACTCTGCTTGCAAGCAAGTTTGCTAGCAAGCCCGCCTCCTTGCAAGCTTCGCCGTCGCTCGGGCGCAGCTGAGGGCGGCCCACCAGTGAGGGGCCAGGTAGGCGATCGCTAACGGCATTCCCGGGGCCCACGAAGGTTGTTGACTTGTCTGCCAAGTGCCGTCTACCTTGGAGCCTCAACTTGGCAGACATGCCAACAACCTGGAGGTTGAGCGATGGCTCTGCGTGGCGGTACGAGGTTCGCCGTGCGTTGTGAGGACGTGTTCCCGGCGGGGTGCGCGTTGGTGCCCGAGTCGCTGGGTGAGGTGGAGGACTACGACGAGAAGACGGGTCGGCGGTCGCCGGCGAAGGACAAGCTGACCGGCCAGCGGGTGTGGCAGGTGCGGGTGATGGACCTCGACCCGGAGCTTGGCAAGCGCTCCCGGGAGACGACGGTGAAGATCTCGGCGGACTACCAGCCGGTTCCGCCGACGGGCGCCCCGTTCGAGGCGGTCGAGTTCGAGGGCATGACGGTCACGCCGTACGTGTCGAACAACGGTCGGATGGCGTACTCGCTGCGGGCGACCGGGATGCGTGCGCCGGCGGGCGTGGCCAAGAAGGCGGCGGCGTAGCCGCATCAGGTGGGGGCGGGGCTGTCAGGTCTTGGCGGACGGCAGCCCCGCCCTCTGTCTCTTTCCCTGCTCTGTCGAGAGAGGTAGTGACGTGTCCAAGCGTAGGCGTTCGGCTGCCCCGGCTCAGCCTCGGTGCGGCGTCTGTCAGTCCCGGTTCGACCCGGCCGGCGGCGCGGCTGACCGCTGCCCGCTCTGCGTCGGGCAACTCGTTCTTCCCCTTCCTCCGGTCCGGGACTCGTCGGGTCGGTTCGTGTCGCTGCGGGGTGCGCGATGATGCGCCGGCCGCGTGGCGAGGTGGTGATGACGACCGCCGGGGATCTGATGGTGATCCGGCCAAAGCGGTTCGAGCTGCCGATGTGGGTGGTCGTGCTCGGCCTGGTGCTGCGCTGGCTCGCCCGGGGCTGCTGGTGGTGTCTGCGCCACCCGGTCACCGTGGGCCTGGCCGTGCTCGCCGTCGTCCTATACGCCGATCACGGCTGGGCGGGCCTGGTCGTGCCGCTGGTCCTGGCGTCGGCGGTGTCGGCCGTGTGGCGGTGGCGGGACGAAGCGTCCTGGTGGCGATGGTGCGCCGGGCCGCTGCTCGGCCGGTTCCGTCAGGTCTTCGTGTACCGGCGGGCGTGGCGTGAGGCCATGACCCTGTGCGGCCTCGCCGAGACGTACGACCATCGGGCGGTCCTGCCCGAGCTGCTGCGCGTGCGCTCGGATCAGGCCCTCGACGTGCTGACCATCCGCATGGTCCGCGGGCAGACCCCGGCCGACTTCCAGAAGGTCACGGCGAACCTTGCATACGCCTTCGGCCGGCGGCACGCCCGGGTGTACTCCGAGCGGCCCGAGGACCCGCCGACCCGTACCGGCTACTGGGCGCTGGTGCTGGGGTTGGTGGACCGGGTGCGGTTCCGTGACCGGCCGACCGTGGTCTACCTGGTGCTCGTCCGCACCGACGCCCTGCGGCCGGTCGTGGCGCCGTTCGACGCTCCGGCCGTCCCGGACTTCACCGCTCTTCCCCTCGCGCGGCGGGAAGACCTGGGCACATGGTCCCTGCACCTGCTCGCCACGCACGTCCTCATCGGCGGGGCCACCCGGTCCGGCAAGGGCTCGGTGCTCTGGTCGCTGGTTCGGTCGCTGGCCGGCGGCATCACCTCCGGCCTGGTCCGCCTCTGGGTGATCGACCCCAAGGGCGGGATGGAGTTCGCCATGGGCCGGCCGCTGTTCGCCCGGTTCGCCTGCAAGTCCTTCGAGGCAATGGCCGACCTCCTCGACGAGGCCGTGACGGTGATGCGGGAACGACAGACCCGGCTCGCCGGAACCGTCCGGGTGCACACCCCGACCGAAGCTGACCCCCTGGTCGTGGTCGTCATCGACGAGATGGCCGCGCTCACCGCGTACCTGCAAGACGTCGACCTGCGAAAGCGCATCGCAGGATCGCTGGGTCTGTTGCTGTCCCAGGGTGCCGGGGTCGGCGTGCTGGTCGTGGCCGCGTTGCAGGACCCCCGCAAGGAGGTGCTGCCGTTCCGGGACCTGTTCCCGACCCGGATCGCGCTCGGCCTGACCGAAGCGGCACAGGTCGACCTCGTGCTGGGCGACGGCGCACGCAACCGGGGCGCCCTGGCCGACCAGATGCCCAGGTGGGCCAAGGGTGTCGGCTACGTGATCCTCGACGGCACCCCCGAGCCCCTGCGCGTGCGGTTCTCGTACATCACCGATGACCACATCCGCGACCTCGCCCGGGAGTACCCGGCCCCGGCCGACGCGGCGGACATCCTCGCCCAGGTCGGCCGGGAGTCGGCCCCCGAACCGGTCCGGCCTTCTTTGCCCCGGCCGCGTCGCGGGCCACTGCTGCCCGACGCGCTGCGCAACATCCTCGACACCGACGGAGGTGAGCCGCGGTGACCGCCCCGACCGACAGCCGGCGCTTTTACCGGCTGCGCGCACCGAACCCGACCGGCCCGACGGCGGTATCCGTCCGCGTCGACCCGGACCGGCCCGACCCGTACCCGCTCTATCTCGCCGTCGGTGGCGGCCGGCGCCGCATGTACCTCACTCCCGACGAGGCGTGGGCGCTGTGGCGCTGCCTCTCCGAAGCGGTGGCCTCCCTCGGCGACCCGCCCGACCACATCCGCACCCGCGTCATCCCGGCCCGGAGGTAACCCGATGTCCCTCAAGCGCTTCTTCCTCGGCACCCACCGACTCAAGCCGCTGCACATCGAGCTGAACGACTCCCCGGACCGGCTCGCCGCCGCCCTGCACGGACTGGCGCACATGGTCAACCGCCGCCGCGACCTCGACGGGCAGCACATCCACATCACCCTCACCGTCCGCAGCCCCCGGGGTGGCCGATGATTCGCCACCGGGCCGAGTCCGGCGTACGCGTGCTGATCCTCCTCGCCATCGGCACCATGGCCGGTGCTGCGGCCTTCACCCACGTCCACGACCTGACCGTTGCCCACGGCCAGCCCGACTGGATCGGCTGGGCCAACGCTGTAGCCGTCGAGCTGATGGCGATCTACCTTGGCTTGGAGATCCGCGCCCGCCGTCGCGCCGGTCGTCCCGTCGGCCTGGTCGGCGTGCTCCTGGTCGCGTTCGCGCTGCTCTCCCTCGCCGCCCAGGTCGCGGAAGCCGAACCTTCGGTGTGGGGCTGGATCGTGGCGGCCGTTCCGTCGCTGGCGTTTCTCGCCCTGGTGAAGGTCGTCCTGTCCAGCGCACCTGCGACCGTCCCGGCTCCTGAGCCGGACCAACCGCCCCTCGACTGGACCTATGAGGTCCCAGAGCAGGTCGTCACCGAGCCTGAACCGGAGCGACCGGTTGAGCCGACCGTGCCCGCCCCAGCGGTCCGCCCGGCCCCGTCGGCGGTGCTGCCTCCGCTCGGCGTCGTCCAGCCCAACCGGCCCCAGGTCGTCGGGATCATCCGATGACGGCTCCGACCCTGCCCGGTCTCGCCCCCGCCGCCCCGACCCCGGTTGCTCCTCGGCCGGGGTCGCGGGCGGCCCGCATGGCGCTACCCCGCTCGGTCGACGTACTCAAAGAAATCGCGGCCGAGTACGGCGTCTGCGTCCGCCCGCTGGCGATGCGCCGCACTGACCTCGACACCGGCCTGACTGAGGTCATCGACCTGCCCTGCGGGGCGACCCGCGAAGACAAGTGCGCGCCGTGCGCGAAGAAGAACCGCCGGCTGCGGCAGGCCCAGATCCGGGAGGGCTGGCACCGCGACGACGAGCCGCTACCCGGCCCGGAACCCGCGACCGAGGAACAGAAATCGCTGATCCTGCTTCGGGCACACTTCGAGTTCGCCCGGGACGAAGCATGCCGGGCCAGCCAGTACGACCAGGTCGCCGACCTCGACGAGGCAATCCGCGAGGTGGAAGAGGCCATCGCCGCTGAGGGCCTACGCGGTCGCGTCGGGCCACCCCACGGCAACGTCGACGAGGACTCCGACGATGAGCCCGGCCGCCGGCGCAAGCGCTCCACCAAGCGGCGCCAGGACGCCCCCGACCTGCCCCGGCGCAAGGTTGAGCGGCGCACCGTCGGCAAGACGTACACCGCCCCGGACGGGTCGACCTTCCGGCCGTCGATGTGGCTCACGCTCACCCTCGACTCGTACGGGCCGGTCCGCCCCGACGGCACCCCGGTCAACCCCGACCGGTACGACTACCGCCGCGCCGCCTGGGACGCCGTCCACTTCCCCCGGCTGCTCGACCGGTTCTGGCAGAACCTGCGCCGCTGTGAGGGCTGGAACGTCCAGTACGCCGGTTGCGTCGAGCCCCAACGTCGACTCGCCCCACATGCGCACTTCGCCATCCGGGGCACCATCCCCCGCGACGTGCTGCGCACCGTGGCGGCGGCGACCTATCACCAGGTGTGGTGGCCTTCGGTCGACGTCCAGCGGTACACCCTCGACCGGCTCCCGGTCTGGGATGAGCAGGCGGCGGCGTGGGTCGACCCGGACACCCGCGAGTCGCTGAGTACCTGGACGGAAGCCCTCGACGCCATCGACGACGACCCGGACGCCGAGCCCGTGCACGTTGTCCGCTTCGGCGCCCAGGTCGACGCCCGCGGCGTCATGCCCGGCACCGAGGACGCCGAGCGGACCATCCGGTACGTCACGAAGTACATCACCAAGCACACCGGCGACTGCCACAAGGCGACCACCGACCGGCAGCGCAAACACCTCGACCGGCTCTGGCAGCAACTCCAGCTCACCCCGTGCACCGACCGCTGCGCGAACTGGCTGCTCTACGGCGTCCAGCCGAAGAAGGCGCACGCGAAGCTCAAGCCCGGCCGCTGCAAGGGCAAGGTGCACCAGCGGGACACCCTCGGCATCGGCGGCCGGCGCATCCTCATCTCCCGCGACTGGTCCGGCAAGACTCTCGCCGATCACAAGCACGACGCGCGGGCGTGGGTGCGTGCCCTGCTCGGCGCCACCACCGACAGCGGCGCGACTGGCGAGGCCGGGCAGCTCGTCGACGACCAGGGCGCCACCGTCGAACGGGTCCGGCATGCCTGGGAACTCGCCCGGCCCGACGACCCCGACGTGGGACCGCTGTCGCATCGGCTCATGCGGTCGATCAGCGAACGCGCCCGCTGGCGGTCCGAACTGCTCGCTGCCAAGGACCGGGCCGCGCAGGGGTCCTCAGATCTTTCGGCAACTCAGCACAGCGCACAGCACCACGGGGAGGAAAGACAGTGAACGAAGAGTTGTTGACCGTGCCGGAAGTGCTCGCCGAGCTGCGCGTACCGCGCTCGACCTGGTTCTACTGGCGGCAGACCGGCAAGGGACCGCGGGTGATCAAGCTCCCAAACGGGCAACTGCGGGTCCGCCGGTCGGCGCTCGGTCGGTGGCTCGGTGAGCTGGAGCAGGACGCCGCGTGAAGAGCTACGAGGTCCAGATCTGGGAGATCGGCAAGCGCGCTGACCGGAAGGCTCGGCCCTGGCGGGTCCGCTGGGCAGTGAGCGGCCAGCGCTTCGAGGAGATGTTTCGTACCAAGGCGCTGGCGCATTCGTTCCGCGCCGAGCTGGTCCAGGCGGCCAATGCGGGGGAGCCCTTCGACCCGGCCACCGGGCGCCCGGTCTCCGAGGCCAGAACCAAGAACCCCACCACCTGGTACGCGCACAGCCGCGCGTACGTCGAGATGAAGTGGCCCCGGGCGGCGGCCAAGACCCGGCGGTCGATCGTCGAGGCGCTGACCTCGATCACGGTGACCCTGACCCGGCCGACGAAGCGGGGCCGGCCGGATGACGCCGTGCTCCGTGAGGCGCTGTACCTCTACGGGCTGAACCCGCGTCGCTGGTCCGACGAGATCCCGGCCGACCACGCGGCGGCACTCGCCTGGCTGGAAACCGCGTCGCTACCGGTCGTCGAGCTTGACTCGCCCGCGATGGTCCGCCGAGTCCTCGACAGCCTGTGCGTACGCCTCGACGGCAAGCCCGCGGCTGCCTCCACCGTCCAGCGCAAGCGGGCCACCTTCTACAACGCGCTCGGGTACGCCGTCGAGCTGGAACTGATCGCGTCCAACCCCGTCGACCGGGTCCAGTGGACCGCCCCCGAGGTCGCGCAGTCCATCGACCGGCGGGTGGTGGCAAACCCCGCTCAGGTCGCCACGCTGTTGGAGGCGGTGAAATCTCTCGGCAAACGCGCCGACAAGGTCACAGCCTTCTTCGGCTGCCTCTACTACGCGGGCATGCGGCCCTCGGAAGCGGCGGACCTGCGGCGGGAGGACTGCGACCTTCCTGGGCGCTGCCTGGACTGCGGGACCGACTTCGACGACCTGGCGGCGGTCAAGCCTTCCGAGTCGTGCGACCACGAGAAGGTCGAATACCGCTGGGGCCGCCTGGTGCTCGCCGGGACGGCTCCGCGCGCCGGGTCGCACTGGACCGATGATGGGGGCTCACACGAGCGGCGCGGCCTCAAGCACCGGGCGCGGCAGGAAACCCGGACGGTCCCGATCCCGCCCCGGCTGGTCGAGCTGCTGTGCGCGCATGTCGAGAACCACGATGTCGGCCCGGATGGGCGCTTCTTCCGGGGCCTGCACGGCGGGCCGCTCTCCGAGTCGGTCTATGACCGGTGGTGGAAGCTCGCTCGCGAGAAGGCGCTAACCGAATCGCAGGTCGCTTCGCCTCTCGTACGCCGTCCCTACGACCTGCGTCACGCGGCGGCCTCGCTCTGGCTGAATGCCGGCGTCCCGCCGACCGAGGTCGCCCGGCGCCTGGGCCACGGCGTCGCCGTCCTGCTCCGCGTCTACGCCAACTGCATCGACGGGGGAGACGACACCATGAACGACAAGATCGGCGACGCCCTCGGATGCTAGCGCCGGTGTGTAACAGTGCGTGCATGCGCTCGAACCCCAAGAGGCGAGGCCGGCGGTTGTCATCTTTTGTGGCTGCGTGTGCTGCGGGCTCGGCTGCGGTAACCGGCTTCTCGGAGGCTCCGACGAAGTTTCAGCTGGCCATGGTTGGGGTGTCGGCTCTCCTCGCGGCGTTGGGCGCACTGGTACAGCCGGCGAGTTCAGCGCGTGGTTCGAGGACGACCTTTAAAAAAAATTCTGCGGCGCTGGCACAGTGCCAAATGGCAACAGTGCAAACCTGGCACCGTGTCCGCCTGGCACCGTGTTGAACCCTCCGGCGAGGGCATAGTGGCAGGGCCGTGGGCGTGGGCAGATGGTGGGCAGTTGTTCGGCAAGTCGCCGTCCGCAGGGCAGAAGTCGCAGCTCAGCGCAGGTGACCCAACCAAGATCGCGGACGCCCTGTAAATCCGTCGCGAAAGCTACAGAGGTTCGGATCCTCTACCCGCCACCAGGTGCAGAAAGAGGCCCTTGACCAGCGCGAACGCTGGTCAAGGGCCTCTTTCGTCAGTCTCGCTCAATCCTGCACTAGCCCGCTCGATCTCGCTGGCTGTGTCGCATACGTGTCGCCGTGATCAACGCTCTGACCCTCGTGACCGGGTGTCTGCTCCGGTTCGGTCTGGCCTAGGCTTCGTCTCGCCGATCTTGCAAGCGGCAGCATGATCCGTACCACCGGCTCTCGTCAGGACCATCGACATGATTAGCGACATCATCCGGGCGCAGATCGTCACGAACATCGATGCCAAGCGTGAGGGCACCATCGAGAAGCTGCGCGAAATTTTCAGCTACCCGTATCACGCCGATACCGGCGCGCTGATCTTCAGGCTGGAGGTCGATCGTGGAGCCTTCGGCATCAATCTCGTCGCCGTCGACCGCGACGGCGACTATATCGCTGTCAACAGCCTCGGTGAATCGCTCTACGCAACCAGGTTCAACCGCTTCGGGTTCGGCTGGTTCGCCTTCGCCGACTGCGGCATCGAGGTCGACGAGATCGGACGGCTGCAGCAGGCCGGCCGGTTCGCCGCCCGGCACCTGTACGAGTGGTTCACGGACCGCTTCGCCGAGGCAGGGGGCCTGGACTTCCCCATCGCCTGCGTCCTTATCAAGCACGAGGCGTCGCGCGGGTGGCACCTCCAGCGGCGGACGTGGACCACACGCTACAGCGCATGAGCGCGTTGCGACGCCTCCAACCTTGGGGACAGGACCTAGCGCCGCCTCGATCCGGCGACGCGCGGCTTCCTCTTGGCCGTAGACGCACTTCGCGTACACCCGTATCAGGATGTGCACGCTGTGCCCGGCCCACTCGGCAACCTAGGTCGCTAGCACCCCGGCGTTGAGCCAGAGCGACACGGCCGCGTGTCGTAGGTCATACGGCCGGCGGGCCAGCGGTGAGCGCTGCTGAGCCGGCGTAAGCACCTCTGCCCGCGCGTCCCGCCATGCAATCCCGTAGTTGTTGTTCGGGATCGGCTGTCCGACGGTGGGCATGTACCGGCCGCCGGGGCCGCGTCGGGTGGCGAACAGATTGCCGTTCGATCCGGGCGGGTACTGCTAGGTACTTGATCGCTGAGTCAAGGGACCGAGAATCAGCCGGCGAGGTGAGGGTCCGCGTGCAGCCCTCTGGCCGTACCCGAGTCCAGTCCAGTCAGGATGCCCGTCAAAGACCGCGCCAACGTTCGCTGCTATGATCGCCGGTTTCACGCAGAGAAAGAGACGCCACATGGCACATGCCTTTCCTGAGGTGTCAATACATGAAGGGGCGCTGACTCTCCGACCGTTCACCAGCAAGGACGTCGAGGCTACTCATGCGGGGTGTTCGGACGAGTTGACGCAACAGTGGCTGCCACTGCCTCAGCCGTACACGCTTGACCACGCCACTAATTGGTGTACGAAGGTCTCGCATGCCTTGCGGGAGTCCGGTGACGGTATCCACTTCGCGATCACCGACGCGAGGACCGATGATCTCCTGGGCACGGTCGGTCTGAAGAAGACCGACTGGGGCGCGCGAATCAGTGAGGTCGGCTACTGGGTCGCCCCTTGGGCCAGAGGACGCGGAGTTGCAACCGAAGCGACTCGGGCGGTGGGGCGCTGGCTGTTGGCCGACCAGGGTTTCGAGCGTATGGAACTGAAGGCAGCGGTTGACAATGTCGCCTCTCAGAAAGTGGCTGAGCGAGCGGGGCTGCATCGAGAAGGCATCATGCGGAATGCTGGTCTCATCCACGCTGGCCGGGTCGATGTCATCCTGTTCTCGCTGGTGCCCCGTGATCTCGGGGCGCCTCAGCGATAGTGGGCGAACAGGGTGGCCGGTTTCCGCTCCCGCTGTATAACGGCGAACTGCAGCCGCTCCGGCCGCAGTGACCGTCTTGGACGCCGACGGACCCAGCGACAAGATCGGCTGCGGCGGCCGGCGAATGGCGTACCCGAGTGGCTGAGTGATCAAATGTCGCCATGACGAGCCTCTCATGGCGTGACGGAGTTGAGGAACTGCGCCGACTGGTTGAGGCGGAGGGCGGCGACCCTGATCGCATCCAGGACGTGGACCTTGCCTGGCGGGTCTTCCGGGCGTCCCTCGCGGTTCCCTTGGACGGTCTCTTCGACCGGTGGGAAGGTGAGGTGGAGGCGGACACGCTGGTCATCGAGGCCGGCGTGTTGGAGTGGCCGGACGGTCCGCCAGGGCTGCTGCTAGCCCGGCGCTTCGCCATTCCTGCTGTTGAATGGCACGACGGTGTGCCGGGCGATCCGTCGGGCGAGGACGACCTCGATCTCGACCTCGCGGATAGCGTCCAGATCGAAATAGAGCTGATCTTCCCTAGCGGCACGACCGTGGAGGCCGACGACTTCTGGACGGCGGCACGCAGCGGTGAGTTCGACGCGGCGGATCTTGCCGAGGCCGGGGAAGCCGTGATCGGGCTCCAGCTCGGTCGGCCGATCCTCAGCAGGATCGCACTGACGGGCTGCAACTGAAAGGGCCGGCCCTGTCGATCATGGAAGCCAGATGATGGCGGCGATCAGGACGAGGCTGGCTCGGTAGAGGGATGCGCGTTTGGCATATCGGGTGGTCAGGTCTCGCCACTGTTTGAGCCGGTTGAAGCAGCGTTCGACCACGTTGCGCTTGCGATAGGTCACCTTGTCGAAGGCGGGAGGTCTGCCGCCGGCGCTGCCCTTCCCGGCGGGCGACCTGGTCCGATCTTTCCGAATGACGTGGCCGCCGAGGTGCGGGCGGTCGGCTACGCGAATCGGCCGCGGAAAGTTGAAGCGTTCCGAACAGCGGGGGCGGACCTGGTGGTCAGCAGCATGGGGGCCACAGCTGCGTGCTGCTCGACTTGGCCAGTGGATGAAATCAAGCTGAAATCAACGTGTCCCCGACCCTGAGCCCGCCCTGAGTCGTCCCGGAACTAACCCTGCCTGCCATGGCGATTGCGCTGCAGCAGGGCAAACATGCAGGTCATGACCTACACGGCACAACCTCCCCGGTCTGACAAGACGCCCCGCGCGTTGGAGCTAGAGAACGTCAGCCGTTACCGCCACCCCCTCGCCTTCTACGTCCTCGCCACCGCCATCCCGTGGGCGCTGTGGTTCACCGCCGCCTGGCTGTCGAACCAGCCCGATCCTGGCCAGGCCACCCTCGCCGTCATGACCGGCCTCGGCCTGGCCGGTCTCGCCGCCCCGGTCGTCGTGGCGATCTGGTTCATCCGCAGAGACGGGCTCACTCGCGACGTCCTCACTCGCCTGGTCGCGCCGCGCGGCACTCGCGCCTGGGTCTGGCTGGCGGCCGTCGCCCTGCTCCCCGGCGCCCTGCTCGTCGCCACCGCGATCTCCATCCCGTTCGGCTACGACGTCTCGCAGTTCGAGCTCCGCAACGGCTTCACGTTCGCGACGGGCCTGCTGCCGGCGTGGATCACGCTCGTCCTGGCCCCCGTCCTGGAGGAGGTCGCCTGGAAGACCTACGGCACAGACGCGCTCGCGTCCCGGATGAAGGTTCTGTGGGCGTCGCTGGTGTTCGGCGTCGTCTGGGTGCTGTGGCACGTGCCGCTCGGCTTCATCAAGGGCTACTACCAGGCGGAGGTCGTCGAGGAGGGCCTGATCCACAGCCTCAACTACGCATTCTCGCTGATACCGTTCGTCATCCTGATGAACTGGCTCTACTACCGTGCTGGCCGCAGCGTCCTCGTCGCGATCGTCTTCCACCTCGCCGCCAACTTCGGCAACGAGATCTTCCGCACGCACCCGGACACCAAGGTGATCCAGACCGCCCTGCTGCTGGTGCTGTCCGTGGTCGTGGTCTGGCGCGATCGGGAGCTGTTCCTGACGCCCCCCGGACGCCGCGCGTGACCCCGCCTGCCAGGTCCTCGTCCGCCCTCAGCTAAAGCTTGCGTTGGTGCGGCGCGATGCCGACCGGGGGACGCCAGCGGCGCAGACTCACGTGCGCCCGGTGCTGCGCGAAGCCTTGGCGGTCGCCGCCGTCGCCGGAGAGCTGAGTTTGTGTCGGATGCGTGCCGCCGACGGCGTGCGACGGGGCAGATCCCCTGGTCACAGCGCTGCGGATGGCGCTCGGTAATCGGCCGCGAGAACTACAGAGGTACGGATCCGCTGCTCGCCACCAGGTGCAGAAAGAGGCCCTTGATCAGCGCCAACGCCGGTCAAGGGCCTCTTCGTGAGTCTCACCCGATCCCGCTCCGGCCCGCTCGATCTGCGACACAGTCGGCTCGCGGAAGCGGCATGTGTGTGCGCTCGCGCGGGTGTGGTCATCGCCTCCAGAACAGGAGGTGGGTGACTCCGCTGGGGCTCGGCGCTGACTCAAGGTGGAAGCGGTCGAGAAGATCAGTGTGGCTCTCCCACAGCCGCTCGCCTCGACCGAGGTCGACGGGCGCGACGGCGATGTGCATCGTGTCGACCAGGTCGGCCTCGATGAACTCTCGGATAGTGGCAACTCCACCACCGAGGCGTACGTCCCGACCGGCGGCGGCCTGCTTCGCGCGTTCCAGCGCCTCGGCCGGGCTCGCATTGATGAAGTGGAAGGTGGTGTCAGACAGGCTGAACGACGGGCGTACGTGATGGGTGAGCACGAAGACCGGCGTGTGGAACGGTGGGTTGTCCCCCCACCACCCCTGCCACTCGTGGTTCTCCCAGGGGCCGCGCTGGGGGCCGAACTTGTTCCGACCCATGATCTCCGCTCCGATGTTGCAGTCGTAGTCGCGGGTCATGTAGTCGTCCAGCCCGCGAGTGCCGCCGGGTTCGGTGCGGTACACGAAGCTGGCGGTAGCGGCGCGCCAGGAGAACAGGGGGTCGGGGTCTGCGTGGCCGAAGGGCCGCTCCAGGCTTTGCCCCTCACCCGAACCGAACCCGTCACGTGACACGTTGAAGCACTGCACCCTCAACAGCTGCGCCATGTCTCCTCCTCAGGAGCTAATGAGCAACAACCGATTGCAACTCGCAACCGGTAGCACCGTACTACTCTGATTGCATGTCGCAACCAGTAGGGGTCGGTCGCCTGCCTGTGCCCGAGGGAAAATCGGGGTGCCCGATCAATCTGACCGTCGAGCTGCTGGGAGATCGATGGAGCCTGGTCGTGCTGCGGGACGTCATCTTCGGCGGTCACCGGCACTTCCGCGAGCTGCTCACGAACTCGATCGAAGGCATCGCGTCGAACATCCTCGCCAGCCGCTTGTCGAGGCTCGTGGACGCGGGCCTGCTCAGTCGGCATGACGACCCGAGCCACCGACAGAAGATCGACTACCGCCTCACCGAGGCAGCGATCGAACTCGTGCCGCTCATGGCGCATCTCGGTGCCTGGGGTTCCCGATGGCTCCCCACGACACCCGAGCTGTCGATCCGCGCCCAACTTCTCGCTGAGGGTGGTCCTGAGATGTGGGAGAGGTTCATGGACGAGCTCCGGGCCACGCACCTCGAAGGCCATCCGCAACCTGCCGACGGCGTCCTCGCCGAACTCACCCTGGCCTACGAACGCGCCGCTTCCAGGAGCTAGAGAAGACGACCCTTGCCTATTCCTCCTGGCCCCGGCGCCCCTCACGCCAGAGTTCATGTTCCCGAAGCACCCATGCCAGCCAGTAGAGGCCGAACGTGACCACGAAGACGGCGAAGAACAGCGCCGTGATGGCGTTCAGGAACCTGCTGCTCGCACCGGGCTGCGCGCCGCACACGAGAAGTGCGGCGGCGAGGACGAGGGACGTCAGCATCAGCGATCGGAGGGCCGGTTGTTCGACCGGATGCTTGGGCGGGTCCGCCATGAGCGCTCCTTTGCGCGGGGGCGCTCATCGTCGCGGCACGGTGCGACCCGTGCAAGGGGTTGATCATCGTGCTGGGATCGGGCACGCGGCAGAACGGAAATCCGTCGCGGAAGCTGGAGGGCGGGAATCCTCTACCCATCGCCGCGCGAACGGCCCCGTGAGCTGCGCGACGCGCTCCGGGGGTGGGGGCGTCGCGCAGCTCACCGTTCAGGTGCCTGGCGAGGTAGCGCAGGGGGCCTTCCCAGCCGGGGCCCACGCCCCACATGCCGGTCTTCGGGTCGCTGGACAGGAAGACCTCGTTCACCGAGGCGTGTTCCAACTCGAGTGCCGTCCTGCCGTCCTCGGTGGCGCTCAGGCGGATCTCGACCTGGTCGGCCGGCTCGCCCTCGTGGGCGGACCAGGACAGGGTCACCAGGTGGGGCGGGTCGCACCGCAGGATCTCGCCGCTGGCGTTGTACTGGATGCTGAACCTGCCGCCCTCGCGGAGGTCGCCGCTGATCGGGAGGAAGAAGCGGTTCAGCCGCTCCGGGGTGGTGATGGCCTCCCAGACCTCGTCGATCGGCGCGTCGTAGACGCGTCGCAGGACGGCGCGGCGGGCGCGCCTCTCGCGGCCCGGCTCCTGACCGGCTTGTCCGGATCCGCCGCTCCGGCCGGGGGTGGCCTCCACCGATCGGGCGCATGGTGTCGAGGCACTGGCGCGATGGCGCAGACCGGGTATGGTGGTCGATGCCCGGGCGGATGTCCGGATGAGTGGTGCGGCTCCCCGGGTGACTGATGGGCGGTGGCCGCGCGGGTCGGCCAGCCCCTGCCGGATCCGGTCGCCGAGCGGAATGCGCCGAAGGTCGTATTCGGCACTGTACGAAGTGGGTGGTGGCCGCGCAGGCTCGTGATCTGGCCCGCTGCGACGTGGGTGATGGTCCGAACGGCGGAGAGTAACCGACGCTCGGGCTGGCGGTAGACGCACGGCTTTTCTGGGTACCTGCCTTGTGGCACGATCGTGGAACCTCCACCATCCCCGTGACACTTCCCTGACAGGAGCAAACATGTCTGGTCGAAGGCTGGGCCGGCTGCTTGGCTCGTTTCTCGCACTCGCCGCTGTGGCTGGTGGCGTCTTCGTCGGTGACGCCTCGAACGTCGGCGACGCTCAGTTGTTGGATTTCGTCTGGAACATGCCCAAGCTCTGACGAACCATGACGTCGATGATGTGAGCCGGCGCGGCCGGTGAGGGGAGCGGCATGGCGGGTCGAGGCCGCACCGGTCCCCGCTCGACGGAGTATGCCTGGCTGATCACCGGGCCGTTGGCGATGCTCGCCGTCGTCTGCGCCACGGTCGTCGGCCTGGTCGCCCCGGAGCCGTTCGGCGAATGGCCACTGGCAGCGCTGCTGCTGGTGGCCATGGTGGCTGCCGGCATGCCGGTACTGAACTTCACGGTCCGGCGGCAGTCCATCGGGATGACGCTCAACGAGATCCCGCTCGTCCTGGCGTTCTTCCTCGTGCGGCCGCTCACGGTCGTCGCCATCTACACACTCTCGGCGATCATCACCCACCTGCGGCACCCCTCCACCGCCACGAAGTTCTGGTTCAACGTGGCCCGGGCCGCCGCAGGCTCGTCGCTGGCCGTCCTGGTGCTCCAGGCGTTTCCGCCGGTGCGGGGCGTGGGCCCGGCCACCTGGCTGACCCTGTTCGTCGCGGCGAGCATGGTGAACCTGGTGAGCCTCACCGCGATCGCCGGGGTGCACACGCTGCTCCAGGGCTGGCAGGCCGGGCGCGAGGTGTTCCGGAAGTCCCCGCCGGGACTGCTGGCCGCGGCGATCAACATCGCCTGCGGGACGGTCGTCCTGCTCCTCATCGCGGCCACCTGGTGGTCGTTGCTGCTGCTGGCGGTCCTGGTCGCCGCGCTGGCCCTCGTCTACCGGGCGTACGCGCAGTTCTTCCGGCAGCACCGCACGCTCGCCGACATGTACGAACTGAGCCGCGCCGTGAGCGAGAGCGGTCAGTACGGCACCCTGCCCGACGCCCTCCTTGGCCGGGTACGCGCCCTGATGCAGGCCGAGTACGCCACCCTCTGGTTGCCCGCCCAGGGGCGGCACCCGGAGGTGCTGCTCACCGCGCGCAACGACGACCCGGGCCTGCTCGACTTCGCCAAGACTCCGCCCGCGCTGCGGGAACGCGCCCGCGACGAGGGCCGTACGGTGGCCGTCGGGCGGGGCCTGATGACCGACGGCGACCTGCGCACGGCGCTGTCGGCGCAGCGCGTCAAGGACGTCATCGTCATCCCGTTGCGGTCCGGCCAGGCGGTCATCGGGACGCTGGAGGTCGCCAACCGCCTCGGGGACAGCAACCACTTCGTCCGCACCGACGTGCCCCTGTTCGAGACGGTGGCGGCGCACGCGGCGGTGGCGCTGGAGAATTCCCGGCTGGTCGACCGGCTGCGGCACGACGCGTACCACGACGCCCTGACCAAGCTGCCCAACCGGCGGCGGATCAGCGGCGCGCTGGACGAGGCGGTCAAGATCCGCGCGCCCGGCGAGGTGGTGGCGCTGCTCCTCTTCGACGTCGACCGGCTGCGTCAGGTCAACGAGTCGCTCGGGCACGCCGCCGGTGACAAGGTCCTGGCCGAGGTCGCCGACCGACTGCGCTCCTGCGCCCCGTCGTCGGCCCTGGTCGGCCGGGCCGGCGGGGACGAGTTCCTGGTCACGCTGCGGCTGGAGAGCGCCGAGGCGGCGGTGGAGCTGGCCGCGCAGTTGCGCGAGCAGATCCGCGACGAGATGGTCTTCGACGCGCTCACCCTGGACGTCGACACGGCGGTCGGCGTCGCCGTACACCCGGATCACGGCAGCGACGCCGCCTCCCTGCTGCAACGGGTGGACCTGGCGGCGACGGCGGCCAAGTCCGTGCCGGGCAGCGTGCAGCTGTTCAACCCGGTGCTGGAGTCCCGGTCGCTGCGGCGGCTCGGGCTCGCCGGCGACCTGCGGCGGGCGCTGGACGACGGCGAGCTGGAGGTCTACTTCCAGCCGAAGGTGACGCTCCGGGACCGCCGGCTGGTCGGCGTGGAGTGTCTGGCCCGGTAGGAGCACCCGGCCCACGGGTCGGTCGCCCCGGAGGACTTCGTCGCGGTGGCCGAGCACACCGGCCAGCTCGGGCGGTTCACCGAGTTCGTGCTCCGCGAGGGGCTGCGGCGCAGCCGGGACTGGTCGCACGCCGGCCAGCCGCTCTCCGTCGCGGTCAACCTCTCCGCCCGTACGCTCACCGACCAGCACTTCCCGGCCCGCGTCCAGGAGCTGCTCGACGAGTACGGCGTACCGCCGCAGCGGCTCACGTTGGAGATCAAGGAGGCCGGGGTGCTGGACGGCACCGACCGGCCCATCCCGACGCTGCGGCGGCTGCGGGACCTCGGCGTGCGGCTGTCGGTGGACGACTTCGGCACGGGGGATTCGTCCCTGGCGCACCTGCGCCGGCTGCCCGTGCACGAGGTGAAGGTCGACCGTTCCTTCGTGCAGGGCATGGCGACGGACCCGGGCGACCTCGCCATCGTGAACGCCGTGGTCACCCTCTCCCAGCAGTTCGGCCTGGCCGTGGTCGCCGAGGGCGTGGAGAGCGAGCTGACCCTGGAGCTGCTCCAGGACATCGGCTGCGAGATCGGTCAGGGCTTCCTGTTCAGCCGGCCGCTGCCGTACGAGCGGCTGGAGGCGTGGTTCGGCGCCCAGGTCGATCCGGAGGCGGTCTCCGCCGGGGAGCTGCCCCGGCTGCGCGTCGTGCCCTGAGCTGCCAAAACGCGGCGGTGGGGGATCCGATTTCATCTCCGCCGCCCGGCCGTGTAATGTATCCCCTGCGCGTCACCCCCCGGGGAGATCGCGCAGGCCCCCTTAGCTCAGTCGGCAGAGCGTCTCCATGGTAAGGAGAAGGTCTACGGTTCGATTCCGTAAGGGGGCTCAGAGGGTCCGGCTGGACCCGCCACGGCGGTGTAGCTCAGATGGCAGAGCAAGCGGCTCATAATCGCTGTGTCGCCGGTTCAAGTCCGGCCACCGCTACTCTCGTCCACCGGGCTCGTTCCCGGCGGCCGGTGGGATGGGCGCCACAGGCGCCCACTTTGCATGTCCGCGTGATCAGCGCGTAGGCTGATGCGCCGTAGTTGTTACCCGTAGCGAGGAAGGCACTCCGCCGTGGCGAAGGCGACCGATGTCCGGCCGAAGATCACTTTGGCGTGTGTGGAGTGCAAGGAGCGCAACTACATCACGCGCAAGAACCGTCGTAACGACCCGGACCGCATCGAGCTGAAGAAGTTCTGCCCGCGGGACGGCAAGCACACGGTCCACCGCGAGACCCGCTGACCCGCGGCCGGCTCGGCCGGCCCGGTCTCCACACGTCGATCGCCGATCCGTCAGGACGGCGCGGCTCCGGCCGCCGCCGCCCCGTACGGATCGGCGATCTTTTTTGCGTGTAGGTTCGCGGCATGTCCCTGGACCCGTCCTTCGTCGGCCGGACGTACCCGCCGACCGCCCCCTACCAGGTGGGCCGAGAAAAGATCCGTGAGTTCGCGACGGCGATCGGCGCCACCGACCCGGCCCACCACGACCCGGAGGCCGCCCGCGCGCTCGGTCACCCGGACGTGGTCGCCCCGCCGACCTTCCCCGTGGTGGTCAGCATGGCGGCCAGCCAGCAGATCATCGACGACCCGGCCCTCGGCGTGGACTACAGCCGGGTCGTCCACGGCGACCAGCGCTTCGCCTACACCCGCCCGGTGGTGGCGGGGGACGAGCTGGTCTGCGTCTGCGTCGTCGAGGACGTCAGCAGCCGCGGCGGGCACGACTTCCTGACCACCCGCACCGAGGTCGGCACGCCGACCGGGGAGCCGGTGGTGACCGTCTGGTCGAAGCTCGTCGTACGCGGGGAGGGCTGAGATGGAGCTGCCAGCCAAGACGTTCCGGGTGACGCGCGCGGACCTGGTCCGCTACGCCGGCGCCTCGGGGGACTTCAACCCGATCCACTGGAGCGACCGGTTCGCCACCAAGGTGGGTCTGCCCGGCGTGATCGCCCACGGCATGTTCACCATGGCGCTGGTCGGCCGCGCGCTGACGGAGTGGGCGGGCAGGCCGGACGCGGTCGTCGACTACAACGTCCGCTTCACCCGGCCGGTGGTCGTCCCGGACGACGACGAGGGCACCGAGATCGAGGTCACGGCGGTCGTCCGGGAGGTCACCGAGGAGGGCCTGACCAGGCTCGACGTGACCGCGACCTGCCGGGGGGAGAAGGTGCTCTCGCAGGCCCGGGCGACCGTGCGGACGGCCCGCTGACCAGGCCCGCGACGCGCGATGGGCAGACCGGTTGGGAAAGTCGCGCGACTACCCGTACACTGGTCCGCCGTGGGGCAAGTGACCCCTGCACGGTCCTGTGACCGGGCGGGTGAGCGTTGCCGCACAGGGGTGTAGCTCAATTGGCAGAGCAGCGGTCTCCAAAACCGCAGGCTGCAGGTTCAAGTCCTGTCACCCCTGCGCCTCAGGCCTGACCGTTCCCGTGGGTCGCGCCGCCGTACGGCGGCGTCCGGCCCGTGGTGGTGGCATCGGCGGGGTGGTTCCGAGGCATTCGGGTCCGTCCGGCCGGTCCACCGGCCGCGGCCCGTCGCGGGACGGTTGGTCCGGCCGGCGTGACCAAGCGCTGCGCACGCCCACCGCGTGCGACCCGACATCCCGCGACGGAGGGCGAAGTGGCCGACAAGAAGCGGCGCGGCGAGGACGCCGGCGACGACCGTCTGCACGACGAGGTCGTCGACGACGTGGCCGACGACGACGCCACCGACGCCGAGGAGCCCGTTTCCCGGGGCGGCACCGCGACGCGGTCGCGGGCGAAGGCCGAGTCGGCCGACAGCCGGCCCAAGACCAAGACGGACACCGATCGTGTGGGTCTGTTCGGCCGCATCGCCCGATTCATCCGCGAGGTCGTGGCCGAGCTGCGTAAGGTCATCTGGCCGACCCGCAAGGAGCTGCTGACCTACACGGCCGTGGTGGTCGCCTTCGTCACGGTGATGCTGACGATCGTGGCCGGCCTGGACTTCGCCTTCGCGAAGGGCGTGCTGTGGGTCTTCGGCAACCCCAGCTGACCGGCCGACTGAGCCGATAGTGACGGAAGTGAGCGAGCGTGCCTGAGTACGACGAGACCGCCGAGACCACGGACGAGCAGTCCACGGTGGCGACGGCGGCTGGTGACGAGTCGGTCGAGGCCGCCAGCGAGCCGGAGTTCCCCACCACCGAGCCCGCCCCGGACGAGGACTACGACCCGGTCGCCGAGCTGCGGCAGAAGCTGCGCTACGCGCCGGGCGACTGGTACGTGGTGCACTCGTACGCCGGCTACGAGAACAAGGTCAAGACCAACCTCGAGACCCGGATCACGAGCCTCGACATGGAGGACTACATCTACCAGGTCGAGGTGCCGACCCGGGAAGAGGTCGAGGTCAAGAACGGGAAGCGGTCGCAGGTGCAGGCCAAGGTCTTCCCGGGCTACATCCTGGTCCGGATGGAGCTGACCGCGGAGTCCTACTCCTGCGTGCGCAACACGCCGGGCGTGACCGGCTTCGTGGGCGCGACGGACCGGGCCGACCGCCCGGCCCCGCTCTCCCTCGACGAGGTGCTGAAGTGGCTGGCGCCGGCCGTCGAGACCGAGCAGAAGAAGGCCAAGCCCGAGGTCAAGGTCCTCGACTTCGAGGTCGGCGACTCGGTCACCGTCACCGACGGCGCCTTCGCCTCGCTGCCGGCGACGATCAGCGAGATCAACGCCGACCAGCAGAAGCTCAAGGTGCTCGTGTCGATCTTCGGCCGCGAGACGCCGGTGGAGCTCAACTTCAACCAGGTCGCCAAGATCTGACGTCCCGGTCGCCGGCGGTGGGTCACGGCCCGCCGCCGGCGTACTCGTCCCACCCGCCCGCGCGACCTCGGCGGGAGGGGCGGCGGGACGCTGCGCTACCCTAGAACGTCGCCGCTGTCGCATCGCGCTGACCGTGCGCGCCCGCGGCCGGCACCTTTCCCAGTTCCAAGCCCCAGGAAGAGACATGCCTCCGAAGAAGAAGCTCGTCAAGACTTTCACGCTTCAGCTGCCGGCGGGCCAGGCCACCCCGGCGCCGCCGGTCGGCCCCGCGCTCGGCCAGCACGGCGTGAACATCATGGAGTTCTGCAAGTCCTACAACGCGCAGACCGAGTCCCAGCGGGGCGACATCGTCCCCGCCGAGATCAGCGTCTACGAGGACCGCAGCTTCACCTTCGTGCTGAAGACCCCGCCCGCCGCCCGGCTGCTGATCAAGGCCGCCGGCGTGCAGAAGGGCTCGGGCGTCCCGCACAAGGAGAAGGTCGGCTCGGTCACCCGCGCCCAGGTGCGCGAGATCGCCGAGAAGAAGATGGCCGACCTCAACGCCAACGACATCGACCAGGCTGAGAAGATCATCGCCGGCACCGCCCGGTCGATGGGCCTCAACGTCACCGACTGACCCCGGTCACCGCCAGATCCAGTTCGTGGGAGGGCGCGCGGACGCCGCGGCCCGCCATAGACCACAGGAGTTACCAGAACATGCAGCGCAGCAAGAGCTACCGCAAGGCCGCCGAGGTCATCGACCGGACCAAGCTCTACACCCCCGCCGAGGCCGTGAAGCTGGCCAAGGAGACCACCAACGTCAAGTTCGACGCCACGGTCGAGGTCGCGATGCGCCTCGGCGTCGACCCCCGCAAGGCGGACCAGATGGTCCGCGGCACGGTCAACCTGCCGCACGGCACCGGTAAGACCGCCCGCGTGATCGTCTTCGCCGCCGGCGCGAAGGCCGAGGAGGCCGCCGCCGCCGGTGCGGACGAGGTGGGCACCGACGAGCTGGTCGCCCGGATCCAGGGTGGTTGGCTCGACTTCGACGCGGCGATCGCCACGCCGGACCAGATGGCCAAGATCGGCCGGATCGCGCGGATCCTGGGCCCGCGCGGTCTCATGCCGAACCCGAAGACCGGCACGGTGACCATGGACGTCGCCAAGGCCGTTTCGGACATCAAGGGCGGTAAGATCACCTTCCGGGTGGACAAGCACTCCAACCTGCACCTGATCATCGGCAAGGCCTCGTTCTCCGAGAACCAGCTGATCGACAACTACGCGGCGGTCCTCGACGAGGTCCTGCGGGCCAAGCCGTCCGCCGCGAAGGGCAAGTACCTCAAGAAGGTCACCCTCACCACCACCATGGGCCCGGGCGTCCCGGTCGACCCGAACCTGGTGAAGAACCTGCAGGAGGGCTCGGCCGAGGGCTGAGCACACGCACCCCGAACGGGGCGTCGCCACATCGTGGCGGCGCCCCGTTCCGTTTCCGCTGTGGCATGCTCGGCCGGGTGCGACTGGAGAACGTCTGGCTGCGGTACGGGCGGCGTGGGCCGTGGGTGCTGCGGGAGACGGATGTGCGGATCGGTCCCGGTGAGGTCGTGGTCGTGCTCGGCCGCAACGGCGTGGGCAAGTCGACCCTGCTCCAGGTGGCGGCCGGGGTGCTGCGGCCGAGCCGGGGGCGGGTGACCGACCGGCCCCAGCACGTCGGGTGGGTGCCGGAGCGGTTCCCCGCCGACCAGCCCTTCACCGTCGAGCGCTACCTGGCCGCCATGGGTCGGGTCGCCGGCCTCGATCCGGCCGCGACGGACCGGGCGGTCGACCACTGGACCGACCGGCTCGGCCTGGCCCGGTTCCGCCGGGTTCGGCTGCCGGAGCTGTCCAAGGGCACCGCCCAGAAGGTCGGCCTGGCCCAGGCGATGCTGCGCCCGCCCGGCCTGCTGGTGCTCGACGAGCCGTGGGAGGGCCTCGACGCCGCCACCCGGGAGCTGGTGCCCGAGGTGATCGCCGAGGTGCTGGCAGCGGGCGGGTCGGTGCTGGTCAGCGACCACCGTGGCGAGGTCGCCCGGCTGCCCGGCGCCCGGCGCTGGACGGTGGTCGACGGCACGGTCGCCGAGGACGCGCCGCCGGCTGAGGCGGCGATGGCGGTGGTCGAGCTCGCGGTGCCGGCCGCGCGGGTCGCCGGCACCGTCGCCCGGTTGCGCGCCGAGGGCCATCACGTCCTGCGCGTACGCCCCGAGGCGCCGACGCCCGCCGACACGCCGGACGGGCGCGCGACCGCCGAGGGGACGGCGGAGGCCGGCGCGGCGGAGCCGGCGGGCCCGGCCACCGGGGCTGCGCGGTGACCGCCCTGCTCCGGCTGCGGCTGGCCGGCTTCCTGCGGACGGGACGGGCGCTGGCGCCGCTGCTCGCGGGCCTGGTGGCCCTCGGCGTCCTCTACGGTGGCGGCCGGGCCCAGCCGGGGGAGGCGTACGGCGTCTCGGCGGTGGTGCTCTTCCCGGTGCTGGCCTGGCAGACCAAGGTGCTGCTGGACGTGGAGCCGGACGTGCAACGCCGGTTGGCCCAGGCGCTGGTCGGGGTGCGCCGGGAGCGGCTGGCCGGCCTGCTCGCCGCCGGCGTGGCCGGGCTCGGCACGGTGGCCGTCGCGCTGGTCTTCCCCTGGCTGGTCGGCGGGGTCACCGGCCCGGTGGAGCCGGATGACCGCTCGGTGCCCCTCGGCATCGCCGTCGGGCTGTGGGCGCACCTGCTGGCCGTACCGGCGGCGGTGGCGCTCGGGGCGCTTGCCAGCCGTGCCTGCGCGGGCAGCGCCGGCTACGGGGTCGCCGTGCTCGCGCTCGGCGGGGTCGGCGCGGTCGCCCTCGGCCTGAGCGGCTCGGTGGCGCCGTGGCTGGTGCCGCCGGTGATGGCGACCGCGCGGGCCGCCGCCGGCGACCTGGCCGCGTCGACCGTGGCGCTGCTGACCGGCTGGGCCGTGGCGTGGAGCGCGGCCGCCGGGGCGGCCTACCTGTGGCGGCGTCGCACCCGGCCCTGACCGGAGGCCAGCTCCCGGTGCCGGCGGGGGTGACGCGGTGCACCCGGGGGCGATTTGGTGGTCCGGGCACTCTTCGCGTAACCTTGGCGCGAAGTTCCACCCAGAGACCGCTGGTCACCGTGCCCCGGCACGGTCGAAGGTCCCGCGACGACGGGCGACCCGCGCAGGGCGGTAAGCGAAAATCGGTGCTGAGCACGGTCCGCCGACTGTGCCCGTGTCCCGGGCCTCGCCCCGTGCGCCCTGCGCCGGGGCTTTCTCGTTCTCGTGATGCCTCCGCTCCCGTCGAACGCTCCGGCCGACGACGGTGACCAGCCTCGAGCAACGAGAGAGGAGGGACATGGCGGACAAGCCGATCCGGGCCGACAAGGCCACGGCCGTCGCTGAGCTGACCGAGAGCTTCCGTAACGCGGGTGCCACGGTGCTGACCGAGTACCGCGGTCTGACGGTTTCCCAGCTCACCCAGCTGCGGCGCTCGCTCGGCAAGGAGACCAGCTACACGGTTGCGAAGAACACGCTCGCGAAGCGTGCCGCGTCCGACGCTGGCATCTCCGGCCTCGACGAGCTGTTCACCGGTCCTACCGCGCTGACTTTCGTTTCGGGCGACGTCGTCGAGGCGGCGAAGGGCCTTCGCGACTTCGCGAAGGCCAACCCGAAGCTCGTCATCAAGGGCGGTGTCTTCGAGGGCAAGGCCATTTCCGCGGCCGAGGTCACGAAGCTCGCCGACCTGGAGTCCCGTGAGGTGCTGCTGGCCAAGCTGGCCGGCGCGATGAAGGGCAACCTGAGCAAGGCCGCGGCCCTGTTCCAGGCCCCGCTCTCCAAGGCCGCCCGTGCGGCGGCCGCCCTGGCGGACAAGCGCGAGAAGGAGGGCGCCGAGGCGGCCTGAGGCCCCGCGGCGCACCCAGTTCTTACCTAACAGATTCAGGAAAGGACGCCAGACATGGCGAAGCTCAGCACCGAAGAGCTGCTCGACGCGTTCAAGGAGATGACGCTGATCGAGCTCTCCGAGTTCGTGAAGCAGTTCGAGGAGACCTTCGAGGTCACCGCCGCCGCCCCGGTCGCCGTCGCCGGCCCGGCTGGCCCCGGCGCCCCGGCCGCCCCGGTCGAGGAGGAGAAGGACGAGTTCGACGTCATCCTCGAGGCTGACGGCGGCAAGAAGATCCAGGTCATCAAGGTCGTGCGTGAGCTGACCGGCCTGGGCCTCAAGGAGGCCAAGGACCTGGTCGAGTCGGCTCCGAAGGCCGTCCTGGAGAAGGCCAACAAGGAGACCGCCGAGAAGGCCAAGGCCAAGCTCGAGGGCGAGGGCGCCAAGGTCACCCTCAAGTGACCTGAGGTCGACCAGGCGCGCGTCCGGCTCACGTGAGCCGGGGCACACCGCGTCACGGCGGGCGGCGATCCGACAGTGGATCGCCGCCCGCCGTCTTGGTGGCCCCGGTCGCAGCGCGGTGAGCAGGGCGTCCACGCCTGGCGTCGGCGCGTACGTGGTGCGTGGCGATAGCCCGTGGGTGGGAAAGACGGGGTGACCCGGATGCCGGCCCTTGACGCGGCCCCGGGCTGACAGGCACGCTGACACCAGCAAGACCTTCCGCGCTTGCAACGGCCACCACTTGGGTAATGGCAGCGGCAGCACCATCGGCCGCGACACCCGAGCGGCCCGGCAGGAACGTCGCGTTCCGAGCGGCCCGGTGAGACCCGGTTTTCCAGGGGTCCCGAGGCACGTTCCGCGACGACCTGCGGGGTGGGCTGGACAGCGGTTAGCCTCTCGGCTACACTGCTAGTTTGCGCTGCCTTCCGACTTGACCCCTGCTCGGAAATGTCCGTTTACGGATAATTCTGGTGGGGTCATTGGAGTGCACGCGTATCAGCCGTTCTGCAGCACCGGTCCTCGGAAGGACGCATCTTGGCAGCTTCCCGCCCTGCGAAGACCAGTCGTACGTCGAGCGCATTCGCTCCCCGCCGAGTTTCATTCGGCAGGATCACCGAACACCTCGAGGTCCCCAACCTCCTCGCCATTCAGAACGAGTCCTTCGACTGGCTCGTCGGCAACGAGGCTTGGCAGGGCCGGTCGGCGGACGACCCGCACGCACGCTCGGGTCTCGCGGAGATCCTCGACGAGATCAGTCCCATTGAGGACTTCTCCGGCACCATGTCGCTCTCCTTCTCGGCTCCGCGCTTCGACGAGGTCAAGGCCTCGATCGAGGAGTGCAAGGAGAAGGACCTGACCTACTGCGCCCCGCTGTTCGTGACCGCGGAGTTCACCAACAACACCACCGGCGAGATCAAGAGCCAGACGGTGTTCATGGGTGACTTCCCGATGATGACGCCCAAGGGCACCTTCATCATCAACGGCACCGAGCGCGTCGTGGTCAGCCAGCTCGTCCGGTCCCCGGGCGTCTACTTTGACAAGCAGCCGGACAAGACCTCCGACCGCGACCTCTCCAGCGTCAAGGTCATCCCCAGCCGGGGTGCCTGGCTGGAGTTCGACATCGACAAGCGCGAGACGGTCGGCGTTCGCATCGACCGCAAGCGTCGGCAGGCCGTCACGGTGCTGCTCAAGGCCATCGGTTGGTCGGCCGAGCGGATCCGCGAGCGGTTCGGCTGGTCCGAGCTGATGATGACCACGCTCGAGAAGGACCACATCGCCGGCCAGGACGAGGCGCTCCTCGACATCTACCGGAAGCTCCGCCCTGGCGAGCCGCCGACCCGCGAGAACGCCCAGACCCTGCTCGACAACCTCTTCTTCAACCCGAAGCGGTACGACGTCGCCAAGGTCGGTCGTTACAAGTTCAACAAGAAGCTCGAGCTGGAAGTGCCGATCACCACCGGCACGCTGACCGAGGACGACATCGTCGCCACCGTGGAGTACCTCTGCCGGCTGCACGCCGGTGAGGAGGGCTACGAGGCCGACGACATCGACCACTTCGGCAACCGGCGCCTGCGTACGGTGGGCGAGCTGATCCAGAACCAGGTCCGGGTCGGCCTGTCCCGGATGGAGCGGGTCGTCCGCGAGCGGATGACCACCCAGGACGTCGAGGCGATCACGCCGCAGACCCTGATCAACATCCGCCCGGTCGTGGCGGCGATCAAGGAGTTCTTCGGCACCTCGCAGCTGTCCCAGTTCATGGACCAGACGAACCCGCTGGCGGGTCTGACCCACCGGCGCCGGCTGAGCGCGCTCGGCCCGGGTGGTCTGTCCCGGGAGCGGGCCGGCTTCGAGGTCCGCGACGTGCACCCGTCCCACTACGGCCGGATGTGCCCGATCGAGACGCCGGAAGGCCCGAACATCGGCCTGATCGGCGCGCTGTCCACCTTCGCCCGGGTCAACCCGTTCGGCTTCATCGAGACGCCGTACCGGAAGGTCGTCGACGGTCGGGTCACCGACCAGATCGACTACCTGACCGCGGACGAGGAGGACCGGTTCGTCAAGGCGCAGGCCAACGCGCCGCTGAAGGCCGACGGCACCTTCGCCGAGGACCGCGTCCTGGTCCGCCGTAAGGGCGGCGAGACCGAGGACGTCCCGCCGGCGGCCGTGGACTACATGGACGTGTCGCCGCGGCAGATGACCTCGGTCGCGACCGCGATGATCCCGTTCCTCGAGCACGACGACGCCAACCGGGCCCTGATGGGCGCGAACATGCAGCGCCAGGCGGTGCCGCTGGTCAAGGCCGAGTCGCCGCTGGTCGGCACCGGCATGGAATACCGTGCCGCGGTCGACGCCGGTGACGTGGTGGTCGCCGAGGTCGGTGGCGTCATCGAGGACCTCTGCGCCGACTACATCACCATCCACCAGGACGACGGCCACCGCCGCACGTACCTGCTGCACAAGTTCCGCCGTTCCAACGCCGGCTCCTGCGTGAACCAGAAGCCGGTGGTCTTCGAGGGCGACCGCGTCGAGGCCGGCCAGGTCATCGCCGACGGGCCGTGCACCGACGAGGGCGAGATGGCGCTCGGGCGCAACCTGCTCGTGGCGTTCATGTGCTGGGAGGGCCACAACTACGAGGACGCGATCATCCTGTCGCAGCGCCTCGTGCAGCAGGACGTGCTCACCTCGATCCACATCGAGGAGCACGAGGTCGACGCCCGGGACACCAAGCTGGGTCCGGAGGAGATCACCCGCGACATCCCGAACGTCAGCGAGGAGATGCTCGCCGACCTCGACGAGCGCGGCATCATCCGGATCGGCGCCGAGGTCGTCCCCGGCGACATCCTGGTCGGCAAGGTCACGCCCAAGGGCGAGACCGAGCTGACCCCGGAGGAGCGGCTGCTCCGCGCGATCTTCGGCGAGAAGGCGCGCGAGGTCCGCGACACCTCGCTGAAGGTGCCGCACGGCGAGACCGGCACGGTCATCGGCGTGCGTACCTTCTCCCGCGAGGACGGCGACGAGCTGCCGCCGGGCGTCAACGAGCTGGTCCGGGTCTACGTCGCCCAGAAGCGGAAGATCCAGGACGGTGACAAGCTCGCCGGCCGGCACGGCAACAAGGGCGTCATCTCCAAGATCCTGCCGGTCGAGGACATGCCGTTCCTGGAGGACGGCACGCCGGTCGACATCGTGCTCAACCCGCTGGGTGTGCCGAGCCGGATGAACATCGGCCAGGTGTTGGAGACGCACCTCGGCTGGGTGGCCAAGACGGGGTGGAGCGTCGACGGCGACGACGCCGAGTGGAAGCGCCAGCTCCGCTCCATCGAGGCGCACGAGTCCGAGCCGGACACCAACGTGGCCACGCCGGTGTTCGACGGTGCCCGCGAGGAGGAGATCTCCGGTCTGCTCGCGTCGACCCTGCCCAACCGGGACGGCAAGCAGCTCATCGGCTCCTCCGGCAAGGCGCAGCTGTTCGACGGCCGCTCCGGTGAGCCGCTGCCGGACCCGATCGCGGTCGGCTACATCTACATCCTGAAGCTCAACCACCTGGTCGACGACAAGATCCACGCCCGGTCGACCGGCCCGTACTCGATGATCACGCAGCAGCCGCTGGGTGGTAAGGCGCAGTTCGGTGGCCAGCGCTTCGGTGAGATGGAGTGCTGGGCGATGCAGGCGTACGGCGCCGCGTACGCCCTGCAGGAGCTGCTGACGATCAAGTCCGACGACGTCCTCGGCCGGGTCAAGGTCTACGAGGCGATCGTCAAGGGCGAGAACATCCCCGAGCCGGGCATCCCCGAGTCGTTCAAGGTGCTGCTCAAGGAGCTGCAGTCGCTGTGCCTCAACGTCGAGGTGCTCTCCAGCGACGGTGTGGCCCTCGAGATGCGCGAGACCGACGACGAGGTGTTCCGGGCCGCGGAGGAGCTGGGCATCGACCTGTCCCGGCGCGAGCCGAGCTCGGTCGAAGAGGTCTGAGGTGAGCGGTCGGGGGGCGGCGCGCCCGCCCCCCCCCCCCCCCCCCCCCCAAACAAAAAAAAAAAAAAAAAAGGGGCAACGTGCTCCACCTGAACATCATCCACTAACATCGG